>JALSSC010000014.1 GCA_026984455.1 Chromatiaceae bacterium
ACGACGAAGGGGCCGAGACCACCTCCGAGCCGGTGACGGTGAACGTCGCCGCGCACCAGCCGGTGTGGCAGGACGTGACCGGCTCGATCGGGGTCAGCCGTTCCCGCACCCTCTTGGATCGGATCAACCGCTCCTTCTTCGTGCTCCTCGACCTGACCAACGGTTCGGGCGCGGAGCTGGCCGGTCCGGTGCGGATGGTGCTGCAGAATGCCACCCTGCCGCTCAAGGAGAGCGCGCCGGGACTGGACCCGGACGGCTACACGGCCGCCGGCGATCCCTACTTCCTGCTGGTGCCGGCCGGGGACACCTGGGCCGCCGCGGGCGCCACGCTGGAAGACGTGCGCCTCGACTTCCTACTCCAGCGCAAGCGCCTCGGCTTCGACCTGATGTTCGAGCAGCTGCAGTGACCCCTTGAAGGATGTCGGCCCCGCACCGTGGGGCCGGCCTGTAGGCCCATGGAGGCCGCCCTCCCATGCAGTACCGGGAGGGGCCTCTGCGGCAACCTGATCGCAAACATGGCCAGGAACATCGTCATCTGCTCGGACGGCACGGGCAACACCGCCAACAAGAACCGTGGCACCAACGTCTTCAAGCTATTCGAGACGGTGGATCTGCATGATCCGGACCGACCCCAGATCGCGATCTACGACGACGGTGTGGGCACATCGGACTTCAAACCGCTCAAGCTGCTGGGCGGGGCCTTCGGCTGGGGACTGAGCCGCAATGTTCGCCAACTCTACGCCTCTCTGACGCGAGTCTACGAACCCGGTGATCACCTCTACCTGTTCGGTTTCAGCCGTGGGGCCTTCACCGTGCGCACCCTGGCGGGGCTCATCACCCGCATCGGTATCCTCGACCGCACCCTTCTGAAGAGCGATCAGGCCTTGCGCCAGCGGGTGCGCCAGGCTTGGCGCGTATACCGCCACGACAACCAGGCTTGGCTGGAGCGCTTGTTGGGACTGTTTCGGCGGACCCCGACTCCAGGGGACTTCAGCCACAGCCATTGCCTGGATCTGGCGGCCGACCTGCCGCCAGCCGGGCACGGAGTGGGGCGCGCACGGATCCGCTTCATCGGCGTATGGGATACGGTAAGCGCCGTGGGCTTTCCCGTCCTCTGGGTGGCCGACGCCATCAGCTGCGCCATCTACCGCTTCAAGTTTCCCAACTACCGCCTGAGCCCCTGTGTGGAGAAGGGCGCCCAGGCCCTCGCCATCGATGACCAGCGTAAGACCTTTCACCCCAGACTATGGGACGAGTCGCAGGAGGGCGACCTGGCCGGGCGCATTCAACAGGTGTGGTTCGCCGGCGCCCATGCCAACGTGGGTGGCGGCTATCCCAAACAGGGGCTGTCGCTGGTGAGTCTGGGCTGGATGCTGCGCCAGGCCGAGGCTGCAGCGCCCGACGACGAGGAGCGCCTGCGCCTTCTCGCAGCCGACCGGCGCTGGATCCACGAACACGCCAATGTCTGCGACAAGCTATACGATTCCCGGGCAGGCTTGGGCGTGTACTATCGCTATGCCCCGCGTGACATCCATTTCCAATGCGGACATCTTCGCCATCCCTGCGCCTTCCCGCCCTGGAAACTATGGCCCAATGCCACCACCACACCGAAGATTCATGCCAGCGTGGCCGAACGGATCCTGCAGGCCCCCGAAGGGTACGCCCCGGGCAACCTGCCGCGCGAACTGGAGTTGGTGGACACGGAGCACACGCCGTGCCGCTGGCCGACATTGGCCGAGGACTACCGGAACGCACTACCGCAGGATCACAACAGCCTACTCGACGGCGTACGCGGCTGGACCCGTCTGCGCCAGTGCGGCGGCTGGCTGTTCATGGGGGAGAGCCTGGCACTGCTGCTATGGTCTCTGCCGGACGGTTTCACCGAGCGCGGGATCTTCAGCACACTGGGCTATTTCGGCAGCAGCGCATTCCTGCGCAACCTCTTCGGCACCGATGCCGTTTATCTCTGCCTCTACACCCTGCTGGGCTGCACCTTTGTCCTGACCTCGTGGATCCGCCACCGACAGCAGCGCTATTTCTCCACGTTCTGGCACCGCCTCCGTCTGCGGCAGGTCCACCGCAGGCGGTCGACTCAGGTCGTTCTTGAGCAGGACACGTCATGGTCCCGGAGCGACACATAGGAGTGCTGGGCTGTCAGGCGGTGTCTCTCGCGGGACGCTGCAAAAGCCCTTCTTTGAACTTTTGCAACCGTGGAACCGGAACCGGATCGATTCACAAGCAGACAATCTGACGCAACTCTTCAGTCACGATCTTTTTGCTCTTTAGCCCCCTGCCCACGGCACGTTGGATCGTCACACAGGCCATAGAGCACCAGGGAATGGTCCTCGATGAGAAAACCGTGCCGCTCCGCCAGGGCCTGTTGTCGCTCTTCGATCACAGGGTCCATGAACTCCACCACCTTCCCGCATTTCAGGCAGACCAAGTGATCGTGGTGGCCCCCGCGGTTGACCTCGAACATGGCCTGACCACTCTCGAAATGGTGGCGGCTCACCAGCCCCGCGGCTTCGAACTGCGTAAGGACACGATACACCGTGGCCAGACCGATCTCGTCACCCCGCGCCAGCAACATACGGTAGACGTCCTCGGCACTCACATGACGTTTCGGGCTTTGTTCAAGCAATTCCAGTATCTTCACCCGCGGCAGGGTCACCTTGAGCCCGGCCTGGCGGATCTGTTGATCGTTTTGCAATCTCTTGTCCTCGGACGGTCGTCGAATCTCGGACCGCGAATGGGGTATGATGCCCAATAACATATTGGGGTCCCGGTCAGGTATGCGAAAGAGTCTCATTTCCTCAGCCTTCTTGGCAAGTCTCCTAGTCTCCGGATGTTCCTGGCTCGGCAAAGACGGAGGTACGGCAAGCAAGGATGCGGGGTCCATCCTGGAACGCATTCCTTTCGTCTACAGACCCGACATCCAACAGGGAAACCTGCTGGATCAAGTCACGGTGAATCGCTTGAAACCGGGTCTCACCAAGCCCCAGGTGCGCTATCTCATGGGAACACCCATGCTACGTGACCCGTTCCACGCAGACCGCTGGGACTACGTCTACACCATGAAGAAGGGCAATGGCCCCAGAGAGATGAAGCGTTTGACGGTCTTCTTCGAAAACGGCCGCCTGGTGCGCCTGGAGGGCGACTACCGTCCGCAACCCGGCGAAGGGGCCCCCACAGAGGTGGGCGAGACCCTGGTGGAAGTACCGGACTGGGTGGACCCGAATGCCGGCATCCTGGCAAGTGCGGTACGTGGCGTGAAGCAGGGAGTAAAGGCCATCGGGGAGACCTTGCACGGAAAAGACACCCCTGCGCCCTAACGGGATACACAGGCCCTGGAAAACTTCTATTTTTCGACGGCCTGCCAAGGCCCGCCCGGCCGGGGCCGCGCCTTCAGGTCTCCAGCCAAAAGGTCACTGGCCCCTGGTTCACCAGCTCCACCTCCATGTCGGCGCCGAAGCGGCCAGCGGCCACATGCGGGTAGACTGCGCTTGCCCGGTCCAGGAGATGGCCGAACAGACGCCGCCCCTCATCGGCGGGTGCGGCGGAGGTGAAACTGGCCCGCCTCCCCTTGCGCGTATCGGCCGCCAGGGTGAACTGCGGCACCAGCAACAGGCCGCCGCCGATGGCGCGAACGCTCAGATTCATGCGCCCCTCGGGATCGCAAAACACGCGGTAGCCGAGGAGCCGTTCCAACAGACGTTCCGCCCGTTCCTCGTCGTCGCCCCGGGAAACGCCCACCAGAACCAGGATACCGCGTCCAATGGCGCCTATCCGCTCGCCCCTGACCCGGACTTCGGCCCGGTCGACTCGTTGCAACAGACCGATCACTGTCACCCTCCGCGGAAAAATGTCAGATAGTTCCTACACAGTCTGAGGAATACACCGATGTCCCCGCCCTATTGGTTGAATCAAAATGACCCCGTCGCCAATGGAGAGAAGGAACTCCTCACCAGGCAGGGACGCTCCCAGGGACCGACCCGACCCATGCCAACCAAGCCGGCGACTTTCCCCGTACCATAAGGAACGTGGTCGGGGTTTTTCTTTTGTCCGAAGGTCCCACCCTACACACAAGGGTTTTCGGCCCTGCGTGTGTCCCCCGCTCCCTGGAGCGTTGCCGGACGCCCGCTGCTAAGTATACCCGGCGCGCTTGGATCTTCGGCCACTGCGGCCGCCTCTCGCCCCCCTGGGCCATGTAGTGATCGTTCGCCCCAGTCCCCGCTATGACGCGCTTCCCCGCCTCGCCCCGGGGCGCCAGAAACGTCCTCGAAAAACAAAAAACGCATACGACGGGTATAGAATCGGGTTCGCACGGACCCGAAAGACCGCCCTGGAGACCACCGCCCATGAACCGCTGCCTGCTCCTGCTCCTGGCCCTGTCACCCCTGGTGACCCTGGCCGCAGATCCCTCCGCCTTGGACCTGTTGCGCAAGGGCGAGGCGGCCCTGCGCGACCACGGCAACCGGGGCCTGTACCGGGTCCGTATCGTGCGCCCCGACTGGCAGCGCAACCTGGAGGTACGGGTCTGGGACGACCCCGTGCACGACCGCGCCCGCCTGGAACTGCGCAAGCCGCGCAAGGCCCGGGGCACCCAGTTCCTCAAGGTGGACGGCCGGCTCTCCATGTATCTGCCCAAGCTGCGCCGCCAGATCGCCATCTCCCCGGCGATGATGCAGGACCCCTGGATGGGTTCGGACTTCAACAACCAGGACCTGCTGGAGGCCTCGGCCCTGATCGACCAGTACCGGCACCAGATCGTGGGCGAGGAGAAGGCCGACGGGCACACCGTCTACACCATCGAATCCCTGCCCAAGCCCGATGCCCCGGCCACCTGGTCTCGCCTGATCCAGCGGGTGCGCGACGACGGCCTGCCTCTGCAGATCGACTTCTATTGCAAGGCGGGCCATCTCAAGCGGCGCCTGCGCTTCCTCGCTCCGCGCACCTTCGACGGCCATCTAGTGCCCGCCCGCTGGCGCATGGAGCCGCAAAAGGACAAGCGCCAATACACCGAGATCGAGCTGCGCGAACTCCATTTCGGCCCCGTCACGGATGACAGCGCCTTCCATCCCCTGGGCAAGACCCACCACCCGTGAAGACGGTCGTCCTCTGGATCGGGTTCCGCAACCTGACCGGGGATCCGCGGCGCACCCTGCTGACGGTGAGCGCCATTGCCGTGGGTCTGGCCGCCCTGGTCTTCCTGTGGGGTTTCAACGACGGCCTGCACCGCAACATGCTGGGCAATTTCCAGTCCACCCTGGTGGGCAGCCTGCAGATCCACCGCCAGGGCTTCTTCTCCAATCCGGAACTGGCCCGCCATATAGAGAAGGACGCACCCATTCTCGCGGCCCTGAAGGCGGCGGGGGTCGGGCGCTGGACCCGGCGCCTGGAGACCTACACCCTGGTGGCCTCGGACAGCGCCACCGAGGGCAGCTTCCTGATCGCCATGGATCCACGCACCGAGCCCCGGGTGACCCGCCTGGGAGAGAAGGTGACGCAGGGACGTTTCTTCCGCCCCGGTGACGAGTACGTCTGCGTCCTGGGCGCGGCCAGCGCCCGCAATCTCGGGGTGGGCGTGGGCGACTCGGTGGTGCTGGTGGCCTACGACCGCTTCGGCGCCCTCACCGCCGAGGACTTCCGGCTCATCGGCATCGTCTCCGGCGGGGGCCTGGGGATCGACCGGGGACTGGTACTCACCCCCCTGGGCGCGGCCCAGGAGATGCTGGACATGCAGGGCCGGATCACCGACATTCCGATCTGGGTCCCGCCGGAACGCCTGGAGACGGTGACCGGACAGCTGCGCCGGGCCCTGGCCGGCCGCGATCTGGAGGTGCTGCGCTGGTACGACATGTTCCCGGTGATGCACGAGTGGGTGACCCTGCACAACGCGTTCCTCTACCTGTTCCTGGGGATCGTCCTGCTCATCGTCCTGGCGGGGGTGGTGAACACCCTGCTGGTATCCATGCTGGAGCGCATCCGTGAGTTCGGTATCCACCTGGCCCTGGGCAACCGCCGTCTGGGACTGTTCGTGATGGTCCTGTCCGAGTCTCTGTGGCTGGGCCTCGCCGGGATCGCCGCCGGGGTCCTGGGGGGGATCGGCCTGGTGGCCCTCACCGCCCACACCGGTATCGACCTCTCCCTGCTGCTGGGCGACACCCAGCGGTTCTACGTGGACCCCCTGGTCCGGCCCCACCTCGACCTGCGCCACCTGGGGCAGACCCTGGCCGCCGTCCTCGGCATCACCCTGGCGGCCGGTCTCTATCCGGCCTGGCGCGCCAGCCGCCTGAGCCCGGTGGAGGCCCTGCGCCATGTCTGAGGGCCATCCCCGTCTGCCGCCACGGGAGTTCGCCCTGCTCGCCCTGCGCAACCTGGAGCGCAGTCCGCGGCGGACCGGCCTCACCGTCCTGAGCATGGCCCTGGGCCTGGCCGCCCTGACCCTGCTGGCGGCCCTCAACGACGGCTGGCTGGAGCAGATGCGCGACAACTTCATCCTCGCCCTCACCGGCCACGTCCAGATCCACGCCCGCGGTTTCGAGGACTCCCAGAACCTGCGCGACTACATCCCCGATCCGGGGCCGGTCATCGCCGTGGTGCGGCACGACCCGGCGGTGGCGGCCTGGACCCTGCGTGTCCGCGCCTCCGGCCTGGCGGCGGTGGCCGGCAATGCCTCCGGGGTCCGGATCATGGGCGTCGATCCGGAGCAGGAGACCTGGGTGACGCACATGCACCAGATGCTGAGCGAGGGCGCCTGGTTGCGCCCCGGAGTGGCGCGCGACCTGCTCCTGGGGGTCACCGTGGCCCACAACCTGGGCGCCCGGGTCGGTGACCGGGTGGTGCTCACCGCCCAGCGCCCCAATGGCGAGATGGCCTCGGAGGTGTTCTATCTGCGTGGCATCCTGGCATCGGGGGCACCCCAGATCGACCGCGTCCTGGCCCTGGTGAACCTGGGCAAGGCACGCCGGTGGCTGCATCTGGGCGAGGGAGTCACCGACGTGGTGGTCCGTGCCCTGACCCATGCCGCCGCGGGCGGGATGGAGGCCCGCCTGCGCCGCACCCTTCCGGAAGACCGCTACGAGATCCTGAGCTGGCGGGAATTGGACCCCATGGTGAGCCAGTGGCTCAAGTTCTCCGATGCCTATGGCCTGGTGCTGATCCTGATCGTCGCCGCCCTGGTGCTGGTGGAGGTGCTCAACACCCAGCTCATGGCCCTGCACGAGCGCACCCGCGAGCTGGGGGTGATGCTGGCCCTGGGCACCCGCCCGCGCCAACTGTTCGTCATGGTCCTGCTGGAGGGCCTGATGCTGATCCTGGCCGGAGCGATCCTGGGCTATGCCCTCGGGATCGGCGCGGTGTTCTGGCTCGGGCGCGACGGCATCGATCTCTCGGCCTTCGGCAACGCCTTCCGCTTCTTCTACATGAGCCCCCTGATCCACCCCCTGATCACCGCCGAATCCGCCGGCCGCATCCTCGGCACCACCTTCGCCGCGGCCCTGGTGGCGGGGCTCTATCCGGCCTGGTGGGCGGCGCGCCTGCCCATGAACGCGGCCCTGCGGAGGATCTGACTTGAACCGGGACAAGAGACACCTGATCGAGGTGCGCGAACTCTACAAGTGCTACTGGGTGGGCAGCGTCCCCTACCCGGCCCTCAACGGCGTGGACCTGCGGGTGCAACGGGGAGAGTTCCTGGTGATCGCCGGTCGCTCGGGCTCGGGCAAGAGCACCCTGCTCAACTGCCTGGGTGCCCTGGAACGGCCCGACTCGGGCCAGGTGCGGGTATGTGGTGAGGATCTCGGGGCCTGGGACGACGACCGGCGCGCCGACTTCCGCCTGCGTCACCTGGGCTTCGTATTCCAGGCCTACAACCTGATCCGGGTGCTCAGCGCCCGCGAGAACGTGGCCTACGTCTGCCAGTTGCAGGGCCTGCACCGGGGCGAGTGCATGGAGCGTGCTGATTACTGGCTGGAACAGGTGGGCATAGGCTATCTGGGCTACCGCCGCCCCGACCAGCTCTCCGGCGGCCAGCAGCAGCGGGTGGCGGTGGCCCGCGCCCTGGCCACCGGCCCGGACATCGTCCTCGCCGACGAACCCACCGCCAACGTGGACTCCAAGACCGGCCGCGACCTCATCCACCTGATGCAGGACCTCAACCGCCGCTTCGGCACCACCTTCCTCATCGCCTCCCACGACCCGGCGGTGATCCAGGCCGCCGGGCGCCTGCTGCGGGTGGAGGACGGGCGCATCCAGGGCGGTGGCGTCACCTACCGGCCGCCGCGGCCCCTGGGCCTGGTCTGCCCGCGCCCGCGGCGGCCGCTGTGGGAACGCCTGCGCCTGAAGTGGCGCGAACATCGGCGCCGTCACTGAGACACCCCTCATGCCCCGGACCCTTCCCCCGGACCAAGCCCCCCTGCAAAGAGGATTCGTCGAGGTATCCGTACCATGAACCCATCCATGCATCAGGCCCTCCGCCGTCTCGGCGGCACCCTTTTCCTTCTCTTTTGCCTGGCCGCCCAGGCCGCCCAAGACCACGGGGCCTTTTCCTTCCTGGTCACCGGCGACAGCCGCAGCGAGCCCTTTCTTCCCTACGGGCGGAATCAGGAGACCCGCATCCGCGAGATCCTGCGACACAGATACCCCGGCCGGCCCCTGCGGCTCGACTATGGCGTCGGGGGGATGTTGAGCCGCGTCCTGGTGGGCGCCGAGGGCGGGAAACAGATCCGTCTGCAATATCGCAACGGCTGGCCCGCCCGCATCGACCGACGGCAGGGCGACGGTCCCTGGCGGCGGGTCCTCGATCGCCAGGGCCGGCTGTGGGTGTTCGATCATCTGGTGGAGGATATCCGCCGGGGCGCCCACGGCGAGGGTCCGGGTTTCATCGTCCATGGGGGTGACATCACCCTCAACGGCTTCCAGGGCCGTTCCCTGGCAGAGCGCCCCTACTGGCAGGCCTTCAACTCCCTGGTACTGTTACGCCTGCCGGCCGTGGACCCGGACCTGGGCCTGCCCGGACGGCTCCTGGCGGCGGTGGGCAACCACGAGACCTGGGACGACCCGGAACTGCGCGGGATGCTCACCAGCCTCCCCTGGCTCGAGGCCCTCGGACTCGGCCCCACAAGGCGGGTCTATGCCCTGCCCTACCGGGGCAGCCGTTTCGTCTTCCTCGACAGTGGCGACTACTGTCCTCATGGCCCCTGCTGGAATGGCAGGCACCCGGATTTCGAGGGCCAGATGGCCTTTCTCGAAGGGCAGTTGCAGACCGCGCGCGAGAACGGCGAGGATCCGGTCTTCGTCGTCTACCACAAGCCCTCCTTCGCCCACGCCGGGCACGGCCCCCTGCCGGCCGGAGAAAACCCCCATCCGGTGCTCAGGCGCTATGCCCGGGACCTGAACCTGATCGTCATCAACAGCCACGTCCACACCACCGAGCGCTTCGAGGTGGACGGGGTCCATTATCTGGTGGTGGGTGGCGGCGGGGCACCCCAGGCCCTCGGCCGCGCGCGACACCCCTCGCCGGAACCGGAACTCTATTGGGGCGGCCGCCCCCATGAGGAGGAATACAACTACCTGCGGGTGGACGTGAACGCGGACCGGGTCAGGGTGCGGGTGCATCGTTTCCGGCCGCCGGCGGCGCCGGAGTGGGCCGAGGTGTTGCAGATCGGACGCCATCGAGCGCTCGCGGAGTAGACCGCCACACCGCCTCCCAGGGGTGCCGCCAGGTCAGTCGTACAGGGCCACCAGCCGCCACCCCGCCCCCTCCAGACGCAGGCGCAGATGGACAGGGTCTCCTCCCAGTTCGCCGATACGCACCAGGAACCGGTCGGGGCGCTCGAAGAAGGCATAGCTCACCTGACCGAGGAAGCCGCCGCGGCTGCCCGCGGGGGTCTTGGAGAGGAGCCGGTCACGGACCCACTCCAGGGTCACCAGACGGTCCACGGCATCGTTGCCCAGGCGCTGGATGCCGTCCTGCAACCAGCCGATGAACTCGTTCGACGGCGTGGTCTCACCGGCCGACAGGTCCTTATTCAGGCGGCGTTTGATGTCCTGGCGCACGGCCGGGAGGTCCACCCAGGTCGCCAGGGCCTGGGGATCCCCGGAGACGGCGGCCTGGTTCAGGCGCCAGAGGCCGTAGTAGGGCCAGGCGCCGTAGGCGATGGCCGCGAGCAGGAAGATGCGGAACAGAGATTTCATGCGGGATCCTCCACGAGAGATTCAGGCGGCCCGGGGCGGACGGCGGTCCAGGTGGCGATAGCCCACCGCTTCGCTGAGATGGGCCGGGGCGATGCGCGCTTCGCCCCCCAGATCGGCCAGGGTGCGGGCCACCTTGAGGATACGGTGCCAGGCACGGGCCGAGAGCCCGAGCCGGCGGGTGGCCTGTTCCAGAAGCCGCCGACCGGCCGCATCCAGGGCGCAGTGGCGGTCGATCGCACGCCCGCTCAGGGCCTGGTTGGGACAGCCCTGACGCGCCAGCTGACGCTCGCGGGCGGCGATCACCCGTGTCCGCACCTGGGCGCTGGTCTCGGCCCCGGGATCGGGCGGGGCCCCCAGGACATCGGGGGGCAGCCGGGGGACCTCCAGGTGCAGGTCGATGCGGTCCAGCAGCGGGCCGGAGATGCGCTGGCGGTAGCGGGCGATCTGATCCGGGGTACAGCGACAACGGCCTTCGGGATCGCCCAGATAGCCACAGGGACAGGGGTTCATGGCCGCGATCAACTGGAAGCGGGCTGGGAACTCGGCCTGCCGGCCGGCGCGGGAGATGAGGATGTGGCCGCTCTCCAGGGGCTCCCGCAGGACCTCCAGCACCCGCCGGTCGAACTCCGGCAGTTCGTCCAGGAACAGCACCCCGCCATGCGCCAGAGAGATCTCCCCCGGGGCGGGGTGACTGCCGCCCCCCACCAGGGCCACCCCCGAGGCGGTGTGATGGGGCGCGCGGAAGGGGCGCCGGCGCCAATTCTCCACCTGGAAGCCGGCCAGGCTCACCGACCAGAGGGCGGCGCTCTCCAAGGCCTCACCCTCTTCCATGGGCGGCAGGATCCCGGCCAGGCGGGCGGCGAGCATGGACTTACCGGTCCCCGGCGGCCCCAGCATGAGGACGCTGTGGCCGCCGGCCGCGGCCACCTCCAGGGCGCGCTTGGCCTGCGCCTGACCACGCACCTCGGAGAGGTCGGGCGGGGCCTCGGAGGGGCGCCGCGGGACGGTGCGCGGCTGGCAGGGCAATTCGGCGCTGCCGCCGAGGTGGGCGCAGACCGCATTGAGATGGGGCGCGGGATGGACCCTCAGGCCCTCCACCAGGGCGGCCTCGGCGGCGTTGGCCTCCGGCAGGACCAGGGCTCGTCCCGCCTGGCGCGCCGCCAGGGCCGCCGGCAACACCCCGCGCACCGGCCGCAGCGCCCCCGAGAGGGCCAGTTCGCCGATGAACTCGTAGCGGCCCAGGGAGGCCATGGGGATCTGGTTGGAAGCGCCGAGGATGCCCAGGGCGATAGGGAGGTCGAAGCGCCCACCCTCCTTGGGCAGGTCGGCGGGGGCCAGATTGATGGTGATGCGCTTGGCGGGATAATCGAACTGGCCGGTGAGCAGGGCGCCACGCACCCGGTCCTTGCTCTCGCGTACCGCCGCCTCCGGCAGGCCGACGATGGACAGGGCCGGCAGACCGCCGGCCAGATGCACCTCCACCGTGACCGGCGGGGCCTCCACCCCCACCTGGGCGCGACTGTGGAGGACCGCCAGGCTCATGGGGCGGCGCGTGCCTGTTCCTCGCCGGGGGGCGTGAGACCGGCCGCCCGCTCCAGCTCGGCGACGCGGCCCTCCAGGGCCTCCAGGCGCTCGCGGGTGCGCAACAGGACCGCCCGCTGGACCTCGAACTCCTCCCGGGTCACCAGGTCCATGCGCTCCAGGGCGGCACTCAGGCCGGCGCGCAGATTGCGTTCGAAGTCCTCCTTCAGGACCTGGAGGCCGGCGGGCAGTTGCCCGCCCAGCTTGCGCGCCAGGTCGTCGAGGTGTTTGGGGTCGATCATCGTGGGGCTCCTGGGTGAGGGGTATGCCCGGATTCTACTCCAGCGCGCGGAAACGCAGAAAAGACACGCCCCTCACCGATCGGAGGCCATCGTTCAGCCGGCCTCCAATGCCTCCGACACGGCCATCCAGTCCTCCTCGGTCCCCTCCAGGGCGCGATCCACCTGGGCCTTCTCGCGCAGCAGGGGGGTCAGGGCGGCCTTCGCCTCCGGGGTATAGAGACGGGGATCGGCGAGGGCCTGCTCCAATTCGAGCCGTCGGGCGTGCAGCCGCTCCATTTCCTGTTCCAAGGCATTCAGACGTGCACGCAGAGGACGCTGACGCTGCCTCGCCTCCGCCCCGGCACGCCTGCGCTCACGGCGCCCCGCCGCCTTGCCGGACCCCTTGTCGGGGGCCTTTACACGGTCGTCGCGGCGCCGCTCGGCCAACCAACGGGGATAGTCCTCCAGGGTGCCGTCGAAGATCCCGACCCGGCCGCCATGCACCAGCAACAACTGGTCGCAGGTGAGGCGCAGCAGATGGCGGTCGTGGGAGACCAGAACCATGGCCCCCTCGAAGGCCTGCAAGGCCGTGGCCAGAGACTGGCGCATCTCCAGATCCAGGTGGTTGGTGGGCTCGTCCAGGAGCAACAGGTTGGGCCGCTGGTAGATGAGCAGGGCCAGGGCGAGGCGTGCCTTCTCGCCACCCGAGAAGGGCGCCACCACCTCCAGGGCCCGGTCGCCATTGAAACCGAAACCGCCCAACCAGTCCCTCAACGCCTGCTCCGTGGCCCCCGGATCGAGACGGCGGAGGTGTTCCAGGGGGCTGCTCGGTGGATGCAGTTGTTCCACCTGATGTTGGGCGAAATAGCCGATACGGGTACCATCGGCCAGCTCACGGAGGCCGCCGTCCGGGGCCATCTCGCCGGCCAGGACCCGGATCAAGGTGGATTTGCCGGCGCCGTTAGGGCCGAGGAGGCCGATGCGGTCACCGGGGGCGAGAACGAGGTCCACGCCGGTCAAGACCGGCGTCCCTCCATAGCCCGCCTCCAGGGCCTCCAGACGCAACAGGGGATGTGGATTCCTGTCCGGGGTGAGGAAGGCGAAGCGGAAGGGGGAGTCCACATGCGCGGGGGCGATCTCCTGCATCCGCTCCAGGGCCTTGAGCCGGCTCTGCGCCTGGCGGGCCTTGCTGGCCTTGGCGCGGAAGCGGTCCACGAAGGCACGCATGTGGGCGGCCTCGCGTTGCTGCCGGGCATGGGCGGCGGCCTGGTGGGCGAGGCGCTCGGCCCGGACGCGCTCGAAGGCGCTGTAGTTGCCCGGGTAGAGTGTGATCCGGCGGCCTTCGATGTGCAGGATATGGTCGCACACCCGGTCGAGGAAATCCCGATCGTGCGAGATGAGGAGCAGGGTCCCGGGGTAGCGTTCGAGCCAGGATTCCAGCCAGATGGCGGCATCCAGGTCGAGGTGGTTGGTGGGCTCGTCCAGCAACAGCAGATCCGAGCGGCACATGAGGGCGCGCGCCAGGTTGAGGCGCATACGCCAGCCCCCCGAGAACTCGGCCACCGCGCGGTGTTCCTCGCCGGGAGCGAAGCCCAGGCCGTGCAACAGGCGCGCCGCCCGGGCCTCCGCCTGGTACCCACCGACGGCCTCGATACGACCATGGATCTGCGCCGCCGCCTCGCCATCGTCCGCCGCCTCCGCACCGGCCAGCGCCCTTTGCAAGGCGCGGAGTTCCGCATCACCGTCGAGGACGTATTCGAGGGCCGGACGCGCATCCGTGGGGGTCTCCTGGGCCACATGGCCGATCACCCACTGGTCCGGACGACTGAAGGCCCCGACGTCGGCGGCCAGTTCCCCCAGGATCAAAGAGAACAGGCTCGATTTGCCGCAACCGTTGGCCCCCGTCAGCCCTACCTTCCAGCCCGGGTGAATCTGAAAACCGGCGTGCTCGAACAAGGGCTCGGGGCCACGGCGCAGGCTGAGGTCTTGAAACTGGAGCATGGCGATCTGATAGCGGCGACGGACAGGCAAGAGACGGAGGCATTCTGCCACGAAGCGGGGTCCGGTTCAGCGCGGCCCGGAACGAAAAACGGCGCCCCATACCCCGCGAGGGGAAAGGGGCGCCGTGGATCGAGAGGGCAGCCCACCGGAAGGACGATAGGGGACCGCGATCTCCCCCACGGTTGCGACCACCCGCAAGAGATCTTTAGCCACCGGCGTCCCTGGCCTGCTTCCACGCATACTCATCGCCGTAACCAGAACATCCGCCACCTCTCGGGAAGCCTTGGAAAACTGCTCCAGCGTGTGAGTTCGACCGGAAATCGCTCCCGTGTCCGGCAGGGTGTGGATCACCGCCGCCTTCAACGCCCCATCTTCCAGGCTGTCGGCCTTCTCCATGAAGGCGCCCGGCCGGAGGATGGCCCGGTATGCGCCCGCATGCTTCCTGGAAGGACAAAAAGTTATAAAGGCCAATCACCTACGTTGAAATATCGCGCCGTCCCGAGCCCCGATCAGGGCCCTGCCAAGTGTGAGCCTTTTTGTCTTGACAGATGGACAAATTTCAGAGTAACAAAACCTCCCTCCCTTCTGACGACCTCTCGGATCGAGAACTTAGCGTACCGCGCAAACGAGCCCCAATGCCGAGGGCGCGGAATGGTGAGAAACGTGAAGCGAGAGACAACACGTCCGCGATCCAAGATCCGAACCGGCCGCAGGCATGGGCATCCACGCGCCACGCCGAGAGGCGCCTTCCTGCAGGCCATCATCGGGTTCGCCATCAGCGGGAGTCTTCTCCTGCTCGGCCTCTTTTCGATCTGGAACGCCCGCTGGCCGGTCTTCGCCAAGGTGCTCTGGCTGGTGATTTCCGGCGTGGGGACCGTGGGCACCTTCTGGGCATCCCTGAAAGCATTCTGGCGTCTCCCCATGCGGGACAGGTCGCTGGTTGGCCTTGCGTTTCTGGCACTTGGTGTGCTCGGCCAGGGCCAGGTGCGCTCCTGGAGCGAGATCCTTGCCTACAAGGTACGCAACGCTACCGTGCAGGTGCAGGCCGCCTGGCAACGCTGGCGCGCGCGCGGCACGGTCTATGTGCTGGCCGAGGACAGGCACGGTGTCTCCCATCTCCTACCGGACGGCAAAGGGGCCGTGCTCGCCGTTTCGGCCTTCGAGGTTCGACGTTTTGTCCTGGACGGGGGCGGTCGTGTACATGCGGACACGCTGCTGAGTCGTGCTGACCTGCGCTCCTCCGGCATCCACCCCACCCCGCTCACTGCCTGCGCCCGAGGACGGAACGGGCTGCTGTGCATGAATCTCTTCGGCGAGGTGATCCAGCGCCGCCAGGGCCGCTGGAGCCGTCTGGCCACGTTCCCCGCCCCGGGCGACCAGTTCTACGATGCCCTGGCAGTGGGCCCGGACGATGCGCTCTATGCCTGGACCAACAGAGGGCGTCATCCCCAGGCGGCCTATTGGGGTATCTGGCGGCTTGATCCGGCAACCGGTCGGGCCACGCGGATCATGGAGCGGGTGCCCGAGGCCCTGGTGGTCGCTCGCCACGCCGTCTGGGCACTTTTTTCCGACAGGCTCGAAGCCTTGAACCCGGGGGGCAAGCGTATTCCTCTCGACCTGCGCCGGTATGGCGCAGCGCGATATGCGGTGTGGGATGCACAGGGACGCTTTCTCGTAGCCACCGGGCACGCCGTGCTGCAGGTGGGCGAGGAGGGCATCGTAACACCTCTCTGGCAGCAGCCCGGTGCCGACTATGATGTGCGCAGCCTCGCCATCGCGCCGGATGGCCGACCGGTGCTCGCCACCTGGGACGATGGGCTGGTGCTGGATGCCGGTACCGGAGAGTTCACGCCCTTTGGTATTCGCGAACGCTTTCTCTGGCACCACCTCCAGGATCTCGCGCCCGGGCCTGAAGGCTGGATCTGGGTGGCAGCGGCCGATCGGGATACAGGGCTGGTTGCCCTGCACTGGCCGGACCTTGTCCGCTATATCCGCTTGCACCGGGCGGATGCCCCGGAGGAGGACGTCCGGCGTTTCGCCGATGCAAGGCAGGCACTGGAGTCCCTCTACCCACAGGGCCCGCCCGAGGGTACCGGGGTCCTCTCCCTGGACTCATCATCGATCCCGGGCGGCGGGCTCGTCGCCTGGCACGGCGAAGCGGTCTGGCCCAGGGACCTCGCCGGACTCCCGTATCGCAAACGGCCCCTTGGCATCGTGCATTCTCTGGAGCGTTACGCCCTGATCGATCGCAATCGGCCGGGACGCCTGATGGTGTACGAGAAAGGACGGCACCGAGATCTCAAACTCCCGCCAGGCCATCTGGTCATGCGCGTGCTGCTGGATGATCATGATCGGGTATGGATAGGGACTCGCCAGGGCGTCTACCTCGAGAGTTCGCCGGGAAACTTGCGCCTGATCCGGGAACTGCCGGCACGCTGGGTCGGGGACATCGTCGAGGATCGACACGGCCGTGTCTGGATCGCGTTCATTTCACGCAACACCGACACACGCCATGTTCCGGGCCGCCTGTTCCTGCATGACGGGAACGCATGGCGAGAACTGCAGGTGGATCGGGCAGGGTTGCAGATGTATCGGCGCGGATCTCCGTCCGGCAGACATAATGCGCCCTGCGACCTCCTGCTATCCACGGACATCAACGACATCGAGCCCTTGCGGGACGGCCGCGTGGCCCTGGCCACCGATCTCGGCATCGTGCTGCACGACGGCCAAAGGGCCAAGTGCTTCGGCCCCAACGAAGCCCTGCCGGTTCCTTCCGTGACGCGGATCCGCGAGGATCTCCAGGGCCGGCTGTTTTTCTTCGATTACACAGGCCGGCTCCACTGGTTCGATGGCCGCTTACACATTTACCACACCATAGACGCCGCCAGCGGGCTTTTTCATCGTGAGGCCGTGGACGCCTGGACAGATCCCCGCGACCGGCTCTGGGTGCTGGACACAGATGGCGCCGTCGATGTGGCCCCTATCCGGCATTACTACTGAAGCAGCGGGATCATACCCCCCTTCAAACGACCTCCCGGCCGATGCCGCGCCAGCCATTGCCAGACGATGCCCGGGGCACGGTCTTCGCCGGTGACGATGTATGCCCCCGTCGCACGTGAATGTGCCGTTTTTCCAGGGTGTTCCTCGCGCCCCTGGGCAAGGCACGGAACCAAGTCATCGCGGGGACTATGGCGAGCAATCGCTCACCGCCCAGGGGGGCGAGGGGCGGCCGCAGTCGCCAAATATTCACATGCAACCGGTACAGTTGGCATGTTTGAGTTGCCGGCCAACTCCGCAGCCACATCGCGTCCTCCGCTTCGGGCAGCCTGCGGAAGAGCAACTGATCCTTACCTGCAGTGAAGGAGACACCCTGCCTGTGCTAAGCTTTTACCCATGAATCTCCAGGCCGAAGATATCGAATTCATCAAGACCCATGTCGCCGAATGGCTGGCCGACCAGAGCCTGGCCAGGCCCCCGGCGGTCTATGAGGTGGAGCTACGCGAACGCCTGGTCCGGGTGGAGGAGACGCTCAAGCATCAATTGATATTGATGGAGCGCGGATTCCAGCTCATGGAGAAGCGCTTCGAGGCCGTGGACAAGCGCTTCGAGGCCGTGGACAAGCGCTTCGAGGAATCACGACAGGACCTGAAGGCGGCCTTCGAGCATCTGACCAAGCGCACTGATCGATTCATGTTCTGGTCCCTGGGCCTCACCTTCACCGCCTTCCTCGGAGTGATCGCGGCGGTCCGCTACCTGATCCAGGCCCAGGCAGGATAGCCTGATCCGTCCCTCAAAAAGACTGCGCACCCCGGCGCCCGTCTAGCCCAGCCTGATGGATGCATCGACCTTCTCGGCCCACGGTCCGGGACAGGCCGTGGGCGAACCGGTCAAGGCGGAAGCCCAGCCGCCCGAAGGACTGACGGCCGCGGAGCAGGCGCTCTATCGCCGTCTGTACGACCGGGAGAAGGGTCGGCTGGAGCAGGAGTTCCTGCCCGTCGAACGGGTGCATGCCGAATTGGCGCGTTGGCGTGGCTCCTGACGTTCCCGGCACTCTGGGTGCAGCCTGGAACGCGGGCAAAGAAAAGGCCCTGAGCGGATATATCCGCTCAGGGCCTGGTATAGGCGCCTGGCAGTGACCTACTTTCGCATGGGGAGGCCCCACACTATCATCGGCGATGCGC
>JALSSC010000015.1 GCA_026984455.1 Chromatiaceae bacterium
CCGCTCCAGGGTATAGCGGAATTCATTCTGGCTGTGCTGCCTGCCCTCGCGCAGCTCGTTGGCCAGGCACCAGCCCTCCTGTCCCAGATAGGCCACGATCGGCGCATAGCCGTCGTAGCCCTTGTAGGTGCGCGACACCCCCTCCTTCATCGTGCCCGAGTTGTCCATCGGGAAGACGTCGATGTCCAGGGCCACATGCCCGGTGGCCAGGGGGCTCACCGGGACCTTGGCATTGACCAGGAAGTCGATGGTGTTGGCGTACACCACCGGCAGCATCTCGTTGGCGTATTCATCGAAGCGCTGGCGCAGCCGCGGGGCAGAGGGCATCTTGCGGATCCCCAAGGATCGCTTGAAAAAGACATCGTGGCGAAAGTTTTCCACCGCCTCAAAGTCGCTCTTGCCCAGGCACAGTTGCCCCACATAGGCCTTGACCATGTCGCCATGGGAGACCCCGTTGTTACGTCCCGCTCTAGTTCAGGGAGAGCGGTTCGACCTATTTGCGGTGAGATGGGAAGAAGCGTCCCGCGCTGTCTGAGGAGGGACAGCCCTCGGCCAGCGCGGGACGCACGAGGAGGTCAGAAGGCTATATCGTCGTCGAGGTCCAGGCTGTGTTGAGAGTCGGGGGGCTGGTCTTGTTCGGCGCAGATGAGCTCGACGAGATCGATCTCGTATTGGTGCCAGATGGCGTCGGTGAGCTCACTGAGCAGTTCGAACAGCGCCAGGGCGGTGTGTGGTGGCAAGTCGTCAGGGAGGTGGAAGGGGCGGTTCATGAGATCTCCTCGATGGCTTGCTGGATCAGATCGTCGGGCAGGTGGGTCAGGCCCTTGGGCACGGCCAGTTGCATGGCCAGCTTGATCAGGCGCCCGGCCTGGCGGGGCAGGCCTTGGGAGGCCTGGCGCAGGAGCTCGAGGCCGGAGTCGGAGAACAGGGTGTGCTGAACACCGGCCTGGTGGAGGGCATGCTCGATGAGGGCCTTGAACCGCTCTCGGTCGGTGATGGGCCGCAGTTGCACGCGCGCCTGGATACGGCTGGCCAGGGCCGCATAGGAGGCCCGTTCCAAGGTGCGATTGAGACTGGGGTGGCCGAGCAGCCACAGGGTCATCAGGTCGCGGGAGTCGAAGGCGAAGTTGAGGAAGGCGGGCAGGTCGCGGAAGAAGTCCGCGGGCAGGTTCTGGGCCTCGTCGATGATCCATACAGGCATCACGTTCTTGCCTTCGGCCAGTTCCAGGATACGTGCCTTGATGTCGCGCCACAGGGGGGCGCGACGATGGACGGGCTCCAGGCCCAGGGCCACAGCGAGGCTGCGGTACAGGTCCAGGCGCCCGAAGTCGGTCTCGGCCAGATAGATGATCTGATAGCGGTGGGGATTGAGGGCGGTGGCGAGACTGCGCAAGGCGGCGGTCTTGCCGACCCCGGCCTCGCCGGTGAGCAGACCGATGCCCGGGCTGTCGAGCAGCCACTGGAAGCGTTCCCGGAGCAGACCCAGGGCCCCGTCGTCCCACAGCTCGGCGGTCTCCTTGCCCAGGGGGAGGTGCTTCAGACCAAAGTGGTGGCGGTACATCAGCGTACCCCCTTGGGGTCATGGTAGTGATTGAAGGCCAGCTCCACGAGGTTGGTCCCCTTCGCGCTGAGCGGGGTGGGCTCGGCAGGTCTGGGTTTGCGCCGGCGCCGGTGGCCATTGGCAACGGCATCGAGAGGGGTTGCCGAGCCGAGTGACTGACCCTCCTGGTCCTCCACGCCGATGACCTGTTCAGCGTGGGGGTCGACCACCAGGCGCACGGACTGACCACTGAGCTCATAGGGCACCTCGAAGCAGCGGCCCTGGTAGGAGACGGTGCCATCCTTGCGCACCTTGCGGGTGATGCGATGATGGAACAGGGTATCGATCCGCTGCGCCAGCTGGCCCAGGGTGCGGATCCGGGGCAGGTCCTGCTGGTAGCGCTCCAGGGGGGTGCGTCCGGCCAGCCCCGTATGTGCGGTGCGGTGGTAAATCTCCTCGGTCCACGCCCACAGGCGGGCGTTGAGATCCTCGAGGTCACGCAGCCCGGCGATGTCCAGTTCGCTGAGGAACTGGGCGCGGAAGGTGCGATGGTAGCGCTCCAGCTTCCCCTTCCCCTCCGGGGCATAGGGGCGACAGTAGACCGGGCGGATATCCAGCCGGGCACAGACCGCCTGCAGGGTCTGGGCCCGGTAGGCCGGACCGTTGTCGAGGACCAGGCGCCTGGGTCGCCCCCTCTTCAATACGGCCTGTTTGAGCACCCCCTCGATATCCAGGGCGGTCTCGCCGGGACAGAAGGCACCGTGGGCGATCAGCCGTGAGGCATCGTCCATCAGCGAGACCAGATAGGCCTTGCGCAGGCGCCCGTTCATCGGCACTGCGGGTCCGTGCATCACATCCCCATACCAGATCTCCCCGGCATACTCGGCCACGAAGCGGCGCTTCTCCTGCACCTCGCTGGCCGAGCCGGTCACCCGAGCCAGGCCGTGATGTTGCAACAGGCGGTGGATGCTGGAGCGGGACAGCGTCCCTGTGGGCACCTGGCCGCTGCGCTCGAGCAGTTCGCGGATCTGGTTGATGGACCGACGGGGGTTGTCGCGCTTGGCCGCCAGGATCGCCGCCTGCACCGGCGGGGCAAGCTTCGAGGCCCCCCGGTCGGCACGCACCTTGGGCGCCAGGGCCTCCACCCCCTGGTGGCGCCACCGGTAATACCAGGCCTCGATCGTCTTCTCGCCGATCCGGCTGCGGCGGCTGCCGGGGATGTCATAGTCACGTTGCGCCAGCTCGTGGATGATCGTCTTGAGCTCGCCGCGCTCCAGCCGCCCACGGCTGACCAGGGGGCCGAGCACCGAGAGGCGGAACAAGGCCAGGGGATGGATGTCAGGCATCGGGTTCTCCTTGAGTGGATTGAGGGCGTATAGGAGAACCCGGGGCCCGCCCTCGATTGAAGGGGCAAGGTCTGTGGGGTGGGTCGCGATCCCCCCATCGGCCCATCCCCCGCGGGTTGCGGATCAGATCATCACGGGACGACCACCCCGGCCCGATCGAGCCACGCCATCGCCTCACCCAGTCGCATGCGCTTCAGGCAGGCCGCCCAGAAGGGACCCACACCCACCCGCCGGCCCAGTTCCGCAAACCGGCTGCGCAGATGCAGGCTGTGGAGATTGAACTGCCCCTTCAGCCGTGCCCACCAACGCCCGATGGTGCGCCGGCTGGGCCGCACCCGTTGGCTGATCTGGCGTATCGACTCCCCCCTGCTCAACCCGATCAGCACGATCTCCTGCACCCTCCACAGGTACTGCCTGTGCGGTGCCAGACACATCGGCAGCCGCGAGCAGGTGCGCCGGCAATGCCGACACACAAAGCGGGGAATGAATACCGGTCCCAGGGAAAACGCCAATCTCTCCCCACGCGGGGCCTTGCGCTCATAGCCCCCATGGCGCCACATCCCGCCCATCCCGCAATGCGGACAGCACCGGGGTCGGTAGGCCTCGGGATGGCTGGTAACGAGCGCAAGGTGTTGCCCCAGGGCATCGATTCCTGGCACGATACGGGACATAGGCCGGTCTCCTCTGTCTTTGTGATACGTTTGCGCATACCACGATAACAAAGGATGACCGGCCTTTCTTGTGGGGGCCTTTATTCCGGGCTCAAGGAGGGAGAGGTCCTGCACAGGCCCTGGCGGACCTCGGGATATCTGTGGCCTGTCGGCCTAAACCAGGGAAAGACGTAACACCTGGGCCAGCCTTCTTTATACGTCACATCAATCGGTTAGGCCTAAAGTAAGCGCCATTCGGGACTAGACCATTTTACGCCAATAAAGGCGAGGTGTTTCAATAGATGCAGGAACTGTACAGGAGAAGAGGTCCATGACTTATCGAGACCGTATCACCATCGAACCGGGAAAGCGCGGTGGTAAGCCTTGTATTCGTGGTCTGCGGATCACTGTTTACGATGTATTGGAGCAACTGGCCGCGGGCGTGTCGGAAGAAGAAATTCTTCAAGACTTCCCGGAG
>JALSSC010000016.1 GCA_026984455.1 Chromatiaceae bacterium
GGCCCATCGCCCGGCCTCCATCCGCCGGCCCCCACAAGCGCCGGCAGGCCCCCACCCCCCGCAGCCACTTCCGGCCCAGGGCCTTGCCGCGCCGCTCCAGAGCCGCCGCCGGTCCCACATGGTCGTGAAAGTGCCGGCGGAAATGGCGCACCACCTCGATCCAGTGACCGGGCTCCACCCCCAGACGCAGCAGGATCGGCGGCACCCCGGCCCCGATCGCGCCCCGCTTGTCCTCCCGCAGGATCCGCCCGCTCCAGTCCACCAGTTCCAGGTAGTCGGCGAAGGCAAAGGGCAGGGCCCCTTCACCATCGCCCGGACGCCCGTCGAAGGGCATCAACGGAAGGGCCGATCCCTCCGGCCCGTCGCCTTCCGTCATCCTATTTTCCTATAATATTCTCATATAATATTTATCTGTAACATTTATCTGGGTGTCCTATCATATTCTCACTCTATAATATCCGATCGCTTCAAAAAGCGCGTATATAATCTCGCGGGTGTTGACAGATAGGCGGAGCGTGGCGGCTCTCACGCCGTTCCAGTGGAGCGAAGCGGAACTCAACATCTCGTCCGATAGGACGGACCGCGTAAGCGGTCCGTCCTATCACTGAAATGTCCCGATTCCCCCAAACCCCGGATAACCCGAAATCCCCCTATCCCGGGATAGGGAGAATCCGCCTGCGCCCATATCGGACTCGATCACCGTATCGCCGTATCGTTCGGGCCACCCCTGTTGTCCGTGCCAGGAGCGGGGTGATGCCACCGATGACGTGAACTCTATAGAAGATTTCAGCACTTGATCCGATGGCGACGAGCAACGCCTCCAGATCATGGCATCTCGACCATCCGATCTCGACGGATTCATACGATCTCCATAGATTCAAAGCGATGGGCGAACCTGGCGCGCCCCCGCCGCACTCGACAAGCGGGAATCTAGCCGTTTCCGAAGCCTCCGCACTACCCCTCCCCCAAGGCCCCCTCGGCCAGGTTGACCCAGAAGGCCACGCCATAGGGGATCAGGGCGTCGTTGAACTCGTAGCGGGGGTTGTGCAGCCCGGCGGCGAAGCGGCCTTCGGTGCCGTTGCCGAGCACGCCGTAGGCGCCGGGGCAGGCGGCCAGCATCCACCCGAAGTCCTCGGCCCCCAGGGTGGGCGGGAGGTCGTCGTGGGCCTTGCCCGCGCCCAGGGTGGCGGCCATGGCGGCGAGCATGAGCGCCGCCTGATGGGGATCGTTCACGGTGGTACGGTAGCGGCGTTCGTAGGCGAACTCCAGGCCCATGCGGTGGCCGGCGGCGATCCCCTCCGCCACCCTCCGCACCCCGACCTCCAGGGCCGTGCGCACCCCTTCGTCCAGGGCGCGTACCGTGCCCGCCAGACGGGCGCGTTCGGGGATGACGTTGAGGCTGTCACCGGCATCGAGGCGGGTGACGCTCACCACCGCGGCATCCAGGGGACCGGTCTCACGGCTCACCAGGCCCTGCAGGGCCTGCACCAGGGCGGCGGCGGCGACGATGGGGTCGCGTCCGCGATGGGGATAGGCGGCGTGGGCGCCGCGCCCGACCAGCTCCACATGGAAGAAATCCGCCGAGGCCATCACCGCCCCGCTGCGCACCCCGCCCTCGCCCAGGGGCAGGCCGGGCCAGTTGTGCAGGCCGAAGATGGCGTCCATGGGGAAGCGATCGAACAGGCCCTCCTCGACCATGCGCCGCCCGCCCGCTTCATTCTCTTCGGCGGGCTGGAACACGAAATACAGGGTGCCACGCCACTCGGGGCGCGCGGCCAGCAGGCGGGCGGCGCCCAGGAGCATGGCAGTGTGGCCGTCGTGGCCGCAGGCGTGCATCCGCCCGGGATGGCGGGAGCGGTGGGGCAGGTCGTTGGCCTCCGCCATGGCCAGGGCGTCCAGATCGGCGCGCAGGCCGATGCGCCGACCCGCGCCCCGGCGCAACACCCCCACCACGCCGGTGCCGGCGAGGCCACGGTGCACCTCCAGGCCCCAGGCCGCGAGGCGTTCGGCCACGCGCCCGGCGGTGCGCTGTTCCTGGTAGGCGGTCTCCGGGTGGGCGTGGAGGTCGCGGCGGAAGGCCTCCAGTTCCGGGATCAGGGGGGCCAGTTCGGGGGCGTGCGGGGACAGGATCACGAGGTCGCTCCGCAGGGGGCGCAAACCGCCCCCTGAGCGGGATGCGGCAGGCCTCTCATGCCAGGGGGGGCACCGGCACCGGTTCCATGTGCCAGATATCGCGGTTGTACTCGGCGATGGTGCGATCGCTGGAGAAACGCCCGCCGGCGGCGGTGTTGAGGATGCTCATGCGGGTCCAGCGCTCGCTGTCCTGGAAGGCCAGGCTCACCCGCTCCTGACAATCCACATAGCTGCGGAAGTCGGCGGCGGTCATCCAGGGGTCCTGGGGGCTGCGGATGGACTGCACGATCGGATCGAAGATGCCCGGCTCGAAGGGGTTGAAATGCCCGGATTCGATCAGGTGCATCACCTCGCTGAGATCGGGATCGGAGGCGATCAGGGCACTGGGGTCGTAGTGGGGGCGCATGCGTTCCACCTGTGCCTCGGTGAGGCCGAACAGGAAGAAGTTGTCCTCGCCCACCGCCTCGCGGATCTCGATGTTGGCCCCGTCCAGGGTGCCGATGGTGAGGGCGCCGTTGAGCATGAACTTCATGTTGCCGGTACCCGAGGCCTCCTTGCCGGCGGTGGAGATCTGCTCGGAGAGGTCGGCGCCGGCGCAGATCACCTCCATGGCCGAGACCCGGTAGTTGGGAAAGAACACCAGGCGCAACAGGCCGTCGGTGGCCGGGTCGGCATTCACCACCTGGGCGACGTTATTGATGAACTTGACGATGAGCTTGGCCATGAAATAGCCGGGCGCCGCCTTGCCGCCGATAAGTACGTTGCGCGGGGTCCAGTCGTCCAGCTCGCCCCGTCTGATGCGGGCGTAGAGGTGGATCACATGGAGCACGTTCAGCAGCTGCCGCTTGTACTCGTGGATCCGTTTCACCTGGACGTCGAACAGGGCCTCGGGGTCGAAGGCCAGGCCGCAGTCGTGCTGGACGAGGGCCGCGAGGCGTTCCTTGTTGTGCCGGTGGGCCTCGCGCCAGCGGCGGCGGAAGGCGGCGTCGTCCACATGGTCGCGCAGCCTCTCCAGGCGCTCCAGGTCGGCGATCCAGCCCGGCCCGATGGTCTCGTCGATCAGCCGGCGCAGACTGGGGTTGCAGAGGGCGAGCCAGCGGCGCGGGGTCACCCCATTGGTCTTGTTGTTGAACTTCTCCGGCCAGAGGGCATTGAAGTCCCGAAACAGGCCGGAGCGCAACAGGCGCGAGTGCAGCTCGGCCACCCCGTTCACCGAGAAGCTGCCGACGATGGCCAGATAGGCCATGCGCACCATCGGCTCGGGGCCCTCCTCGATGATCGACATCCGGCTCAGATACTCGGGCCGCCCCGGCCAGTGCCTGGCCACCTCGCCGAGGAAACGGGCGTTGATCTCGTAGATGATGTCCAGCAGGCGGGGCAGGAGACGCTGGAACATGCGCACCGGCCAGCGCTCCAGGGCCTCGGGCAAGAGGGTGTGATTGGTGTAGGCCATGGTCTTGGTGACGATCTCCCAGGCCGGCTCCCACTCCAGCAGGTACTCGTCCAGAAGCAGGCGCATCAGCTCGGCCACGGCGATGGCCGGATGGGTGTCGTTGAGCTGGAAGCAGTGCCTCTCGGCGAAGTGGGTGAAGTCCTCGCCGTGGTGCGTGCCCCATTCGCGCATCACGTCCTTGAGGCTGGCCGAGGCCAGCAGATACTGCTGTTTGAGGCGCAGTTCCTTGCCATTCTCGCTGGCGTCGTTGGGATAGAGCACCATGGTGATGTGCTCGGCATCGTTCTTGGCCGCCACCGCCTCGGCGTAACCGCCGGCGTTGAATTCCTCCAGATCGAATTCGTCGGTGGCCTGGGCCGACCACAGGCGCAGGGTGTTGACGGTACCGTTGGCGAAGCCCGGGATGGGCACGTCGTAGGGCACCGCGCAGACATCGTGCGTGCCCACCCAACGCGCCAGCATCCGCCCACCGACCCCCTGGTAGAACTCGGTGTGGCCACCGAACTGCACGCGCTGGGTGTATTCGGGGCGTTCCAGCTCCCAGGGATTGCCGTCCCGCAGCCAGTGGTCGGGCTCCTCCACTTGCTGCCCGTTGCGCACGACCTGGCGGAACATGCCGTAGTCGTAGCGCAGGCCATAGCCCTTCACCGGCAACTGAAGCGTGGCGCAACTGTCCAGGAAACAGGCGGCGAGGCGGCCGAGCCCCCCGTTTCCGAGGCCGGCGTCGGGCTCGCCCTGGACCAATTCCTCCAGCAGCAGCCCCCAACGATGCAGGGCCTCGTGGACGGCCTCGCCGAGGCCCAGGTTGAACATGGCGTTGCTCAGGCTGCGCCCGAGCAGATACTCCAGGGACAGGTAATAGGTGCGTCGGCAGCCGGCCTCTTCGTAGGCGTAGCGGGTGTTCTTCCAGCGTTCCATGAGGCGGTCGCGCACCACCAGGGCCAGGGCCTCATAGGGATAATGGACGGAGTGGCAGTGCTTGTCCCGCCCGAGGGTGTTGGCGAAGTAGTGACGGAAGGCCTCCCCCAGGCCCTTGGCATCCAGCGGCAGAGGGGCCAGGTCGGTGAGCCCGGGATCGGGCCGGCTGCGGCAGAGGTGGCTGCCGGTGTGACAATGGAAGTCTTCGAGCATGGTCGGTCTCCGCGAGAGGGCCGGGCGGGGTAAAGGATCGGTCATTATACCCTTGGGCCGAGGTCCGCCGATCACTTCCATCCCGGAGATTAGGGGGGGAATGGCGCGGTCCCGACGACGCCCTCTTGAGCCGCCCCTGCGCCTCAGGGACGGACGCCGAGGTCCTTGATGAATACCTTGGAGTTGCGCTGCCAGTTGTACAGGGCCTGGCGGGCCACGGGCAGGTCCCCCGGCCGCGCCGGCTCGAAGCCGCGCTCGCGGAACCAGTGCGCGGTCTGGGTGGTGAGCACGAACAGGCGCTCCAGCCCGGCGGCACGGGCGCGCGCCTCCACTTCGGCCAACAGGCGGTCGCCGCGGCCTGAACCGCGGTAGGCGGGGTCCACCGCGAGACAGGCGAGTTCGCCCATGGCGGTTTCGGGGTAGGGATAGAGGGCGGCACAGGCCAGGATCGCGCCATCGCGTTCCAGCACCAGGAAACGCTCGATCTCCATCTCCAGGCGCTCGCGCGAACGCCGCACCAGGACGCCCTCCGCTTCGAGCGGGGCGATCAGCTCCAGGATGCCGCCGACATCGTCGATGCGCGCGGTGCGCAGGTGTTCGAAGGGCTCGGCGGTGAGCAGGGTGCCCTGGCCGTCCGGGGTGAACAGCTCCCGGAGCAGGGCGCCGTCCCGCCGGCGGTCGAGCAGGTGCACCCGCGCCACCCCGGAGCGGCAGGCACGGATCCCCGCCTCCAGGTGGCGGGCGGTAGCGGCCGGCACGCCGCCCTCGCCGAGGAGGCGGTCGGCCTCGCGCGTGGTGAGATTGGACAGGGGCCGGCCATCCCGGCGGGGTTCTCCGGCCTCCATCAGATAGATGAGCTTGTCGGCCCCCAGGGCCACGGCCGTGGCGGCGGCCAGGTCCCGCGCCCCCAGGTTGAAGACCTCGCCAGTGAGCGAGTAGCCCAACGGCGGCAACAACACCAGGGCGCCCTCGTCCAGGCGCTCGCGCAGGGCCGCGGCATCGATCCGGCGCACGCAGCCGGTGTGGCCGTGGTCCACGCCCCCGCGCACCCCCAGGGGTCGGGCCATGACGAAGTTGCCCGAATCGACCCGTATCCGCACCCCGGCCATGGGCGAGTTGGCGAGCCCCATGGAGAACAGGGCCTCGATCTCGATCCGCACCACCCCGACCGCCTCCTTGACGCACTCCATGGCCTCGGGGGAGGTGATCCGCAGGCCCTCCCGATACTGTATCCCGAGCCCCCGCCCGCGCAGGCGGGACTCGATCTGGGGCCGCGCCCCGTACACCAGGACCAGGCGGATACCGAGCCCCTGCAACAGGGCCAGGTCCTGGACCAGATGGGGGAACTCGGGGGCGGCCACGGCCTCGCCACCCAGGCAGACCACGAAGGTGCGCCCGCGGTGGGCGTGGATATAGGGCGACGAAGACCGAAACCAGCGGACGAAGGAATCGGACCCCGATTCCGGCTCAGACATCCTGATCGGAGAACTCCTCCGTCTCGTAGCGAAACACCTTCAGGGTGTCGGACCAATAGTCACCGGGCAGGCCGGCCTTGTGCTTGAGCTGGGTCCAGAACTCCTGCACCCGTGGCAGCGACGACCACACCGAGGGCAGGAAGGTCCCCCGGTTCAGTCCGTCCTCCAGGATCAGGCCATCCCGGCCCGGACGGATCTGCCGCAGGAGATCCTCCTCCGAGTCGAACCTCAGGGGCTCCGGCGGGGTGAGAATGGAGATGTGGACCTCCAGGTGGGGATATTCGTGCTCCCGCAGGGGCGGAAAACGGGGGTCACGAAAGGCCGCGGCGAAGGCGTTCTCGGCCACGTCCACGGCCAGGGGCTGGATCGCCTCCAAGTGCCCGATGCAGCCCCGCAGCCGCCCCTCCTCGTTGAGGGTGACGAAGCTGGCGCGGATCTCCCGCAGGCGCTCGGGATAGTCCTGGGTGCGCACCGGCAGGGGCCTCCCCGTCTCCAGGCCATGGCGAATGGAGGCCCGCGCCAAGGTCAGCAGGACCTTGCGCTGCTCCCGGCTGAGGGGTTCATGGTCAAGCGAAGACATAGGCGCCATACCCCACGACTTGACTCTTCGGGCCGGCGGTATCGCCGGAGTTACGCAGATCCAGGGTGTGTGGATGCAGTCCGTGGCGTTGCGCCTCCAACAGCAGCCCCTTCACGGGGATCCGCCCACAGGCCTGTTCGGGGCCTATCGCCTCGGGACGCAGGGCCTCGATGGCCTGGGTGGTCTGCGCGTCGATGGACCGCGCGGTGGCATAGTCCAGATAGTGGCTGAGATCGGAACTGACCAGGATCAGGGTCTCCTCGCCGTCCCAGAGGCGTTCCATCACCTCGGCCACCTCCACCGGATCGGCCTCCCCCACCAGCAGGGGAACGATCTTGAAATCCTCCAGGATCGTCTGCAGGAAGGGCAACTGCACTTCCAGGCAGTGCTCGCCGGCAAAGGCCGCGTCCAGGCACTCCACCTGGGGCAGGTCGAGGATGGCCTCCAGGGCCTCCCGATCCACCTCCACATCGCCCAGCGGGGTGCGGAAGCGCTCCGCGTGGTGACAGGCGATACCGCGGAAGGGCAGGCGATGGGCCGGCCCGAACATCACCACGCGATGGATGCGGCCGGCGGCGGGAAGCAGTTGCGCATAGGCGTTGGCCGCCACCGGACCGGAGTAGACATAGCCCGCATGGGGCACCACCAGGGCCTTGGGCGGCTCCCCCGCAGGGGCCTCCGCCTGAGCCAGGAAGGCGCGGATCTCCGCCTGGATCTCCAGCGGGTCCGCGGGATAGAACATGCCCGCCACCTGAGGCGGATGGACGCTCGCCATGGCGACCTCCCGAATCCCGAATACATTTGGACCGATACCCGTATTCTTGGTCCCATACCCGATATTTCAAGAGGAAATGTGGCCCGAGACAGTGTTCAGCGGCAGATATAGGCCATTCCGGCGGCCTCGCCGTCCTGGGGACATGAAAGCCGTGGGGACGGGAGTCGTCGCGGCTGAAGCCGCTCCCACGGAAACGGGAAGGCGCATGGGGTGAACCCGCTGCCTGTCGAGGCCGTGGTCACACCCTCCCCAGGCGGCGCGTGAAGCGGTAGTATTTCGCCTTTTTCGAGGGCTAGCCCATGACCAGCGACGGGAAGAGCGATGCGGCCATGCCCCCCGGGGAACGTGAACGCCTCGTCGCCCTGGCCGCTTCCTACCAGGCCGTCGCCTGCGTGGACGCCATCGCCCGCCGGGGACAGGCCCCCGCCACAGAGATGGCGCCCCTGATCCTCAGCCTGTTCCATCGCGACGACGAGGGCGCCGACGCGGTCTACGGCGGGACCGCCGCCGTGGCCCCCGGATTGCGTCGGTTCATATCGGTGGTGGAAGACCCGGGTGCCCGCGACCCCGTACTGACCCGTTACCTGATCTCGCTCCTGGTGCTGGAACGCAAGCTCTCGCGCGACCCTGATCGGCTCGCCCGACTGGCCGCGGGCATCGCCGGCGCGCGCCGCCAGCTCGACCACTTCGACGCCCTCCACCCCGCCTTGCTGGGACGCCTGGCCGATCTCTATCAGGACATCCTGAGCACCCTTTCCCCCCGGGTGATGGTCCAGGGCGAGCCCATGCACCTGCGCAACCCCGACAACGCCGCCCGCATCCGCGCCCTCCTCCTTGCCGGGGTGCGCGCCGCGCGCCTGTGGCGCCACGCCGGCGGCAGCCGCTGGCGGATGCTGTTCGGCATCAAGGGCATGGCCACGCGGGCCAAGGCGCTGTTGTCCGCCCTGGAAGGGTCCGGGCCGGGAGACCTCGGGCGATTTCCGTCGTAATCGTTCAGTCGCCCCCGCCTTGTGGGAGCGGCCTCCGCCGCGACGACTCCTGCACGGCGAGGCCACACCGGATCGCGGTCGAAACCGTCCCCGATCCGACCATCGGGCCGCCGCGGATTCGCATCGGCGGCCCGAGCGGGATAAAATTGCCTGTTTTCCATCCTGGACGCCATACCCCATGACCGACAGCTTCGATGCCCGCGCCACCCTGGATGTGGGTGGCCGGACCTACGCCTATTACCGCATCGGCGCCATCGCGGGCGCCGAGCGCCTGCCCTTCTCCCTCAAGATCCTCCTGGAAAACCTGCTCCGCCATGAGGACGGGGTGACCGTCACCGCCGACGACATCCGTGCCCTGGGAAACTGGGAGCCCCAGGCCGAGCCCACCCGGGAGATTCAATACCGGCCGGCACGGGTGCTGATGCAAGACTTCACCGGCGTGCCCGCGGTGGTGGACCTGGCCGCCATGCGCGACGCCATGGCGGCCCTGGGCGGCGACCCGAGGCGCATCGAACCCCTGCAACCGGCGGAACTGGTGATCGACCACTCGGTCCAGGTGGACCACTATGCCGACGACAACGCCTTCGCCCTGAACGCCGAACTGGAGTTCCAACGCAACCGCGAACGCTACCAGTTCCTCAAGTGGGGCCAGAACGCCTTCTCCAGCGTCAAGGTGGTGCCGCCCGATACCGGCATCGTCCACCAGATCAACGTGGAGCACCTGGCGCGGGTGGTGTTCGGCGAGGACGGCCAGGCCTGGTTCGACACCCTGGTGGGCACCGACTCCCACACCACCATGGTGAACGGCATCGGGGTGTTGGGCTGGGGCGTCGGCGGCATCGAGGCCGAGGCCTCGATGCTCGGCCAGCCGGTCTCCATGCTCATCCCCCAGGTGGTGGGCGTCCGTCTCAGCGGTGAGTTGCGGGAAGGCGTCACCGCCACCGATCTGGTGCTCGCCATCGTGGAACGCCTGCGCGCCCACGGGGTGGTGGGCCGGTTCGTGGAGTTCTTCGGCCCCGCGGTGGCCCATCTGCCGGTGGGCGACCGCGCCACCATCGCCAACATGGCCCCGGAATATGGCGCCACCTGCGGCCTCTTTCCCATCGACGCCGCCAGCCTCGACTATCTGCGCCTCACCGGCCGTTCCGAAGACCAGATCGCCCTGGTGGAGGCCTACGCCCGCGCCCAGGGGGTGTTCCACGAGGCGGACGCCCCCGAGGCCAGCTACAGCGAGGTCCTCGAACTGGACATCTCCACGGTGGAGCCCAGCCTGGCCGGTCCCAAACGCCCCCAGGACCGGGTCGCCCTGAGCGGGATCGCCACCGCCTTCCCCCGCGCCCTGGCCGCCCTCAAGGCCGAACGCGGCCTGCCGGACAAGGGCCCGGTGGAGACCACGCTAAACGGAGAGGCGGTGGAGATCCGCGACGGTTCGGTGGTCATCGCCGCCATCACCTCCTGCACCAACACCTCCAACCCCTCGGTGATGATGGCCGCCGGCCTGCTGGCCGAGAAGGCCGCCGCGCGGGGCCTGAAGGCCCGGCCCTGGGTCAAGACCTCCCTCGGCCCCGGCTCCATGGCGGTCACCGCCTACCTGGAGCGGGCCGGGCTGTTGGACGCCCTGCGCCGGGTGGGCTTTCACCTCACCGGCTACGGCTGCACCGTGTGCATCGGCAACTCCGGTCCCTTGCCGGAACCCGTGTCCCGGGCCATCGCCGAGCACGACCTGTGCGCCGTGTCGGTCCTCTCGGGCAACCGCAACTTCGAAGGCCGGGTGCACCCCGAGGTGCGCATGAACTACCTGGCCTCGCCGCCCCTGGTGGTGGCCTACGCCCTGGCCGGCCGGATCGACTTCGATCCGCTGCGCGAGCCCCTGGCCGAGGACCGCGACGGGCGGCCGGTCTATCTGAAGGACCTCTGGCCCAGCACCGCCGAGGTGGAGGCCGCGGTCCGGGCCCACATCACCCGTGAGGAATTCCAGGCCGCCTATGCCGGGCTCTACGCCGGCGACGCCCGTTGGCGGGCGGTGCCGGCCCCCAGCGACCCGGTGTTCGCCTGGGACGAGGCCTCCACCTACATCCGCAAGCCCCCCTTCTTCGAGGGCATGGGCCTGGAGCCCGAGCCGCTGCCGGACAGCATCGAGGGGATGCGCTGCCTGGCCCTGCTGGGCGACTCGGTGACCACCGACCATATCTCCCCGGCCGGGGCCATCAAGGCCGACTCCCCGGCCGGCCGCTACCTGCTGGAACAGGGGGTGAAGCCCCAGGACTTCAACTCCCTGGGCTCGCGCCGCGGCAACCACGAGGTGATGATGCGCGGCACCTTCGCCAACATCCGCCTGCGCAACCTCATGGCCCCCGGCACCGAGGGCGGGGTCACCCTGCACCTGCCCGAGGGCGAGCCCATGAGCATCTACGACGCCGCCATGCGCTACCGGGAGGAAGGCGTACCCGTCATCGTCATCGCCGGCCGGGAATACGGCTCCGGCTCCTCCCGTGACTGGGCCGCCAAGGGCCCGCGCCTGCTGGGGGTACGCGCGGTGATCGCCGAGAGCTACGAGCGCATCCACCGCACCAATCTGGTGTGCATGGGCATCCTCCCGCTCCAGTTCGTGGATGGGGAGAACGCCACGATCATGGGGCTGACCGGCCGCGAGCGCTTCACCATCCTCGGCCTCAAGGGTGGCACGGCGAAACAGGTGAAGGTGGTGGCCGAGGGTAAGGGGTATGTGATCTACTTCGACGCACGGGTGCGCATCGACACCCCCAACGAGGTGGAGTATTTCCGCCACGGGGGCATCCTCCCATACGTCCTGCGGCGCCTGGCCAAGGGGTCCGCCGCCTGAAACCATGCGCCTCACCACCCACCAGGCGCGGACCATCCGTGACAGCGCCCGGGAGTTGTTCGGGCCGGAGGCACGGGTGCGCCTGTTCGGCTCCCGCCTGGACGACGGCGCCCGGGGGGGTGACATCGACCTCCTCCTGGAACTGCCCGCGGCCCCGGACAATCCCCCGGCCGCCGCCGCCCGCTTCGCCGCCCGCCTGCAACGGCGCCTCGGCGACCGCCGCATCGACGTGCTGGTAAAGGCCCCCGGCCTGCCTCGGGAGGCCGTGCACGCGCTGGCCGAGGCCGAGGGGATCGTCCTGTGAGCGGCCCCCGAGACCCCCGCCTGGCCCATCTGCTGGAGGTGGCCGCCCTGGAGGCCGCCCACCTCCAGGACACCTTGGAACGCCTGGCGTCCGCCCCCCTGGACGCCGCCTGGGTACGGGCGCTGGACCGGGATCCCATCCTCGCCGAGCGGGTGGATGCCTTCGGCGCCCGTTTCGGCCGCCTCCAGGACACCCTCGGCCATCGCCTGATCCCGGCCCTGCTCAGGGCCCTCCAGGAACCCCTGGGCAGTGCCCTGGACAATCTCGACCGCATGGAGCGCCTGGGCCTGCTCGACTCCGTGGACACCTGGGTGGAGGCGCGCAACCTCCGCAACCGCCTGGTGCACGAGTACGTCCGCGATCCCGCCGCCTTCGCCGCCGCCCTGGACCGCGCCCGCGCCCTGACCCCGATGCTCCTGGAGACCCACCACCGCCTCCACCGTTACGCCCGAGACCGCCTCGGCCCCTTCTGAACGAGAACCGCCATGTCCGATCCCCTCGACCTCACCCCCCTCACCGCCGTCTCCCCGGTGGACGGCCGCTACGCCGCCCGCACCGCCGCCCTGCGCCCCCTGTTCAGCGAGTACGGCCTCATCCGCCACCGGGTGGAGGTGGAGGTGCGCTGGCTCCAGGCCCTGGCCCGGGAACCGGGTATCCCCGAGGCGCCCCCCTTCCCGCCGGCGGCACAGGCCCACCTGGAGGCCCTGGTCACCGGTTTCGGCCCGGAGGACGCCCGCCGGATCAAGGCCATCGAGCGCACCACCAACCACGACGTGAAGGCGGTGGAATACTTCCTCAAGGAGCGCATCGCCGGGCAGCCGGAACTGGCGGCGGTGAGCGAATTCGTCCACTTCGCCTGCACCTCCGAGGACATCAACAACCTGGCCCACGGGCTCATGCTCCGGACCGGCCGCGACCAGGTCCTCCTGCCCCGGATCGACGCCGTCATCGAGGCAATCCGCGGCCTGGCCCATGCCCATGCCGGGCGCCCCATGCTCGCCCGCACCCACGGCCAACCCGCCTCCCCCACCACCCTGGGCAAGGAGATGGCCAACGTGGTGGCGCGCCTGCGGCGGCAGCGCGAGACCCTCGCCGCCGTCCCCCTGCGGGGCAAGATCAACGGTGCGGTGGGCAACTACAACGCCCACCTGGCGGCCTATCCCGAGGTGGACTGGCCCGCCCTGGCCCGCCGCTTCGTGGAGTCCCTGGGCCTGGAATGGAACCCCTATACCACCCAGATCGAACCCCACGACTACATGGCCGAACTGTTCCACGCCTGCATCCGCCTCGACACCGTCCTCATCGACTTTGCCCGCGACTGCTGGGGCTACATCTCCCTGGGCTATTTCAGGCAGCGCACCGTGGCGGGCGAGGTGGGATCGTCCACCATGCCCCACAAGGTCAATCCCATCGACTTCGAGAACGCCGAGGGCAATCTGGGGCTGGCCAACGCCCTGTTCGACCACCTCGCCCAGAAGTTGCCCGTCTCCCGCTGGCAGCGCGACCTCACCGACTCCACCGTCCTGCGCAACCTGGGTGTCGGGTTCGGTCACCTCCTCATCGCCCTGGACGCGCTGCTGCGCGGGATCGGCAAGCTGGAGGCCGACGAGGCCGCCCTGGCCGCCGACCTGGAGGCCAACTGGGAGGTCCTGGCGGAGCCCATCCAGACCCTCATGCGCCGTTACGGGGTGGACCGCCCCTATGAGCGCCTCAAGGAACTCACCCGTGGCCGGCGCGTGGACGCCGCCGCCCTGGCCGCCTTCGTGGACGGCCTGGAGATCCCGGAGGCGGCCAAGGCGCAGCTGCGGGCGCTCACCCCGGCGGCCTACGTGGGCAACGCCGTGGCACAGGCGCGGCGGATATAGCAGGCCGTTGGAAACGCAGGCATCATGACCTACCGGATCTTCTTCCAGGCCTACGGTCTCGGCGAGGCGGTGCCCTCCACCGCCCCCGTGACGGTGGATCTCCGCCGCCTGCTTCGGCTCATCGAGGACAAGCTGCGCGAACCCGACGACTATCTGGGCCTGGTGGACGCGGAGGACCGCATCCTCCAGATCCAAAGGGAGGGAGAGGACCTGTACCGGGTGGAGTTCCCCGACTTCGAGCGCCGCCGCAGCCTGTGCCGTCCCTTCGGTCGCGCGGCCCTGGCCGATTGGCTGGAAGGCCTGACGGACGACTTCTCCCGGGCCGACCGCGGGGGATTCAGCGAGGCGCCCTGGCCGCACCCACCGTAACCGTTCCGCCTCAGAAACCGCCCTTCAAGCCTTGCATCCGCGTGCGGAAGTCCTCGGTCACGGCCTTCACGTCTTTCTCGCCGGCGATCACCCGGGGGGTGAGCACCACCACCAACTCGGTACGGCTGGAGGACTTGCTCTTCTGACCGAACAGCCAGCCGATGCCCGGCACGTCGTGGAGACCCGGCAGTCCGCTCGAATTGTTGCTGGACTGGTTGCGGATGAGGCCGCCCAGGACGACAGGCTGGCCGCTCTTGACCGCCACCGAGCTGTCGATGTTACGGGTCTGGATGGTGGGTGAATCGAGGCTGGAGGTCTTGGTGGTGGTGACGTCGCTGACCTCCTGGACGATATCCATGATCACCAGGCCGCCGGGGGTGACCCTGGGGGTCACCGACAGCATCACCCCCGTATCCTTGTATTCGATGGTGTTGATGACCCGGTCGGTGGTGGCGGTGCCCTGCTGCTGGCTGGTGGCCACGGGGACCTGGTCGCCCACCTGGATCTTGGCGGTGTGGTTGTCGAGGACCATCACCGACGGCGAGGAGAGGACCTTCACCAGCCCGTCGCCGGCGAAGGCGGAGAGCACCGCGCGGATGTCGCCGACACCGTTGACCACGCTCCAGTTGAAGCCCGGAAAGAGGTCGCCGAGACCCGATTGCTTGGAGTCGTTGAGGGTGCCGTCCCACTTGATGTTGGAGGTGGTGCCGTTGCCGTGGTGGGCCTGGAGGAACCATTGCAGGCCATACTTGAGTTCACCGCTGAGGCTCACCTCGACGATGGTGGCCTCCACCAACACCTGGAGGGGCATGATGTCGAGCTTCTTCAGGGCCTCCAGGATACGCCGGTAGTCGCGCGGCGAGGCCCGCACCAACAGGGAGTTGTTCACGGTGTCGGCCACCACGTGCACGTTGGCGCCGATCCTCACGGCCGTATTCGCCCTGGCCGGCCTGGCCAGGGGCTTGGCGGCCTTGGCCTTGCCCTTGGGAGACTTGGGCTTGGTGGCGATATTCGCCGCCCGCTGGCCGGGGGCGATGGAGGCCGGCGGCGCGGCCTTGGCACCTCCCTCCTCGCTGAACAGCTTGTTGAGGATATTGGCCAGGTTCTCCGCATCGCCGTTCTTCACCCGGTAGACATACAGGCGGTCGCTGGCGTCGCCCTCGTCACCGGCCTGGTCGAGACGGGCGATCCACTTGCGCACCTCGTCGAGATATTTGGCCTGAGGGGTGATGACGAGGAGGGCGTTGGCGCTCTCCACCGGCACCACCCGGATGAGATCGGCCAGGGGGTTCTCGCCCTTGTTGCCCAGGAGGGTCCGCAACTGTTTGGCCACGTCCTGGACCTTGGTGTATTCGAGCCGGAAGAAGCCCACCGAGAGGCCCTTGATCCAATCCACGTCGAACACCGAGACCGTATCCAGGAGATTGGCGAGTTCCGGGCTGGTGCCGGCCAGGACGATGAGGTTGCGCACGCTGTCCACGCGCACGACGCTGCCCTCGGGGGCCAGGGGCTTGAGGATCTTGGCCATCTCCGAGGCGGCGATGTACTTCAGCGGCACGACGCGCACCCCGTAGCCGCGCGGCAGGGGGAGATGGCTGTCGCCCAGTTGCGGGGCGATGCTGCCGCGGATGGCACTGTCGAGAGGCACCACCCGGTAGAGGCCGCCGCTGCGCACCAGGGCGGCGCCGTTCATGCGCAACAGGGTCTCCAGGGTCGGGATGAGCAGGTCCTTGCGCAGGGGTTCCGCGGTCTGCAGGGTGACCCCGCCCTTGACATGGGGATCCAGCACGTAGTTGACCTTCAACAGGTCGCCGAGGATGACCTTGACCACCTCGCGCAGATCGGCATTGTCGAAATTGAGGGTGATGTCCCCCCCGCCCTGGGGTGCCGCGGCCGTCTTGCCGACCCGCACGAAGCGGCCGCTACCTGGGTAGAGTTCGGCCTTGGCCGCCGGCCGCGCCACCTCCTCTTCTCGTGGAGGGATCTCTTCGGGCGCCGTGGTGCGCGGCCCCGGGTGCTCGTCCTTGCCCAGCACATGGCCGCTGGTGGTGTCGATACGCAGGGTCGGGTCCCAGACCTTGGGATCGCAGGCGGTCAGGACCAGCAGGGACAACAGCAAGGTGAACAGGGGTTTGTACATGAGACGCTCTATCAGGATGTTGAAAAACCCTTCCCTGGGCTTTTTCAGCCGCGGAAGTCGAAAAACTCCGTTTTCAACGGTCTGCTAGGTTCGCGGCGGCGGGGGCAGGCGGCGGGGTGCCGGGCGCCGCAGCGGCCGCCGCCCGGGCTTAGCGGGCGGCGGCTCGACCCGGTCGGGGTATTGCAAGAGGGGTATTCTAGCCTCTTTCCCCCCGCGTTCCAGGACGATCTCCGCGGGCCGGACGGCCTTCACCCGCCAACCGCGGACCTTCGCGCCCACCTTCAGGCGCAACAGGTCCTTGGCCTTGCCGTCGCGCACCCAGGCCTCGCGCCCGGCCGCGGTGATGACCACCGCCACCAGGTCCAGGCCCTCCACCTCCTGGGGGCCCTGGGATGCCGGGGCCGCCGCCCCGTCCTGCGCCGGCGGCCGGCGGTCGGGCCGGAACAGGGTGTGCCGACCGATGACCCTGTACGCACCGGGATCCCCCAGACGCCAGTCCCCCGCCGAGGCCACGGGCGCGGCCGCCGGCAAGGGGGCCGGGCGTATCCGCACGGACGGCGGCTGTACCGGCGCCAGCGCCCACTGGAACCACAGCAGCCCGGCCAGCAGCAGGATGAGAACGTACCTCACCCCTTACCCCGCATGTAACCGTGGACGTCCATGTCGATGTTCAGGGGGGTGGCCCGCAGCGGCGCCCGGCCCTTTCGCCGCCGCACCACCGGGGCACGGACCGCGAGACGGTCCACGAACAGCAAGGGCTGGCCGTCCTCTATCCGGAACAGGGCCTGTCCGAGGGCCCCCGCCATGGCCCGGAAACGCACCCGCACGGCCACCCGGCGCATCCCCCCCTCGGGCGCCACGGGCAGCACCTGAATGCTCTGCAGGCTGCCCCCCACCTGCTCCACGATGGCCTTGACCCGGCGCTGAAGATCGACCCCGGCCAAGGCGGCATCCGTGGCCGGCAGATAGAAGGCCTGCATACTCTTGTCCTTGCGCAGGGCCTCCAGCCGCCGGCGCAGCTCGGGCAGGGTGGCCGCCAGGCCGCGCAGGCGGCCCAACTGCTCGGCACGCCGTTCGATCTCACGATCATATCGCCGATCCTGGGCCAACCACGGGAGGGCCACGGCCGCGACCCCGGCCCCCGCCAGGACGAAGACCAGCAGCAACAGGGCGGGACAACGCCAAGCGGGGGCCTTGGCGCTACTCATGCCCTTCCCCGTAGTCGAAGACGATGTGGAAGCGCTCGCGGGTGCTGTTGGGGATCTG
>JALSSC010000017.1 GCA_026984455.1 Chromatiaceae bacterium
TGGGCAGGCCCGGCGACGGCGGAATCAGGGCGCCGTCCATGCGCAACGCGGTCTCCTTGAGTTCCAGCGAGGTCTGCTGATACCCCTCCGCGGGTGCACAGACCCCGGCAAGTTCCAGGGCGAGCCCGGGATGGACCCGGAACAGGCGATAGAACAGGCGGTCGGTCTTCATGATGTGGCCAAGCAGCGCGAGATTGCCGACCCAGTGTAACAAGATCGATCTTCCATGAAGGGCCGAGGCTGCCGATCCGTGTCCCGAGAGCCGGTAAGTTCAGGATACCCTGGAATTGCAGATCGCCTCTCATGAGATGCCAAGCCAATTCATGGATGAACCCGAAGGCCTGAATGAGTCCCTTTTTTCGAGGTCCGTCAGCGGCCGGGTGCGGGCGAGTTCCATGGCCTCGCTCAGCCGGCCGAGGACGCGGTCATAGTTGGCCAGGTGCTGGCGCCAACGGATATCGGGTGCTGAAGGTGTCATGGGTATAACTATCCAACTCAGTGGAAGTTCCCTGGTTTCCGGTCCCCATACCCCCTCCACAGATCCCCTCTCCCTCTGAAGGAAGGTCAGGGAAAAAGGGGCCGGGCTGACTTGCCGCTTCACTTCACCCCTACCCCGTCGTCCACGCATCCATCCCACCGCTGAGTTGGCGCAGGTAGGCGGCGAAATCGCGGCCCAGCTCGGGGTGCTTGAGACCGTATTCCACCGTGGCCTGGAGGTAACCGAGCTTGCTCCCACAGTCATAGCGGCGGCCAGCGAAGGGATGGGCGATCACCTCTTCGTCCTCCAACAGGGCGGAGATGGCGTCGGTGAGCTGGATCTCGCCACCTGCCCCCCGCCCGGTATGCGCCAGCTTGTCGAAGATGGCGGGGGTGAGGACATAACGCCCCACCACGGCGAGATTGGACGGGGCCTCTTCCGGCCGCGGCTTCTCCACGATGGAGGTGACCCTCAGTTCTCCGTCTGGCCCCTCGCGGGTCTCTACGATGCCGTACTTGCCGGTGTCCTCGGGCGGGACCTCCTCCACTGCCACCACGCTGCACCCATGACGCTCATAGATGCGCGCCATCTGGGCCGTACAGCCGCCGTCGCCTCCGGCGATGAGGTCGTCGGCGAGAATGACCGCGAAGGCCTCGTCGCCCACCACCGGACGGGCACAGAGCACGGCATGGCCGAGCCCAAGGGCCTCGGCCTGGCGCAGATAGATGCAACTCACCTCGGGCGGGAGGATGTTCTGCACCACCGCGAGCAGGCCGTCCTTGCCCGCCGCCGCGAGTTCGGCCTCCAACTCGTAGGCCTTGTCGAAATGATCCGGAATCGAGCGCTTGTTGCGCCCAGTGACGAACACCAGGGCCTCGGCGCCGGCCGCCTCGGCCTCCTCGGCGGCATACTGGATCAGGGGCTTGTCCACCACCGGCAACATCTCCTTAGGGTTGGCCTTGGTGGCGGGCAGGAATCGCGTGCCCAATCCCGCCACCGGGAAAACGGCCTTGCGCAGGGGTCTCATTAGCTGACGCCTCCTCATGGGTCCGTTTCAGGACCGTTCGATCTCTTCCAGGATATGTCTCAGACTGGCCGCCGGGTCGGGGGCAGCGGTGATGGGGCGGCCGATCACCAGGTAGTGCGCACCCGCGGCCAGGGCCTCGGCCGGGGTCGCCACCCGCCGCTGGTCGCCCATCGCGGCCCCCGCCGGGCGCACCCCGGGGGTGACCAGGCGGAAATCCTCCCCGAAGCGCCGGCGCAGCCCGGCCGCTTCACGCGGGGAACAGACCACGCCGTCGAGGCCCGTGTCCTGGGCGAGGCCGGCCAGGCGCTCCACGTTCTCCGCCGGAGTGCCGCGGAATCCGATCTCCTCCAGCTCGTCCGCGTCCAGGCTGGTGAGGACGGTGACGGCGATGAGCAGCGGGCGCTGGGAACGGCCATCCAGACGCTCGCGCGCGGCGCTCAACATCCGCCGTCCACCGGAGGCGTGGACGTTGAGCATCCACACCCCCAGATCCGCCGCCGCGGCACAGGCGGCGGCCACGGTATTGGGGATGTCGTGGTACTTGAGGTCCAGGAAGACCTCGAAGCCGAGCGCACACACCCGCTCCACCAGGGCAGGCCCGGCGCGGGTGAAGAGTTCCTTGCCGATCTTCACGCGACAACGACGCGGATCGAGCCGATCCAACAGGCGCAGGGCGGGATCGCTGGCCGGAAAATCGAGGGCGACGATGACGCGGGGACCGGGATCCTGGGGCATGGATGTTCTCTTGGCCTGAAGGTGGATGGTGCGAGGGTTCGCCCGGCGCCTGGAAACAGGGGAGTCCGGGGCCTCTCAACGGCAGTCCATTTCCTCTGCCGGGGTGGGGCGAAGTGTATCCCATCGCTTGCACCCGGGGCACTGCCAATGCAGATGGCGGGCGGTGAAGCCGCAGCGACCACAGCGATAGGGCGGACGCCGGTCGATCAGGCGGTCTACCAGGCCGTGCAACAGTTGTAGTGTATCGCGTTGTTCCGGGTCCCCGCTGTGGCGGGCCTCCAGGCGGATCAGACGACGCAGGCCCATGAGATCCGCACGCCGTTGGAGATGGGCGGCGACCACCTCGATGGCCGCCCGGTCGCCCCTTTCACGCTGCACCACATCGGCATAGGCCAGGAGCACGCGGGTATCGCCCGATTGTTGATAGAGCCAGCGCAAGTAGTCCTGCAGCCCGCGTTCGTCGTCGAGGCGCTGGTAGCAGGCCAACAGGGGCGGCAGGATCTCCGACACCAAGGAGAGGTCCTGACTGGGGACCTTTTTGTAAATGGTGATCGCCTTGGCCAGGTCCTCCTCCATACAGGCCAGGCGTCCACGCAGCAGCGTGGCGCGCACACAACGGCGATCGGAATTCAGGGCCTTGCACGCCAGGGCGTGGGCCTCGGTGAGGTCGCCCTCCACCACGGCCTCCTCGGCAAGCTCGCAATGATAGTGGGCGATCTCCCGGCCGTAGGGGCGGCCGGAGACCTTTTCCAACTGGCGGGCCACGGCGAGGCACTTCACCCAGTCCTTTTCCTGCTGATAGATCTCCTGGAGGTTGGCCAAGGCCTTCTCACGATAGCGGCCACGATCCGCCAGCTCCTGGAACAGGCCCTCGGCGCGGTCGAAGACCCCGGCGCGCATGTAGTCCTGACCCAGTTCCAACAGGGCCAGGTCCCGCACCTCCATGGGCAGGGCCGGGCGCGAATACAGGTTCTGATGGATACGGATGGCCCGGTCCACCTCGCCACGGCGGCGAAACAGGTTGCCCAGGGCGAGATGGGTCTCCACGGTCTCGGCATCCACCTCCAGGAGCTTGACGAAGACGTCGATGGCCTTGTCGGGCTGCTCGTTGAGGAGATAGTTGAGGCCCTGGAGATAGGCCGGGTCGCGTTCTTCCACCTGGCCGTCGCCGACCCCGGCACTGCGCCGGGCGGCGATCCAGCCCGAGGCGGCGGCCACCGGCAGCAGGAGCCAGAGCACTTCCAGCATTCAGCGGCCCTCGCAGAGACAGGGAGGGGGACAAGGCGAGGCAACGGGGATTCGCACGGGCATGGGCTGATTCGATGGGCATGGCTGGGGCAGGACAATATACCCGGGACAGGGGCCGGGCGCACCGATGGGCGGTCGGGGGGGGTGGAGCAGGTCTCAACCGGCGCAGCAAGAGAGTGTCTCGACGTCCCTTTGGAAGGTCTGGGCGCAGAGTTTCAGGCCCTCCACCAGGGTGAGGTAGGGGAACAACTGCCCCGCCAGGTCCTGGACGGTCATGCGGTTGTGGATGGCCAGGGCCGCCGACTGGACGATTTCACCGGCGTCCGTGGCCAGGATCTGCGCGCCCAGGAGACGGCCGCTGCCCCGCTCGGCCACCAGCTTGATGAAGCCACGGGTTTCGAAGTTGGCGAGGGCCCGCGGCACATACTCGAGATCCAGGGTGCGCGCGTCCGTGGCCAGCCCGTGGGCCGCCGCCCGCGCCTCGTCCAGGCCCACCGTGGCGACCGCTGGCTCGGTGAACACCACCGCCGGCATGGCGCTGAGATCCAGGGCGGCATCGCCGCCGGTCATGTTGACGGCCGCGCGGGTACCCGCCGCGGCGGCCACGTAGACATACTGGGGCTGGTCGGTGCAGTCACCGGCGGCGAAGATGTGCGGCACCGAGGTGCGCATGTGGTCGTCCACCAGGATGGCACCATGGGCGGCGGTCTCCACCCCGGCCTTGGCCAGGTCCAAGCGGTCGGTGTTGGGGCGGCGGCCGGTGGCCACCAGCAGCCGGTCACAGCGGACATCACCCGCGGACGTCTCGACGATGAAACCGTGCCCATCGTGGCGTACCGCATCGGGTACCGTATGCAATCTCACCCGTGCGCCCTCTTCCTCGAAGACCTGTACCAGCCCCTCGCCCAGGGCCGGGTCCTCCTTCGACAGGAAGCGGCTGCGGGCCATGACCGTCACCTCCGCCCCCAGGCGCAGGAAGGCCTGGGCCAGCTCCAGGGCCACCACCGAACCGCCCAGCACCACCAGGTGCCTGGGCACCTGCTCCGCCACCAGGGCCTCGGTGGAGGTCCAGTAGGGGGTGTCCACCAGGCCGGGGATGGCGGGGATCGCCGGGCGGGCGCCGGTGGCCAGGAGGATGCGGTCGGCATGGATCCGAGTCTCGGCGCCCTCGGCCCGCTGGACGATCAGGCTGTGGGCATCGCCGAAGCGCGCCCAGCCGCGGATCAGGTCGATGCGCGGATCGTTCTCCAGGATGCGTTCGTATTTGGCGTGGCGCAGTTCCTCGACCCGCCCCTGTTGTTGACGCACCAGGGCGGCGCGATCGATGCGGGGAGTGCAGTGGGAAATACCGGGGAAGGGGTGATGGGCCTGCACGTAAGCGACGTGGGCGGCACGGATCATGATCTTGGAGGGCACGCAGCCGACGTTGACGCAGGTACCGCCGATGACCTGCCCGCCCTCGATCAGGGTGACCCGGGCGCCACGCCCGGCGGCCTCGATGGCGGCGGCGAAGGCCGCCGAGCCGCTGCCGACGATGGCCACCGAGAGGCCATCGTCATCACCACCGACCGCCTCATGATCCCCCGTTTCCAACAGGCGGCCGCCATATCCCCGTGAGGCCAAGGCCTCGAACAGCTGCTCCGGCGTAACCCGGCCCTCGGTCTCCACTGCTGCCCGGCCCTGTTTGTAACTGACCCGGGCCTGGACCCCGGGCAGAGAGGTGAGGGCCTCCTCGGCGCTCCTGGCGCAGTGCTCGCAAGTCATGCCCGTGATCTGCAGGGTCAGGAGTGTCATGGTGTCGTCCTCGAAGGTCTTCATGTCGATGGAGATCGGGAACCCGGCGGGTCATTCGCCCCGGGGGTATGTGACCGGGCAGATGCCTGGGCGGGCACGGAGGGCTCCCGGGAATCGGTGGTTCCGTGGTCATTGTAGACACCGTACCCGGGTACGGTGTCAAGCCGGCGTGGCCTGGATGAAGGCCACGGGCCCGAATCCGGGGGACAGGGGTTGGAGAGGCGAGAGACCCGGTGGCGGGTGGCATGGCGGGCCTTGCCCGCGTGGCACCCCGGAGTTCGCTGCGCTCTATCCAGGCTACGACTTGCATGCCCGAAAACCCGCCTTTGACAGGTATACTCTCGTCCTTTTCAGCCCCTGGAACCCTCATGAGCCATCGCCCCAGCCTGTCCGTGGTGATCCCCATGTTCGACGAGGCGGACAACGTCATCCCCATGCTGGAGGGTGTCCACCAGGGGCTGATTGGATACGGGGGCGACTGGGAACTCATCTGCGTGGACGACGGCAGCCGTGACGGTACCGGCGAGGCCCTGCGCACCGCCGCGGAGGGGTTCGGCCCGCACGTGCGGGTGATCTGCCTGCGCCGCAACTTCGGCCAGACGGCGGCCATGCAGACCGGGATCGAGGCCGCCCGAGGCGAGCTGATCGCCACCCTGGACGGTGACCTCCAGAACGACCCGGGCGACATCCCGCGGCTGGTGGACGAACTCCTGGAGCGGGACCTCGATCTGCTCCAAGGCTGGCGCCGGGACCGTCAGGACGACCTCATCCGCAAGATCCCGTCGCGCATCGCCAACCGCCTCATCGCCCGGGTCACCGGGGTGCGCCTGCACGATTACGGGTGCAGCCTCAAGGTCTATCGCGCCGCGGTCATCAAGCAGGTGCAACTGTTCGGCGAGATGCATCGCTTCATCCCCGTCTGGGTGGCCAACGTCACCGATCCGCGGCGCATCGGCGAGACCCGGGTGCGGCACCACGCGCGCCGTTTCGGGCGCTCCAAATACGGGCTCTCCCGCACCTTCAGGGTCGTCCTGGACCTGCTCGCCGCCTTCTTCTTTCTGCGCTACCGCTACCGCCCGGGACATTTCTTCGGTTCCATCGGCCTGATCCTGGGGGCCGTCGGGGTCCTGGCCATGGCCTGGCTGACCTGGGTCAAGTTCGTCCTGGGCGAGGACATCGGTCAGCGCCCGCTGTTGTTCGTGGCCATCCTGTTGCTGGTGGCCTCGGTCCAGTTCCTCACCACCGGGGTGCTGGCGGAGATGCTCACCCGCACCTTCTACGCCTCCAGCGGCGGGGCCGCCCATGCCCTGGCCTGGCAGTCCGATCCGCAGCGGGCCGGCTGGAAGCGGCCCTCGCCGTGAAGGCCCTGCAACGCGCCCTCGCCTCCCCCGGGTGGCTGCTCGCGGCGGTCTTCATCGCCTTCTTCTGGCTGCTCGGCGACGGCGCCCTCTACGACATCGACGAGGGCGCCTTCTCCGAGGCCACCCGGGAGATGTTCGAGCGTGGCGACTTCGCGGCCACCTGGCTCAACGGCGAGCCCCGTTACGACAAGCCCATCCTCATCTATTGGCTCCAGGCCCTGAGCACATACCTCCTGGGCTTCACCGAGTTCGCCCTGCGCCTGCCCTCGGCCCTGGCCGCGTCCCTCTGGGCCTGGGCGGTATGGGGCTTCGCACGGCGCCGGCTGGGCGCCGAGGCCGCCCTCGCCGCCGCCCTGACCCTGACCTTCTCCCTGTTCGTGGTGATCGAGGGCCGCGCCGCCACCGCCGACGCCCTGCTCAATCTGTTCATCGCCCTCACCTTCTTCGATATGTGGCGGTGGATGGAGCGGCCGCGCCGCCGGATCCTGGCGCGGGTCTATCTGTGGCTGGCCCTGGGCCTGCTCACCAAGGGTCCGGTGGCGGTGGCCCTGCCCCTCCTCGCAAGCCTGGTCTATATGGCCGGCCTGGGGCGTCTGCGCCTGTGGTGGCGGGCGCTGCGCGATCCCTGGGGCTGGGCCCTGTTGCTGCTCATCGTGCTCCCCTGGGGGGTGGCGGTCTACCGCGACCAGGGCTGGGCCTTCTTCGAGGGTTTCCTGCTCCAGCACAACCTGGAGCGTTTCGCCGATACCCTCGAGGGCCACGGTGGGCACTGGTGGTATTACCTGTTGGCGGCGCCCCTGGTGGTCTGGCCGTTCAGCGGCTGGCTGGTGCCGGTGGCGCGCGCCCTGCGGGCGGATTGGGCCGACCCCCTGGGGCGCTTTCTGTGGTCCTGGTTCGGGGTGGTGTTGGTGCTGTTCAGCCTCTCCAACACCCAGTTGCCCCATTACCTGCTCTATGGGGCGACCCCCCTGTTCCTGCTCATGGGCCGCCATCGGGAGGCCCTGCGCAACCGTTGGGTGGCCTTCGGCCCGCCGCTGTTGCTGCTCGTCCTGCTCGCCGCCCTGCCGGAGATCCTGGCCCTCGCCGCCCGCCACGGCCACGGGGAATACCCGCGCGCCATCTTCGCCTACGGTGCCCGCAGCCTGGGCTGGGGCTACCGTCTGCCGGTGCTCGCGGCCCTGGCCGGGGTCCTGCTGCTGGCTGTCGGCCACCACCTGCCCACCTGGCGGGCCCTGACGATCAGCGGCTTCTTCACCACCCTGGCGCTCAATGGCGCCTTCGGGCCGGCCTTCTTCCGCATCTACCAGGGGCCCGTGAAGGAGGCCGGCCTGATCGCGCGGGAACTGGGCCGGCCGGCGGTGTTCTTCGAATCCCGCTTCCCCAGTTTCAGCGTCTACCGCCGGGCGGTGACCCCCAAGGCGGTGCCGGGACCGGGTGAACTCGCCCTGACCCGGGTGGACCGCCTGAAGGATCTGCCCGTCCGTCTCGGAGACAGGGGCTACAGGGTGATCTATCGCCGCGGTGGCATCGCCCTGATACAGGTCGATGAATAGCTGGTACCGCGCCTTCGCTGCCCGCCTGCGCCACGACCTGGCGCGGGAGCGGGTGCGGCCTGGGGCCGGCGCCTGGCTCCTGAGCGGCGCCCTGGGATTCGCCCTGGCCGCCCTCGGCCTTTGGCTCCAGGGCGGCTACCACGCCGCTTTCACGCCCCTGCACACCCTCCTGACCCGCCTCCCGGACGATCTATGGGCACTGCTCAGCTCCCTGGGTTACGAGAACCTCGCCCTCACCGGGGTGCTGGTGGCGGCCCCCAGGCACCCGCGTTTCCTCTGGATCCTGTTGTGGACGGCCGCGGTGGACCTGGCCTTCACCCAGGGCCTCAAGTACGGCCTCGACCTGACCCGTCCGCCGGGCGTCATGGCCGATCTGAGGGTGGTCGGCCCACACCTGGTCCGCCACGGCTTCCCCTCCGGGCACACCGGCCTGGCCTTCGCAGTGGCGGGTTCCGCCCTGGCCTTCACCCGCTCCGCCCGGGGCCGGGCAGGCTGGCTCCTCCTCGCCCTGGGGGTGGGGCTCAGCCGGGTGGCGGTGGGAGTCCATTGGCCGTTGGACGTGCTGGTAGGCGCCGCCGGTGGGCTCGCCAGCGCCTGGGCGGGCCTGCGCCTGACGCAGCGCTTCGGCGACGGCCCGACGCCGGCGGCGACGCTCGCCCTGCTCTTGCTCCTGGCCGTCTTCCCCTTACGGATACTGAACGGCCAAACCGGCGGTTTCAGCCCACTGGACCCCCTCCTCCATCTCCTCGCCCTGGCGGGCCTGGGGGCCACCGCGGCCGCACTCCTCAGTATCGGAGATCGGTCGCCGGCACCGCCAACAGGGGCTGGCGGGTGACGCAGCGGCCTTCCTCTGCCCAGAAACTGAAATCAGAGGATGGCCCTTTGTGGATATCATCACACGGCATATTGCAGCCAACCGTTGTCCTTGCTGGACCGTAAGGGACCTTCACCCCACGTCATTTCCCTCGCCGTCACGGTCCGGGGAAGGAAGAGATCCCTACCACCGCAGGCAGGGACGTCCGAGTCGGCATGGAGATCTCCAGACAGATCGGCCCCCTTGATCCGACGCCATGGGCCAAGTGTGCGGGCGCCGGGATCGCCCAGAGGATTCCCGGGCTAGAGATCGCCCAGCTTGCCGAGCTTTTGTGCCACCAGGTAATAGAAGGTGACGCGCTGTTTCTGGCGATCGCCTTTCATGATCCCGCAGACCTCGGCGATGATCTTGTCGGAGGTATCCGCGTCGGCACCAAGCTTCTTCATCGCCCATTTCTCGCGCACCCGATCCAGCTCGGAACTGTCGGAGCACGAGACCAGGGCGGCATCCCTGCTACTGCGCAGTGCGATCCCGAGATGCTTGATGATCTTGTCCACGATGGCCGGATCGGCATCGGCATCATAGCGTTTTACGTCCGCAAGATAATCGGTCATTTTCTTATCCTTGGATCTAGAGATGGTACAGGAGCCAGGCCGTTGCCCGCTGCCCATTACGGCATGAACAAGGCCACTGGCCTCTGACGCACGCAGCCTATGCCTGGGTGCGCCGCGGACATGGTAGCAGGTGTCGGCAGCTGGCAACACACAGAGTGTGCCGCGCCCGCCGAGGGGCGGCACGAGGCATCACGCGCCAGGCCATTGATCACCGTAACGCCGATGCGGTCCTACATGACTGTCACGAGGATAAGGCAACCGTCAGACCTCTTGACAGTCGTAGTACCGGTGGGCGAGGCGGGCGTCCCTTGCGCCCCTGTCGTGGCCCGCTTGTAGCCGGGACCCTTTACCAGATCGCCGACACGGGCCGAAGGAGAGACCCGCGGGGCGGCCGGGGTACCGCCGGTCCTGGTGCGTCGGGGAGTGGACTCCGGTCACTGGATCGCGGTGCTGTGCCATCTCCGCCGGCACCCTCACGATCATGTGGGCGCGGCGGTGTCCCTGGAGCGGCGCGGCAAGGCCCTGAGCGGGAAATGGCCGCGGTCAAAACCACGACGGGGATGGTGGTGACGGGTGCAAGGACACCCTAGGAGGTGAGGATCCTCTCACAACCGAAACCGCGCGCGTGACGGGTATAGTGCGGTTGAGCCGATCCGGCGCCCTGTCACCTGCATGACAGACGAAAGAGCAGAACCCAGGTTAGTCTTCGCCCCGAGGCTGCATACGCGTTTTTTCGAGGAGAAAAACAATGCCCCATGACGATCAGACCCTGGCGAATATGCTCAAAGTAGTGCAACCCATTTCGTTGCCGCCAGCGGCATACCCTCCTGCAATCATCGTGGGCGACACCCCCCGGGAACAACTCGATCAGCGCATCCGCGAAAACGCCGAAAAAATGGGACTGGATCTGACCCACGACCATTGGGAAGTCATCAACTGGCTGTTCGAGTTCTATGTCCATTGCTGTGAAACCGATGATCCCGGCTATCTGAAACAGGAAATCTACTGGAAATATGTCGACTGCCTATATGATGACGACTGCAAGAACTCACTGGCCGGCGAAGACCAGGGCGATTGCCCATACGGCAAACTGAGCCGCAAGGAGGCGACCAGGGCTTACCCGGTCTATCGCATCCTGGTGAAGGCCTTCCAACACAAGGGTGGGTCCAAACATCTGTACACCCTGTTCCCGTATGGGCCATTATTCACCATCCACCTGCTGGCTCAGCTGCCGCGGCTGACGAATGACGCCAACCCTCACTTCGGCACGGCATTCTAATGAACGGGAGCCACCCTCGCCCCTGACGAAAGGAGAGAACAATGAGAGTACATGTCAGTTCTCAGGGACTGGAGAAAAAAAACAGAAAAACCCTGCATGCGTTTATTGCTGAACAGGCGAAGAAACTGGAAGAAAAGCTGGGCTCGCTGGCGGAGCGCGATGCCAGCCTCAAGGGAACGCTTCAGCAACACGCCAAGACATCACGCTTTCGCTTCGGCGCCAACCTGCATGTGCTGCACAAAATCATTTCCGCGGAAGAAGAAGGCGAAGACGCCTTCACCGTCATCAGGGAAGTATTCAGCGAGATCGAACGACAGGCGCAGCGCCACAAAAGTAAACTGAAGAACGAACACCTCTGGAAACGCAAGGTACGCCGCAAGAAGCTCGCGGAAATCGCGCCCGCGGCCGGACGCCGGGCAGACCAGAGCGGGACACAGACCCATACCCCCGCTCGCTGGTTCGAGCAGATCAGACCCTGGCTGGACGACCTGCACAGCTTCGCCGTACACGAAATCACCTATCTGCAGGCCACGAATGACCTGCGGCCGGATGATATTCTTCCCGACGAACTGGTAGACGCGGTCATCGTGTCCGCCTACGAAAAGCAGCACGAAAAGCCGCAGGATCTTTCCACGCGGGCGTGGTTGCACCAACTGGCCATCGACCTGCTGGACCAGGAAGTCTCTCTCAGTCAGAAACGGCGCAAGGCGATCAGCCTGGAAAGCACCATAGAAGACGAAGACATCGACACCGACATCTACGAATTCTATCAACCCGACGAAGTGCTGAAACTGGAAGATCTGATCAGTGTACCGGATCGACTTCCGACAGCGGAAGCCGAACGCGCCCGGGAACGACAGATCAAGGAGCAACGAGGTATCGCCCGCCTGCCGAAGACTTGGCGCCGCGCAGCATTGCTGCATCATACGGCCGGATTTCCGGTGGAAACAGTGGCCGCCATCATGCGCCTGGAAAACGCGATGGTACAGGAATTGCTCGACATCACCGCGCGCTTTCTGAGAGACAGTCAAGGCTCCGCCAGCGTCTCCATCGAACAGGCGTTCACCATTCGTGAAGAGCCTTGCCCCGCACCGCTGCTGGCCGAACTGAAAACAAAATTTACTGGAGAGCAGAACAAATAACTGTCACGAGCCGCGGGATCATATACGCGTCTTATAGAGATCGAGGCGCCTGGCCTGCCATTGCCTGAGGCCTGGATGGGGATCACATGACACGCCCGCCCCGCCGGTAGAATGCGGCCTCGTGGTCAGCGGGATAACGACGCCCTGCGGGCGCGGAACTGCCGACTCCCGCGAAGGGCAGACACAGGGCCCCGACGAGACACGCCAGGACATCCCGTCGGCTCAGACCAGACCTCATCTTCTGTTTCATTTCCAGACTCCAGCGATCTTGTTGCGGCACTTCGGGCAACGCCCCTCCTCGTCCAGGTGGTTCTCCATCACCCAGAAGCCCGTGCGTGCGATCAGCAGGGTGCCGTCGTGGGGACAATAGGTGTTCTCGCCCTCGTGGCCCGGCAGGTTGCCGATATAGACATAGCGCAGGCCGGTGTCCAAGGCCTCGCTGCGGGCCCGATCCAGGGCCTCCGCGGGGGTGGGGGGCAGATTGCGCATCCGGTACATGGGGTGGAAGCGGCTGAAGTGGAGGGGCGTGTCGGGACCCAGTTCACGTACCATCCACTGGCACATCGCGCGGATCCGGGCGAGGTCGTCGTTCAGGGTCGGGATCAGCAGGTTGGTGACCTCGAGCCAGACGCCCTCCTGCTTGAAGGTCACCAGGGCATCCAGCACCGGTTTCAGCCGCCCGGCGTTCACCCGCCGGTAGAAGCCGTCATCGAAGGCCTTGAGGTCGGCATTGGCCGCATCGAGGACTCGGCAAAGGCGCTTCAAGGGGGCACGTTCGATATAGGCGGCGGTGACGAAGACGTTGCGCAGGCCCTGTGCGCGGGCGACCCGGCCGCTGTCCTCCACGTATTCGTAGAACACCACCGGCTCCGCATAGGTGTAGGCCAGGGCCACGCAGTCCTGCGCCTTGGCCGTCTTCACCAGGGCCTCGGGCTCCAGATCGAAGACCTGTTCCATCTCTTCCCCGCCCTTCTGGGAGAGTTGCCAGTTCTGGCAGTTGAGGCAATGCAGGTTGCACCCCGCCGTGCCGATGGAGAACACCGGTGCCCCAGGGAGGAAGTGGAACAGGGGTTTCTTTTCCATGGGGTCGATATGGATCGCCGAAGGCCGGCCATAGGTGGTGGCCACCAGGCGTCCACCGAGATTCACCCGAATCCGGCAGTCGCCCGCCCCGCCATCCGGGATGACGCAATGGTGAGGACAGAGTTCGCAGGTGATTTCGAGGCTCATGTTCGGACCTCCTCAATCTCTCCCGACGTGATACCAGAGGGCTTCGTGATCCGAGAGCCGACCGCTCTCCACGCGCTGGCGGAGTTCCGCGGTGTCGATCCGCCGCCAGCCGGTGCCGCCCTCCCGGCCATTCAGCCCGGCCCCGAGGTAGCCGCCGATGGCGGCCAGTTGCAGGACGATCAGGACCAACAGAGGCCAGTCGCGGTGGATACGCTGAGGACGAAGCACGGGCATGGGTCGGCTCTGGCCTTCGGGATCGGGATGCGCACACCCATGCCGGCCCCGCGGATGAAGGCCGTGGGCGCGGCTCAGCCGCGACGGGCGGCTGAAGCCGCGCTCACACCTCTTCGAGAGGGGGGCGCGTGCACGGCACAGGTCTCATATCCAGTATAGACCCTGTGGACCACTGCTTCGTTCCGATTTCGAGGCGATGGCGAGCCTCGGGCGTCGTTTTGGCCACCCCCTGGCCCGCCCGCCGTGCCTGGGCCGGGAAAGCCGCTTGTCTGTACGTCTGTGTGCCTTCCTGCGGAAGGGGTACCTGGGAGCGGCTTCAGCCACGACGACTCCTGCACGGAATGGCCACGCCGGATCGCGGCCGAAGCCGCTCCCGCGACGAGGGTCAGTCCCTGGCGGCCAGGCGCGCCCAGGTGTCCCTCAGGGTGACGGTGCGATTGAACACGGGCCGCTCGCGGCAGTGCGCCACCCGGTCGGGCACGAAATAGCCCTGGCGCTCGAACTGGAAGTGGTCGCCCTCGGCCGCATCGGCCAGGGCCGGTTCGAGCACCGCCTCGGTGAGGGTCAGCAGGGAATCCGGATTGATCTGGCCGATGAAGCGCCCTTCGCCCTGGTCGGGGCGCGGGTCGCGGAACAGACGGTCGTACAGGCGGACCTCGGCGCGCACCCCGTGGCGGGCCGAGACCCAGTGGATCACCCCCCTGACCTTGCGCCCCTCGGGGTTTGCCCCCAGGGTGGCGGGGTCGTAGTGACAACGCAGTTCGACGGGCTCACCGGCGTCGTCCTCGATCACCTCGTGACAACGAATCACATAGGCGTTGCGCAGACGCACCTCGCCGCCCAGGACCAGACGCTTGAACTTCTTGTTGGGCGCCACCTTGCGGAAATCGTCGCGCTCGATCCAGACCTCCCGGCTGAGGGGGATGCTGCGGGTCCCCATGGCCGGGTCCTTGGGATGGTTGGCGGCCTCCAGCCACTCCTCGCGGTCCTCCGGGTAGTTCTCGATCACCACCTTGAGGGGGTGGAGCACGGCCATGCGCCGCGGCGCGGTACGGTCCAGGTCTTCGCGGACGCAGTTCTCCAACTGGGCCAGCTCCACCCGGTTGTCGGCCTTGGTCACCCCGATCTGGTCGGCGAAGAGGCGAATGGAGGCGGGGGTATAGCCGCGCCGGCGCAGCCCGGCGATGGTGGGCATGCGGGGGTCGTCCCAGCCCTCCACGTGGCCCTCGTCCACCAGTTCGGTGAGAAGCCGCTTGCTCATCACCGTGTATTCCAGATTGAGCCGGGAGAACTCGATCTGGCGCGGCCGGCAGGGCACCGAGACATGCTCCACCACCCAATCGTAGAGGGGCCGGTGATCCTCGAACTCCAGGGTGCAGAGGGAATGGGTGATGCCCTCCAGGGCGTCGGAGATGGGGTGGGTGAAGTCGTACATGGGATACAGGCACCACTCGGCCCCGGTCTGATGGTGGACCACCCCATGACGGATCCGGTAGAGCACCGGATCGCGCATATTGATGTTGGGCGAGGCCATGTCGATGCGCGCCCTGAGCACCCGGCTGCCGTCGGCGAACTCGCCGGCCCGCATCCGCCGGAAGAGGTCCAGATTCTCTTCCGTGGAGCGGTTGCGATAGGGGCTCTCCCGCCCCGGCTCCTTGAGGGTGCCGCGATAGGCGCGCATCTCCTCGGGGGACAGGTCGCAGACATAGGCCAGGCCCTTTTCGATCAGCTCCAGGGCGAAACCGTAGAGCTGCTCGAAATAGTTGGAGGCATAGTACTCGTGCCGTCCCCAGTCGAAGCCCAGCCAGCGCACGTCCTCGCGGATGGCGGCCACGAACTCCTGGTTCTCCTTGTGCGGATTGGTGTCGTCGAAGCGCAGGTGGCACTCGCCGCCGTAGTCCTCGGCGATCCCGAAGTTCAGGCAGATGGACTTGGCGTGGCCGATGTGGAGGTAGCCGTTGGGTTCGGGCGGGAAGCGGGTGACGATCCGATCGTGTTTGCCGGAGGCCAGATCCTGGTCGATGATCTGGCGGATGAAGTTGGTGGGACGCTCGTTGGAACTCATGATTTCAACCCTCGTCGCCGGCGCGCGCGTCGATATGGGCCAAGGCGCGGTCGATACGGCGCAGGCAGGCCTCGCGGCCCACCAGCCACAGGGTCAGGTCGATCCCCGGTGAGGCCGCCCGTCCCACCACCGCCACCCGCAAGGGCTGGGCCACCTTGCCCATCTTCACCCCCAGGTCCGCGGCGATCCCGTCCACCAGGGCGTGGAGGGCCTCGGGGGTCCAGTCGTCCAGGGTCTCCAGGGCGGCGCGCGCGCGCGCCAGGGGTTCACGCGCCACCGGCCGCAGGTGTTTCTTCGCCGCCTTGGGGTCGTAGTCCTCGAAGTCCCGGTAGAAGAAGGCGCTGATGGCGGCCAGTTCCACCAGGGTGGCCGCCCTGCCCTGCTGGGCCTTCACCACCTCCACCAGGTCCGGGCCCTGGGCCGGGTCGATGTCCAGGCGGCCCAGGTGGGGGCTCAACAGGTGGGCGATGCGCGCCGGGTCGCCGTGGGTGATGTAGTGTTGGTTCAACCAGCGCAGCTTCTCGGTGTTGAACACCGAGGCGGCCTTGTTGACCTCGGCCAGATCGAAATACTCGATCATCTCGTCGAGGCTGAAGATCTCCTGGTCACCGTGCGACCAACCCAGGCGCACCAGATAGTTGAGCAGGGCCTCGGGCAGAAAGCCCTCGTCGCGGTACTGGATCACGCTCACCGCCCCATGGCGCTTGGACAGACGCGCGCCGTCGTCGCCCAGGATCATGGGCACATGGGCGTAGCGCGGCGCCTCCTTGCCCAGGGCGCGGAGGATGTTGACCTGGCGCGGGGTGTTGTTGAGGTGGTCGTCGCCGCGGATCACGTGGGTGATGCCCATGTCCATGTCGTCCACCACCACACTGAGATTGTATGTGGGAGAGCCGTCGCTGCGGCGAATGACGAGATCGTCCAGTTCCTCGTTGGAGAACACCACCCGCCCGCGGATGATGTCGTCCACCACCACGCTGCCACTGTCGGGGTTGCGGAAGCGGATCACGTGGGGCTTGGCCGGGTCCACCTCGCGGCCGCGGCAATGGCCGTCGTACCTGGGCTTGAGGCGCTTGGCCATCTGTTCCTCGCGGAGGGCGTCCAGGCGTTCCCTGGGGCAATCGCAGCGATAGGCCAGGCCCTTGGCCATGAGTTCGTCGATCACCGCCTGATAGCGGTCGAAACGCCGGGTCTGGAAGAACGGGCCTTCGTCGTATTCCAGGCCGAGCCAGGTCATCCCCTCGAGGATGGCGTTCACCGACTCGGCGGTGGAGCGTTCCAGATCGGTATCCTCGATGCGCAGCACGAAGGCGCCCCCGTGGTGGCGTGCGAACAGCCAGGAGAAGAGCGCGGTGCGGGCACCGCCCACGTGGAGGTAGCCGGTGGGACTGGGGGCGAAGCGGGTGCGTACCTGGGTCATGGCAAGGGACGGCCTGTGCGGAGGAAGGGAAAGCGGCGGATTGTATACCCGTCGCACGTGAATATTTAGTTTTTCGAGGGTGTTCCCAGGACCACGTCATCCAACCACTCAAGTCATTGAAAACCGCGCCAGTGGCCTTCCCTGAAAATGTCTGCGGCAGGGATGCCGCAGTCAAGCCTACAGGGAGGTATTCACGGCGTTTTTCAGGGAA
>JALSSC010000018.1 GCA_026984455.1 Chromatiaceae bacterium
GTGTTCCAGAACGGGTTCGAGGCCGCCGGCCCGATCCCCATCGGGCAGGGCCGGCAGGTCCGTCCGGCGGGTCTGGAAGAGCAGAGAGCCCAGGTTGAGCCGCTCTTGCTGGACGTCGCCCTGCGGCACCAGGATCTCGTCCACGGCCCTGGGGGCGGGGCAGTCTCCGGCCCCGGCCTCGCGCAGTTCCCGCAGCCAGGGATCCACCACCCCCCGCGGCACCACGGCGATCTCCACCGGCAGGCGGTCATGGGGCTGCCGCTCCGCGAGGCGCCATGCGAAATAGAGGGGTCACCGCCATGTTCAAGAAAAGCCTGTTCTCACTCGTCCGTCGGGTACACCCTTGTCGGATACGACCTGTCACGCGCCCGACATTCCTCTCCTGCCTGGAATGAGTGGGTGCACACCCCGCGTTGCAATCAACGCTACGGGATGAGGGATGGTTGTCTGCCAAGAACCGGCCTGTTGGGGGCTCACAAACATGAGCCCAGCGGAATTTGCGGCGAAGAAGCGGCCGCGCGGACGCCAAACCGTTTCCGCCGGGGTTGCCCGCACCTCACCGACATGGGCAAGCAGGCGCCCGACCCCACCTCTTCGACCGCGGGACGTTGCCCCCATCGTGCGTGAGATCCTCGCGCTCGAACGGCCCTCGGGCATACTCGTCCAGGTGCCCGCGGCGCGGCGATCCGGGGCGACCCCCATCGCGCCGCCGCTCACGGAGGGGGCGGGGCCCGCGGGGAGCGGGCTTGCGCACCGGCGGTGGTCTCTGTAGCGGACCCACCCCGCGCGATTCCCCGGACGCCATGTCCCACTCCTCAGAACAGGGCCGCCTGGCCGCCGCCTTCGTCGAGCAGGCGTTCGAGGTCCACCAGGATGAGCAGGCCGTCGGGACGGGTGACCACGCCCTGGATGTAGCGGGAGGTCTCCTCGCCCCCGGCATTGGGCGCCGAATCGATCTCCGACTGACCCAGTTCGACCACTTCGGACACCGCATCCACGAGAATGCCCACCACCTGTTTTTCGCACTCGATGATGACGATACGGCTGAGTTCGTCGGCATCCTTGGGGGGCAGGCCGAAGCGGCGGCGGGTATCGATGACGGTGACCACGTTACCGCGCAGGTTGATGATCCCCAGCACGAAATCCGGGGCGCCGGGGACCGGGGCGATCTCGCCCACGCGCAGGACCTCCTGTACCTGCATCACGTCGATTCCATAGGTCTCATCGTGGAGATGGAAGGTCACCAACTGCACCTGGGGTTCGTCCACGTGCAGGTCTTCGTCGGGCAGGGCTTCCAGTTGGGGGGGTTCCAGTTCGGGGAGGGCTGCGTTCATGAGATTCCTCGCTCGTGTGAAGGTCGCGCCTGGCGCGTTTCCTCATCCCCCTTTCCCAGCGGAGGACCTGCCTGCGCCACACCAACGGCAGGCAGGGGGCCGGGCTGATGGGGTTCTCGGAGTATCCGCGTCGTTCGTCTGTGGCGCTGCCGGGGTTGCCATGGGGATCCAGAATTCAGGTGGTTTCGAGCCCGACGGGAACGGCTGCCTCGCCACCTTCGGCCTCCAGGAGCACCCTGGCCAATTCGCTGTAGGCGGCCACGCCCCGGGCCTTGGGGTCATACAGCGAGGGCGGCAGCCCGGCCTTGCTGGCCTCCCGGAAACGGGTGTCCACCGGGATCGCCTCGCCCCACAGGTGCTCGCCATAGGTCTCACGGAGCACCTCCAGCGCCTCCTTGGCGGCGCGGGTGCGCCGGTCGTAGAGGGTCGGCACGATGTGATAGGGCAGGGGGCTGCGGCGGGACTTGAGGACCATCTCCAGGGTATGGAGCATGCGTTCGAGGCCCTTGAGGGCGAGGAACTCGGTCTGTACCGGAATCACCAGGCGCTCGCAGGCCGCCAGGGCATTGATGAGGAGCATCCCCAGAATGGGCGGACAGTCGATCAAGACGAAGTCGTACTGATCACGCAACTGGCTCAAGGCCCGCTTGAGCACCAAGCCCATGCCCTCCATCTTGCCGGCGATCCGATCGAGAGTGGCCAGGGCCATGGCCGCGGGCAGCAGGGAGAGGTCCGGGGTGCCGGTGGGACAGATCAGCCGGCCGGGCGCCAGGCGCTGCTTGCGCGCGGCGGCCTGAAACAGGCTGAAGGCGCTGTCCTCCAGGGTATCGGGATCGTATTTGAAGTAGCTGGTGAGAGAGCCATGAGGGTCCATGTCCACGAGCAGAGTGCGCAAGCCCCAGCCGGCCAGCAGACCACCCAGGCTCACGGTGGTGGTGGTCTTGCCCACCCCACCCTTCTGGTTGGCTACGGTCCAGACCTTCATCGATGGGCCCTCACCGCCCCGAGACCAATGCGCGCCACCGCCTCTGTGGCCTTGCCGCTGCGAATCACCAGGGTGACCCGGCGATTCTGGCGGCGTCCGGCCTCGGTATGGTTGTCGGCGATCGGGTGATTGGGGCCGTAGCCCACCGCAGCCAGGCGCTTGGGGTCCACCCCAAGGCGCGTGAACAGGCGTACCACGCGTGCTGCCCGGGCCGCGGAGAGTTCCCAGTTGGAGGGGAACTCACGGGTGTGTATGGGACGGTCGTCGGTATGCCCCTCCACCAGGATGGGATTGGGTACGGACTTGAGGATACGGGCGAGATCCCCAAGCACCCGTTTGGCGTGGCGGCCGAGACGGGCCCGGCCACTCTCGAACAGGAGGCGGCTCTTGATACTCACCTCCATCCACAGGCCATGATTGGTGATGGCCACTTGTCCCGAGTCCACATAGGGTTCGAGGCTGGATTCGATGCTGGCGGCGAGATAACCAAGACGCTTCTCCTCCGCCCAGGCATCGCCCGGGTCAGCGCTGCCGGTGGAATCGGTGGCGGCCTCGGACAGGACATCACCCGGCAGGGCGCCGGTACCCTGTTGCAGCTCGCCGATCTGAATGGGATTGATACTCCGCCTCGGAAGCCGAAAGGCCTCGTTGAGGGTATTGGAAAGCACCCGGTACTTGCCCTCGTTGACCGAAGACACCGAATACATCACCACGAAGAAGGCGAACAGCAGGGTAATGAAGTCTCCGTAGGAGACCAGCCAACGCTCGTGGTTGGGGGCCTTTTCGCCCCGTGCGGATCTGCGTCTGCGGCGCATCTGAGTCTCTCTCCAATGCCGGGGGTCCGTCACCGGTCCCTCTCCAGGATTATCCAAGCAACTTGCGGGCCAGATCATCGCCGGCGCCCAATCCCGCAGTGGGGGGCATGCCTCCGGTTTCACAGAAATCCCTTCAGCTTGAGTTCGATATTGCGTGGGTTCTCGCCCTCGGCCACGCCCACCAGGCCCTCGATCACCAGATCCCGATAACGGCTACGCTGCAGGGCCAGGGCCTTGAGCTTGCTCGCAAAGGGCAGCAGCAGCAGATTCGCCAGGCCCACGCCGTAGATGGTGGCAACGAAGGCGGTGGCGATCCCCGGCCCCAGTTTGGCGGGATCGGCGAGGTTCTGCATCACGTGGATCAGGCCCATGACCGCGCCCAGGATGCCGATGGTGGGGGCATACCCCCCCATGGCCTCGAACAGGGCGGCGGCCTGGAGGTCACGGTGTTCCTGGGCATCCAGATCCACCTCCAGCATGTCGCGGATCTCCTCGGGTTCGCTGCCGTCCACCAATAATTGCAGCCCCTTTTCCAAGAAGGGTTCGCTCACCCGGCCGGTCTCCCGTTCGAGGCCGAGGAGACCGTCACGGCGGGCGACCTGACTCCAATGCACCATGCGCGCAATCGTCTTTTCGAGGTCGTGGCCGCTGTCGGCGAAGACCTGCACCGCCAGCCGCAGGGCATGGGTGAACAGGGGCAGGGGGGCCTGCAACAGGCTCGCCCCCACAGTGCCGCCGAGGACGATGACCAGGGCCGGGCCGTTCATCAGGGCCGAGATATGGCCCCCTTCGAGCCAGTTACCGCCGGTGATGGCGAGAAATCCCAGGAGGATCCCGGCGACACTCAGATAGTCGGGACGCATGGCCCTCAGTCCCTTCGCTGCCCTACCCGGGTGAGACCGGGGCCAATGGCCTCCAGTGGCGGCACCTGATCCACGAGACCCGCCTTCTTCATCACCCGGGGCATGACGTCGACGAGGCAGGAGGCGGCGTCTTGGGAACAAAGGCTGGAAAGGGCGCAGCCGCCGGGTGGTGCCGCCGGCAGTCGGATGGTGCCGGTCCGCCACGATACCGCACCGGAACGGCCGTGCGCCACCGTGACCCGCTTGGGCGTCTTGGGTGCATCCATGGCCGTCGCCCCCCGGGATCCTCAGAAACGCCGCGCGTACTTGCGCATCAGGCTCGGCACGTCGAGGATCAAGGCGATCTTTCCGTCGCCAGTGATGGTGGCCCCGGCCATGCCTTCCAGGCCCTGTAACAGGGCACCCAAGGGCTTGATCACCACCTCTTCCTGACCAATGAGGTCATCCACCACCAGGCCCACCTGGATGTTGGCCACGTTCACCACCACGACGTAACCCTGACCCTCGGTGTATTCGGGGGTACCGTACTGGTCCTGGGAGAGCCAGGAGCGCAGATAGAACAGGGGCAGGGCGCGGCTGCGCACGCGGATGGTAAGCTGGTTGTCAACCAGGTTGGTGCGCGAAAGGTCGAGGTTGAAGATCTCCACCACTGACGCCAGGGGGAGGGCGAAGGGCTGGTTCGCGAGCACCACCATGAGGGTGGGCAGGATGGCCAGGGTGAGGGGCAGTTTCACTGTGATCTTGGTGCCCTGGCCGAGGATGGAATCGATCTCCACACTGCCGTTCATCTGGGCGATGCGGGTCTTCACCACGTCCATGCCCACGCCCCGGCCGGAGACGTCGGAGATCTCCGTCTTGGTGGAGAAACCGGGCTGAAAGATGAGATTGAAGGCGTCCTTGTCGTCCAGGCGGGCGGCCGCTTCGGGATCCATGAGCCCCTTCTCCACCGCTTTACGGCGCAGGACCTCGGGGTCCATGCCCTTGCCGTCGTCCTCGATGGACAGCAGGATGTGATCACCTTCCTGGGAGGCCGAGAGCAGGACCCGCCCCTGGCGGGGCTTGCCCCGGGCCTCGCGCACGTCCGGGGCCTCTATGCCATGATCGACGGCGTTGCGGACCAGGTGCACCATGGGATCGGCCAGGGCCTCCACCAGGTTCTTGTCGAGGTCGGTGTCCTCGCCCTCCATGACGAGTTCCACCTCCCGATCGAGGCTCCGGGCCAGGTCACGCACCACCCGCGGGAAACGACCGAAGATCTTGCGGATGGGCTGCATCCGGGTCTTCATCACCGCCAGTTGCAGGTCCGCGGTGACCACGTCCAGGTTGCCGACGGCGTTGGCCAGTTCCTCGTCGGCCATGGCCGATTTGAGGGTGGCCAGGCGGTTGCGGACCAGCACCAGTTCACCCACCATGTTCATGATGTCGTCCAGACGCTGGGTATCCACCCGCACCGTGGTCTCGGCCGTGGGCCTGGGACGCGGCGGCGCGAAGGGCTTGGAGGGGGCTGCCGCGGGATCCGTCTCGGGGGCGGTCGCCGGGGCCGGCGCGCCGGTACCGGCGACGGCTGCCGCGACCTGAGGAGGGGGGGCGCTGGGCTGCTCGGGGGCGGCTTCGGTCACCGCAGGGGCGGTCTCGGGGGGGGTGGTGGAAGGATCTGTCTGTGGACCGGGGCCCTGGGATCCGGCGGACTGGGCGCCAGATGCATCTTCGCTGTGTGCATCGTCGCCACCGGGAATCTCCACCTGGGAAGGCACGCCCTGGTGCCTTCCCGGGCCATGCAGTTGGTCCAGGAGGGCGTCGAATTCCTCTTCGGTGATCTCGTCGTCGGCGCCGCCAGTGCCGGCTTCCTCGGGCTGGGGGGGCACCCCCTGGTGCTTTCCGGGGCCGTGGAGTTCGTCGAGCAGGGCGTCGAATTCCTCTTCGGTGATGCTGTCGTCGCCGACCTGGGCCTCGCCATCGGCCAGGCTCTCCTGGGCGGCGTTGAGGAGGGCGTCCAACTCCCCGGAGACGGGGTCGGGGACCTCCTCGGTGGCCTCGGGGGAGGGGCTCGCACTCTCGCCGGGACTGACCGGCGGGGGTGAGGCGACGTCTCCACGGCTGTCGGCGGCAGCGGCCTGCGGCGGGGCCGCCGGCGGCTCGGCGGGGGGGCTTTGCACTGGGGCCGCGGCAGCCTCGCCCCCGGGCACGGCCAGCGCCTCCAGGCGGGCGATGAGGTCGCGCTCGGCCGGCGCCGGATCCTGGCCGTTGCGCACGTCGTCGAACATCACGTTGACCACGTCGAGCACCCGCAGCACCACGTCCATAAGATCGGGCGTGACCTGACGCTGGCCCTGGCGCAAGAGATTGAATACGTCCTCGGCGCGGTGACAGATCTCCACCAAGTTGTGGATATTGAGAAACCCCGCCCCACCCTTGACCGTGTGGAAGCCGCGGAAGACCGCGTTCAGGAGGTCGGGATCGTCGGGTGTCTGTTCGAGTTCGACCAGCTGCTCGCTGAGTAACTCGAGGATCTCGCCAGCCTCCACCAGAAAGTCCTGGAGGATTTCGTCGTTCACGTCGATGGCCATACCCTCTTCTCCGCTGTAGGGGTCAGAAACCGAGGCTGGACAACAGATCGTCCACTTCGTCCTGATCTTGAACCACGTTCGCCCGATGGGTCCCGGGGATGGCGGGACCGGTGGCGGCGATACCGTCCTCCGGTGGCCGTTCCAACTCGCGCCGGCCACCGGTGAGGCGCACCAGTTGCACCAGACGTTGTTCCACGTCATGTACCAGTTCGATCACCCTGCGGATGATCTGACCGGTGATATCCTGGTAGTCCTGGGCCATGAGAACGTCCCCGAGGAGGCGGTGCAGTTCGCTCCCGTCGCGGGCGGTGCGTTCGAGGAACGCATCGAGACGCTGGGCCAGTTCCCGAAACTCCCCCAGATCGAGCCGGCGTTCGCGGAAGCGCTGCCAATCCGCGGTCAGATCGGTGGCATCCGCCTCCAGGGCACCGACGAGGGGCATACCCCGTTCCACCGCCTCGAGGGTGGTGTGGGCGGCGCGCTCGGTCACCTGGATGACATACTTGAGGCGCTCGGTGGCATCTGGGATCTCGAAATCGGCGATACGCTGGATGCGTTCATCGAGCAGGAATCCATTGATGGCCTCGTGCAATTCTCGGGTGAGCCGGCCGAGTTCCTCGAACAGGGCGTTTTCATGCATCTCACCGAGTTCTTGCAACAAGGCCTCACTACGCTCTTTTGCACCGGCCTCCAGGGCCTCCACCAAGGCGCGGGCCTTGTCCAGACGCGCATTCGCTCCGGCTTGGTTATCGGTCATGACTGCTTCTCCCTCGCCCTCAGGCGGCTTGGACACGTTCGAATATCTTATTGATCTTCTCTTCGAGGGTGGTGGCGGTGAAGGGCTTCACCACATATCCATTCACCCCTGCCTTGGCCGCCTCGATGATCTGATCGCGCTTGGACTCGGCGGTGACCATGAGCACCGGCAGGGTACGCAGCTTGGGATCGGCACGCACCGCTTTGAGGAGATCGATGCCGGTCATACCGGGCATGTTCCAGTCGGTCACCAGAAAATCGAAATGCCCGGACTGGAGTATCGGCAGGGCCGTGGCCCCATCGTCTGCCTCGTGGGTATTGTTGAATCCCAAGTCCCGAAGCAGGTTCTTGATGATGCGTCTCATAGTGGAGAAGTCGTCCACCACGAGGATCTTCATGTTCTTGTTCAAGGCGTCCTCCTGTGCGTCAAGCCGCCGCTGCTGCTGAAGGGTTCAAAACTGATCGTCGCCAGGATGGTCCAGCCAGTCGGCGAGGCGCGCGCGCAGACGCATGGCGGCCTGGCCGTGGATCTGGCAGACCCGGGATTCGCTGACCCCGAGGACCTGACCGATCTCACGCAGATTGAGGCCCTCGTCGTAATACATGCCCACCACCAGGCGCTCACGCTCGGGCAGGCCCGCGATGGCCTCGGCCAGGGCGTTGCGAAAGGCCTCGTGGCGGACCCCGTCGTAGGGTCCGGAGAGGCTGCCCCGATGGGACTCAGGGGCGAGTTCACCCACGGCCTGGAGTTCGTCCAGGCTGAAGATACGGCTACCCGAGGCATCGTGGAGGATACGGTGGTATTCCGCCACGCTGATGCCGAGGCGCTCGGCGACCTCTGAATCGCGGGCGTCCCGGCCCTCCTCGTTCTCGATGGCGCGCATGACCTCGGCCACCTCCCGAGCCTTGCGGTGGACCGAACGTGGGGTCCAGTCGCTGCGCCGGATCTCGTCCAGCATGGCGCCGCGAATGCGAATCCCGGCGTAGGTCTCGAAGCTGGCACCCTGAGTCGGATCATAGTTCTTGCTCGCTTCCAACAGCCCGATCATGCCCGACTGGATCAGATCCTCCACCTGCACGCTCGACGGCAGGCGATTCATGAGGTGATAGGCGATACGCTTCACCAGGGGCGCATGGCTATTCACCAGATCTTCGTAAGGGTTCCGCTGCTGTACCGCGGAATAGGCGGCCAAACCGTTCATCCCGGCATCTCCTGATGGAAGGTCGAATACGCCAACAGACGTTCGACGAAAAATTGCAGATGGCCACTCGCCCCCGCCGGTACGGGGAGGTTATCGACCTTATGGGCCAGGTTCTTGAATGCCTGGGTCACCCGCGCCCGGGGGAAGGCGTCCACCACCGGGCGCTGAGCCTTGACGGCCTTGCGCAGGGCGTCGTCATAGGGGATGGCACCGAGGAAACCCAGGGTCACATCCAGATAGCGCTCGGTGACCCGGTAGAGCTTTTCGTACAGATCCCTGCCCTCCCGGGCGCTGCGCACCATGTTGGCGAGGATACGGAAACCCTCCAGACCATGGTCGCGCGCCAACAACTTGATGATGGCGTAGGCATCGGTGATGGAGGCCGGCTCGTCGCAGACCACCACGACCACCTCCTGGGCGGCGCGGCTGAAGCTCACCACCGAGTCCGAGATGCCCGCCGCGGTATCGATCACCAGGGTATCCAGATCCCCGCCGAGGTCGCTGAAGGCGCGAATCAGGCCGGCGTGTTCGGCCGGACTCAGACCCGCCATGTCGGCGAGCCCCGAGGCGGCGGGGACGATCTGCATCCCGTGCGGTCCCTCCAGCAGGATCTCGGAAAGGCTGCGTTCACCGCGCAACACGTGCGAGAGGTCATAGCGGGGATGCAGCCCCAGAACCACGTCCACGTTGGCCAGCCCCAGATCGGCGTCCAACAACATCACCCGCCGCCCCAATTGGGCCAGGCACAGGCCCAGGTTGACCGAGACGTTGGTCTTGCCCACCCCACCTTTCCCGCCCGTTACGGCGATCACCTGGATCGGTTCCGGATTCATCATTCTGCGCAACCCCGTGGCTTGATCGAAGGTCCTCGGTTCAGATGCCCACATGCTGGTGTACTCCCCCCAGTTGCATGGCGAGCCAGGCCTCGCCCGGTGTCTCCCGATGTGCCCGCGCCAGTTCCACCGCCCGTTTCACCAGGCTGTGAGGGCGGGCCACGTGGATGTCCTCAGGTACCCTTTGACCATCGGTGGTAAAGGCCATGGGCAGACGCCGCCGCACCAGGCTGGAGAGCAGCCCGCCCAGGGAACAGGCCTCGTCCAGCTTGGTGAGCACACAGGCCGAGGGCCGCACCCCGGAAAAGGCCTCCAGGGCCTGCTCCAGGGTCGCCGCGTCGGTGGTGGCCGACAGGGCCAGGAGCACCTGCACCGGTCGCCCGCGGCCGCGCAACATCGCCAGTTGCTCGTTCAGACGCAGGTCGCGCTGGCTCATCCCGGCGGTGTCGATGAGCACCAGGCGACGATCGGAGAACAACTCCAGGGCCTGTTCCAGCCCCTCGGCATCCAGGGCGGTGCGCACCGGCACGTCCAACAGGCGGCCATAGCTGTGCAACTGCTCCTCGGCACCGATGCGGTAGTTGTCGGTGGTCACCAGGGCCAACTGGCGGCTGCCGCGACGCAGGGCGAAGCGTGCCGCCAGTTTGGCCAGGGTGGTGGTCTTGCCCACGCCGGTGGGTCCCACCAGGGCCACCACCCCGCCCTCTTCGAGAAAATCGGTACCGCCCACCGGCAAGGCCTCGGCCAGGCGCTTCAGGGCCAGCCGCAGGGCCAGATCCGGGTCCTCGGTGGCGGCCTCGGCGCGGGCCAGTTCCTCGCACAAGCCCGGATGCAGATCCAGATCGATGAGCTGCCGCAACAGCTCCTGCGTATGGGCCCGATGGTAACCCAGGTCCTGCCAGGCGAGCCCGGCGAGGCCGTTCTCCACCATCCGCCGCAGGGCCGTGAGTTCCTTGCGCATGGCCGCCAGGCCATCGGCGTCGGCCGCCGCAGGCGGACTCTGCGGGAGCGGCGGGGAGGCCTCCCCCCCACGCGCCTGCAACCTCTCCACCAAGGAACTGACCTGCCCCGGTGTGCGCGCCTTGGAGTATGCGGTCGTGATCTCCGGCTCAGGCCCACGGGCCGGCCCGGGTGCGGGTGCTGACGAGGCCGTTTCGGCAGTGGCCGTAGCGTCGTCGTAGTCCATGGCCGCCACCAGCTCCACGCCCCCATCCACCGACTTGTTGGAAAGGATCACGGCATCGGCGCCAAAGGTCTCACGTACCTGGCGCAGGGCCTGCCGCATGTCGGGGGCGAAGAAGCGTTTGATCTTCATGACCGCTAGTCTCGATTACCGTGAAAGTCACGCCTGACAGATTCCGCAAGTCGTCCTCCCCATGGGAGGGCGTGTGGCGACGCCCGCCTCCGGAGGCCCGTATCGGGATACCCCGGCCGGATGCCCTTCGCAGACAGGAGCCACTGCGGCGGGGGGAAACACATTGTGCCGATAAACAGTCGATTTCATGATGTCGTCAATTTTCCGTCTGCTGCTCGCCACCGACGGTGGCCACCACCTGGATGCGCCGGTCCGAAGGGACCTCGTCGTAGGCCAGTACATGGAGCCCCGGGGCCGCCTGGCGACTAAACCGCGCCAGCCAAAGGCGCAGGGGCTGCGGTACGAGCAGGAGGGCCTCCCACCCCTGGGCCTCCATTTGCTCCTGGGTCTGAGCCAGGCCTTGCTGGAGGCGTTCCACCAGTCCGGGCTCGAATCCCACGGCCCCCCCGGCGTTGCCTTGCAGACCTTGCTGCAACAACTGTTCCAACTCGGGATCCAACACCGCCACAGGAACTTCTTTCGTGGAACCAACGAGTTGCTGCATGATCCCCCGTGCCAGGGCGACCCGCACGGCGGCGGTGAGTGTGTCAGGATCCTGGCTGCGACCGGCCTGCTCCGCCAGAGTCTCGGCGATGCCGCGAATGTCGCGGATGGGAATGCGCTCCTCCAGGAGGTTGCGCAACACCTTGAGAATGGTGGCCAGGGGCAGGGCCTTGGGGGTCAACTGCTCCACCAGCTTGGGGTTCGAGCGGGCGAGGTTGTCGAGCAGCTTCTGCACCTCCTCGTGGCCCAGCAGTTCCTGGGCATGGGACTGGAGCAGCTCGCTCAGATGCGTGGCCACGACGGTGGCCGGATCCACCACCGTATACCCCTGGCCCTGGGCCTGATCGCGCAGGGCGGGGTCGATCCACACCGCATCCAGGCCGAAGGTGGGATCCTTGGTGGGCTGGCCCGGGATCTCCCCGAACACCCGTCCGGCGTCGATGGCCAGCTCCCGCCCCGGCTGGACCTCGGCCTCGCCCACCACCACCCCGTGCAGGGTGATGCGGTAGGCGTTGGGCGCCAGATCCAGATTGTCGCGAATATGCACCGGCTGGATCAGGAAGCCCAGGTCCTGGGACAGCTTGCGCCGCACCCCCTTGATCCGCGCCATGAGTTCCCCGCCCTGACTGCGATCCACCAGGGGGATCAGGCGGTAACCCACCTCCAGACCGATGATGTCCACCGGCTGGACGTCGTCCCAGGTGAGTTCCTTGGCCTCTTCGGTCGGGGCCGCGCCCTCAGAGGGGACAGGCAGGCCGGCGCCCGTACCGCCGGCGACCGGTTCGACAGCTCCTTCCCGTTGCCGCCGGGCCACCCACCAGGCGCCGCCGCCGGCCGCCCCGGCCAGAGTCAGGAAGGCCAGATTGGGCATCCCCGGGATCAGCCCCATGACCCCCAACACCCCACTGGTGACCGCCAGGGCACGGGGGTCCGCAAGCAACTGGCTGACCACCTGGGTGCCCACGTCGTCGCGTGAGGCCACCCGCGTGACGATGATGGCCGCGGCGGTGGACAACAGCAGGGACGGGATCTGCGCCACCAGGCCGTCACCGATGGTGAGCAGCACATAGTGGTCCAGGGCGGTGGAGAAGGAGAGGCCGTGCTGACCGACACCCACGCCCAACCCGCCGATGATATTGATGAACAGGATCAGGATGCCTGCGATGGCGTCGCCGCGCACGAACTTGCTGGAACCATCCATGGCGCCATAGAAATCCGCCTCGCTGGCCACCTCCTCGCGGCGCTCCCGCGCCTCCTCCTGCGTGATGAGACCGGCGTTGAGATCGGCGTCGATGGCCATCTGCTTGCCCGGCATGGCATCCAGGGTGAAACGTGCGCTCACCTCGGAGACCCGCCCGGCCCCCTTGGTGACCACCACGAAGTTGATGATCATGAGGATCAGAAAGACCACCAGACCCACGGCATAGTTGCCACCGATGACGAATTCGCCGAAGGCCTGGATCACCTTGCCCGCGGCCGCCCCGCCGTCGTGTCCATGCAGCAGGATCACCCGGGTCGAGGCCACGTTGAGGGCCAGCCGGAGCAGGGTCGCGATCAGCAGAAGACTCGGAAAGACCCCGAAATCCAGCGGCCTGCGCGTATAGGCCACGACCAGCAAGACCACCAGGGAGAGGGCGATGTTGAAACTGAAAAACAGGTCCAGGGCGAAGGGTGGGAGTGGCACCACCATCATCGCCAGGAGCATCATGAGCACCAGTGGGGTCCCCAGACCCCGGACGTGAAGCGGTTTCACCCGTTCGAGGATGGCAGTGGCGTTCATGTCGCAGGGTTCCCTCGGGTTGCGTCGGTGGGCGACGTCGGAAGGCCTGAAGACAGGAACCCGACGCCTCTGCCCTGTGCCTAGCACGAAACGTGCCGCAACAGAAGGGAGTCACCGGGAATTCGCGGCGCGCGCAGGATCGCTCCAGGTGCCAACCATGCTCACGCATGGACAGCCCCAGCTTTCACTGTGAAAGGCGGATGGTCTGTCTGTGCTCCGGCCCCCTCACCCCGGAGCGACGAGGAACCTTGCCCCCAAGCAAAGGCGCCGCCCGTTTCGACTTCCAGGATAGCGCGGGCGGCTCGCATGTGTTCCGTATTCCCGATGCCCGGCCCGATTCCTGGCCCACGGGGTTTTCTAGCTACCCGGCCCGGAACAGGGGATAGCGCCTTCTGGGAACATACTCAGACGGCACTGGAAACCTCACAACAGGCGCTTGCCTCACTGGCCCGGTCGGCATCGAACGGCAGGCCACCGCCACAACCAGCGAACAGGCCGTAGTGGCGCGCGAAGTCGCCGATGAAGTCGAAATGGGGCCGGAAACGGGTCTCGTGGAGCATACGCCAAGTGTTGCCGCAGACGGGGAAGACCCGCCCAGTGTCCATGGCGTGATGTTTGTCCAGCAGCAGACGATGGGGATGGTCGGGGACGCTGCCGCGATAGATCACCGCCTGACCATAGTCCTCGCAGGCGTCTTCCAGGTCGTCGAGCAGGAACAGGCGGTAGGTGGCCGAATAGAAGCGGATGGGGCCGGTGAGGGCGGCCAGTTCGGGTTCGGTGACGGCGAGGGGCCGGTCTTCCACCAGGCGCGGGTCGATGAATCCGTGGCTGCGGGCGAGGCGCAAAAAGTCGTTCCAATACAGGGCCCCACCCAGGCATTCCCCATAGAGGACGGGGTCGTCGGCGACCGCCGCGGGTACCCGCCGGTCGGCATAGACATCGGAGAAATAGAATTCCCCCCCGGGTTTGAGGAGGCGGCGCACGCCCTCCAGTACGGCGTCCTTGTCCGGAGAGAGGTTGATCACGCAGTTGGAGACGATGACATCGAAGCCGTGCTCCTCCAGACCGAGGTCGCCGAGGCGCTCGATGTAGCCGTGGAGGAAGCGGACATTGGCGTAGCCGAAGGCGCGGCGGTGGTGGTCGAGATACTCACGCGCCACCGCGAGCTGCTCCTCGGTCATGTCCACCCCCACCACCTCGCCGGTGGGGCCGACGAGTTGGGCCAGGGCATAGACGTCGCGGCCGCTGCCGGAGCCCAGATCGAGCACCCGGCAGCCTTCCAACAGCGGGGGGCAGACGAGGCCGCAGCCGTAGTAGCGGCGCAGGACCTCCGGGTGGATGCGGGCCAGGAGCGGCCGCAACCAGATGGGCGTTTCCCCTGGATCGCAGCAGGCGCTGGTCTTGAGGTCTCCGGAATGCTGGAGCCTGCGGCCGTAGTAGTCCTGGACGATTTCGTGAGTGGCCTTCATGGTCGCGATGGGGTTCAGGGGGAGGGGAGAGGATAACACACGGGTATGAGTTTCTTGGGCCGGGTCGCGTTCCGGGAGACGCGCGATGGCGGGGTGTGGCGGCCCGTCGTCAAGCACCCCCGCGGCGCCAGCGGTGGAAGCGCTCCAGCCAGCGCAGCAGCCCTTCCGGGGCATGGGCCTTCTTCCATTGCCCGGCGACGTACTTGTTGGCCTCCGCCAGGGTCGGGTAGATGTGGATGGTGCCCAGGATCCGGTTGAGGCCGATGTCGTGGCGCATGGCCAGCACCCATTCCGCGAGCAGGTCGCCGGCGTGTTCGCCCACCAGGGTGACGCCGAGGACGCGGTCCTTGCCCGGCACCGTGAGGACCTTGACGAAGCCCTGTGCCTCGCCGTCGGCGATGGCGCGGTCCAGGTCGTCGATATCGTAGCGGGTCACTTCATAGGGGATCTCCCGCGCCCGGGCCTCCTGTTCGTTGAGCCCCACCCGGGCCACCTCGGGGTCCACGAAGGTGGCCCAGGGGATCAGCGAATAGTCGGCGCGGAAGCGCTTGAAGGGGGCGAACAGGGCATTGACCGCCGCATACCACGCCTGGTGGGCGGCGGTGTGGGTGAACTGGTAGGGGCCGGCCACGTCACCGGCGGCATAGATGTTGGGATAGAGGGTCTGCAGGAAGGCATTGGTCTCGATGGTGCGGTCCACAGGGATGCCCAGTTCCTCCAGGCCATAGCCCCGCAGATTGGCCGTCCGGCCCACCGCCACCAGGACCGCGTCGAAGGGGATGCGGCGTTCCTCGCCCTCGTGTTCGGCCACCAGGATCCGCTCGCCGTCCTCGATCAGGAAGCGTCGTGCCTGATGCCCCACCAGGACCTCGATGCCCTCGGCGCGGAAGCGCTCCGTCACCAGATCCGACACCTCCGGGTCCTCGCGGATCAGGATGCGTGGGAGCCTTTCTACCTGGGTGACCCGCGCACCGAGGCGGGCGAAGGCCTGGGTCAGCTCCGTGCCGATGGGACCACCGCCCAGGACCACCAATCGCCGGGGCAGTTCGCGCAACGCCCAGAGGTTGTCAGAGGTGAGGCAGTCCACCTTCTCGATGCCGGGGATCGGGGGTATGAAGGGCCGCGCCCCGGTGGCGATGACGATGCTGCGGGTGGAGATGACCTTCCGGCTGCCGTCGGGACGGCTGATTTCCACCTCCCAAGGGGACAGGAGGCGCGCCTCGCCCCGGATCACGTCCACTCCCAGAGCGGTGTAGCGTTCCTCCGAGTCGTGCGGCGCCACGGTCTCCACCACCCGCCGTACCCGCGCCATGACCTCGGCGAATTCGAAATCGGCGTGGACCTTGCGGATCCCGAATTCTCCGGCGCGGCGCATACGGGAGAGCAGCTTGGCGGTGCGGATCAGGGCCTTGGAGGGTACGCAGCCGGTGTTCAGGCAGTCGCCGCCCATGCGGTCCTTCTCCACCAGGGTCACCCGTGCCCGCACCGCGGTGGCGATGTAGGACGCCACCAACCCGGCCGACCCCGCACCTATGACCACCAGGTTGCGGTCGAAACGGCGTGGCCGGGCGTGGCCGGCATAGACCCGGCGCGCCTTCGCCAGCGCCACCGCCTTGTGGGCGATCAGCGGGAACAGCCCGAGCAGGGCGAAGGACAGGAGCAGGCCAGGGGAGAGGATGCCCTGCAGTGAATCGATCCGGGCCAGCCGGGTGCCGGCATTCACGTACAGCAGGGTGCCCGGCAGCATGCCCAACTGGCTCACCCAGTAGAAGGTCCAGGCACGGATGGGGGTCAGGCCCAGGGTCAGGTTGATGAGGAAGAAGGGAAACAAGGGGACCAGGCGCAGGGTGAAGAGGTAGAAGCCCCCCTCTCTGGCGATACCCTCGTTCACCGCCTGGAGACGCTCGCCGAAACGGTTCTGTACCCAGTCCCGGAGCAGAAAACGGGCGACGAGGAAGGCCAGGGTCGCCCCGATGCTTGAGGCGAAGGAGATCACCAGGCTGCCCCACACCAGGCCGAAGAGGGCGCCGCCGATGAGGGTCATCACCACGGCTCCGGGGAGGGACAGGCCGGTCACCAGCACGTAGGCCGTAAAATAGGCCGCAGTGGCGAGCCAGGGATGGGCATCGCGCCAGGCCTCCGCGGCGGTCTGACGGGCCTTAAAGAAATCCACGCTCAGGAAGCGGTCCAGGTCGAAGACGAAGAAGGCGGCGATGGCGAGGACGATCAGGACGAGCAGCAACAGGCGGGGACGGGACACGGTCTGACTCCTTGGGTGGATCGCTGACAATGGTGGCCCGTCCCTGTTCCCCGGCGGTCGCGGGTGACGGCTGAAGACCAAGTGCCTCCTAGCTTCCGATTATCTTCCCAAAAGAAGCCATCCTCTGTTCCGGGGCAGGGGAGAGGTCAAAACGTGGCAGAGTACGCATTCTGAACACTACCTACCACACAGGTATTCCTGCGGCCAGGGGCTACACTGTCTCATAACAGGGATGAGCAACGG
>JALSSC010000019.1 GCA_026984455.1 Chromatiaceae bacterium
ATGGAAGGGGTCTTTGCCGCCTCGATTTCCCTGAGTTTCCCGGGAAGCAGCTCGTCCAGACGCTGATTCAGCCAGGTATCGAGTTGTTTTTGCTGCATATTTTCCAATGACGTCGCCATCTTCCTCCCTCCTTTGTCACCTAGGGGCGTGGTGTAAGAACAGGCCCGGCCCATTTCCAAACACGCTCATTTGGAGTATGCGAAAATATAAATCTTACGTAAACGTTAGAAAAAGTTTCGCAGGATGTCAAATCTGCTCGATGATGAGCCTTTTGCGCTGTGCCGCTGATCGGGCGCGCACCCGCCCCGGCCGGGGGGGGGGGCGGCCGGAACAAGGGGCAGAAAAACGGCCGACTACACCGGATTCATGTCGGATGAGGCGGTTGTTGCGAAGACTTCTCAGTAACAGCATCGAAGGGAGCCTCTCGCGCCTGCGCGACCAGGGCAGCCGCGTCGGCGACATGCTCCGCAACATTGGCGGCGCCATTGGCGTGGGGCTGGGCCTTCGGGAACCGGCCGAGGCGGCCGACCAGTAAAGGGGCCTGCGGGCCCGATTGCGGCTGGCGGGGGGACGTGGGCCATGGGAACCGACAGGGCCTCTACCCGCTCTGCTCACCTTCCATGTCGGCCAGCAACGCCATCACCTTTCTCCAGCCGGCCTCCGCCCGGGGGCCGGCCTTTCTGAAGACCTGGGACAGTTGCTCCCGCTGCGCTCCGGTCAGCGCCTCCTCCAGACGCTGTCCCTTGCGGGTGAGCTTCACCCGCTTGACGCGGCGGTCCTGCCGGTCCTTTCTCGCCTGGATATAGCCATCCTCGACGAGTTGCCGCAGCGGCCGGTTCAGATACTGCTTGCTCACCCGCATGATGCCCAGCAGTTCGTTGATGCTGCAGTCGGGATTGCGGCCGATGAAATAGAGAATGCGATGGTGCACCCTGGAATAGCCCAGCGCCCCGAGGCGCTCGTCGGGATGCGCGGTGATGGCGCGAAACCCGAAGTGGAGCGCCTCCAGCGCCTGGTTCATGCGCTGGACGGATTCCGGCGGATCTTTTCTGTCAACCATGTTGACATTGTAGGGCGAACCGGGCCATGATGCGAATGGTCAAGCTTATTGACCATTATGGAGGTTCGAATGACGCAAGGGGTCTGCTGGCTGGAAGGCCGGATTCTGCCGCTGGAGAAGGCGTGCGTTCCGGTGCTCGACCACGGCTTGCTGTACGGTGACGGGGTGTTCGAAGGGATCCGTTTCTATGCCGGAAAGGCATTTCTCCTCGCCGGGCATCTGCGCCGGCTGCGCCGCTCCGCCCGTGCCATCGCCTTGGCGTGTCCCTGGTCGGACGAGGAACTCGGCCGGATCACGGAAGAGGTCATCTCCGCCTTCGACGGCGCGGACGGCTATCTGCGCCTGATCGTCACCCGTGGCGACGGGCCTCTGGGCATCGACCCGAAGCCTTGCAGGCAGCCCCGGCTCATGGTGATCGCCAGCCATTTGCAGATGGTCGATCCCGCAAGTCGCGAAGCGGGAATCCGGATCGTCATCGCCTCGACCCGTCGCCTGCCGCCGGACGGACTCGACCCGCGCATCAAGAGCCTCAATTACCTCAACCACATCCTGGCCCGTATCGAGGCGAACCGGGCCGGGGCCGACGAGGCGATACTGCTCAACGGCGAAGGCAAGGTGGCGGAAGGCACGGCGGACAACCTGTTCATCGTGCGAGACGGCATCCTGCTGACGCCGCCGGTCACCGATGGCGCCCTCGCCGGTGTGACCCGCAGGCTGATCATGCAGCTCGCCCGCGACGGCGGTATCGAGACGCGGGAGCGGTCCCTGGCCCCCTACGATCTGCATACCGCCGACGAGTGCTTCCTTAGCGGCACCGGTACGGAGCTGGTTCCTGTGCGTGAGATCGACGGTCGCGCCCTGGGCGCCTGTCCCGGACCGGTCTATCGACGCTGTCTCGATGCCTTTACGGCGACCATCCGGACCCATTGCGGAGGTGCATCCTCATGAACGAAACCTTCCCGCCCATTCTCAACATCGATGAAGTGCCGCTGGAGGAGTGGAAACACGGAGATCGGTTCGAGGCGAAGCTGGGGGCCATCGGTCGCCGCATCGGCGCGCGCAAGCTCGGTTATCGCCTGGTCGTATTGCCGCCCGGAAAGGTCGCCTGGCCCTTGCATGCCCACTATGTCAACGAGGAGATGTTCTACATTCTCGAGGGCGGCGGCACCCTTCGGCTGGGCGACGGAACCCATCCCATCCGCGCGGGCGACGTCATCGCCATACCGCCGGGGCCGGAGACGCCGCACCAGATCGTCAACGATCGCGACGCCGACCTCAAATACCTCTGCGTCAGCACCATGGAAGAACCGGATATCGTCGAGATGCCGGATTCCGGCAAGATCGGCATCTTGGCCGGTAGTCCGCCCGGCGGCGACAAGTCCGCCCGAAAGCTGACGCTCTACCTCTCCAAGGCGGCGGCGAAAGATTATTGGGAGGGAGAGCCTTAGGCCTGAGCGAGCCGTCTCTGCCGTTCCTTTGGAACAGCCGGCAGATACCCGTCGCACATGAATATTTCGTTTTTCGAGGGTGTTCCTCGTGCCCCTGGGCAAGGCGCGGAAGCGAGTCATAGCGGGGACTATGGCGAGCTTTCGCAACACCGCCCAGGGGTGCGAGGGGCGGCCGCAGTAGCGAAATATTCATGTGCGACGGGTATAAATCCCCGTGCCAGGGAGGTGGGGCGGGGCCTCTTGTGCCTTGACGGGCTCTCCTCCTCGAGAATTTCCGCAACGAGGCCGCTATCCCACCGCTTCAGGTCCCGCCGTACCCCCAGCAAGACCCCAGAATCCATGACCCGGCCAGCCGTGGCCGCCGATCAGCCCAGCGGTCGGGCTTATCCGGGAATCGAGGGACTACTCCTAGCGATCAGCTGAAAAATGGCGAGACGCCAGCCCCCGGACGTGCGCGGCGTCCTTGCAAGCCCTCCCGGCCTCCCGTAGAAAGGGGTCTTCCGATCCGCCGCCCGGACCGCCATGTCCCGATCCAAGAGCAGCCGCCGCTGGCTGGACCGCCACTTCGACGACCCATACGTCAAACGCGCCCACCGCGAGGGCCTGCGTTCGCGCGCCGCCTACAAGCTCCAGGAACTGGACGCCAAGGACCATCTGCTGCGCCCGGGCATGACGGTGGCCGACCTGGGCGCCGCCCCCGGCGGTTGGAGCCAGGTGGCGGCCCGGGCCGTGGCCCCCGGCGGCCGGGTGGTGGCCCTGGACCTGCTGCCCATGGCCCCCGTGCCCGGGGTGGAGTTCATCCAGGGGGACTTCCGGGAAGAGGCCGTGCTCCGGGCATTGACGGATCTCCTGGGCGGTGCCCGCCTGGACCTTGTAATGTCGGACATGGCCCCCAACGTATCCGGTATCGCCGCGGTGGACCAGCCGGCCGCCATGTATCTGTGTGAACTGGCGCTGGATTTTGCCCGCGAGGCCCTGAAGCCCGGGGGCGGCCTGGTGGTCAAGGCCTTTCAAGGCGAGGGCTTCGACCCCTGGCTGATCGAGTTGCGCCGGGCCTTCGCCCAGGTGAAGAGCCGCAAGCCCAAGGCCTCGCGGGCCAAGAGCCGCGAACTCTACCTGGTGGCCCGTGGCCTGCGCCTGTAGTATCTTCGTATACCCGATGTCATCCACTCTTCATCTGCCCTCCATCCGCTGCGGTCCCGCCCTTTCGGCACGTCATACTTAAGAGAGGTCCCGAATCTTGAACGACATGGCGAAGAACCTGATCCTCTGGGTGATCATTGCGATCGTCCTGATGTCGGTGTTCAACAACTTCACCAACACCCACACCCCCCCACACACCCTGCCTTATTCGGACTTCATCGAGCAGGTCCATAACGGCCAGGTGAAAGAGGTGACCCTCGAGGGTCAGTCCATCGAGGGCGTGACCACGACCGGCCGACACTTCACCACCTACAACCCCGGTGACGATGGCCTGGTGGGCGACCTCCTCAACAACAAGGTGGAGATCATCTCCGAACCGCCCGAGAAGCCCTCGGTGCTGATGCAGATCCTCATCAACTGGTTCCCGCTGTTCATCCTCATCGGCCTGTGGATCTTCTTCATGCGCCAGATGCAGGGCGGCACCGGCGGCCGGGGGGCCATGTCCTTCGGCAAGAGCCGGGCGCGCATGCTCGGCGAGGATCAGGTCAAGGTCACCTTCAACGACGTGGCCGGGGTGGAAGAGGCCAAGGAAGAGGTGAGCGAACTGGTGGAGTTCCTGCGTGATCCGGGCAAGTTCCAGAAGCTCGGCGGCAAGATCCCCCGCGGGGTGCTCATGGTGGGCGCCCCCGGCACCGGCAAGACCCTCCTCGCCAAGGCCATCGCCGGGGAGGCCAAGGTACCGTTCTTCACCATCTCCGGTTCCGACTTCGTGGAGATGTTCGTGGGCGTCGGCGCCTCGCGGGTGCGCGACATGTTCGAGCAGGCCAAGAAGCACGCCCCCTGCATCATCTTCATCGACGAGATCGACGCCGTCGGCCGCCACCGTGGCGCCGGCCTGGGCGGCGGTCACGACGAGCGCGAGCAGACCCTCAATCAGTTGCTGGTGGAGATGGACGGCTTCGAGGGCAACGAGGGGGTGATCGTGATCGCCGCCACCAACCGCCCGGACGTGCTCGATCCCGCCCTGCTGCGCCCCGGGCGCTTCGACCGCCAGGTGGTGGTGCCCCTGCCCGACGTGCGCGGCCGGGAGCAGATCCTGAAGGTACACATGCGCAAGGTGGCCACCTCCGACGATGTGCGGCCCAAGGTCATCGCCCGCGCCACCCCCGGCTTCTCGGGCGCCGATCTGGCCAACCTGGTGAACGAGGCCGCCCTGCTGGCCGCGCGCGCCGACAAGAAGCTGGTGGGGATGGAGGAATTCGAGAAGGCCAAGGACAAGATCATGATGGGCGCCGAGCGCCGCTCCATGGCCATGAGCGACGAGGAAAAGCGCCTCACCGCCTATCACGAGGCGGGACACGCCATCGTCGGCCTGCTGGTGCCCTCCCACGACCCCGTGTACAAGGTCAGCATCATCCCGCGCGGGCGCGCCCTGGGGGTGACCCTGTTCCTGCCCGAGGAGGACCGCTACAGCCTCAGCAAGGAGCACCTGGAGAGCCAGATCTCCAGCCTGTTCGGCGGACGCATCGCCGAAGAGATGATCTTCGGCAAGGAACACGTCACCACCGGTGCCGCCAACGACATCCAGCGCGCCACCGAACTCTCCCGCAACATGGTGACCCGCTGGGGCCTGTCGGAACGCCTGGGCCCCCTCGCTTACAGCGAGAACGATGAAGAGGTCTTCCTGGGCCGTTCGGTGACCCAGCACAAGAACGTCTCCGACGACACCGCCCACGCCATCGACGAGGAGATCCGCGCGGTCATCGAACGCAACTACCAGCGTGCCCGGAAACTGCTCGAGGAGAACCTCGGCAAGCTGCACAAGATGGCCGAGGCCCTGATCAAGTACGAGACCATCGACGCCGATCAGATCGCCGACATCATGGCCGGCCGCGACCCACAGCCGCCCAAGGACTGGGACGATTCGGAGCCCCGCGCCGGCACCAAGGCCGACAGCGGCGAGGCCCCCGAGGCCAAGCGGGAGAAGGGCGCCGAGGGGCCCATAGGCGGTCCCGTGGGTCAACACTAGCACGATCCCCGTCACCGGTCCGCCCCGCCCACCGGGGCAGACCTCCTCTGCCATGTCCAGCATCGTCTGCGCCGGTCACCGGCTCGACCTCCAACGCCCCCAGGTGATGGGGATCCTCAACGTCACCCCGGACTCCTTCTCCGATGGCGGCCGCTATATGGACCTGGACACCGCCGTCGCCCGGGCCCTGCACATGCAGGCGCAGGGGGCCGCCATCATCGACGTGGGGGGGGAGTCCACCCGTCCCGGCGCCCCCCCCGTGCCCCTGGCGGAGGAGTTGGAGCGGGTCGTTCCCGTGATCGAGGCCCTCGCCGGGAGTCTGCGGATCCCCATTTCGGTGGATACGCGCAAGCCCGAGGTGATGCGTGCCGCCGCCGAGGCCGGGGCGGGGATGATCAACGACGTCCAGGCCCTGCGCGCCCCCGGCGCCCTGGAGGCCGCCCGGGACACCGGCCTCGCGGTCTGTCTCATGCATATGCAGGGCCGCCCGGCCGACATGCAGCGGGCGCCCCGCTACGACGACGTGGTGGCCGAGGTGGAGGCCTTTCTCGGCGCCCGGGTGGCGGCCTGCACGGCCGCCGGGATCCCCGCCGGGCGCCTCCTCCTGGACCCCGGGTTCGGCTTCGGCAAGACCCTGGAACACAACCTCGCCCTGCTCGCCGGCCTCGGGCGCCTCACCGGGTTGGGCCGGCCCTTGCTGGTGGGGATCTCCCGCAAATCCATGCTCGGCGCGATCCTCGACCAGCGCCCGACGGAAGGCCGCCTCCATGCCGGCCTGGCCGCCACGGTGCTCGCCCTGGAGCGCGGCGCCCGCCTGATCCGCACCCACGACGTGGGCCCGACCCTGGACGCGATCCGGGTCTGGGAGGCGGTCGCCTCAGCCACCGGACCGCCGCTCAGACCCTACCGGCCGCGCTGATTCCATACCCGTTGCAGCTGGCCTTCCTTCGGTTCAGGACCGGGGCCCTGCTGTACCGCTCCGCGCTTGTGAAGTTATGGGGGAAGCTGCCGCTAACCCGGTCGACGAATGCGGCGGCAATAGGAATATTCGCGGGGGACGGGCAGGGCACCGGCGCCGAATGCCCTTCGTTGCCCGATGCGCTACCCTTGCCGCGCTTGTGACATCGACCAAGGGGACATTCAGGTGAAGCGACGCTATTTTGGAACCGACGGTATCCGCGGCAAGGTGGGCGAGGGTCTGGTCACGCCCGATTTCGTACTCAAGCTCGGCTGGGCCGCGGGGCGCGTGCTCGGAGGACATGGCAGCAAGGTCCTCATCGGCAAGGACACCCGCATCTCCGGCTACCTGTTCGAGTCGGCCCTGGAGGCCGGTCTGGTGGCCGCGGGCATCGACATCCGCCTGCTCGGGCCCATGCCCACCCCTGGCATCGCCTATCTCACCCGCACCCTCCACGCCCGTGCCGGGATCGTCATCAGCGCCTCCCACAACCCCTATTACGACAACGGCATCAAGTTCTTCTCCAGCGATGGTGACAAACTGCCCGATGCCCTGGAATGGGAGATCGAGGCCGAAATGGACAAACCCCTGTCCACTGTGGAGTCGGCGGACCTGGGCAAGGCCAAGCGGGTGGAGGACGCCACCGGCCGCTACATCGAGTTCTGCAAGAGCACCGTGCCGGCGCGCCTTTCCCTGAACGGCATGAAGATCGTCCTGGACTGCGCCCATGGGGCCACCTATCAGGTCGCCCCCCACGTGTTCGACGAACTCGGTGCCGAGGTGACCACCATCGGCACCTCACCGGATGGGTTCAATATCAACGCGGAGGTGGGCTCCACCCACCCCGAGGCCTTGCGGCAGGCGGTCCTGGAGCGCGGCGCCGACCTGGGTATCGCCTTCGACGGCGACGGTGACCGCCTGATGCTGGTGGACCGCAACGGTCGCCTGGTGGATGGGGACGGCATCCTCTACATCATCGCCCGTTCCCGTGCCGTCCACGGCCAGCTCGAAGGGCCGGTGGTGGGCACCGTGATGACCAATCTCGGCCTGGAGGATGCCTTCGAGCGCGCCGGCATCCCCTTTCAGCGCACCCAGGTGGGCGACCGCTACATCCTGGAGCGACTCAAGGAGACCGGCGGGATCCTCGGTGGAGAGCCCTCGGGGCACATCATCTGCCGCGACCGTACCACGACCGGCGACGGCATCGTCTCCGCCCTTCAGGTCCTGGTGGAGATGCAGCAGCAGGGCCGGGACCTCGGCCAACTGTTGGCGGGGGTCGAGACCTACCCCCAGGTCCTGATCAACGTGCGTCTGCCGCAACGCGGCGAGGTCCTGTCCCACCCGGAGGTGACAGAGGCCCTGGGCGAGGCGGAAGCGGACCTGGCCGGCGAGGGCCGGGTCCTGCTGCGCCCCTCGGGCACCGAGCCCCTGATCCGGGTCATGGTGGAGGGGCGCCATGCCGGGCGCGTGGAACACTGGGCAAAGACCCTTGCCGAAGCGGTGGAATCGGCCGTCGGGGCAGTGGCCTGAGGCGCGCCCGCCTCAGGCATCCCGTCGAATCCGCGCTTCCACGATCTCGCGCAGGTCCGGGGCGAGAGGCGTCTCCTTCAGTCGTTGCAACAGCAGCGAGGCATCCACCCTCCCGGCCTTCCGAACCAATGCGCAAAACTTCATAGCCTTGTCCCGGCCAGCGACGTCTTTCGAAACGAGCAGGTCATGGATCTCCCGACACAGGCCGGCGATACCCAGGGTGTTCTCGTTACAGATCGGGACCAGACGGGCCTTCCGGCCCCTCGGGAGCACCGCAGTGGTCAACTCCACACCATCGGCGTAACGACCGAAGGTCTCATGGAATGGGGATCCTTCCCCCAGCACACCGTCGATGAGGTTCCAACGTTCCGGATGGTCGAGTGGAATGGGATCGGCCTCCATGGACCTCGAACCGCAGGCGGCGCCTCGGGAAATTGAGCAAGGATCGCCTGACTCCCTACTATGATCAGCCGTCGTTCTTCCGTGAGGGAAGCCGCAGCCCTGATAAGGTGTTCCAACTCAGCACGCTTCATGCTCGCACGCCCTGATGACTGCCCACCGTTGCCTGGCCGACAGCACCCCAGCGAAAGGCGAACAGGAGCGGAGGCGGATAGCCTCCTGATCCCCGCCCACCAGGACCGCCACGACGCCCTCCACCGCTCCGGCCAGGAGGACCTCCCAATCCCGCATCCAGGCAGGCTCGTCTTCGTTTTCATATTTCCTCGCCCAGCGGCGCAGATTGGCGCGGGCGTGGGCCAACACCTTGTCCGGATCCGCCGCCAGACGCTCGGCGATCAACCGATGCTGGGTCAGGATGCGATGTTCGATGCAACGTTGGGCATCGGCGTGGGGCATAACGAGAGACCTCGTTGTGGACGATACCCCTCCGTCATTCGGCTCCTCCCTTTCCGCCCGGATCCCCGGTGTCCCTTTCAAGCTCCATCAACATCGCCTCCAGACGCCCGGCCAGGCGCCGGGCGAGCCCTTTGGCGGCCTCTTCGCCGGCGCGCGCGGCCATCTCGGTGTCGCGTGCCAGGGCGGTGAGCCAGGGGGCCGAGAGATAACCCCCCGTGCCCTTCAGGCCGTGGGCCTGAGCGGCGATCTCGTCCCAGTCCTCCGCCTCCGCGGCCCGGCGCAGGGCCTGCGAGGTGCCGCCATGGGTTTGCCGCACCGTGCTCAGGAGTTCGTCCACGAACGCCGCTTGCCCCCCATAGCGGGCGAGCAGGGCCGCCCGGTCCAATAGCGGCCCCCCTTGCCCAGGCACGGCAGCCGGCGGCCTCGCCTCCGTAATCCTGGCCCGGGGCCTCGCCTGACGCAGGATTGCGGCCACCAGTCGCTCCTCGTCGATGGGTTTGGTGACGTGATCGCACATCCCCGCCGCCAGGCATTGCGCACGCTCCTCGGGAAGGGCATGGGCGGTCAGGCCGATCACCGGCAGCTCGGGGGCGATCTCCCGGATCCTGCGGGTGGCCTGGTAGCCGTCCATCCCGGGCATCTGGATGTCCATGAGCACCAGATCGAAGGCGGCGGCTCCCGCCTCCCGCACCTGGGCCAACGCCTCTCGGCCGTCCCGGGCGAAACACACCCTCGCCCCCTCACGTTGCAGCAGATCCCCGAGGATCAGGCGATTGACCTCCAGGTCCTCGGCCGCCAGTATGGACAGGCCACGCAGACGCGGGCCGCTGGCCGGCAGCTGTTCCGAGGCCTCTCCCTGGGGCGGTCGCCCGGTCTCGGCAAGGGGCAGCTGGAGGCTGAAGCGGCTGCCTCCGCCGGGGCGGCTCTGCACAGTGATATCCCCTCCCATCATGCGGGCCAGTTCCCGACTGATGGCGAGCCCGAGGCCGGTGCCACCGTAGTGACGGGCGCTGGAGCCGTCGGCCTGTTCGAAGGGCTGGAACAGGCGGGCACGCTGCTCGGCGGTGATGCCGATCCCGGTATCCCGCACCTCGAAGCGGATGGCGTTTCCGGCGCGCCGCACCTCCAGGGACACTTCGCCTTGTTCCGTGAACTTGACTGCATTGGAGAGCAGATTGATCAGGATCTGCTGGAGGCGTTGGGGATCGCCCCGCACCCATTCCGGCAGATCGGGGGCGCATTCGAGGGCCCAGCCCAGCCCCTTGGCGGCTACCGAGCCGGAGACGAATCCGGCTGCCGCCTCCACTACCTCGGCGAGACGGAAGGGACGCTCCTCCACGGTGAAACGCCCGGCCTCGATCTTGGAATAGTCGAGGATGTCGTTGACCACCTGCAACAGGTGGGTACCCGCCTCCTCGATGCGCCGGAAGGTCTCCTCCAGCTCCCCCCCGCCGCTCTTGCGGATGCCGATCCCGGCCAGCCCAAGGACCGCGCCCAGCGGGGTGCGGATCTCGTGGCTCATGTTGGCCAGGAATTCGCTCTTGACCCGGGCCAGACGTTCCGCCTCCCGGCGCGCCGCCTCCAGGTCGGCGGTCCTCACCGCCACCAGCTCCTCCAGGCGGTCCCGGTGACTGCGCAACTCGGCCTCCACCCGCAGCTCCTCGGTGCGGTCGTGTACGGCCAGGAGGAGGCCGTCGGGGTCCCCTTTGGGGTCGCGGATAACCCGCACCCGCGCCCGCAGGGGCCGCCGCCAGGGGTTCCCGGGATCATCCCCGTCCAGGGGGAGATCCAGGTCGCGGGCGGCATCCAGGGCATCGCACAGGGCGCAGGGACGGGGAATGCCCCGGGGATACAGGATTTCCTCGACGGGCTGTCCCAGGGCCGGCCCCGGAGGGCCCCCGACGAAGCGCCAGAAGGCCCGGTTGGCGCGCACCAGACGGTGGTCCAGGTCCAGCAGCCCCAGGGCATCGTCGAACTGATTCATGGCTTCGGTCCAGGCCAGTTCGACCCGTTGCAAGGCCTCCTCCGCCTCCTTTCGTTCGCTGATGTCGAGGGCGGTGCCCACCGAGGCGGGCCGGCCGCGGAAGTGCGTACCCCGCCCCCACACCAGGAGGGGAAAGCGGCTGCCGTAACGTCGCAGCGCCTGGACCTCATAGGGCCGGCCCGCCTCGCCCGTCGCCCGCCGGCGGAGGTTCTCCACCACCTCGTCGCGCATCTCGGGGACCACCAGATCGGCCGGCCCCAGGCGGTCGACGATCTCCTCGGGGCGGTACCCGAAGAAGTCGGCGAAGGCCGGATTGACGTAACGGAAGCGCAGGTCCTGAATGATGTAGATGCCCATCAGGCTGGCCTCCATGGTCTCCCGGAACAGCCGGTCCCACTCATGGGCCGCCTCGGTGTCGGTGATGTCCTCCTGAGTGCCCACCATGCGCCGCGGGCGCCCGTCGTCACCCCGCTCGACCACCGCGCCCCGGCTCAGCACACAGCGCCAGCCGCCGTCCTCGTGGCGGATGCGCAAGCGCTGCCGGAAGGTGGCACCGTCACCCCGCAGGTGCCGGTCGAGGGCCTCCCGGCAGGCGGGCAGATCGTCCGGATGGAGCCGGTCGAGCCAGGCGTCGATCCGTTCGACGGAGGCCTGGTCCGGGCCACCCAGTATCCGCCACCACTGGGGGGAATAGAACACCTCGCCGGTGACCAGGTCCCAGTCCCAGACCCCCAGGCCGGAGACCTCCAGGGCATGGCGCCAACGCCGCGCCCCGCTGTCGGCCAGGGGGTTCGGTTCGGGTCTGGTGTCCGGAGAGTTCATAGGGGATGTGATAGCGCAGGCAAAGACATGCAGTGCCCAGTCACTCCAGGAGGCGGCGTCCGGCCAGGGCATGGGCCAGGGTGCCCGCATCCACGAAACCCAGTTCGCCGCCCAGGGGGACGCCGTGGGCGATGCGGGTGGCCTTCACCCCGCTGACGCGGGCCATCCCGGCGATGTAGTGGGCGGTGGCCTCGCCCTCCACGGTGGGGTTGGTGGCCAGGATGACCTCCTCCACCTCCCCCGCATCCAGACGGGCGCGCAGGGTGTCGAGCCCCAGGGCCTCGGGGCCGATACCGTCGAGGGGCGAGAGCCGCCCACCGAGGACGAAATAGAGGCCGTCATAACCGGCCGACTGCTCCACCGCCGCCACCTCGCCCGGATGTTCCACCACACAGAGCAGCCGGCGGTCGCGGCGCGGATTGGCGCACAGGGCGCAGACCTCCGTCTCGCTGAGGGTGCGGCACTCCCGGCAGCGGCCGATGGTGTCCATGGCCGTGGCCAGCAGGCGCGCCAATTGGCGCCCACCCTCACGATCACGCTCCAGGAGATGATAGGCCATGCGTTGGGCCGATTTGGGGCCGACGCCGGGAAGACAGCGCAGTGCCTCCTGGAGGCGCTCCAGAAGCGGGCGCCCGGACTCCCCCGGCCCCATCACCGCCTCAGAAGGGCAGCTTCAGGCCCGCGGGCAGTTCGAGGCCCGCCGCGAGACCCGACATACTCTCCCGCATGTGTTCCTCCAGACGCTTCACGGCGTCATTGATGGCCGCCGCCACCAGATCCTCGAGCATCTCCCGTTCCTCCCCCATGAGGCTGGGGTCGATCTGTACCCGCCGCACCTCGTGCCGTCCGTTCATGGTGACCTGCACCAGGCCCCCGCCGGAGACCCCGGTGACCTCTTCCTCGGCCAGCCGCTGCTGGGTCTTCTGCAGTTCCTCCTGCATCTTCTGGGCCTGTTTCATCAGGTTGCCGATTCCGCCTTTCATGGTCTTCTCTCTGTTCGCTGATGGAAGGGATTCAGGGCACCCTGTCCGCGGCCGACGGACGCGCGGCGGGAAAGGCCCGGTGGAAGTTTGCGCTGGTGAGAGCGGCGATCTCGTCCACGCCGAGGCCACGCTCGCGGGCCAGGACCTCCGCCACCCGTACCACATGCCGCGGTTCGTTGGGCTTGCCGCGCACGGGCACCGGGGCGAGATAGGGCGAGTCGGTCTCCACCAGGAGCCGCTCCAGGGGGACGTTGCGTGCCACCTCGCGCAGGGAGGCGGCATTCTTGAAGGTGAGGATCCCCGAAAAGGAGATGTAGAAACCCAGATCCAAGGCCGCCCGGGCCACCTCCCAGGTCTCGCTGAAGCAGTGCATGACCCCGCCGGCCTCGGCCGCCTGCTCCGCGCGCAGGATCGCCAGGGTATCCTCCGCCGCCGCCCGGGTATGGACGATGAGAGGCTTGCCGCAGGCGCGCGCCGCGGCGATGTGGATGCGGAACCGTTCCCGCTGCCAGTCCAGGTCCCCCTCGCTGCGGAAATAGTCGAGACCGGTCTCGCCGATGGCCACGTTCTTCGGATCCGCGGCCAGGGCCACCAACTCATCCACGTCCGGGGTATGCCGGTCCGGCTCGTTGGGATGGACGCCCACCGAGATGGAGACCTCGGGGGCATCGGCCACCAGGGCGCGCATGGCCGGGTAGTGCTCGAGGTCGATAGAGACGCAGAGCATGTGGGCCACGCCGGCCGCGCGCGTGGCGGCACGGAAACGCGCGAAATCGCCCGCATAGGGGGTCAGGTCGATGCGGTCTAGATGACAGTGAGAATCCACCAACATAGGGGGCCTCGGACAGTTGTAACGGGAGACAGGGGCCGTTCCTGCCCGGTCCGGGGCCTCGTCCGGGCAGATGGTGGCAGAGATCCGATCAGAAACGCGCTGTACGGACCGTCCCGGATCCTCGATCCGTGCCCGCAAAGGACGGATTTAAGGAGTAGACAGTGGACCATGTCCACCTTGCCATAGCGCCGCAGGCGGGCCAAGGGGCCGGGAAGTGATTGGGGCATTATCACCGATCACGGCACAACTGTATATGAAATCCAGACGCCCGAACCGGCTTCCCCATCCTTCCCCAGGGGACCGGTCCGGCAACCCCGCGGACACGGATCCGTGTCTCGTGGCGAGAGGTGGCGTCTGTCCGCCAGGTTCCGCCCGGGGGGCACCCACAGGCACCGACCAGGCCGGGCATCACCCGCCCCAAGGTGCCCGCCCCCCATGGCGCCAACCCGGCCCGCGGGCATCGAGGCGGAAACCCGGGTCGGCGAACGACCGCAGCGGGCGCCCCGGGTCCGTGCGCGCTTCCAGGGCGCGCCTGGCCACCCGGATCTCGGCGGGGGCCTGGCGTTCGAGATCGGCGATAAGGACGGGAATATTCACCTGAGACGGGTATACGGGCAGCGGCCCCCACGCAGGGGTGTCAGCGCTACGGCACCCGTGGCGTTCGGTTGCCCGCCGGAAGCCGCAGGGGCTATGATTGACGCACGACTCCAAAGGAAGGTGACCCCCATGCGCCTCGTCCGTTTCCCGGCCCTTCTCCTGTTGGCTGCGGCCCTCCTGTCCTCTCTCCCCGGCTGGGCCGCCCTCCCCGGCCTGACCATCGGCGACAGCGGGCGCTACCTCGAGACCACCACCGGCAAGCCATTCTACATGGTCGGCCGCCAGATCAATTTCACCTGGGGCCAGTTTTGGCGCCTGCTCGAACGACACCAGACCGCCCAGGTGGACGCCTACCTCAAGGCCCTCTCGGACAAGGGCATCAACACCCTGCGTATCTTCGCCGAGGACCTGGATCCGAATCACACCAACCTGTTCGAATCCGACATCACCACCGGCGCCCTCAATGGCGATGTCCTGAATTTTCTCCGCACCATCCTGGATATCGGCGACAAATACGGCATCTACTTCATCGTCTCCCCCTGGGAGACCTATTACATGGGCGACGACCCCAGCCGTCCGAACCATCGTTGGACCAGCAACCAATACTACACCAAAGGGGTCATCTCCAACCCGGGGGAGTTCTACCGGACGGACAATCCGAACGGCCTCAACGACTACCAGAAACGCCGCCTCACCTCCCTGCTGAACGACGTGGTCCAGGGCCGGGGCAACGTCGTTCTCGAACTCATCAACGAGATCGACGGTGAATGGCAGTTTCCCTACATCACCCCCGACCAGCCCGGGCATCCGGGACGCGCCACCTGGTTCCCCCAGGTCGTCCAGCCCTGGCTGGAGATGATGCGTGACCATGTGCGCGGCCTGGGTTACAGCGGTCCCCTTGGTTTCTCCACCAGCGTGGAATTCCCCGCCTTCCCCGAGGAACGCGATTTCCTGTTCCGTCTGGAGGGCTTCGACCTGTTCTTCTATCACCCCTACATCGTGCAACGGGACGCCTGCGTCAACTGGCCCTGCGGCCAACTCGCCGCCTGGCCGGAATTCGCCCCCTACTGCACCACCGAGGTGAAATGCACCGGTGACCCCGGGGTGTGCGACCAGCCCCAGGGGGGATGCGTCGGCGAGCACAAGACCATCCAGCCCGCCCGCGACTTCCGCAACGCCGTCCGTTTCGCCTATGCCAACGGCACCCGGCCCTACATCGACAGCGAGGACGGCCCCCTCTTCCACAGCAGCTACGACAGCCGCTTCAGCCTCGCGGACGACATCGTCACCTTTCGTAATCAGCAGTGGGCCAACGTCGCCTCGGGCTCCGCCAGCTCCGGCATCCGCCATCCCCAGAACGTCCTCGCCTACGGTACCTACGACAGCCTGCTGCCCACCCAGATGGACGACATCCAGGGGACCATCGCCCACTTCTTCAGTACCGGGCAGCTGGTGGATCTGGTGGGGTTCGAGGCCGACTCCCTCGAAGACGCCATCTCCGTATCCGTGGCCGGGGACTCGATCGTCCGGATGGGCGTGAAGGATCGCGAAGGGCTCTCCGCCATGGCCTATCTGCTGGTGGACCGCAAAAAGCTGCCGACGGGCGTGGTGGGCCCCGTCAGCATCGGTGTCGGCGGCCTGCTCGGGGACCGCTTCTATACGGTGGAGGCCTGGTCGCCGGACGGCTACCACACCACCCCGGACTACAGCCTCAGGGTCAAGACCGATGCCGCCGGCACCCTGAGTTTCGACCACGACCTGGACGACGCCGAGGCCTTCAAGTTCACCCTCACCCAGCCCGAGCGCAGCGCCGGGGCGGCCCTGACCGACCGGCTCGCCATCGGCGCCACCATCCAGACCGAGGAACTCGGCCCCGTGACCGCCACCTGGAAGGAAGGCGGCCGTACCCGCACGGCGCGTGGCGACGTGGTGGTCTGGGGGCATTTCTACGCCCCCCCCAGTCAGATCAGTTGGGGTGACGCGAACAACCCGGACGCCTTCGCCAAGATCTGGTTCGACGCGAGCGGGCGTATCGACGTGAACTTCTTCCACGTGTCGGTCCCCGACATCACCGTCAACTCGGCCTTCGACCAGGGCCAGGGTTGGACCCGCTCGGGCAACCTGACCCTGAACGGCCGCTACATCCGCCAGGAATATCACGACAGCCCCCCGTCCATCACCCCCACCAGCGGCACGGGCAGCCGCAGCAGCGGGGGTTATCAGGTCACCCCGGAGCTGCGTATCTCCGCCACCTTCTACCCGGGTGCCGCCGATGCCTTCCCCGCGGCCTGGCGGGAAGGGGGGCGTGCCACCACCGCCCGCGGCGACCAGGTGATCTGGGGCTTCTTCTACGCCGACCCCTCCGACCGCGACTGGGGCAGCCCCGAGAACCCCGATGTCTTCGTGAAGATCTGGTACGACGTCAGCGGCCGGGTGGACGTGAACTATTTCCACGTCTCGGTGCCCGACATCCAGGTGGACAGCACCTTCAACGGCTCCTCCAGCAGTGGAACCGTCACCCTCGATGGCCGCTATCTGCGCCATGAGTTCCATCTTTGATCCAGGCCCGCACGCGCGCCGTAGGCGCGGCGTAGGATCGGCGTAGGAGCG
>JALSSC010000020.1 GCA_026984455.1 Chromatiaceae bacterium
AGGGGCGCCAGCTCGAAGACCCGGCCGACTTCGTGCACCGCCTCAACGATCTCCTGTTGCGTATGGAGGGTGGCAAGGGCGAGTGAGGTCCGTGATCGCCGGCGGGGCCTGCGCGGTCACGCCGGCGCGGCATCGCATCGGGTGGTCTCGGACATCGAGACCCCTTTCTTCCTCTGGCGCAAGGGTCTCGGTGACTTAATCACAGACAAGTCGGCCCGATGTCTCTATGCTGACGGCTCATGGAGTGACGAACCCTTGTCCCGACAACCAAAGAAATGGAGAGACGATCATGAAAACGAACGTTGGCGGCATTGACCGCATCCTGCGCATCCTGGTGGGCCTGGCTCTGATCGGTTGGGGCTGGTGGGCCCAGAACTGGTGGGGCGCCGTGGGCCTCATCCCCTTGCTCACCGGTCTGGTGAGTTGGTGCCCCGCCTACACCCTGTTTGGGATGAGCACCAAGAAGGCGTCTTGATTCCCGCGCCGCGGCTGCCGTCAGGCGACCGCGGTGTTCTTCTCGTGCTCCCTCCGTGGCCAGGCGGAGATCACCGCCTGTACCAGGGTGGCCAGGGGAATGGCGAAGAAGACCCCCCAAAAGCCCCAGAGGCCACCGAAGAACAGGATCGCCACGATGATGGCGACCGGATGCAGATTCACGACTTCGGAAAACAGCAGGGGCACCAGGAGGTTGCCGTCCAGGGCCTGGATGACGAAGTAGGCGGCCGCGAGCCAGGCCAGGTCCTGGGTCCAGCCGAACTGAAACCAGGCGATGAGCAACACCGGGATGGTGACGACGGTGGCGCCGATGTAGGGGATGATCACCGAGAGGCCCACCAGCACCGCCAGGAGCATGGCGTAGCGCAACGAGAAGGCGCTGAAGGCGGCATAACAGGCCGCCCACACCACCAGGATCTCCCAGAACTTGCCACGCACGTAGTTGGCCAGCTGGCGGTCCACTTCCTGCCACACCCGGGTGGCGATACGCCGGTGCTGGGGCAGCATGCCCTTGAACCAACCGATGATGACGTCCTTGTCCTTCAGAAAGAAGAACACCAGCAAGGGCATGAGCACCAGGTAGACCAGGACCGTGATGATACCCATCACCGAGGCCAGGGAAATGGACAACACCTGTTGGCCGAAGTTGGCGAGTTCGGTGCGAATACTGCCGATGATGTCCTGCACCTGGGCGGCGGTGAGCAGCTCGGGGTAGCGCTCGGGCAGCTGCATCAGGGCCTTCTGGCCGCGCCCGAGCATGTCCGGCAGCTGTTGCACCAATTCCGTCACCTGCCGTGAGACCAAGGGCAGGATGCCGAACAGGATCAGGGTGACGAAGGTGAGGAAGGCGCCAAACACCAGGATCACCGCCGCCAGGCGGGGCAGCCCCAGACGTTCGAGCCACTTCACCAGGCCCTCCAGGAGATAGGCGATGACGACGCTCGCCAACACCGGCATGAGCATGTCGCCCAGGGTGAGCACGACGGCGAAGCTGACCACCAGGAACAGGGCCAGGAAGACCACCTGAGGGTCTGAAAAATAGCGCTTGAACCAGGCCGCGACGATATCCATGGCGTCAGTCCCCGAAGCGCGCGCGGTAGCGGGCATAGCGTTCCGCGAACAGGGCCTCCAGGTCGTCGATCACCGCCGGCGCGGGGCGGCCCTGGAGCACGTGGGCGTTCATCAGGGCCGCGGTGTCGTGCAGCAGGGTATCGCGTTCGAGCATGAAATAACTGTCCGAGAGCCTGCGGATGGCAGCCACCACGGATTCCTCGGGAGGGCGGGGGTGTGTCCGGGGGGCCTCCGGTCTCTGCGGCGGCGTTGGGGACGACGCCCGGGTGCGGCTGGCGAGGAATTCGGCAAAGGCCGTGAGGGTGGCGCGGTCGGCCGTATCGAGTCGTCGATAGAGGGCCATCAGGCCTTCGCTGTCACTGTCTGTGTGGACTGGGGGCGGCATGGCTTCAAGCGGATATGGATTCGACCGAGGGGTGGGTCTCGCAATAGTCGTGGGCAAAGGCAAGGAGTTCCTCCATGACCCGTATTCTGAACTTCTGCTTCTGATGGACGAAGGAGAAGGGGCGCGTGAGGGGTGGATCCAGCGCCACCGCCACCAGGGTGCCCAGTTTGAGTTCCTTCTGAATGGTAGCAGAGGATACCAGAGAGACCCCCATGCCTGCCTCCACTGCGCCTTTCACGGCCTCCGGACTGCCCAACTCCATGGCAATGTTGAGTCCGGGCTGGCAGCCCTCCATGCGCCCCATGTACTCGTTGATGACCTCGCGCGTGCCGGAGCCTTCCTCGCGGCAGATGAAGGGGTATTCCAGCAACTGCGCGATGTGGATGGTGCCCTCTCCGGACAGGGGGTGGTTCGGGGGCATTATGGCCACCAGACTGTCCTCCCGACAGCTCTCCACCACCAGGTTCTTGTTGCTCACCGGGGCCTCCACGATACCCAGGTCGATGGTGTTGTTCTCCACCATGGAGACCACGCCCTCGGTATTGGATACCTTGAGATGAATCACGATCTCGGGATAGCGCTTCCTGAAGCGGCCCAGCAACGTGGGCAGCATGTATTCGGCGATGGTGGTGCTGGCGCCCAGGGTGAGGGCACCGGAGACCTCGCCGGTGAGTTCGCGGATGTCGTTCTCCATCTCCCCATAGAGCTGAAAGATCTTGTCCGCGTAACCGAATACGAGCTGTCCCGCCTCGGTGAGGCTGATGCGGTTGTGGGTGCGGTCGAACAGGCGGGTATTGAAGTATTCTTCGAGCTGGCGGACCTGAAAGGTCACCGCCGGCTGGGTCATGTGCAGGGCCTCGGCGGCCTTGGTGAAACTGAGCAGGCGGGCTACGGTGTGAAAGACTTGAAGTCTGCGGTCGGCCATGGGGCGCTTCGACTCGTTGGGCTTGGATAAAAAACCTTTATATCACACCTTCATTATATGCAGGAAGGGGGGCAACAGATGCCGGAAAGGGCGCAGATGTTCGAAGGCAAGCGGATTGCGTTCGTCTCCACGCGCATCGCGGGGACCGACGGGGTCTCTCTGGAGATTGCCAAGTGGGCCCGGGTCCTGGAAGGCCTGGGGATCGAATGCCGCTACGTCGCCGGCGAATGCGACCGGCCTGCGGCGGACAGCGCGGTGATCGAGGGCGCCCACTTTCAACATGACGAGATCGCCGATATCGGCGTTCGGGCCTTCCGTCCAGGGCCGCGGCCTCCCGCCCTCACCGAGGACATCGAGCGGTGGGCCCGGCGCCTGCGGGGGCACCTGCGCGAGGCCCTCGGCGATCTGGGTGCCGACGCGGTGATCGTGGAGAACGCCCTCACCATCCCCATGCATATCCCCTTGGGGCTCGCCCTGGTGCAGGTCCTTCAGGAGACCCGGTTGGGTTGCATCGCCCACCATCACGACTTCCACTGGGAGCGGGCGCGATTCCAGTCGAGTTGTGTGGAAGACTATCTGCGCTATGCCTTTCCCCCGGCCCTGGGTTCCATCCAACACGTGACCATCAACCGGGTCGCGGCCGAGGAGTTTGCCCGGCGCACCGGCCTTCACTGTCGGGTGGTGCCCAACGTCATGGACTTCGGCCATCCCCCATCCCCGCCGGATGCCTATGCCCAGGAGTTGCGCCGGGCCCTTGGCATAGGCGAGGGCGATCTGCTCATTCTGCAACCCACCCGGGTGGTGGCGCGCAAGGGGATCGAGCACGCGGTGGAGCTGGCCCGACGCCTGAAGGACCGCGGAGCGAGGCTGGTCATCACCCACCGCGCCGGCGATGAAGGCGCGAGCTATGCCCATTTCCTCGGCCTGTTCTCCGATCTCATGGGCGTGGACCTCGTCTACGCCACGCCCTGGATTGCCGAGCGGCGTGGCACGGGGGCCGACGGCCGGCCCCTGTTCACCCTGGAGGATGCCTACATGGCCGCCGATCTGGTGACCTATCCTTCAGAGAACGAGGGCTTCGGCAACGCCTTCCTGGAGGCCGTCTACTATCGCCAGCCCGTGGTCTGCAAGCGTTATCCCATCTTTCGCAGCGACATCGAACCCTGTGGGTTTCGGGTGATCACCTTCGACGACTATCTCACCCAGGGCACCCTGGAGGCGGTGGAGGGACTGTTCAACCGGCCCGGGCGGCGTCAGTCCATGGTGGAGCACAACTATCAGGTCGCCGAGCGTTGTTTCAGCTACCAGGTATTGGAGGAGGAACTACGGCCCATGTTGCGGCGGGCGTTCTTCTTCGGCGGCCGTGACCGGGGGGGGTCGCAGTAGCGGGGAGTGGCACAGGGAAGTGCCGTTTACGGACCGAAGGACGGAAATATTCACGTATCTACGGGCTTGCGGGGCAACCACCCAATGCGGCACGCGATGCAGCTCCTTGGCGATCGCCTCGAGTCGCGCGTGAGCCGGATATGCCGGTGGGTCCATCGCCGGTTCATTGGCGTCACCGGCAGCAGAAGCAGAGGGGTCTGTTTCGGCTTCCATTCCTGAGTCGCGGCGTCTGCCCTCAAGCGGCCTGGGCGGGAATGTGATGGCCGATCCGTTGCACCCGGTTGTGCTCGTCGAGATAGACCAGGGTGGGTTCGAAACGGGCCGCTTCGGTCTCTTCCATGGCCGCATAGGCACAGATGATGACCCGGTCTCCAGGTCGCGCCTTGTGGGCGGCGGCACCATTGACGGAGATCACCCGCGAGCCGGCCTCGGCGCGAATGGCATAGGTGGTGAAGCGTTCGCCGTTGCTGACGTCGTAGATCTGGATCTGCTCGTATTCACGCAGCCCGGCGCGGGCCATGAGATCGGCGTCGATGGCGCAGGAGCCCTCGTAGTCCAACTCCGAGTGGGTCACACAGGCACGATGCAGCTTGCATTTGAGCAGGGTGAGGTGCATGGATTTGGGCCGGATTCCAACAGGTTTGATATTATATCCGGGGCGGGGGTGATTTGCCTAATCGGCGTCCGGCAGAACACCTGGGGCGGGGGGGTCGCCGCCGGAGGGGAAGGATGCGGTCTCCTCGGACTCCTGTTCTTCGTCAGTCGTCCGATGGTTGCGGGGCACGCTGATCGGAAGGCCCGGTATGCCCAAAGCCTTCCTCCGCCGGCGCGGACAGGCGGTGCTCTTCGGCCAACCATGCGCCCAGGTCGATGAGCTTGCAGCGCTTGCTGCAAAAAGGCCGCCAAGGGGATTCCGGGGTCCAGTCCACCGCCCCGCCGCAGGTAGGGCACCTGACCCGGCGTGCCGTCCTGGCCATCAGATGACACAACGGGTGAGCTGGAAATCCACGTCCCTCTCGGTCTTGATGGGACGTCCCGCGGGCCCGGCCTGGAGAAAGCGGATGCTGAATCGATGTTTGTGACCGCTCACCTCGGGGTACAGGTCACTCCCTCCGTCGAGGACGATGCGCAACATCTGGATCGGGGCCTGGGTATCCATGGCATCCTGGAAGAAACCCTCTTTGGCGGTGGTGGGCATGGGTTCGCTGCTGCCGCGCACGAGGGACAGCAACAGGCCGACGGCCTCGCCGACGGGCTTGAGGTCGTATGTCCATTTCTCCAGCTGTTGCCGGCGCGATGCATGCGGTTGGCTCAACCATTGGTGATATTGGGGCAGATCGAAGCTACAGGTACCGCCTGGGATGCTGGCACGTTGGGCAATGGCCTTGAGAAACTCGTCTTCACGGGCGGCGTGGCCCAGTTGACCTGTGATGTCGTAGATCTCGGCGGAGGTCCGCTCCAGTTCCTCGAGGATCCGGCTGAGGGTGGTCATGTCCACTCCGGGCTGGCGGCTCAGGCGCCTGAGCAGACCGAGATTGCGGTCCAATTCTTTTAGAATATCGCTCTTGACGTCGGCGCGGGCGGTGATGGCGAGCATTTCCAGCAGGATCCCGACCGTAGCGCGGCTCGCCCAGGGGTCGTCTCCGGCGAGGAAGTACTCGAACCCCTGGTAGAGATGCTCCAGACGCAGAAAGGTACGGATGCGTTCATGCAAAGGGTGTTCGTAGACAATGGATTGGGGCACTGGAAGTCCACGCGGGCTGTGGCAAGGAATTTCATTTTCCTCTATTTCCCGTCCGCTTTAAATAGGAAACGTCCCGTCGTCTCATCCGCTTGCGATCGGTATCGATGGGCCCTTTCATAGCCCCTTGCATCCCACGTCTCCAAGGTGCAATTTGGGCAATTTCTGCAATGGAAGACCGTTCATGAAGCGTATCCTCATCATCGAGGACGAGGCGGTGATTCGCGACGCCTTGGTGCGCCTCCTGGAGCGCCGCGGATTCTCTCCCAAGGGGGTGGATTCGGTGGAACAGGCCCGTAGTCGCGGGGTGCTCGACGCCTGTGATCTGGTCATCGCCGATCTCCGCCTCCCCGGGGCCCCGGGGACCGAGGTGCTGCGCCTCGCCCCGGGTCTGCCGGTGCTCATCATGACCAGTTACGCCAGCGTGCGTTCGGCCGTGGAGGCCATGAAACAGGGCGCCGTGGACTATATCGCCAAGCCGTTCGATCACGACGAACTGGTCCTGCAGGTGGAGCGCATCCTGCGCGAACGGGCGCGGCAGCGGCGCGAACGCCAGCTCGCCGAGGAGTCTTCGCGAACCTGGCCGGTGGACGGTATGGTGGGAGATTGTCCCGCCATGCAGAGTGTGGGTGAGGCCATTCGCCGGGTCGCGCCCACCGACTCGACGGTCCTGATCCTGGGTGAGTCGGGCACCGGCAAGGAGTTGGTGGCGCGGGCCTTGCACGCCCACAGCAGACGCAACGACGGCCCCTTCGTGGCGGTGAATTGCGCCAGTATCCCCGAGGGCCTGATCGAGTCGGAGCTGTTTGGGCACGAGAAGGGCGCCTTCACCGGCGCGGACCGTTCCCGCACCGGTCTGGTGGAGAGCGCCGATGGGGGGACCCTGTTCCTGGACGAGGTGGGTGACCTGCCGGCGGCGGTCCAGGTCCGCCTGTTGCGCATGCTGCAGGAGCGCGAGGTCCAGCGCCTGGGGGCCAATCGGCCACGGGCGGTGGATGTGCGCATTCTCGCGGCCACCAACCGCGACCTCAAGGCCGAGGTCCAGACCGGGCGCTTTCGCAGTGACCTCTATTTCCGTCTGCGGGTCGTGGAGATCGTCCTCCCGCCCCTGCGTGAGCGGGGCGAAGACATCCTCTCCCTCGCCCGCTTTCTGCTGAAGAAGGTCTGTCGGCGTCTGGACCGGCCGTTGGTGTCCCTCGGCCCCGCGGCCGAGGCCGCCATCCGCGCCTACTCCTGGCCGGGCAACGTGCGGGAGCTGGAGAATGCCCTCGAACGGGCCGTGATCCTGGGCGACGACGGGCCGCTGTGCGCCGATCTCCTCTCTCTCGGCGAGGTGCGGCGGCGCCCTGGGCCCGAGGTGGAGTGGTCGCTGGAGGAGTACTTTCGCCAATTCGTGCTCGCCCACGAGGATGAGATGACCGAGACCGAGCTGGCGCAACGCCTGGGCATCAGCCGGAAGGCCCTGTGGGAACGGCGGCGGCGTTTCAATCTGCCCCGCAAGTGAGCGGTTGGCTGCCGCTGACCCTGCTGTGCGCCTTCGCTCTGGCCAGTTCCGATGCGGCGGCCAAGGCCTGGCTCCAGGGATACCGCGCGCGCGAGCTGGTGCTGGTGCGCTTCGGCCTCGCCGGACTGCTGCTTGCACCCCTGCTGGCGCTCTGGCCACCGGGCGCCCAACCGGCCCCCTTCTGGGGATGGCTGGCCCTGCTCACGCCCTTGGAGATCGGGGCGATGCTGCTCTACATGAGGGCCATCCGCGACCATCCCCTGGCCTTGACCCTGCCCTATCTGGCCTTTACGCCGGTGTTGACGATCCTCACCGGCTGGTTGTTTCTGGGTGAGACCGTCACTGGGAAGGGAGTGGTGGGGATACTCCTGGTGGCCGTGGGTGGCTGGCTGCTCAATGCCGACGAGGCCGAAGGCGCCGATTGGCGGACCTGGCTGCGGCCCTTCGCCGCCATCCTCCACGAGCCGGGAGCCCGCCTCATGCTGGGCGCGGCCCTGATCTACAGCGTCACCGCCGCCCTGAGCAAGAAGGCGATGGGGTATACGGATCCGTTGGCGTTCGGGGTGCTCTACTTCGTGGTCGTGGGGACAGGCACGGTGTTGCTTTTCGGGGTGCGCGAGCCGGCGCTGTGGCTGCGCATCTGGCGCCGCCCGGGAGCGGTGCTGGCGGTGGCAGGGCTCATGGCCTTGATGGTGGTGACCCACTTCCTCGCCCTGGCGCGGGTGGAAGTGGCCTACATGATCGCGGTCAAACGTTCCAGCCTGGTCTTCGGAGTGCTCTATGGGGCCCTGTGCTTCGGCGAACGCCACCTGAGGGGACACCTGCTGGCGGTGGCGCTGATGTTGGCGGGAGTGTGGGCGATCTTGCTGTGAGGAGACTGCAGGACCCTCCCTCAGCCCGTCTCGCGTCTTCCCTTCCGCGACGCCACGAAGCGCCGCGGATCCAGGGTCTTGTCGTCACGGATCACCTCGAAATGGAGGTGAGTGCCGGTGGCGCGACCGCTGTGGCCCATGAGGGAGATGGTCTGTCCCTGGCGGACGAAGTCACCCCGGTGTACCAGGATCTTGCGATTGTGGGCGTAGCGGGTCACATAGCCGTTGCCGTGGGCGATCTCCACGGTGTTGCCATAACCCGAACGCTGGCCGACGAAGGTGACGATACCGTCCGCGGCGGCGAGGATCTCGGTGCCGAGCTTGCCGCTGAAGTCCAGGCCTTTGTGGAAGGTGCGCTTGCCCGTGAAGGGATCGGTGCGGTAGCCGTAGCCGGAGGTGATGATGCCGGCCTTCACCGGCCGGCCGTACGGGGCGCCCCGCTGGCGCAGTTCGTCGCCCAGCATCAGTTCCTGGAGCAGATCCAGCTTGCTCTCACGGTCGGCGATGCGTTGCGCCAGGGCGGTGAGTTCGGCATTGAGTTCCGGGGCCTGGATGGAGCGTCCCGCCGGGTCCTCGGGGCCGCCCAGCGCCGGGGGTTCGGAGAAGTCGAATTCATCCCTGTCCAGCTTGGCCCGGGTGACCAGATCGCTGCCCAGGGCCTCCATTCGCAAGAGCCGTGCCTCCAGGTCGCCCGCCTTGCGGGCGAGGGCGTCGATGTGCGCCTGAACCTCACCGCGGGCATCGTCGAGGGCGCGGCGGTCGGCGTCGAGGAGGCCGCGCAGGGCGAGGCGGATGCGGTTGCCGTCGGCATGAACGCTGCTCAGCCCCGCCTCATAGCCCCCCCAGCCCGCCAGACCGGCCGTCAACACCAGGGCGGTAAGGGTGGGCAGCAGGCGCGTGGGCCGGAATCGGGGGGGATGGCAACACATCCGGGCCTTGACTCTGATGGGGCGTTTCATGCGATCGACCTCTGTTATAGTGAAGAGACGAATGGCCTGTACGACAATCTGCCTTCCTGCGGACGGCTTCCGCCGCGATTCGGCGTGGCCACTCCGTGCAGGAGTCATCGCCGCTGAAGCCGCTCCCACGTCCATGCCTATATGGATTCAGGGCGTCCCAAATGTTTCGGGGTGCCTTCCGGCAATTCCTGATGTCCCTGGAGACCCCGTTCTGTGGCCCTGAAACCGCTCCCGGTGCGCCGCTATCTGCGCAGGAACCGACGACTCGGCCGCTGGCTGAGCCAGGCGGACGAACAGGCGCGCCTGTTGGTAGAGGTGCGCGCCCTGTTGCCGGCCGCTCTGGCGCCCCATCTTGCCGCGGTTGCGCGCCACGGGCGGAGGCTGACCTTGATGGCGCTGTCGCCGGTCTGGGCCAGCCGTCTGCGCTATCAGACCGGTGCCTTGGTGGGCCGTATCCGAGGCATCGACCAAGTGCGGGTCAAGGTGACCCCCCGTGGTGACCCTGCTCCTCCGGCCCGCCCCCTGCCGCCTCTGCCCCGCCCCGGCCCGGCCGCCCTCGCGAATCTGTCGGCCTTGGCCAGGATCCTCGACGACCCCCGCCTCGCCGCCCGGGTGAGTCGTTTGCGGGCCCATGCCCGGCCCGAAGGCGATTCCTAGCCGGCCGTCGAAAACGAAGGAACCGGGGCGGGGCATCACGCTTTCCGGTTTCGTGGTTGAAAGAGTCCAGGGAAGGACTCTTTCGATATCCTGTCAGAACCCGGCCGTCACCGGCCGCATGTAGGATATCGGCGCCTGCTCCGTACGGTCGAAGGTGACCTCTTCCCAGGCGGAGCGATCGGCCAGGAGAGTGCGCAGGAGGTGGTTGTTCAAGGCGTGCCCCGACTTGTGGCCGGTGAAGGCGCCGATCAAGGTGTGACCGAGCAGGTAGAGATCGCCTATGGCGTCGAGGATCTTGTGCTTGACGAACTCGTCTTCGTAACGCAATCCATCCTCGTTGAGCACCCGGTAGTCGTCCACCACGACGGCGTTGTCCATGCTGCCGCCCAAGGCCAGGTTGTTCTGGCGCAAGCGCTCGATGTCACGCAGAAAACCGAAGGTGCGCGCCCGGCTCACCTCCTTCACGAAGGAGGTGGAGGAGAAGTCGATGTGGGCGGTCTTGCTGTGTTCGGTGAAGGCGGGATGGGGGAAGTCGATGCTGAACCCTACTTTGAAGCCGTCGAAGGGTTCGAGGCGCGCCCATTTGGAGCCGTCTTCTACGCACACCCGGCGCTTGATACGAATGAACCGCTTGGCCGCGTTCTGTTCCTCGACCCCGGCCGACTGGATCAGGAACACGAAGGGGGCCGCGCTCCCGTCCATGATGGGCACCTCTTCAGCGCTGACATCCACGTAGGCGTTGTCTATGCCGAGCCCGGCGAAGGCCGAGAGCAGGTGTTCGACCGTGGAGATGCGGGTTCCCTGCTGCGTCAGGGTCGTGGAGAGGCGCGTGTCTCCCACGTTGTCGGGATGGGCCCTGATCTCCACCGCGGGGGTCAGGTCGACCCGGCGAAAACGGATGCCGGTGTCGGCCGGCGCCGGGCGTAACGCCAGATAGACCTTCTTCCCACTGTGCAGACCGACGCCGGTGGCGCGAATCACGTTCTTCAGCGTGCGCTGTCTTATCATGAGGTCTCCCGCTTATTGCACACAGGACCCCGTCCGGCCGCGGCCCGGCACCCAACTGGGGGCCCCAAGATCGTCGGCACGCCGGTATTCGCATCCCCGTATCCTGGGTGATCCAGGATCGAAACCTAGGGATTTCCCGCATATTTACCAGGAACGTCCCGTAATTTCAAGCCATGGATGGTGAAATAAAGCTGATGCGGAGTCCCTTGCCGCATCAGCGGAGACTTCAATCGACCTGTTTGCGCAAGAAGGCCGGCACGTCGAATTCGGCGTAATCGGCCTCGGCCTCCTGGCCGGAAAGGGGTGCGGTGGCCACAGCAGCCGCCGCCGCCCCCCCCTGGCGGGTCACCGTGGGGCGTTCGTATTCGCGGTAGTTGGGTGCGGCGTTCTCCACCGGCTGGCTGGAGACCAGGGTGAGTTCGGGCTCCTGCGGCTCACGCATACGGCCGCGCGCGTCCAGGGGCAGGCCGGTGGCCACAACGGTGACATGCAATTCCTCGTCCAGGTCCATGTCGATGGACGTACCCACCACGATGGTGGCCTCTTCGTCGGCGAAGTCGCGCACCGTGTTGCCTACTTCGTCGAATTCGCCGATGGAGAGGTTGGGGCCGGCGGTGATGTTGACCAGGACACCGCGTGCCCCGGCCAGCTTGATGTCCTCCAGCAGGGGGCTCTTGATGGCGGCCTCGGCGGCCTCGCGGGCACGGTCCGGGCCGCTGGCGCGACCGGTACCCATCATCGCCATGCCCATCTCCTGCATCACCGTGCGCACGTCGGCGAAGTCCACGTTGATGATGCCGGGCCGGGTGATGAGTTCGGCGATGCCCTGCGTGGCGTTGAGGAGCACATCGTTGGCCGCAGCGAAGGCCGACAGCAGGGTCATCTCCTTGCCCAGTACCGCGAGCAGCTTTTCGTTGGGGATGGTGATGAGGGAGTCCACGTGCTTGGCCAGCTCATCGATCCCGTCCAGGGCCACCTTCATGCGCTTGGGGCCCTCGAAGGGGAAGGGCTTGGTGACCACGGCCACGGTGAGGATGCCCATCTCCTTGGCGGTCTGGGCCACCACCGGCGCGGCGCCGGTACCGGTGCCGCCGCCCATGCCGGCGGTGATGAACACCATGTCGCTGCCCTCCAGGGCCTCTTTGAGGTTGTCGCGGTCCTCCTCGGCGGCCTTGCGTCCGATCTCGGGGTTGGCACCCGCGCCCAGGCCCTTGGTGACCTCGGCACCGATCTGCAGGGTGGATTTGCAGGAGGATCGCTTGAGGTCCTGACAGTCGGTGTTCGCGCAAATGAATTCGACCCCTTCGACGCCCTGCTCCACCATGTGATTGACCGCATTGCCGCCGCCTCCGCCGACGCCGATGACCTTGATGACCGCATGCTGGGTGGGGGTGTCCGCTAATTCAAACATGGCTTTTCTCCTCTGATTGCCGCTCGTTATCGTCTCGCCTGGAAGGGATGGCATCCGCGGGGACGCCGATCCGTGATTGTCGGTCGAAGAGGCCCGCGCCTCTCTGATCTGTAAGGAACTTTGTCAGGAAAATACGCATCAGAAATGGCCCTGGAACCAGTCCCTGAACCGCCGCCACAGGCCGCTGCCGCCGGTCCCCCGGTCGCTGTCGCCGTGACGGCCTTCGGCGAACAGCAGCAGGCCCACCCCGGTGGCGTAGATGGGATCGCGCAGCTCGTCGCCGAGGCCCGCGACGCCTTCCGGCAGGCCCGGGCGCACGGGCATGTGGAACACCTCCTCGGCGAGGTCCACCAAGCCCTCCATACGGGCGCTGCCGCCGCTGAGCACCACCCCACCCGCCACCAGGTCTTCGTAGCCGCTACGCCTGATTTCCGATTGGATCAGGCCGAGCAGTTCGGCATAACGCGGCTGCACCACCTCGGCCAGGGTCTGGCGGCTGAGTTGGCGGGGGGGGCGTTCGCCGATGCTGGGCACCTCGATGGTCTCGTCGCTGCCGGCGAGCTGGGTGAGGGCGCAGGCATAGCGGGTCTTGATCTCTTCGGCGTGTTGAGGGGGGGTGCGCAGGGCCACGGCGATGTCGTTGGTGACCTGATCGCCGGCGATGGGGATCACCGCGGTGTGGCGGATGGAGCCACCGGTGAAGACCGCCAGGTCGGTGGTGCCGCCGCCGATATCCACCAGGCAGACGCCCAGTTCCTTCTCGTCGTCTTCCAGCACCGCCTGGGCGGAGGCCACCTGGTTGGCCACCAGGTCGTCCACCTCCAGGCCGCAGCGGCGGATGCACTTGCGGACGTTCTGGGTGGCGCTCACCGCGCCCACCACCATGTGCACCCGGGCCTCCAGGCGCACTCCGCTCATGCCGATGGGTTCGCGGATGCCGTCCTGACCGTCGATGATGAACTCCTGGGGGAGGATGTGGAGGATGGTCTGGTCGGCGGGAATGGCCACGGCCCGGGCGGCGTCGATCACCCGGTCCAGGTCGTCCTGGGCCACCTCGCGGTTCTTGATGGCCACGATGCCGTGGGAGTTGAGGCTGCGCAGGTGGCTGCCGGCGATCCCCGCGGTCACCGACTGGATCTCGCAGTTGGCCATGAGTTCGGCCTCTTCCACCGCGCGTTGGATGGACTGGACGGTGGACTCGATGTTCACCACCACCCCACGCTTGAGGCCGCGCGAGGGGCTGCGCCCGAGACCGACGATCTCGAGCCCGCCTTCCGGGCGGCGTTCCGCCACCAGGCAGGCGATCTTGTGGGTGCCGATGTCCAGCGCCACCACCAGGTCCTTGTCTGTTCTCTTGGTCATTGGCTGTGGTTTTCAGGGTCAGGGGGATGCCAGGCCACGGCGAAGCCGGCGGCGTAGCGCAGGTCGATCCGCGCGGGGCGGCCCCCGGCGCGGATCGCGTCCAGATGATTCAACAGGCGCTCCAGGCGGGCCTCCAGTGCTTCGGCCCCCAGTTCGATGCGGGTGCCGTCGCCGAGGCGCGCGCTCCAGGCGCCGCGTGGGCTGCGTTGCAGGGCCGTCAGTCGCAACGCCTTCTCCGCCAGGCGCCGGGCCAGGCCCTGGTAGGCGGCCACCACCAGCGGGGCGCTGCCGGGGGGGCCGTCGAGCCGGGGCAGTCCGTGGGGAATGCTGGCCCGGCGGGGTTGGAAGACCTCGCCGTTGGCCGTGACCAGGGCCGCATCGCCCCAGCGGGCGAAGGCCCGGCGTTCGCGCACCCTCACCACCAGGGTCCGGGGCCAGACTCGGCGCAGGCGTACCTCGGCCACCCAGGGCAGGGCCTGGATGGCGGCCCGCACCCGTTCCAGGTCGAGGGCGAAGAAGCCCCGGCCCAGGAGCGGGTCCAGGGCCGCCTTCACCTCCGCCGTGTCCAGGCGGTCGAGGTGGCTCTCCACGCGCACCCGGCTCACCGGCACGTACAGGGGATCGAGCAGGCGCGCGCTCCCCCAGGCCAGGCCCCCGGCCAGGGCCAGGAACAGGATCGGGCCCCGCTTGCGGCGCAGGAAGGCCGCGGGCTTCATGGTCTCTCCTCCAGGGTCTCGGCCAGGATGGCCTCCACCAGATCGTCGAAGGCCAGGCCGGCGGCCCGGGCGGCCATGGGGACCAGGCTGTGGGAGGTCATTCCCGGGACCGTGTTCACCTCCAGGAGCCAGGGCTCGCCGCGGGCGTCGGTGAGCAGGTCCACCCGCCCCCAGCCCGAGGCCCCGACGCCGGCGAAGGCCGCCAGGGCGAGGGCCTGAAAGGCCCGTTCACGCTCCGGGGGGAGCCCGCACGGGCACAGATAACGGGTGTCCCCGGCCTGGTACTTGGCGGCGTAGTCGTAGAAGCCGTGCGGGGTCTCCAGGCGGATCAGGGGCAGGGCGCGGTCAGCGAGGAGGGCGCAGGTGTATTCACCGCCCTGGATCCAGCGTTCGGCCAGGATCAGGCCATCGTAGGACTGCGCGGCCCGCCAGGCCGCCTCCAGGGCGGTGCGGTCGTCGGCCCGGGCCATGCCGATGCTGGAGCCCTCGTGGGCCGGCTTGACCATGAGGGGGAAGCCGAGGGCGGCGGCCCGTTCGAGGTCGGCCTCCTCCCTCAGGAGCACCCACTCCGGGGTGGGCAGGCCGAGGCCGCGCCAGAGCAGCTTGCAGCGGTACTTGTCCATGCCCAGGGCCGAGCCCAGGACGCCGCTGCCGGTATAGGGCAGGCCCAGTGCCTCCAGGGCGCCCTGAAGGAGGCCATCTTCGCCGCCCCGCCCGTGCAGGGCGATGAAGGCGCGCGCGAAACCCTCCTCCAGGAGGGCCGGCAAGGGGCGCTCGGCCGGATCGAAGGGGTGGGCGTCCAGGCCGCGGCGGCGGAGGGCGGCGAGGACCGCCGTGCCGCTCTGCAAGGAGATCTCCCGCTCGGCCGAGCGGCCGCCCAGCAATACCGCCACCTTGCCATAGGTCTCAGCCTTCATGGCGGGCCTCCCCGACGATCCGGACCTCGGTCTGCAAGTCGATTCCGAAGGCCCTGGCCACCCGTTCGCGCACCGTCTCGATGAGGGCCTCGATGTCGGCCGCCGTGGCCCCGCCGCGGTTGACGATGAAGTTGGCGTGACGCGGCGAGACCTGGGCGCCGCCCTGCCGCAGGCCCTTGAGCCCGGCGGCCTCGATGAGGCGGGCGGCATGGTCTCCGGGGGGGTTGCGGAACACCGAGCCGCAACTGGCCTCGGCGGTGGGTTGGGTGGCGGCGCGCCGTTCCAGGAGTTCGCGGATGCGCCCCTGGGCGGACCGGACGTCGCCGGGCTGGAGTTCCAGTTCGGCCGCCAGGAACCATTCCCCGGCGGGGCCCTGTACCGAACGGTAGCCCACGGCGTAGTCCGCGGGGGTCCGCGCATGGCTGCGCCCGCGGCGGTCCAGGGTCTCCACGCCCCGCACCAGGGGCCAGATGGTACCGCCGAAGGCCCCGGCGTTCATGGCCAGGGCCCCGCCCAGGGTGCCGGGGATCCCGGCCAGGAATTCGGCCCCCGTCAGGCCCTGGCGGGCGGCGAAACGGGCCACCAGGGCGCAGGGGGTCCCCGCCTCGGCGTAGAGACGGCGCGGGCCGTGCATCTCGATGGCGTCGAGGCGACCGCGGGTGGCCACCACCAGCCCCGCGAAGCCACCGTCGCGCACCAGCAGGTTGCTGCCCAGGCCGAGCCAGAGGAGGGGGGTGTCGTGGGGCAGGGCGGCCATCAGGGTGGCGAGGTCCGCGCGGTCGGCGGGGCGCAGGAACCAGCGCGCCGGGCCACCCACCCGCCAGGTGGTATGGCGGGCCAGGGGCTCGTCGGGGCGTAGTTCCCCGCGCACCGGGGGCAGTCTCAGGGCGGTCGCGGCGCTCATCGCGGGCGTTCTCCAGGGAGCGGACGGGGGGGTGGCGGCGGTGGGGCCTTGGCGCGCTGGGGCAGGGGCCTGAGCGTCTCGCCGCAACCCATGCGCAGATGGCGGGTGCGTCGGGGCGTCATGGCGTCTCTCCGGGTTGCCAGCGCGCGACCAGCCGCGCCGCCGCCCGGCCGATGTCTCCGGCGCCCAGGGTGAGGACCAGATCGCCGTCCTCGATCAGGGGGTCGAGCAGCCCGGGCAGGTCGGCGAGGGAGGCGTCGAACACCGGTTCGATCCGCCCCCGGGCGCGGATGGCGCGGCTCAGGGCCCGCCCGTCGGCGCCGGGGACAGGCGTCTCGCCCGCCCCATAGACCTCGCCCAGGATCAGCCGGTCGGCGCTGGAGAGGACCTGTACGAAGTCCTCGAAGGCGTCCCGGGTGCGGCTGTAGCGGTGGGGTTGGAACACCAGCACCAGACGCCGGCCGGGCCAGGCCGCGCGCGCGGCCTCCAGGGTGGCGGCGATCTCCCGCGGGTGGTGGCCGTAGTCGTCCACCAGGGTCGCCGTGCGTCCGTCGGCCAGGGCCAGGGGATGGATCTGGAAGCGTCGGCCGATGCCCGCGAAGCGGGCCAGGGCGCGCTGGACGGCCGCCGTCTCCACGCCCAGTTCCAGGGCCAGGGCGACGGCGGCCAGGGCGTTGGCGACGTTGTGCCGCCCGGGCAGGGCCAGGTCCACCTCGAAGGCCGGCCGGCCGCGGCCGGGCTCCACCCGGAAACGGGTGCGCCCGGCGGCCTGGCGCAGATGGGTGGCGCGGATGTCGGCGTCGGCGGCGAGGCCGTAGGTGCGTACCGGGCGGGTCACCCGGGGCAGCAGGGCACGTACCTCGGGATCGTCGATACAGAGCACCGCCAGGCCGTAGAAGGGCAGGTGGTGCAGGAACTCCAGGAAGGTGGCACGCAGGCGGTCGAAGTCGTGACCGTAGGTGCCCATGTGGTCGGCGTCGATGTTGGTGACCACCGCCACCATCGGCAGGAGATAGAGAAAGGAGGCGTCGCTCTCGTCGGCCTCGGCCACCAGGTAGCGGCCCTGGCCCAGGCGGGCGTTGGCCCCGGCGCTGTTGAGGCGGCCGCCGATGACGAAGGTGGGGTCCAGGCCGCCCTCGGCCAGGAGGCTGGCGACCAGGCTGGTGGTGGTGGTCTTGCCGTGGGTGCCGGCCACGGCGATGCCGTAGCGGAAGCGCATCAGTTCCGCCAGCATCTCGGCCCGCGGGACGACGGGGATGCGCGCCGCCCGCGCCGCCCGGACCTCGGGGTTGGTCTCGTCCACGGCGCTGGAGGTCACCAGGGCATCGGCGCCCCGGCAATGCTCCGCGCGGTGACCGATATACACCCGGATGCCCAGGGATTCGAGCCGTCGGGTGACCTCGCCGGCACGCAGATCCGAGCCGGTGACCCGGTATTCCAGATTGTGCATGAGTTCGGCGATGCCGCTCATGCCGGCCCCGCCGATGCCCACGAAGTGGATGTGGCGGATGCGGCCCAGGGGATCCATGGGGGTCAGGCCGTTCATCGGCGCATCACCTCGTCGCAGGCGTCGGCGATGGCCGCGGCGGCCCCGGGGCGGTGCCGGGCGCGCGCCGCCCGGGCCATGGCCCGGGCGCGTGCACGGTCGATCCCCCGCAGCAGCCCGGCCAGGGTCTCGGGGCTCAGGGTCGCCTCCGGCGTCAGGCGGGCCGCCCCCGCCTCCACCAGCCAGGCCGCGTTGCGGGTCTGGTGGTCGTCCACGGCGTGGGGATAGGGCACCAGGATCGCCCCCAGCCCGGCCGCGGCCAGCTCCGACAGGGTGAGGGCGCCGGCGCGGGCCAGCGCCAGGTCGGCCCAGGCATAGGCCGCGGCCATGTCCTCGATGAAGGGGCGGAGATCGGCGCTCACCCCGGCCTCGGCATAGGCCGCGCGGCAGTCCGCCCATGAGCGCTCGCCGGCCTGGTGCAGGACCTGCGGGCGCTGCGCGGCAGGGATCAGGGCCAGGGCCCGGGGCAGGGTCAGGTTGAGGGTACGGGCGCCCTGGGAGCCGCCCAGGACCAGCAGGCGCAAGGGGCCGCTGCGCCCACCCAGGCGTTCGCCGGGCGGGGGCAGGGCCTCGATCCCGGGACGCACCGGGTTGCCGCAGGCACGCGCCCCCAGACGGGCGGGGAAGCTGCCGGGGAAGGCCTCCAGCAGGTGCGTGGCGAAGGGCGCCAGGAGACGGTTGGTGAGGCCGGGTATGCGGTTCTGCTCGTGGAGCACCAGGGGCCGGCCGCTCAGGCGGGCGATGACTCCGCCGGGGCCGGAGGCGAAGCCGCCCATGCCCAGGACGACCCCCGGACGATGGCGCCTCAGGGCGCCGTGGGCGGCCAGGAGGGCGCGGCCGAGGCGCCAGGGGGCGCGCAGCTTGCGGGCCAGGCCCGTCCCGCGCAGGCCCTCCACGGGCAGCCATTCCATGGGGATGCCGGCGGCCGGCACCAGGCGCGCCTCCAGGCCGCGGCGGGTGCCCAGCCAGACCGTCTCGTGGCCGCGCTGGCGCAGCACCTCGGCCACCGCCAGGGCCGGGATCACGTGACCGCCGGTACCGCCCGCCATGATCATCACCTTGCCCATGGCCCCCTCTCCCCGCCGCTCCCGGGTCCCGCCACACGCTGCTCGTGGTCGATGCGCAGGAGTATGCCCATCGCCATGCAGGCCATGATCAGGCTGTTGCTGCCGTAGGAGAGGAACGGCAGGGTCAGGCCCTTGGTGGGCAGCAGGCCCATGTTCACGCCCATGTTGACGAAGCCCTGGAGGCCCAGCCAGAGGCCGATCCCCTGGGCCAGGTAGGCGCTGAACTCCTGATCCCGTGCGCGCGCCCGCCGGGCGATGGCGAAGGCCTTCCAGGTGATGAAGGCGAAGGCGAGGATCACCGCGGCACTGCCCGGGAGGCCGAATTCCTCGCCGATCACCGCCATGATGAAGTCGGTATGGGCCTCCGGCAGGTAGAACTGTTTCTGGATGCCGTTGCCCAGGCCGACCCCGGTCCAGTGGCCGCGGCCGAAGGCGATCAGGGCCTGGGTGAGCTGATAGCCGGCGCCGTAGACGTGTTCCCAGGGGTCCACGAAGGCGGTGATGCGGCGCAGGCGGTAGTCGGCGGTGAGGACCAGCGCCGCCAGGGCCCCCAGGGTCAGGCCGAGGAGGGCGGCGAACTGCCACAGGGGCGCCCCCCCCAGGAACAGCAGGCCGAGGACCGTGGCCAGGATCACCGCGGTGGTGCCGAAATCGGGTTGGGCCATGATCAGGGCGCAGGCCAGGCTCACCAGCAGCAGGGGGTTGAGGAAGCCGGACAGGTAGTGGGTGACCTCCTCCTTGCGCCGCACCAGGTAATCGGAGACATAGATCACCGCGAACAGCTTCATGAACTCGGAGGCCTGGAGATTGAGGGGGCCCAGGCGGATCCAGCGGGTCGCGCCGTTGGCGCCGTGGCCCAGGCCGGGCACCAGGACCAGCACCAGTCCGCCGATCCCCAGGAACAGCAGCAGGGTCCCGTGGCGCTGCCAGCGCTGCGGCGGGACGCCGTAGGCGAGGGCCCCGGCGGGCAGGGCCAGGGCCAGGGCCAGGAGGTCGCGGAACAGATAGTGGAAGGGGTCGCCGAAGGCGTGGTCGGCGGTGGCCAGCGAGGCGGAGCCCACCATGACGAGGCCGAAGGCGAGCAGGCCCAGGGTGACCCCCAGCAGACCCCGGTCCAGGGGCGGGAGGACCAGGGCGTGGCCGCCTCGGCGGGCCGGGGTGCGGCGGGCGCTCATGGGGCGAGGCCCTCCACGGCCTGGGCGAACACCCGTCCGCGGTGCGCGAAGCCGCTGAACATGTCGAAGCTGGCGCAGGCCGGCGAGAGCAGCACGCGCTCGCCAGGGCGGGCGATGTCGGCGGCCTGGGCCACCGCCGCCTCCAGGGTGGGGGCGCCGAGCAGCAGGGGTATCCGGCCGTGCAGGGCCTGGCGCAGCACGGGGGCGTCGCGGCCGATGAGGATCACCGCCCGGCAGGTGCGCGCGGCCGCCTCGGCGAGGGGGCCGAAGTCGGCGTCCTTGCACAGGCCGCCGGCGATCAGGAGGGTGCCCGGCCGGCCGTCGTGGAGCCCCTCCAGGGCGGCGATGGTGGCCCCCGGATTGGTCCCCTTGGAGTCGTCGTACCATTGTACGCCCCGGCGCTCGGCCACCCGCTGGGTGCGGTGGGGGAGGCCGCGGAATCGGCGCAGGGCCTCCAGCATGGCCGGCATGGGCAGACCCACGGCCTCGCCCAGGGCCAGGGCGGCGAGGGCGTTGGCCAGGTTGTGGCGGCCGGACAGGCCCATCCGGGCCACCGGCAGCAAGGGGGTCGCGCCGCGCCAGAGCCAGTCCTCGTGGTGGCGGCGGCCCAGGCGGAAGTCGTCGGGGCCGGCCCGGTCGAGACCGAAACCCAGTTCCCGCGAGGCGCGGCCGCGCATGGCCCCGACCCGCGGATCGTCGCGGTTGATCACTCCGGTCCCGGCGCCCCGGTAGATGCGTGCCTTGGCCTGTGTGTAGGTCTCCAGGTCGGGGTAGCGGTCCAGGTGGTCTGGAGAGACGTTGAGCACCGCCGCCGCCCGGGGGCGCAGGGATGCGGTGGTCTCCAACTGGAAGCTGGAGAGTTCCAGGACGTAGAGTTCGTGTTCGGGCGCGAGCAGATCCAGGGCCGGTGTGCCCAGGTTGCCGCCCACCGCGGCGTCCCGGCCGGCCGCCCGGGCCATCTCCCCGAGCAGGGTCACGACGGTGCTCTTGCCGTTGGAGCCGGTGACCGCCACCACCGGCGCCCGCACCTCGTGGGCGAAGAGTTCGATGTCCCCGATCACCGCCGTCCCGCGGGCCAGGGCCGCCTGGATCGTGGGCGTGGCCAGCGGCACCCCGGGGCTCGCCACGATCCTTTCGGCGCGGGCGAAGGCCTCCGCCGGGAAACCGCCCAGGAACACCGGCACGTCCGGCAGTTCCTCTTGCAGACGGGCCAGGGCCGGGGGGCGCTCGCGGGTGTCGGCGACGGCCAGGGGCACGCCCCTGCGGGCCAGGAAGCGGGCACAGGACAGACCGGTCTCGCCCAGGCCCAGGATCAGGGTCCGGGGGGGCGGGGTGAGGAGGGCTGCGCCGCTCTGTTCCGTGGGGGCGTTCATCGGATCTTGAGACTCGCCAGGCCGATGAGGACCAGGATCACGGTGATGATCCAGAAGCGCACGATCACCCGCGGCTCCGGCCAGCCCTTGAGTTCGAAGTGGTGGTGGAGGGGGGCCATGTGGAAGATGCGGCGGCCGGTGAGCTTGAAGCTGGCCACCTGCAGGATCACCGACAGGGTCTCCACGACGAACACCCCACCCATGACCAGCAGCACCAGTTCCTGGCGCACCATCACCGCCACCGTCCCCAGGGCCGCGCCCAGGGCCAGCGCCCCCACGTCGCCCATGAAGACCTGGGCGGGATAGGTGTTGAACCACAGGAAGCCGAGTCCGGCCCCCACCATGGCCGCACAGAAGACCACCAGTTCGCCCACGCCGGGGAGATAGGGGATCTTCAGGTATTCGGAGAAGGCGGCGTGACCGGAGACGTAGGCGAAGATGCCCAGGGCCCCGGCCACCATCACCGTGGGCAGGATGGCCAAGCCGTCCAGGCCGTCGGTGAGGTTCACGGCATTGCTCGCGCCCACGATCACCAGATAGGCGAAGGGGATGAAGGCCAGGCCCAGGGGGATCGAGACATCCTTGAGATAGGGGATCAGGAGGGCGGTCCCGGCCGGGTCCTGGGCGCCCGCGTAGAGCATCCCCGCAGCGGCCAACCCGACCAGGGACTGCCAGAAATACTTCCAGCGCGCGGGCAGGCCGGTGGGGTCTCTGAGCACGAGTTTGCGGTAGTCGTCCACCAGGCCGATGGCGCCGAAGGCCAGGGTCACCGCCAGGGCGATCCACATGTAACGGTTGCCCAGGTCCGACCAGAGCACCGTGGCAAGGGTGATGGCCACCAGGATCAGGGCCCCCCCCATGGTGGGGGTGCCGGACTTGGCGAGGTGGGACTGGGGGCCGTCGTCGCGCACCGTCTGGCCGATCTGGTGAAAGCTCAGGCGGCGGATCATGGCCGGACCGGCCAGGAAAGAGATCACCAGGGCGGTGAGGGTTCCCAGGATCGCCCGCAGGGTGAGGTATTGGAAGACGTGGAAGGCACTGTGGTAGTGGGCCAGCCATTCGGTGAGCCAGAGCAGCATCCTCAGCCCTCCCGGTCGTCTGTGCGGGGGGATGCCCCGCCCACGGCGGAGGGTGTCGGGCGCGGATCTTCCCGTAGGGGCCGGACCACCCGCTCCATGGCGGCGGCGCGGGAGCCCTTGACCAGGACCCGGTCCTCCTCCCCCAGTTGTGTCTCCAGGGCCGCGGCCAGGGTCTCGGCGTCCGGGAAGTGGCGCCCCTCGGGACCGAAGGCGGAGGCCGCCTGGGCGGCCAGGGGGCCGGTGGTCCAGAGGTGGTGGATGCCGCGTTTCCGGGCCAGGACGCCCACTTCGTGGTGCAGGGCGGGGGCCCCGGGACCCAGCTCGGCCATGTCTCCGAGGACCAGCCAGCGGCGTCCGGGGAGGTCGGCCAGGACCTCCAGGGCGGCGGCCACGGACTCGGGATTGGCGTTGTAGCTGTCGTCGATGATCCAGGCGCCACCGCGTCCGGGCAGGAATTCGAGCCGTCCCGGGGCGGCCCGCAGCCCCGCCAGGGCGGCGGCGATGAGGTGGTCGTCCACCCCCAGGGCCGAGGCGGCGGCGACCGCCGCCAGGGTATTCATCAGGTTGTGCCGGCCGGGCAGCGGCAGTTCGATCTCCAGGGTGCCCTGCGGGCGGTGGATCCGGTGCCGCCGGTGGTAGCCGCGGGCGTCCCAACGGCCCGGCCCCAGGGCCTCGGCGCGGACCTGGGCGCGACGGCCCAGGCCGAAGCCCAGGGTCTCGCGGGTTCCAGCCAGCTCCCGCCAGAGGTCGGCGTAGGGGTCGTCGGCATTGAATACCAGGAGGCCGTTGCGGGCCAGGCCCTGAACGATCTCGCCCTTGGCCCGGGCCACCCCCGCGATGCTCCCGAAGCCCTCCAGGTGGGCGCGTCCGGCGTTGAGGAGGAGGGCCAGGTCGGGCCGGGCGATGCGCGACAGGGCGGCGATCTCGCCGGGATGGTTGGCCCCCATCTCCAGCACCAGCCAGCGGGGGGCGTCGGCGGCGAGCAGGCTCAGGGGCAGGCCGATGGCGTTGTTGAGGTTGCCCCGGGTGGCCTGGACCTCGCCCGCGGCGCCCAGGATCCGGGCCAGCATCTCCTTGGTGCCGGTCTTTCCGGCCGAGCCGGTGAGGGCGACCACCAGGGCCCCCAGGCGGGTGCGCCAGACGCCGGCCAGGCGGCCGAGGGCGGTCAGGGTGTCGGCCACCCGCAGTACCGGCACGTCCAGGTTCAGGGGGCAGTCGGCGATCACCGCCACGCCACCCCTGGCCACCGCCTCGGCGGCGAAGGCGTGGCCGTCGAAGCGTGGCCCGCGGAGGGCCAGAAAGATCTCGCCCGGGGCGATCCGGCGGCTGTCCGTGGAGATCCCGCGGACCTCGGGGTCTGCCGTCCCGGCGAGGGGGACGCCCAGCCAGCGGGCGATCTCGTGTAGGCGCGCCTTCATGCCCCCACCCCCAGCAGCTCGGCCACCCGTTCCCGGTCGGAGAAGGGGATCTCCAGGTCGCCGATGTGTTGCACCCGCTCGTGGCCCTTGCCGGCCACGAGGACGATGTCCTCCGCCTGGGCCGAGTCGAGGGCCTGGGCGATGGCCCGCCCGCGCTCGGGCTCGATGGTCGCCGCCTCGGGATGACAGAGGCCGCCGAGGATGTCTTCGATGATGCGCTCGGGGGCCTCCCGGCGGGGGTTGTCGTTGGTGATCAGCAGGCGGTCGGCCAGGCCCTCGGCGGCCGCCCCCATCTCCGGGCGCTTGCCGCGATCGCGTTCGCCGCCGGCGCCGAACACGCAGATCAGGCGCCGTGGGCCATGGGCGCGCAGGGCCGCCAGGGCCTGGGCGAGGGCGTCTGGGGTGTGGGCATAGTCGACCACCACCCGCGGCCGGCCGGGGGCGTGGAAGGCCTCCATCCGGCCCGGAGCGCCGTGCACCCTGGCCAGGCGGGCCAGGGCCGCGTCCAGCTCCAGGCCGCCCATGAGGAGTTCCCCGAGGACCGCGAGCAGGTTGAGGGCGTTGAACCGCCCCAGCAGCGGGGCACGCAACCGGCCTCGACCGAAGCTGCCCGTCACCTCCAGTTCCAGGCCCTCGGGCGCGAGGTGGAGATGACGCCCCCGGAGCCAGGGACCGTCCTTCCTCGGCACAATGTCGCCGAGGCCGTAGGCCACGCTGGTTGCGGGATCGAGCCCGGCCAGCAGGCGCCGGCCCTCGGGGTCGTCGGCATTCACTATCGCCCGTTGCAGACCGGGGTGGCGGAACAGGCGCGCCTTGACCGCGGCATAGGCGGCCATGTCGCCGTGGTAGTCCAGGTGGTCGCGGCTGAGGTTGGTGAACAGGGCCGACCGGAAGACCAACCCCTCCACCCGGTACTGGTCCAGGGCGTGGGAGGAGACCTCTAGGGCGGCGCCGCGGCAACCGGCTGCCAGGAGTTCGGCCAGCAGCGCCTGGGTGCGGATGGCGTCCGGGGTGGTGTGGGCGGTCTCGCGCAGGCGCCCGGGGAGGCCGTAGCCCAGGGTCCCCACCAGGCCCCAGTCCGGGGCCAGGGCCTGGGCCAGATACCAGGCCACGCTGGTCTTGCCGTTGGTGCCCGTGACCCCGGCCAGCTCCAGACGCGCCGAGGGCTCGCCGTAGAAGCGGCCGGCCAGGGCGCTGAGGCGGCGATCCAGTCCCGGGACCGGGATCAGCGGCACCTGGATCTCCGCGGCCAGGGCCTCCAGGCGGCCGCGTCCCCAGGCGGGATGGGGTTGGTAGATCACGGCCGCGGCCCCCCGGGCCGCCGCCAGAGGGGCGTACTCCAGGCCGTGGCCGCGGTGCCCGGAGAGGGCGCAGAAGAGCGCGCCCGGGGTCACCTCGCGGCTGTCCAGGGTCAGGGCGCTGAAGTCCCGGTCCGCACCCGCGGGGATCTCCACCAGGTCGTGGAGCAGGCGGCGCAGGGTCCAGGGGGCGCGGTCCAGGGCGGCGGCCGTCACGGGCTCACCTCCGCCCGGGCGAGGCGGCCGCCGGCGTCGTCGAGGGCGTCCGGGGCCACCCCCAGGAGGCGCAGGGCCCCGGCCATCACCCGCGCGAACAGGGGCGCGGCCACCAGGCCGCCGTAGTAGGCCTTGCCCCGCGGGTCGTCGATCATCACCGCCATCACCAGGCGCGGATCGCTGGCGGGGACCAGGCCCACGAACAGGGCCTGGTAGCGACGCCGGGCGTAGCGGCCGTTGACTACCTTCTTGACCGTGCCGGTCTTGCCGGCCACCCGGAAACCGGGGATGGCGGCGCGGGTGGCGGTGCCGCCGGGGCCGGTGACCGTCTCCAACATGCGCCTCAGGGTGCGCGCGGTGGCGGCGGAGAAGACCCGTTCGGGCGCGGCGGCGTCCTGCCCCGCCACCAGACGGACCGGCAACAGGCGACCGTCTCCGGCCACCGCCGTATAGGCGCGGGCCAGCTGCAGGGTGGAGAGGGAGAGGCCGTAACCGAAGGCGTGGGTGGCCTGCTCGAAACGGCCCCAGCCCTGCCAGGCGGGGAGTACCCCGGCGGTCTCTCCAGGCAGGCCGCTGGCCGGGACCTGGCCCAGGCCCAGGCGGTGGAACGTCTGCCACAGGTCCTGGGGCGGGAACTCCAGGGCGATCCGGGTGATCCCCACGTTGCTGGACTTGGTGAGCACCGAGGTGGCGTCCAGGAGGCCGTAGTTGCGATGGTCCCGGACCAGGTTGCGGCCGACCTTCAGGTAACCGGGATCGGTGTCGATGGGGGTGTCCGGGCGCACCCGGCCAGCGTCGAGGGCGCTGGCCATCACCAGCGGTTTCATGGTGGAGCCGGGTTCGAAGCGGTCGGTGACCGCACGGTTGCGCAGCCCCTTGGCGGTGAGGTGCCGGCGGTCGTTGGGGTTGTAGGCGGGCTGGTTCACCAGGGCGAGGATGTCGCCGTTGCGGGCGTCCAGGACCACGGCGCTGCCCCCCTGGGCGCGATGTTCCCGGACTGTCCGCTTGAGTTCCCGGTAGGCCAGGAACTGGATGCGGCGGTCCAGGGTCAGGCGCAGGTCCCGGCCGTTGCGGGCCGGGCGGACCTGTTCCACCTCGGCGAGGATGCGGTGTTGGGCGTCGCGGATCACCCGCCGTAGTCCGGCGTGGCCGGCGAGCAGGGTGTCATAGCTCTTTTCCAGGCCGGCGATGCCGTGCTCGTCGGTGTCGGTGAGGCCCACCACCTGGGCGGTGACCTCCCCGGCCGGGTAGAAGCGGCGGTAGGTACGCTCCCGTCCCAGCCAGCCGGAGATCCGCTGGCGCCGCGCCAGTGCCGCGATCCGGGCACTGATCTCGGGGCGCACAGCGTGGCGGAGGTAGACGAAGCCCCGCCCGGCGGCCTCGCGCAGACGTTGGCGCAGGGCCTCGGGGGTGAGGTCGAGGAGGCCGGCCAGTTCGGGGATCAGGGGATGGTCCGGGCGCAAGTGGCGCGGATCGGCCCAGATGTCGTCCATGGGGGTGCTCACCGCCAGGGGCTCGCCGTGGCGGTCGAGGATCTGCCCGCGGTGGGCGGGCAGCGGCAGGTCGCGCAGGTAGCGACGCTGGCCCTGTTCCAGGAGAAACTCGTGTTCCAGGACCTGGCGCTCGAAGGCGCGCCCCAGGAGCAGCGCAAAACCCACCAGCAGGAGCCCGAGCACCAAGGCCTGGCGCCGGGCGTAGTCCGGTTCCGGGGCGTGACGGGCGCGCGCCTTGCGTTGCCGGCGACTCACGGCCTGGCCTCCAGGTATCTGATCTCCCCGGGGCGGGGCAGGCGCATGTGTAGGTGGTGGCGCGCCAAGCGCTCCACCCGCGCGTAGGCGGCCAGGGCGCTCTCGTCCAGACGCAGGCGGTTGCGTTGGATCTCGAGGCCATCGGCCTCCTGACGCAGGCCCTGGAGTTCGGCGAAGGCGCCGCGGCTCAAATACTTGACATAGGCCACGGCAATCGCCGAGCCGAGCACCGCGGGCACCAGCAGGCCGAGCAGGATCAGCTCACGGGTACTCACGGCCGGCGCTCCGCCACCCGCAACAGGGCGCTGCGGGCACGTGGATTGGCCGCCACCTCCGCGGCTCCGGGACGGATCGGCCCGGCGATGGGGCGCAGGCGCGGCGTCAGGGCGTCGGCGGTCACCGGCAGGTCCTTGGGCAGGTCGCCGCCACGTGTCTCGCGGCGGATGAAGCGCTTGACCCGACGGTCCTCCAGGGAGTGGAAGGCGATCACCGCCAGGCGTCCTCCTGGCTTCAGGGCCTCCAGGGCCGTGTGCAAAGCGGTGTCGATCTCTTCGAGTTCGTTGTTGACGTGGATGCGGATGGCCTGAAAGCTGCGTGTGGCCGGGTGCCGGCCCGGTTCCCGGCGCGGCGCCGCGGCCGCGATCAGGTCCGCCAGTTGGCGGGTGCCCTGGATGGGGCCACGGGCCCGCGCCTGCACCAGGGCGCGGGCGATACGGCGCGCCCGGCGCTCTTCACCGTAGACGCGCAGCACCTGTTCGATCTCGCGCTCGGGGGCGTCGGCCAGCCATTCGGCCGCGCTGATGCCGCTGTGGGGGTCCATACGCATGTCCAGGGGCCCGTCGTGCAAGAAACTGAACCCCCTCTCGGGGGCATCCAACTGGGGGGAAGAGACCCCCAGGTCCAGGAGGATGCCATCGACGGCACCTCTGAGGCCCTTTTCTTTCAGGGCCTCATCCAGCATCGAGAAGGGCCCGGCCAACATCTCGAAACGGGGCTCTTCGGCCGCCAGCCTGCGGCCTTCGGCCACCGCCTCCGGATCGCGGTCCATGGCCAGCAGCCGGCCCTCCGGCCCCAGGCATCCCAGGATCGCCCGGCTATGGCCGCCGCGCCCAAAGGTGGCGTCCAGATAGATCCCGTCCGCGCGCACCGCCAAGCCGGCCAAGGCCTCTGCCAAAAGCACGGGGAGGTGTGTGCCTGTCATCTCAGATGGTCACCGGGCTGCCGTCGGCGGCCTGCAATTCTCCGAGGGCGGCGGTTTCCATCCAGGCCTCCAGCTTGTGGTTCCAGGCGTCCTCGTCCCAGATCTCGAATTTGTTGCCCTGGCCCACCAGGGCCACCTTGTGCTCCAGGCGGGCGAAGGTGCGCAGGCTGCCCGGAAGCAGCACCCGGCCCTGGCCATCCATGTCCACCTCGTGGGCATGGCCCAGGTAGACCCGCTGGTAGGCACGGGCCTGGGGATTGGTGTTGGGCAGGGATTGGAGGCGGCCGCGCACCACTTCCCAGTTGGGGCGTGGATACAACAGCAGGCAGCGCTCCGTATCGATGGTCACCACGAGATGGCCGTCGCAGTCCTCCCGCAGCCGTTCGCGATAGCGCGACGGCAGGGTCAACCGGCCCTTGGCATCCAGGCTCAATGGCGTGATGCCCTCGTAGACATGCAACGGATCGCCCCCTCGTGGTCCCTAGAATTCCCTGCTTCCCGGCGCTTCACGACGACGCCCTCGGATGTCCTGCGGATCATTGCTGACCATGGGTGATTTCCCACTTTGTCCCACTTCCCCCCACTAGAAATGGGATGATAGGGGGCCTCCATGCATGGGTCAAGCAGCGCGCGGGCAGACATCGTTGCTGGGTCAGGGGGCCGGCGATCTTGTCGTGCCCTCTTGGTAGACTGCCTGAAAAACATTGTAAATCAATTTATTGAGGGCCCAACTCACAGTACGAGGTCAGTGGCTGTAGGGTGTTGTGGAGGCCCGGGTGGGACGGTGTGGGGGGATCTCCGGCCAGGGCAAAGGGGCTGGCCGATCTACTGCGGGACGGCTGTTATGGGCGAGGGAGCGGGCCTGGATGGCACGCAGGAATCCCTGTTGCCGGTGGCACATTCTTGCGCCATCGGGAGGGTGTTCGAGGTTCGGGGCTTCTGTCTCTATTGTGTGGGCGTGCGCCGGTACCCTGGGGCGAATGGGTACGGGCCGGGCCGGCCCGTCCGGTGGATCCGTGCGGTCTCGCTCAGTCCTTACCGCCCAACCCGGGGATGAAGCGCTTGTGGGCACCGTCGCAGTGCGGTGGGGTCGCGGTGTGCTTGCAGCCGCACAGCCAGACCTTCTGCGGCCGTTCCAGGCGGAGGCGGACAGGCTCGAAACCGGTCCCCTGATGGGAGCCGTCGCAGAAGGGCTGATCCTTGGATCGGCCGCAACTGCACCACCAGTATTCGCCGGCGTCGAGTTCCAGGGTGTAGGGGCCTTTCTTCGCGATCACGGGTTCGGTCATGGGGGGTCTCCTGGATGAAATGCCGGGCCAGTCTGGCAGACCCCTGGGAACGGCTCAACCCCCGTCCGTTTCCAGCTGGCGCTCCGATACCACCCGGTTGCGCCCATGGTTCTTGGCCCAGTACATGGCGCGATCGGCGCGTTCGAGCAGATCGTTGGGGGTCTCCCCGGGCTTGAGGTTGGCGACGCCCATGGACACGGTGACCTTGGGCAGGCGTTCCTGGCTGCCCTTGCGGATCAGGCTGAGCCGGGAGATGGATTTGTGGATGCTTCCGGCGACAGTGAGCGCGCCGATGAGCGCAGTCTGCGGCAAGACCACCACGAACTCCTCGCCGCCGTAACGGGCGGCGAGGTCGTTGCCACGGATCTGTTTGCGCAGGATCACCGCCACCCGGCGGATCACCTCGTCGCCGATGGCATGGCCAAATTGGTCGTTGAAACGCTTGAAGTGATCGATGTCGAGCATCAACACGGAGAGTTGCCGCTCATTATCGTGGGCCTCTTTCACCAGGGCCTCCAGGCGTACGTCCAGGGCGCGGCGGTTGAGCAGCGAGGTGAGGCCGTCGGTGAGGGCCTGTTCGCGGATCCGGCGCAGTTCCTGGTGTAGCTGGTCGCTCTCCTTGCGGGCCTGGGCCAGGTCGCGCTGCAGGGCGCGGTTTTCGGTGGTGGCCCTTTCCGTGGCCTGGATCAGGGTCTCGGCGATGCGTCGCAGGTCCTCGGGACCGGGATCGTGCTGGAGGTCGCGCAACTGGGTCTCCAGGACCCGACCGTATTCGCCGGCGCCCTTGCCGGCGCGGGCGATGCCACGCATCACCTCCACCAGAAGGCGCCTCAGATCCCCCAATCGCTCTTCCGCGGCCATGTCTTCCAGGTCCTGGAAGTGGGTCTCGAACAGTTCCCCGATCAGCTGCTCGTCGGGGCGTTGCTTGCGCGCCAGTATGCGTTGCAGATCGTGGTGCAGGGCCGGGTTCCGTTTGCACTCGAAGTCATAGGCCACAGCGAAGCAGGCCGGATTCGGTGGCAGTTGGAAGCGGGAAAGGAAGTCGAGCGCCTGGACGGAGTAGATCTGGGACTCTTCGAAGGTGTGCGCGAAATGGCAGGTGGCGCGTTGTGGCATGGAATTCGCCCTTGAGGGTCGTTTACTGTTGTTTTCAAGTCAACCGAAAAGCGGGCACGTAACGCCTCAGGCCGCAGCGCGCCCTCCTTGCACGCCTGCAGCGGCCGCGTGTCTCTTAACTTTACAGGATTTGGATGGTGCCTTGAAGGAGCGGTCCGAACGGCGTGTTCTTGAGAGGTGGGGAACGGCTTCTGCTAGACTGCTTGCGGCCTGCACTACCCATCACCCGCGATGACATCCACCGACCTCCGTCCCCAGGCCCGGATCCGTACCCGGGTGTTGCTCCGCCAGGCGCGGGACACCTATGGACTGCAAGAGGCGGGGTGCGAGGTGCGTTTCGATCTGCGCGGAACGGCCGCCGGACAGGCCCGGCACCTCGGGCCGCAGGGCTTTGTGATCCGTTACAACCCGATCCTGTTGCGGGAGAACGCCGGGGCCTTCATTGCCCGTACCGTTCCCCACGAGGTCGCCCACGTGATCGTCTGGCAGGCCTTCGGTGCTGGCGTCCGCCCCCACGGCGAGGAGTGGCGGCGGGTCATGGCCTTCTTCGGCGCCGACGCCAGCCGTTGCCATGGGTTCGATCTGAGCACCGTACCGCGCCGCCGGCAGAGACGTTTCCGTTATCGTTGTGGCTGCGAGCAGCACCTGCTCAGCAGCATCCGTCACAACCGCGTCCTGCGCGGCGAACGGGTTTACTTGTGCGTGAGGTGTGGCGAGCCCTTGGTGGCGGTGACGGACTGAATGCTCAGCCGCTCCGGTCGCTGGGTGCGGCGTATTCGAAGGCGTCCGAGAACATGCGCCCGCCGGGCATCCCGGCGGCGAGGAAGCCCGTGCGGGCGGCCTCGATCATAGGTGGGGGGCCGGCCAGATAGGCGTCGTGGCCGCTGAGATCCGGGTGGTCTGCGAGTACGGCCTGGTGTACAAATCCGCGGCGTCCCTTCCAGTCCGGGCCCGGCTCGGAGAGCACCGGGTCATAGGCGAAGGCGGGGCGCTCGGCGGCCCAGCCGCGTGGCAGGTCGGGTAGATAGAGGTCGGCCTCGGTGCGCACGCCCCAATAGAGGTGCATGGGACGCGCGAAGCCGACGTGGAAGGCGTGTTCGATCATGGCCTTGATGGGGGCGAACCCGGTTCCGCCGGCCACGAACAGAATGGGGCGGTCCGAGCCCTCGTCCAGGGTGAAGCGGCCCAGGGGGGCCTGGATGCGCAGCAGCTCCCCTTCCTGCATCTCGTTGAATACGTGCTCGGTGAAGGCGCCCCCCTCCACATGGCGGATATGGAGTTCGATGAAGGCATCGTCATGGGGGGCGTTGGCGATGGAGAAGGCGCGCCGGCGTCCATCGGCGAGGATGAAGTCCAGGTACTGGCCGGCCAGGAATTGCAGGCGCTGGCCCTCGGGGAGTTTGAGTTTCAGGCGCATCACGTCGTGATTCAGGCGTTCCTTGGCCGCCACCTTGCACGGAAGGGTGCGTGGCTCGATGGCCTCGGCCTGCTCGGTCAGTTCCACCACACAACGCAGGTCGGAGCGGGGCACGGCCTGGCACAGGATGGCCATGCCTTCGGCCTGCTCGGTGAGGGCCGGGGGCTCCCCCTGGGGGTAGTCCACCACTCCCGCCGACACCCGGGCGGCGCATTGCCCGCACTGCCCGCTGCGGCAGCCGTAGGGGATGCCGACCCCCTGGCGTAGAGCGGCTTCGAGTACGGTCTCGCTCGCCTCTACGCTGAACTGGCGGCCGCTGGGTTTGAGGGTGACGGTGAAGCTCATGGACGTTTTCTTCCGGGTTGGAGCGGCTGTGGATCGCGGATTCTGCACCAACGAAGTTGGAATGAGAAGGCGGAGAGGCTTGCGCTGTGCCGATCGCCGGGTGCAAAGCTGCTCCGGCAGGGGGTGGGGTGGCCCGAACGAGGGGGAGAAAAACGGCCGGTCGTGCCGAGTTCAGAGCGGACGAGGCTGTTCTTGTGGGGAGTTCGCAATAACAGAGGGCCTGGCGCGGACAGGGGCCTCAAGGGCCAAGCCCCGATGAGAAAAGGTGTCCATCGAAGGGGTCTGACTAACCCCGTCACCGGTGTCGCTCTGGCCAGGGTCCCCGTCTGCCCGGCCCGCCTTTGCCGCCGGTGACCCAAGGCCATGGCCGTCATGACCGCCGGGGCGAGTCCGACGCGGGCCTTCTGCGTACAGCGCAAAAGGTACTCATCGTGAATATCTCGCGACTATGGCCGCCCTGCGGATGTCTCCGGGGGTCGTCGATGGTGTGGATGTTCGGGGCGGATCAGGCGGATGCATCCCCTTCCGCCAACGGCGCCGGAGTCAGTCCGTCCGGATTCGCCTCCTGCATGACGGGCCGCATGGCGTGCAGCAGACTGGCGAAGAGGTGGGGATTGTGTTGTTCCTCGCGGGCCAGGAGCTGTTTCATGCGCGCCCGCTCGGTGGGGGTGGCGAAGCAGGCGGGGCAGGAGTCCGGCACCACCGGCAGGCCGGCGCGGGTGGCGAAGTCGGCGGTCTGGGCCTCGCGGCAGAAGACCAGGGGGCGGATGATGCGCAGGTCGCCGGCATCGTTCAGGTAGTGGGCCTTCATGGTGCGGCACTGTCCCCCGTGGAACAGGGACATGAGCAGGCTCTCGGCCAGATCATCCAGGTGTTGGGCCAGGGCAAGGACATTGAAGCCCTCACGCCGGCACACCGAGTAGAGGATGCCGCGCTTGACCCGGGCGCAGTAGGCGCAGAAGGAATCGCCGCGCATCCGTGTCCGGGCCTCCTCGGCGATGGGCTGGGACTCGTAGTACCAGGGCAGGCCCAGTCCGGCGTAGTAGGCGCGCAGGGGGGCGGGGTCGAAGCCCTCGATCTGCGGGTCCACGGTGACGATGCCCAGATCGAACCGCACCGGGGCATAGCCTCGCAACCAGCCGAGGACCTGGAGCAGGGACAGCGAGTCCTTGCCGCCGGAGACCCCGAGGAGGATGCGGTCGCCTTCGCGGATCATGGCGAATTCCGCAAGGGCGCGGCCCACCTTGCGCATCAGGCGGCGGGGTGGCTTGGCGAAGGGAGAGGCTTTCATGGGATCATGGGTGAATCGAAAGACGCCAACTATACCGCGTATCCATGAATGCCCTCTTCTTCTGGATGATCTCCATCGCCTTCGGCTTCGCCGCCTGGCAGCAGCTCGCCTGGGTCCCGGCCACACCCGGGGCGGTGGCCCCCATGCAGGCCTTCAGCAGCGCCATGATCGAGGCGGCCAAGGCCTCGGTGACCCTGGCCCTGGGCCTGGTGGGGGTGATGGCCCTGTTCCTGGGGCTGATGAAGGTGGCCGAGGCGGGGGGCCTGTTGCGCATCATCGCCCGCCTGCTGCGCCCCCTGATGGTGCGCCTGTTCCCTGACGTGCCGCCCGCACACCCGGCCATGGGGGCCATGGTGATGAACCTCTCCGCCAACGCCCTGGGCCTGGGCAACGCGGCCACCCCCTTCGGGATCCGTGCCATGCAGGAGCTGGACCGGATCAATCCCCATCCGGGGACGGCCAGCAACGCCATGGTCCTGTTCCTGGCCATCAACACCTCCAGCGTCACCCTCCTGCCCACGGGGGTGATCGCCCTGCGCGCCGCCGCCGGTTCCCAGGATCCGGCCGGGATCGTCGCCACCACCCTGTTCGCCACCCTCTGTTCGACCCTGGCGGCGGTCCTGGCGGCCAAGGCCTATGGACGGTTCTTTCCCCTGCCGGCGGCGGGGGAGACCCGGGCCGCGGCACCGGGAGAAGGCGAGGCCCTGCCGGCGGAGGCGGGTGAGAGCTGCCGGCCCTGGGTGTCCTGGCTCGCCTTGGGCGGACTGGTCGCTTTGGTGCCCCTGGCGGTGGTCTTCGGGCGGATCGTGGGGCCCTGGGTGGTGCCGGTCCTGGCGTTGGCCCTGCTGGCCTTTGGTCAGGTCCGCGGGGTGCGGGTCTACGAGGTCTTCGTCGAGGGCGCGCGCGCGGGTTTCGAGGTGGCGGTGAAGATCATCCCCTATCTGGTGGCGATCCTGGTGGCGGTGGCCATGTTCCGGGCGAGCGGAGCCATGGACCTGATCGTGGGTGGTCTGGGGCGCTTCACGGCCCTTGTAGGCCTGCCGGCCGAGGCCCTGCCCATGGCCCTGTTGCGTCCCCTTTCGGGCTCGGGGGCCTACGGGGTGATGGCGGCCGTCATCGAGGACCCGGCCATCGGTCCGGACTCCTATGTCGGCTATCTGGTGAGTACCCTCCAGGGTTCCACCGAGACCACCTTCTACGTGCTCGCGGTCTATTTCGGGGCGGTCCAGGTGCGGCGGGTGCGCCATGCCCTGGCTGCGGGTCTCACCGCCGATCTGGTGGGGGTGGCGGCGGCGGTGGCGGCGTGCAGCTATCTCTACGGCGGTCCCTGATCGCGCGGTCGGCGTTCCCTTCGGGGTCCGCAGCGGGGTGTCGGTTCCAGCCCGGCCTGTCCCCCATGTCTCGCCCGCCACCCCTGTTACCCGTGTGAATCCCTCGGGCGGGGCATCGATCTCCAGCCCCGCCCAGTCCACCAGGGGGCGCCGGCGGGCGGCCTGGCCCCTGAGTTGCCTGGGGGAAACGTGGTAGACTGGGTGTTTTTCCCATGTCCCGTTTTGCAGGGAGCCCCATGGCCGAGTTCGCCAGAGAGGTCCTCGACATCAACCTCGAGGACGAGATGCGCCAGTCCTACCTCGACTACGCCATGAGCGTGATCGTGGGCCGTGCCCTGCCGGACGTGCGCGACGGGCTCAAGCCGGTGCATCGGCGCGTCCTCTTCGCCATGCACGAGCTCGGCAACGACTGGAACCGGCCCTACAAGAAATCGGCGCGCGTGGTGGGCGACGTCATCGGCAAGTATCACCCTCACGGCGACACCGCGGTCTACGACACCATCGTGCGCATGGCCCAGCCCTTCTCCATGCGCTACCTGCTGGTGGACGGCCAGGGTAACTTCGGTTCGGTGGACGGCGACGCCCCGGCGGCCATGCGCTACACCGAGGTGCGCATGTCGCGCATCGCTCATCTGTTGTTGGAGGACATCGACAAGGAGACGGTGGACTTCGCCCCCAACTACGACAACAGCGAACAGGAGCCGGTGGTGTTGCCGGCGCGTTTCCCGAATCTGTTGGTGAATGGCTCGGCGGGGATCGCGGTGGGCATGGCCACCAATATCCCCCCCCACAACCTGCGTGAGACCATCGACGCCTGCCTGGCCCTGATCGAGGAGCCGGAGATGGGCATCGACGACCTCATGCGTTACTGCCCGGGGCCGGATTTTCCCACCGCCGCCATCATCAATGGGGCGGCTGGCATCCGTGAGGCCTATCACACGGGGCGCGGCCGCATCTACCTGCGCGCCCGCGCCGAGATCGAACACGACGACAAGCACGGCCGCGACGTCATCGTGGTCACCGAATTGCCCTATCAGGTGAACAAGGCGCGAATGCTGGAGCGCATCGCCGAGATGGTGAAGGAGAAGCGTATCGAGGGCATCGCCGAGATGCGTGACGAGTCCGACAAGGACGGTCTGCGGGTGGTGTTCGAGTTGCGCCGCGGCGAACTGGGCGAGGTTGTGCTCAACAACCTCTACCGTCACACCCAGATGCAGACCGTGTTCGGCATCAACACCGTGGTGCTGGTGGACGGGCGGCCCCAGTTGCTGAACCTCAAACAGGTGCTGCAATACTTCCTCCGCCACCGCCGCGAGGTGGTCACCCGGCGCAGCCTGTTCGAGCTGCGCAAGGCGCGCGCCCGCGCCCATGTCCTGGAGGGCCTGGCGGTGGCCCTGGCCAACATCGACGAGGTGATCGCCCTGATCAAGGCCTCGCCCGGTCCGGCCGAGGCCAAGGCTGGTCTGGTGGCGCGTACCTGGCGTCCGGGGGCGGTGGCGGGGATGCTGGAGCGCGCCGGCGCCGACCAGACCCGCCCGGAGGACCTGGCCGCGGGCTGCGGTCTGAGCGAGGCCGGTTACCGCCTGAGCGAGACCCAGGCCCAGGCGATCCTCGATCTGCGCCTGCACCGCCTGACCGGCCTGGAGCAGGAACGGATCATCCAGGAGTTCGAGGAGATCCTGGAACGTATCGCCGATCTGTTGCGGATCCTCTCCGATCCGGACCGCCTGATGCAGGTGATCCGCGAGGAACTCACGGAGATCCGCGAGGCCTTCGGCGACGATCGCCGCACCGAGATCGTGGTCAGCCGCGAGGACCTGGAGCGGGGCGATCTCATCACCCCCGAGGATGTGGTGGTGACCCTCTCCCACGCCGGTTACGTCAAACGCCAGCCGTTGGACGAGTACCGCGCCCAGCGCCGCGGCGGGCGCGGCAAGAGCGCCGCCAGCACCCGGGAGGAGGACTTCGTGGAGAACCTGTTCGTGGCCAACACCCACGACACCATCCTGTGCTTCTCCAACCGCGGCAAGGTGTACTGGCTCAAGGTCTACGACCTCCCCGAGGCGGGCCGCAACGCCCTCGGCCGGGCCATGGTCAACCTCCTGCCCCTGGAGGCGGAGGAGCGGATCAATGCGGTGCTGCCGGTGCGCGAGTACGCCGAGGGCTGCTACGTGTTCATGGTCACCGCCGGCGGCACCGTCAAGAAGACCCCGTTGACCGATTTCTCCCGGCCCCTGGCGCGCGGGCTCATCGCCCTGGATCTGGCGGACGACGACCAACTGGTGGGGGTGGCCATCACCGACGGCAGCCGCGAGGTGATGCTGTTCTCCAGCGACGGCAAGGCCATCCGCTTCAAGGGCTCCGAGGTACGCCCCCTGAGTCGCCTGGCGCGCGGGGTGCGCGGGATGCAACTGGCCCCGGGGCAGCGGGTGATCGCCCTGATCGTGGCCGACGAGGGAGAGATCCTCACCGCCACCGCCAACGGTTACGGCAAGCGCACCCCCATCGGTGAGTTTCCCCTGCGCGGGCGCGGCGGCAAGGGGGTGGTGTCCATCGTCACCAATGCCCGCAACGGTGAGCAGGTGGGGGCGGTGCGGGTGCGCGCGGGCGACGAGATCATGCTCATCACCGATGGCGGCACCCTGGTGCGCACCTCGGTGGATGGGATCCCGGTACAGGGGCGCAACACCCAGGGGGTGCGCCTCATCCGTCTGGGCGAGGGTGAACGCCTGGCCGGCATCGAGCGCATCGATACCCTGGAGGGCGAGGCCTGATCCCGGCCCGGGTGGGTCGGGCCCGGCGGGCCTCGCCGGGGCCATGGTGGGGCTGACCCGTCCTCCGAATTTGTCTTATCCAAACCAGAGTGGAAGCAATGAGTCGAGTGTACAATTTCAGCGCGGGTCCGGCCGCGCTCCCCGAGACGGTGTTGAAACAGGCCCAGGAAGAGATGCTGGACTGGCGCGGCAGCGGCATGTCGGTGATGGAGATGAGCCATCGTGGCAAGGCCTTCCTGTCCATCGCCGAACGGGCCGAGGCCGACCTGCGCGAACTCATGGCCATTCCGGACCGCTACAAGGTCCTGTTCCTCCAGGGCGGGGCCACGGCCCAGTTCGCCATGGTGCCCATGAACCTGTTGCGCGGCAAGGATCTGGCCGACTACATCAATACCGGCGCCTGGTCCAAGAAGGCCATCGCCGAGGCCAAGCGCTACTGCCGTGTCCATCGCGTCGCCGACACCTCCGAAGAGGGCTTCACCCGCGCCCCGGCCCAAGAGGAACTGAGTCTCTCGCCGGGGGCGGCCTATGTGCACTACACCCCCAACGAGACCATCCACGGGGTCGAATTCCCCTATGTCCCGGAGACCGGCGCGGTGCCCCTGGTGGCCGACATGTCGTCCTCCATCCTCTCCCGGCCCCTGGACGTGACCCGCTACGGGCTGATCTATGCCGGGGCGCAGAAGAATGTCGGCCCGGCCGGTCTGACCTTGGTGATCGTGCGCGAGGACCTCATGGGCAAGCCCATGGCCGGCACCCCCACGTTGTTCGACTATGAGGTACAGGCCAAGGCCGGTTCCATGTACAACACGCCCCCCACCTATGCCTGGTATCTGGCCGGGCTGGTGTTCCAGTGGCTCAAGGGCCTCGGCGGCCTGAGTGCGGTGGGCGAGATCAACGCCCGCAAGGCCCAGGCCCTGTATGCCGCCATCGACGGCTCCGACTTCTACCACAACCCGGTGGAGCCCGGCAGCCGCTCGCGCATGAATGTCCCCTTCACCCTCGCCGACCCCGCGCTGGACCCGGTGTTCCTGGCCGAGGCGGCGGATGCCGGCCTGGTGACCCTCAAGGGCCACCGCTCGGTGGGTGGGATGCGCGCCAGCATCTACAATGCCATGCCGGAGGAGGGCGTCCAGGCCCTGATCCAGTTCATGGCCGAATTCGAGCGCCGCCACGGCTGAAGGACGACCACCCTATGAACTACAAGATCCTGACCTTGAACAACATCTCCGTGGCCGGCCTCGACCGCCTGCCGCGGGAGCGCTACGAGGCGGCCTCGGAGATCGCCCACCCGGACGCCATCCTGGTGCGTTCCTACAAGATGCACGACATGGAGATCCCGGAGACGGTGAAGGCCATCGGCCGCGCCGGTGCGGGGGTCAACAACATCCCCGTGGAGCGGATGACGGAGCGGGGCATCCCGGTGTTCAACGCCCCGGGGGCCAACGCCAACGCGGTCAAGGAACTGGTCCTGGCGGCGATGCTCATGGCCGCCCGCAACATCGCCCCGGCCTGGGCCTTCGCCCGCGGCCTGGAGGGCGACGACGCCGCCATCCACAAGGCGGTGGAGTCGGGCAAGAAGCGGTTCGTGGGCTTCGAACTCCCCGGTCGCACCCTGGGGGTGATCGGTCTCGGGGCCATCGGCGTGCGGGTGGCCAATGCCGCCGTCGGCCTCGGCATGAGGGTGCTGGGCTATGATCCCACCATCACCGTGAAGCGCGCCTGGCAGCTCTCCTCCCAGGTGGAGCAGGCCCTGTCGGTGGACGACCTCCTGGCCCGGGCCGATTTCGTCAGCTTCCACGTGCCCCTCACCGACAAGACCCGGGGGATGATCGACGCCGAGCGCCTGCGCCTGATGAAGTCCGGGGCGGTGCTGCTCAACTTCGCCCGCGACGGCATCGTGGACGACGAGGCCGCCTGTGCCGCCCTCGACGAGGGCCGCCTGTATGCCTATGTCTGCGACTTCCCCAACAACCGCATCAAGGACCACCCGCGGGTGGTGGCCCTGCCGCACCTGGGCGCCTCCACCCGGGAGGCCGAGGACAACTGCGCGGTCATGGTGGCGGACGAGGTGCGCGAGTATCTGGAGAACGGCAATATCAGCAACTCGGTCAACTTCCCCGAGATCCATCTGCCACGCGAGACCGGTTACCGGATCGCGGTGGTCAACGCCAACGTGCCCAACATGGTGGGACAGATCTCCACCCACCTGGCGGAGGTCGATCTCAACATCCAGGACCTGCTCAACCGTTCCCGCGGGGACATCGCCATGACCCTGATCGACGTGGACCGGCCGCCGCCGGATGCCGTGCTGGACCATATCCGCGCCATCGACGGGGTCAAGTCGGTGCGCTGCCTGGGGTGTGCGCGGCGCGATTGAGATGCCCGAGGATCCGCGCCTGCAGGCCATTCGCGAGCGCATCGACGCCATCGACGGCCAGCTCCTGGAACTGATCTCGGCGCGTGGCCGGGCCGCCCGGGAGGTGGCCGAGATCAAGCTCGTCGCCGACCCCGGGGCCGAGTTCTACCGTCCCGAGCGCGAGGCCGAGATCCTGCGCCGGGTCAAGGAACGCAACCCCGGGCCCCTGGAAGGCGAGACGGTGGCGCGCCTGTTCCGCGAGATCATGTCGGCCTGTCTCGCCCTGGAGGAGCCCCTGCGCATCGCCTTCCTGGGGCCCGCGGGCACCTACACCCAGGCCGCCGCCCTCAAGCACTTCGGCCATGCCGTCGGCAGCGTGCCCCTGGGCTCCATCTCCGACGTCTTCCGCGAGGTGGAGGCAGGGGCCTGTCATTACGGGGTGGTGCCGGTGGAGAACTCCACCGAGGGGGTCATCAGCCACACCCTGGATCGCTTCATGACCTCGCCCCTGGCCATCTGCGGCGAGGTCACCCTGCGTATCCACCACCACCTGTTGCGCCGGGGGGGCGGCCTGGAGGGGATCCGGCGCGTCTACAGCCACTACCAGTCCCTGGCCCAGTGCCGGGGCTGGCTGGACGCGCACCTGCCCCAGGCCGAACGCATCAGCCTGCCAAGCAATGCCGAGGCCGCCCTGCGCGCCCAGGCGGACGGCGATGCCGCGGCCATCGCCGGCGAGGCCGCGGCCGACCTCTATGGCCTGGAGGTGCTGGCCCGCAACATCGAGGATGAGCCGGAGAACACCACCCGCTTCCTGGTCATAGGTCCGCGGGACGCCCCGCCCAGCGGCGAGGACAAGAGCAGCCTGGTGCTGGCCTGCCGCAACGAGGCCGGGGGGCTGCATGCGCTGCTCTCGCCCCTGGCCAGACACGGCATCAGCATGACCCGCATCGAGTCGCGCCCCTCGCGCGTGAACCTGTGGGAATACGTCTTCTTCGTGGACATCGAGGGCCACCGCAGCGACCCCCGGGTGGCCGAGGTCCTCGCCGAATTGGACCGGGAGGCGCGTTTCTTCCGGGTGTTGGGTTCCTATCCCGTGGCGGTGTTGTGATGACCCTCGATCTTGCGCCCATCGCCCCCGGGGTGGGGGAACTCCGTCCCTATGTCCCGGGCAAGCCCGTCAGCGAGCTGGAGCGGGAACTGGGGGTCGAGGGCTCGGTGAAGCTCGCCTCCAACGAGAATCCCCTGGGACCGGGGCCCGAGGCCCGCGCCGCGGTACGGGCCCATCTGGCCGAATTGGGCCGCTATCCCGACGGCGGCGGTTACGCCTTGCGCCAGGCCATCGCCCGTCATCAGGATATCGATCCGGCCCGGGTGATCCTGGGTAACGGCTCCAACGACTGTCTCGACCTGGTGGCCCGGGTCTTTCTGTGGCCGGGCCGGGAGGCGGTGTTCTCCCAATACGCCTTCGCGGTCTACCCCATCTCCACCCAGGCCGTGGGGGCCCGCGCCCGGGTCGCCCCGGCGCGGGAGTATGGCCACGACCTGGAGGCCATGGCCGCCCGGGTGGGCGAGGACACCGGGGTGGTCTTCATCGCCAATCCCAACAATCCCACCGGGACCTGGCTGGGCGCGAATGAACTGGAGGCCTTCCTCCGCGAACTCCCCTCCCGGGTGATGGTGGTGGTGGACGAGGCCTACTTCGAATACGTCCAGGAGCCCGACTACCCGGACGCCCGCCAGTGGCTGGATCGGTATCCGAATCTCATCGTCACCCGTACCTTCTCGAAGATCCATGGCCTGGCCGCCTTGCGGGTGGGTTACGCCCTGGCCCATCCCCGGGTGGCGGACTGGCTCAACCGGGTGCGTCAGCCCTTCAACGTGAATTCCCTGGCCCAGGCCGCGGCCGAGGCCGCCCTCGGCGACCGGGAGCACGTGCTCACCTCGGTGGGGCTCAATCGCGAGGGCCTGGGACAACTCGCCGCCGGCCTGGAGGCCCTGGGCCTCGCCTATATCCCTTCGGTGGGCAACTTCATCACCCTGGACCTGGGCCGTCCGGCGGGGCCCGTGGACCAGGCGCTGCTCCGGCGCGGGGTCATCACCCGCCCGCTGGCCAACTATGGGCTGCCCCGGCACCTGCGGGTGAGTGTGGGCCTGCCGGAGGAGAACCGGCGCTTTCTCGCGGCCCTGGGCGAGGTCCTGGGGGCGTGATCGAGCGCCTCGCGGTCATCGGCGTGGGCCTCATCGGCGGTTCCCTCGCCCTGGCCCTGAAGGCCGTGGGGGCGGTGGGCGAGGTGGTGGGCTGCGGGCGTACCCTGGCCAACCTGGAGACCGCGCGGGATCTGGGGATCGTCGATCGTTACCACCGCGATCCGGGCACCGCCGTGGCCGGGGCGGATATGGTCTTCGTGGCCGTCCCTCTGGGGCAGATCCGTTCCGTGTTCGCCGCCATTCGCGGCCACCTCGCCGAGGGGGCGGTGGTCACCGACGGGGCCAGCGTCAAGGGCACGGTGATCGACGACGCCCGCGCCGTATTCGGCCAGGTACCGCCCTGGCTGGTGCCGGGTCACCCCATCGCCGGTACCGAGCACAGCGGGGCGAAGGCCGCCTTCGCCGAACTCTATCGCCGGCGGCAGGTCATCCTCACCCCCCTGGAGAGCACCGACCCCGGGGCCGTGCGGCGGGTCGAGGCCATGTGGCGCCGGTGCGGGGCCAAGGTGGACCGGATGCCGCCCGGGCATCACGACGAGGTCCTGGCCGCCACCTCCCATCTGCCCCACATGCTCGCCTTCGGCCTGGTGGACCTGCTCGCGCGGATGCGCGAGAACGACGAGATCTTCCGCTACGCCGCCGGCGGCTTCCGTGACTTCACCCGCATCGCCTCCAGCAATCCCGAGATGTGGCGTGACATCTGTCTGGCCAACCGCGAGGCCCTGGGGGCCATGTTGCGCCGCTTCGCCGGTGAACTCGAGGGCCTGGCCTCGGCCCTGGACGCGGAGGCCGGCGACGAACTCTACGCCATCTTCAGCCGCGCCAAGGCGGCCCGGGACCGGTGGATCTCCGGAGAGTAGGGTGTCTTGCGTCCTCGGGCCAAGCGGGGTACGAATATAAATCCATACCCACCTTACTGCGGCCGCCCCTCACACCCCTGGGTGGTGTGGCGATTGTTCGCCATAGTCCACGCGATGACTCGCTCCCGCGCCTTGTCCAGGGGCACGAGGAACACCCTCGAAAAACGAAATATTTCCGTGCGACGGGTATACCCATGTCCTGCCCGATGTCCTCGGGGCCGACGGGACATTCGGGCCGGCGTCGCGGGCTTGTCTCGCACGTTGTTCCGACGGCTCCCCCCGGACCGTGTTTCGTCGAGACGCAATCCCGTGGGAAGCGGCGTGGCTCGCGGGTCAGGCATTATGCCGTTATCGTCGCATGGGGGGCGGCTGGGATCCTGTCCTGGCGATCTGCCTCATTGCCGCTCAGGCCGCCGCAGCCGGGATGACCCTGGTTTCACGTGACCAAGGTATTACCAAGCATTTTCCGATCACCCTATTGAGGCCAGACTGAGCGTCGCAGGTGATTCACCTCTTGGCCTCAACCGCCTCAGGTGGCACCTACCAGTGCCGTACCCGCCCCGTGTCCAGATGCACGAAGTCCGACCGCGGGTAGTAACCCACCCCGCCCTCGGCCAGTTTCAGGGCGCAGTCGCGCAGATGCCGGGTGGTGGTGCCCCGCAGGCGCACGTCCACGGCCTTGCCGAGCAGGTGCTGGCTGTGTCTGGCCACGCCCTTGCTGCGTCTGCGTAAGGCGGCGTTGGTCTTGGGGGAGCGGTAGCCGCTGATCACCTCGAAGCGGCCGTCGTGGTGTCCGGCCTCCTGCTGTATCTCCCACAGAATATCGAACAGGTGGGGGTCCATGGCCTTCACCTCCCCGGTGCGGAAGTCGCGCAGGAAGTGATCGAGCCGCCTCAACCCCCAGGTGTGGTAGCGGCTGCCCTGGCGATAGGTTACGGCGAGGGATTCTTCGGTGTGGGTATGGTGAAGTCTGAGCACCCGGCGGCGGGCGGCAAGGACCAGACCGGGGGCGGTGGCCAGGGTGAGGCCGGCGGCGAGGAGATCACGTCTGCGCATAGTGATGAGGCGGGAGGTGGTCAGTAAGTAAAGGCGTATCCTCGCAAAAGAGATATCTTGAATCAAGGGCTTGTGCGGGCTACTTTGAGCCATATGTGAATTCGGTCGCGGGCCCGGGTGGTCCGGTGGACACCGTCTGCGGGCGGGGCGCCCTGGCCGGCGATCTCTGTCCAGCGATCCGGCGGTAGCTCCAGGCGGGTCCTGAGGCGGATGGCGCCCGAGTCGTCCGGGTAGGTGCCCGAGGTCTCCAGTTCCACTTCGATCCTGCCGTTGCCGAGTTGGCGGGGGCGTACCCAGAGCCCGCGACGGGCACCCCTTCCGGGGTCCATGGGCATGGCCCCGACACCCCCCAGGGGGCCGCTCATCACCGCCCAATCCCTGGGGGGCAGGAAGCGGATGCGCTCCAGGCCTGCCCAGGCCCCTTCCCGGATGCGCACGGACTGGATCGTGCCACGGCGGGTGCCCAGGCCGGAGGAGGGGGGCCGTGTCCCCTGATACAGCTCGACCCTGAAGGAGAGGGGACCGGCCAGGCCGACCGTGACCGGCCCCGGAAGGCAGAACAGCAGGGCGATGATGACCATGGCTGGATGTCTCATAGGTGCAGTCGCCTCAAGGCCGGGTCTTCCACGGAGCGTTGCCAGCGTTCCTCGAATTCGTCCCAGTGGCGGGCCACCTCCAGGGGGGCGTGGAAGTCCGCCACCCCGTCACGCAGGCGGCACGAGGGGCGGCGAAGGTAACCATGACGATCTGCAAGCAGCAGACATGCCTGGATCTCCGCGTCCAACTCGGGCAGGCGCCGGATGAAGATACGGGAACTCAGGCGTTCGGCCAGATAGGGCAGACGATGGCCCGAAAGCAGGGCGGGCTTGGGGTCCTTCACCAGGATCCGGATGCGGCGGCGGGGGCTGGCGAGGGCGAATGTCTTGAGCGCCTGGATGAACTCGACGCGGTCGTACAGGGCGGCGTCCAGGTCCAGACTGAGCAGGGCGATCTCCTGGCGGGCCCGCCGTACCAGGGTGTCGCCGGCCCGGCGCAGGTCTTCCAGGCCGGGCGCGTCGAAGGGGCCGGTATGCGGGGCAGGCAGGGAGGCCCTCATTCGTGTTCCAGTGGGCCGGCGTCCCAGACCAGGGCGCCCAGGTCGTGCAGCCGGGCGAGCAGGTCCGGAAATGGCGGCCGGTCCAGCCAGGGACGCAGGTCCTCGCGGCACAGTTGCCGCCTGTCGGTGATGCGGCGCAGGAAGTTGTGCATGCCCTGGGGGCAGGGGATGGCCTCGCCGTTGACACACAGCCAGTCCTGGCGCCCGCTGCCGCGCACGAAGGCGAAGCGCGTGTAGGGATGGCGCCAAAGACAGCCGCCACGGAGCAGGGCCCGGCGTATCTGGGCGCCGCTCAGCGGATGGGCCGCCGGTTCCAGCTGGAGGTTTTCCTTGGGTTCGGTGAGGAAGCGCCCGAGCCATTGGCGCAGCAGGTCCGGGTCCTGGTGGCGCAAGGGCGCGAACAGGTGTTCGAACTGGGCCACCACCGCCTCGGGGATCTCCGCGCCCGCCCGGGGTGGGCTGCTGCGGGGGTCGCGGTAATGCGCCGCGGGGATGGCGTGTTCCACCAGGGTGTCGGTCCAGCTCTGGGCCAGTTCGCGCAGTCCGGGGGCGCGAAAGCCCACGGAACAGGTCATGCATTCCCCTTGGGCGACGCCCCAATGGGCCACCCGCGGGGGCAGGTAGAGGACGTCGCCGGGTTGGGTCAGCCAGTCCTCCTCCGGCTCGAATTCCGGGAGCAGACGCAGGTCGAGCCCGGGAATGAAGGCGTCGTCCGCCACCGGCCGGGTGTGGATGCGCCACCGCCGTTGCCCCCGGACCTGAATCAGGAAGACATCGTATTCGTCGATGTGAGGCCCCACCGAGCCCTGGTCGGCGGCGTAACTCACCATGAGGTCGTCGAAGCGCCAGTCCGGGACGAAACGGAAGGGTTCCAGAAGAGCGGCGGCCCCCGGCAGGTGCTTGTCCACGTCCTGTACCAGCAGGGTCCAGTGGCTCCGAGGCAGATCCCGGAAGGCGTCCTCGGGGAAAGGCCCATGACGGACCTCCCAGGGATATGCGCCCCCACGTTCCAGCACCAGGCGGGACTCCACCTCGGGTTCGCACGCCAGGCCCGCCAGTTCGTCGGCGCTCAACGGGGGTTCGACCCCGGCCAGGGCCTGGGGCATGAACAGGGGCCGGCGATGCCAGTATTCCGACATGAAATCCCCGGGGGTGAGGCCTGCGGGCAGGGTCAGATCCATACTGGTCTTGCTTCGTGCCGGAGGCATTTCGGTTCAATAGACAAAAAAAACATGTTAGGCTTCGGATCGGATTTGGTGGGGGTCGCCCGGACTCCGGCTGTCCCGTGGCGTATTCGCGGGGCTACGGCGCCAGCGTACCAAACTTCCGGATAACCTAGCTTTTAAGGATTGCAAACAATGCATGAGAAATTCAAATTGAGCCGTCTTCTGACCGTGGCCGCTCCGGCGGCGCTCCTCGTCTCCCTGGGGGCCGGTGCCCCCGCCTTTGCCGGGAAGGATATGGGCTATGTGGCCCACAAGGCCTCCAACGGTGTGGTCAAGACCAGCTACGGCGAGTGCTGGAAGGTGGCCGACGGTCTGCGCCAGCCCATGAAGGAATGCGGTGACGTGGTGGACTCCGACGGTGACGGCGTCACCGACGACAAGGACAAGTGTCCGGGTACGCCGAAGGGTGTCAAAGTAGATGCCGTGGGTTGCCCCATCGATTCCGACGGCGACGGCGTGCCGGACTACCTCGACAAGTGCCCCGGTACCCCCAAGGGCGTGAAGGTGGATTCCATCGGTTGTCCGCTCGACTCGGACGGCGACGGCGTACCGGACTATAGAGACAAGTGTCCGGGTACCCCCGCCGGTGCCAAGGTTGATCACGACGGCTGTCAGATCATGGGTAACGTCACGATCGATCTGGTCAACGACGAGTTCGATTTCGACAGTGCCCGGCTCAAGCCCGCCATGAAGGCCGCCCTGGACGAGATCGCCGACAAGATCGCGGCCAGCGCCGGCGATGAGCACCTCACCGTCATTGGTCATACCGACAGCGTCGGGCCGGAAAGCTACAACATGAAGCTCTCCCTGCGGCGCGCCCGGGCCACCGCCGACTATCTGATCCGCAAGGGCGTGGCGGCGGATCACATCACCATCAAGGGCATGGGTGAGAGTCAGCCAGTGGCCGACAACAGCACCCGTGCGGGCCGAGCCAAGAACCGCCGGGTGGAGATCGTTACCGAGTGATCTCTCCTCAGCGCCCCGGCAGGGGCGCTGGGTCCGGTTGAGAGACCGGGGGCCGGAGTGATCCGCCCCCGGTTTTTTGTGTGCCACCGTGCCTGGTTCGGGGACGAGAGCAACGCCCTCGCCTAGCAGATACCGGGGCCTGATGCAGGAACATCCGTCTACGGACCGGAGGTTGCCGAAGACGCCTGTGCGGCGGACGCACAGGTATGCGTGGCCTAACGCCGGTCGCTGCTCCGCTGGCCCGTCTTCAGGAAGTATTCCCGGTAATAGCGCAGCTCGTCTATGGAGTCCTCGATGTCGTTCAGGGCAAGGTGCTGGGAGTCCTTCTCGAATCCCTTGGCGATCCCCGGGGCCCAGCGCTGGGCGAGTTCCTTGAGCGTGCTCACGTCCAGATTGCGGTAGTGGAAATAGGCCTCCAACTTGGGCATGCAACGGGCCAGAAAGCGCCTGTCCTGGCAGATGCTGTTGCCGCACATGGGTGACTTTCCCGCCGGGACGTAGTCCTCCAGAAAGGCCAGGGTCTCACGTTCTGCGCGTTGTTCGTCGTATTCACTGGCGCGAACACGTTCGATCAACCCGGACTGCCCGTGTTGTTTGCGGTTCCATTCGTCCATGGCCTCGAGAATGTAGTCGGGTTGATGGATCGCGATGGCCGGTCCCTGGGCGCGAATGTTCAGGTGGGCATCGGTGACCACGGTGGCGATCTCGAGGATTTGATCGCGGAAAGGGTCGAGCCCGGTCATCTCCAGGTCGATCCAGATCAGACTGTCTTCCGTCTGAACCATCAGGTGCTCCTTACGATAGGGGTCAAAAGAAAAAACCCGCTGATCCTGGAAGGATCAGCGGGTCGTCTCTGCCCGTGTGTGACAGGCATGAAATGGTGCCGATGGCCGGAGTCGAACCGGCACGGCTTGCGCCACTGCCCCCTCAAGACAGCGTGTCTACCAATTCCACCACATCGGCGTCAATAACGAACAAGCATTCTACTCCGAGGCGCCTTTCTTTGCATCCGTTCCCGCGGGCGGGACCGGTGGCCCCTCCGCCCGTTTGGGGGGCGCAGCAATGGGCGGCAGGTCGCTGATGTCGGCCTTGGGCGCCTGCTTCATCGGCGCGGCGGGGGGCTGGGACGCCGGTGCGGTGGCGACATCCTCCACCAGACTGCGTTGTTTGCCCGCCTGGCTGGCATAGTAGGCCAGCGCCAGGCTGGTGGCGAAGAACAGTGCGGCCAACACCGCGGTCGCGCGGGAGAGGAAGGAAGCGGAGCCGCGGGCGCCGAACACGGTGGCGGAGGCGCCGCTGCCGAAGGCCGCTCCGGCGTCGGCGCCCTTGCCGTGTTGCATCAGCACGAGACCGACGATGCCGATGGCCAGAAAGACATGGAATACGACCAGGATGGTTTGCATGGGGGCCTCAGGCGTTGGCGGCCGTGCAGATGGCGAGGAAGTCGGCCGCCTTCAGCGAGGCCCCGCCGATGAGGCCGCCGTCTATGTCCGGCTTGGCCAGGAGTTCGGCGGCGTTGCCGGGTTTCATGCTGCCCCCATAGAGGATGCGCACCTCGGCGGCTGCCTCCGGGTCGTGGGCGGCGATGCGGGCGCGGATGAAGGCATGGACGTCCTGGGCCTGTTCGGGACTGGCGGTACGCCCGGTGCCGATGGCCCATACCGGTTCGTAGGCGACGACGCCCTGGGCCAGGAGACCGACTCCGCCCCGGCTGATGACTGCATCCACCTGGCGACCCACCACCTGCTCGGTGATGCCCTGCTCGCGTTCTTCGAGGGTCTCGCCGACGCAGAAGATGGGGATCAGGCCGGCCTTGCGGGCGGCTTCGAACTTCTCCGCCACCAGGGTATCGCTCTCGCCGTGGTAGGTGCGTCGCTCCGAGTGGCCGACGATGACGTACTTGCAATCGTAGTCGGCGAACATGGAGCCGGCGATCTCGCCGGTGTAGGCGCCGCTTTCATGCACCGAGACATCCTGTCCGCCCCAGGCGATGGGGGTGTCGGCGAGGGTGCGCCAGGCGAGGGGGATGAAGATGCTGGGGGGGCACACCGCCACCTCCGCGGTGGTGACTTCGGAGATCCCCGCCTTGATCCCGTTCAGCAGCTCGATTGCGCTCTGGCGCGAGCCGTTCATCTTCCAGTTGCCTGCTACCAAGGGTTGACGCATCGCTGACTCCCAACAAAATCGAGCGCGCAAGCATAGCCCCCGCACAGGGCGAAATCAACTCAATCCTCGGCGATGCGCCTGAGGTTGGGGACGTCCAGCAGGAAGTGATTGGGACGGGTCTCCACCAGCAGGCTGCGGCGCTTGAAGTCGGCGATGGTGCGGCTGGCGGTCTCGGTGGTGATGCCGAGCATGGCGCCCATGTCCTCGCGCCCGAAGAGGTCGCACTCACTGTCGTCGGTTTCTCTGATCAGGCGCAGCAGCAGCCGCGCCACCCGCTGGCGGGCGGATCCGGTCGACAGTTCGGTGAGCCAGGCGTGCGCCTGGCTCAGGGCACGCTGCCAACGGCGCATCAGTTCTTCGTGCAGGTGGGGGTTCTCCTGGGCCAGACGGCGTACCACTTCGGTAGGGAAGCGGCACACCTCGGTCTCTTGCAGGGCGGTCGCCTGGTGGTGGTAGACGGACTCGACCAGGGCCTCGAGGCCGATGACATCGGTGGTGCGGGCCAGACGGACGATGCGTTGGCCGCCGTCGGGCAGAAACTGGACCAGTTTGAGCAGCCCGTGGCGCACCGTGTACATGTGGTCAGCGGAGTCTCCGGTACGATACAGGGTGGCGCCGGGCTTGAGCACGAATTGATCGATGGGTTCGTGTATGTGCTCGAAATCCCCTTCGTCCAGGCCTGCGAACAGGACCGATGTGCGCAGGGTGCAATTGAGGCAATCGGCCTCACCCGACCAGGCCTCGCGGAGAGTGACGTTCTTGACCATCGTCTTTATGGAGCGGATATCAGCCGTCGCCGAAGTGGGGCAGGTGGGCAAGGGATTTCTCGATGGCCTCGGCCGGATACTCGAAGTCCTTGAGATCGCCGGCAAAGTAGCGTTCGTAGGCGGCCATGTCGAAGTGTCCGTGCCCGGACAGGTTGAACAACAGAGTCCGGGGTTCACCGGAACGGGCGCATTCGCGTGCCGAGCGTATCACCGCGGCGATGGCGTGGGTGGATTCGGGGGCGGGGACGATGCCTTCGGTGCGAGCGAAGAGGACACCGGCCTGGAAGGTCTCCAACTGCGGAATGGCCACGGCGTCCACTAGGCCCTCCTCGTGCAACTGGCTCACCAGGGGGGCGTCGCCGTGGTAGCGCAGGCCCCCGGCATGGATCCCCGGGGGGACGAAATCGTGGCCCAGGGTGAACATCTTGAGCAAGGGTGTAAGGCCGATGGCGTCGCCGAAATCGTAGGTATAGAGGCCCTTGGTGAGGGTCGGGCAGGAGGTGGGTTCCACGGCCACCAAGCGCACCTCGCGGCCCGTGGCCTTGTCGGCGAAGAAGGGGAAGGCGATGCCGCCAAAGTTGGAACCGCCGCCGCAAGGGGCATAGACCTCGTCGGGATAGGCACCGATTCGTTCCATCTGCTTCCTGGCCTCCAGGCCGATCACGGTCTGATGGAGGAGGACGTGGTTGAGGACCGAGCCCAAGGCATAGTTGGTGTCGGCGCGCCCGGCGGCCTCTTCGGCGGCCTCGGAGATGGCGATGCCGAGAGAGCCGGGGGTGTCCGGATCCCGGGCGAGAATCTTGCGGCCGGACTCGGTCAGGTCCGTGGGGCTGGCGAAGACCTCCCCGCCCCAGGTCTGCATCAGGGTACGGCGGTAGGGCTTTTGCTCGTAGCTCACCCGGACCATGAACACGCGCACGTCGAGGCCGAACAACTGCCCGGCCAGGGACAGGGCGCAGCCCCATTGACCGGCCCCTGTCTCGGTGGTGAGGCGTTTGATGCCGGCCTGGCGATTGTAGAAGGCCTGGGCCACGGCGGTGTTGGGTTTGTGGGAGCCGGCCGGGCTCACCGACTCGTTCTTGTAGAAGATCCGCGCCGGGGTCTCGAGGGCCTGCTCCAACCGATGGGCACGGTACAGGGGCGAAGGGCGCCACAGACGCAGGACCTCGCGCACGGCGTCGGGGATGGTGATCCAGCGCTCGGCGCTCGCCTCCTGTTCGATCACGCCGGGCGGGAAGATGGCCTCCAGGGCCTCGGGTCCCACCGGTTGGCCGTCCGGCCCCAGGGGTGGGGCGGGCGGATTCGGCATGTCCGCGACCACGTTGTACCACTCGCGGGGGATGTCGGATTCGTCGAGCAGGATCTTGGTATCCACCGTTGTCGTTCTCCCGGGTTGGATGGCGCGAAGGAAGAACTATACTCGCCGCACGTGAATATGTCGTGTTGCGAGGGGCGGCCCAGGGCTCCGTCATCTAACCGTCCCTCTGCCAGTGGCCTTCCCTGAAAAACGCCGTGAATACCTCCCTGTAGGCTTGACTGCGGCATCCCTGCCGCAGACATTTTCAGGGAAGGCCACTGGCGCGGTTTTCAATGACTTGAGTGGTTGGATGACGTGGTCCTGGGGCGGCCGCAGTAGCGAGATATTCACGTGCCACGGGTGTATGAACCCTCGGGCGCCGAGAGGGCCAGAGGAGGGCATGAGGATTCGTGAGCGTGCGGATCCCCGCCGGATCATGCCCCTCATGCAGGGGTCTTCGCCTATGGGGCACCTCTATCACCCCGCCCTCGGGCCCCGGGGCGGCCTCGAAAAACGGTATAGAATGCCCGTCTTTCGGCCTTGGTGTGGAGAGAGGGGACAGATGAGTGACGATGCGACGCCCTGGGAGCAGATGTACCGCGAGGGTCGGACCGGATGGGATCGCGGCGGGCCCAGCCCGGCCCTGGATGAATGGGTCACCCCGGGCGGCCTGGCCGGGCGGCGGGTCCTGGTCCCGGGCTGTGGCCATGGCTATGAGGTGGAGGCCCTGGCCCGCGCCGGGGCCCGGGTGACGGCCCTGGATCTGGCCGCGACCCCCATCGAGTGCCTGCGGAAGCGCCTGGCGGAGGCGGGTCTGGCGGCGGATCTGGTCCAGACCGATGTCCTCGCCTGGGAGCCGGAGCGCCCCTTTGCCGCCATCTACGAGCAGACCTGCCTCTGCGCCCTGCCGCCGTCCCGCTGGACGGACTATGCCCGACGCCTGTGGCGCTGGCTCGAACCGCGTGGGACCCTGTTCGCCCTGTTCATGCAGACCGGACGCGCGGGCGGCCCCCCCTTCCACTGTGCCTTGGAGGCGATGCGCGGGCTGTTTCCCGAAGGGCCCTGGCACTGGCTCGATGGCGAGCCGCTGGAGGTGCCACATCCCAACGGCTTGTGGGAGCTGGGGTATCGCTTGCAAGCCCGGAAGGAGGTCTGACCTTGGCCCTGCTGGAATTGCGCAATCTGCATCTCGCCTATGGCGCGGAGCCCCTGTTGGACGGGGTGGGTCTCGGCCTGGAGAGGGGCGAGCGAGTGGCCTTGATCGGACGCAATGGCGAGGGCAAGTCCACCCTGCTCCGGGTGCTGGCCGGCGAGGTCCAGGCCGACGAGGGTGAGCGGGTGGTGGGGCAGGGGGTGCGGATCTCGGCCCTCTGGCAGGAGGTCCCCAGCGATCTCGAAGGCAGCGTCTTTGAGGTGGTGGCGGGCGGGCTCGCCGACCGCGCCCATCTGGTGCGTGCCTATCACCAGGCGGGTCGGGCGGTGGCCGCCGATCCCTCGGAGGCGAATCTGGCGCGGCTTGCCGCGGCCCAGCACGACCTGGAGGCGGCCGATGCCTGGCGCCTGGAGCAACAGGTGGAGCAAGTGATCTCGCGCCTCGGCCTGGATCCGGATCTGCGCTTCGAGCAACAGTCGGGGGGGCTGAAGCGCCGCGTCCTGCTGGCCCGTGCCCTGGCCGGCGATCCCGATCTGTTGCTCCTGGACGAACCCACCAATCACCTGGATATCGCCGCCATCGACTGGTTGGAGGGCTTTCTGGGGGGCTTCCCCGGGGCCATCCTTTTCGTCACCCACGACCGTCGCTTCCTGCAACGGCTCGCCACCCGCATCCTGGAATTGGATCGGGGCATACTCACGGATTGGCCGGGGGACTATGCCAACTATCTGCGCCGGCGGGAGGAACGGGCCCATGCCGAGGCCCTGGAACGGGCGCGCTTCGACAAGCGCCTGTCCGAGGAGGAGGCCTGGATCCGCCAGGGGATCCAGGCGCGGCGCACCCGCAACCAGGGCCGGGTACGCAACCTCCAGGCCCTGCGCGAAGAACGCCGCCGGCGCCGTGACCCGCAGGGCCGGGCGCGGATCCGGATGTCGTCGGGCGAGGCCTCGGGCCGCCTGGTCGTGGAGGCGGAAGGGGTGAGCTTCTCCTGGTCCGGGCGCCCGGTGGTGAAGGACCTGTCCACCTCGATCCTGCGCGGCGACCGGGTAGGTATCCTTGGGCCCAATGGTTGCGGCAAGACCACCCTGATCCGCCTGTTGTTGGGGGAACTGCCCCCGGACAGGGGCCGCATCCGCCTGGGCACCCGTCTGGAGGTGGCCTATTTCGACCAGCAGCGGGCCCGGCTCGACCCCGAGGCCCGCGTGCGCGACAGCCTCGCCCAGGGTGGCGATCAGGTGGAGGTGGGGGGGCGCAAGCGCCATGTGCTGTCCTGGCTTCAGGACTTCCTGTTCACCCCGGCGCGGGCCCAACAGCCGGTGAAATCCCTTTCGGGGGGTGAACGCAACCGCCTGTTGCTGGCCCGCCTGTTCCTGCGTCCGGCCAACCTGCTGGTGCTGGACGAGCCCACCAACGACCTCGATATCGAGACCCTGGAACTGCTGGAAGAGCGCCTGGGGGAATACGAAGGGACCCTGTTGCTGGTGAGTCACGACCGTGACTTTCTGGATCATCTGGTCACCGCTTGCCTGGTGCATGAGGGTGATGGTCATTGGGGCGAGTACGTGGGTGGCTACAGCGACTGGCTGCGGCAACGGCCGCCCCCCGAGGCCCCGGCCCAGCCTCGGGCCAAGGCGCCATCCAGACCGCGTCGGCGGGAGCCGGCCCGCATTTCCTACCGGGAGCGCAAGGAACTGGAGGTCCTGCCGGGGCGGATCGAGGCCCTCGAATCCGAGAAGGCCGGCCTGGAGGGAGAGTTGGCCGATCCGGCCCTGTACCGGGCGGGGGGCGGACGGATCGCGGAGTTGCAGAGGCGCCTGCACGCCCTGGAGGGGGAGCTGGCCACGGCCTACGCCCGGTGGGAGGATCTGGAGTCCCGGGATGCCCATTGACGGATATCCGTCAGACCCGGAATCTGCATTTCAGGGACACGGTCCCGCCCCCAGGGTGTCCTTGTCTCTGCCTGCCATGGCCCCCTATGACGCGTCGTGCTGCCCGGCCCCTGGGCGCGAACGAACGCAACTCCCTGTGCCACGGGTTTATATACCCGTCGCACGCAAATATTTCCGTTCTTCGGTCCGTAGACGGCACTTCCCTGTGCCACTCCTCGCCACTGCGGCCGCCCCTCGCGCCCCTGGGCGGCGTGGCGATTGCTCGCTTCCGCGCCTTGCCCAAGGGCACGAGGAACACCCTCGAAAAACCAAATATTCACGTGCGACGGGTATAATGTAATCGTCTGGGCCGGGCGACGTGGGAGTGATCGCCGTAGGCTTGTATGAGAGTGTTTCATCCCTGCGGGCGCAGGAAGTGAATTCCTCTCATGGTGGAGGTTGGATATCTATGTTGGCGCAAGAAGATCTGGAGCAGATTCGGCATCTGGTTCAGGAGCAGATCCGTGAGGAATTGGGTGGGCAGTCGGTCCAGGCGGTGGCGAACGTCCGTTATGAGCTGGAGCTGCGTGATCGGATGCTGCACGTGGAGGAGGGATTGCGGCATCAGAGAGAGCTGATGGAGCAAGGCTTTCGCCTCATGGAGAAGCGTTTCGAACAGGTGGACAAGCGTTTCGAGCAGGTGGACAAGCGTTTCGAAGAGATGCGCGAGGACATGAATGCCCGTTTCGAGCAGGTGGACAAGCGTTTCGAAGAGATGCGCGAGGACATGAATGCCCGTTTCGGGCAAATGGACAAGCGTTTCGTGGAGGTGAACGCCAGTATCAAGGATCTCGCGCACCGTATGGACCGGTTCATGTACTGGACCTTCGCGATGATGGTCACGATTGCGGGTGTGGTGGTGGCCGTCGTCCGTTTCATCCCCTGAGGGTGGCTCGCTCGATTCCCTGATTGTCCTTCCTCCGCGTAACCGCCCCAGGCGGCATCGACCGGTCTCTTTCATTCCCCAGTCAAGGGATTCTTGCATGCAATTCATAGACCTTCAGGCCCAATACCGGGCCTTGAAACCGCAGATCGACGCCGGCATCCAGGCGGTCCTGGAGCACGGCCGCTATATCATGGGGCCGGAAGTGGAGGAACTCGAACGGCGTCTGGCCGAATACGTGGGGGTGAGGCACTGTATCGGCGTGTCGAGCGGTACCGACGCCCTCCTGGTGGCGATGATGGCCTTGGGCATCGGCAGGGGGGACGAGGTCATCACCACGCCCTTCACCTTTATCGCCACGGGGGAGACGATCGCCCTGCTCGGGGCGACACCGGTATTCGTGGATATCGACCCCCGTACCTGCAACATCGACCCGCAGGCCGTGGCTGCGGCCATCACGCCCCGCACCCGTGCCATCATGCCGGTGAGCCTCTACGGCCAGTGTGCGGACATGGACGCCATCGCGGCGGCGGCCGGGGAGCTTCCGGTCATCGAAGACGCGGCGCAGAGCTTTGGTGCCACCTACAAGGGACGTCGTTCCTGCGCGCTGTCCACCATCGGCTGCACCAGTTTCTTCCCCTCCAAGCCCCTGGGGGGCTATGGCGATGGCGGTGCCTGTTTCACCGACGATGACGATCTGGCCGAACGTATGCGCCAGATCCGTGTGCATGGCCAGGACCGGCGCTACCATCACCCCCTGCTCGGCATCAACGGTCGTCTGGACAGCCTGCAGGCGGCGGTCCTGCTGGCCAAGCTCGAGGTCTTTCCGGATGAGGTGGAGGCCAGGCGCAGGATCGGTGAACGCTATAGCGAGCGGCTCGCCGGCTGCGTGGAGACCCCCTATGTGGAACCCTGCAACACCAGCGTCTATGCGCAGTATACGGTGCAGGTGGAGGACCGCGACAGGGTGGCCGGGGCGTTGCGGGAGCAGGGGATCCCCACCGCGGTGCACTATCCGGTGCCCCTGACCCGGCAACCGGCCCTGGAGGCCTTCGCCGCGCCGGTGCCTCGTGCCGACGCGGCGGCCGCAAGGGTCCTGAGTCTGCCCATGTCGCCCTGGTTGAGCGTATCGGATCAGGATAGGGTGGTGGCGGCGTTACAGGCCGCGGTGGGCTGAGCGGCCCCGTCCGGGGTGGGTTTCCTCAACCGTAGTAGCGCCGTGCTAGCCGTCTGGGATCGGCCCCCAGGGCATAGGCCAGGCGCAGACGCCACATGAGCAGGATGGTACGGACCACCCCATCTCGTTCCCAGCGGCGGCTGGATGTCACCAGGGGGGGGCGCAGGCAGGCGGGCCGGGCGAGGGAGCGCAGACGCCGGCTCAGGGCGATGTCCTCCATCAACGGCAGGGGCGGGAAACCGCCCACCCGGCGAAAGGCCTCGGCGCGCACGAAGATGCCCTGGTCACCGGTGGCGATCCCGGTCAGGCGGGAGCGCAGGTTCATCGCCCGTTCCACCACCCGCAACAGGGGCTGGGCGCCGCTCAGGCGGACGTCGAACCGGCCCCAGGGGCGGCCCGCCTCGATGGCCCGTTCCAGGGCGCGCAGGCCGTCCGGTGGGACCCGGGTGTCGGCGTGCAGGAACCAGAGGGTATCACCGCCGGCGGCCTCGGCGCCCAGGTTCATCTGCAACGCCCTTCCGGGCGCGGACCGCAACACCCGGTCCACGCACCCCGCCGCCTGTTCAGGGGTGCCGTCCGTGCTGCCGCCGTCCACCAGGATGAGTTCGTGGCCGGCGGCACGCAACGGGGCCAAGTCGTTCAGGGCCGACGTCAGATGATCGGCCTCGTTCAGCGAGGGGATCACCACCGAGATCCGGCTCACTGCTGAGGGGGTTCCTCCGCGAGGGCGCCACCGCAACTGGAGCCCTGACCGGCGGTGCAGCCATAGCAGTGCTCGGCCACCCGGATGGGGTTGCCGCCCAGTTCGCGCCCGATCAGGTCACGCAGGTGCGGACGTTCCACGCCCTTCAGGTTGAGGGGCAGGTCAAGCATCTGGTTGAAGTCGCAGTCGTACAGGTAGCCCCGCCAGTCCACGCTCACCAAGGTGCGGCACATGACCCGGGAACGGTTCTCGTCACGGTGGGCCTGACGCAGCAGGTCGAGGTATTCCTGAAAACGCCCGGCGGAGAGCAGGCGGCTGCCGAAACGCTGGATGGGCAGATTGGCGAGGGCACGCAGGTGATTGAAATGGACGCCATGGCGTTCGCTCAGGACACGGCGGTAGTCGTCCTCCAGCCCGGCCTGGGGAGGCGGGAGCTGGGCATCCTGGGGGTTGTATACCAAGTCGAGCCGGAGGCCTGTGGCAGGATCGCCGTAGCCGAGGGCGTTGAGCCGGCGCAGCCCGGCGATGCTGCGCACGAAGGCACCGGCGCCCCGCTGACGATCCACGTTCTCCTCCAGATAGCAGGGCAGGGAGGCCACCACGGTCACCCTCTCTGCGGCGAGGAATTCGGCGAGGTCCTCCTGGCCTGGCTCGGAGAGGATGCTAAGGTTGCAGCGGTCGATGACCTCGATGCCGAGGGCGCGCGCCCCACGTACCAGATCGCGGAAACCCGGATTGAGTTCAGGGGCGCCGCCCGTGACGTCCAGGGTGTGGAATTTCCCCTGGGCGAGGGTCTCCAACACCAGGGCGAGGATGTGGGAATCCATCTGTTCGTTGCGGTGGGGACCCGCGGCCACGTGGCAGTGGATGCAGCGCTGATTGCAGCGGTAGCCCAGGTTGACCTGGAGGGTCTCCAGGCCCATCCGGCGCAGGGGTTCGAACGAAGTGGGGAGGAGGTGAGGCAGCGTCGGCAACATGGGTGTAGGATCTCAAATCCGGGCCCCTTTGTCTCCCCTGCTTTTTGCGGACTTCATCTGTGCCATAATCTTGGGCTCCGTTTTCGATCGGGTACGGTTCGCGGCGGGGTGGGGCGGCCCCGACAGTTGCTTCCGCGGGAAGCCGTCGAAAAATGGCGGGAAGAGGCCCGCGCCTTCCCTTTCCGTCGGCAGACAACCCGATGGGAGGCCTTGCCGTCAGACATTCAGTGACCTCTTGCGATGAGAAAGGCGCATATTGAAACCCAAGCCTTCACGAGAACCCCGCTGGTTGCCCTGGCCCCGCCTCCGTCTTCTTCGCCCACCGGCGGACCTGTGCCCCTGGCTGGTGGACGAGGGTTCGCTCACCCGTCGCATCCTGACCCGCTGTCCGCGGCGTTTCCGAGTGGTCTTGCTGGACCAGGCTTGGGGCCGTCCCCTGCCGGGAGAGGCGCGGATCTTAGGGCTGCGTTTCGAGGCTCGGGTGTTGATTCGTGAGGTGGAGTTGCATTGTGACGCCACCCCTTGGGTCTACGCGCGGACCCTGATTCCCGTGGCGACCTTGAGGCGGGGTGCCCGTTTGGGCCGCTTGGGTACCCGGCCCTTGGGGGAGGTCCTGTTCTCCGACCCCGCGGTGCGGCGCGGGTCCATGGAGATGACCCGCTTCGGTCCCGCTGAAGGGCCCATGCGCATCCAAGGGCATCGGGGTGTACTCTGGGGGCGGCGTACCCTGTTCTATATTGCGGGGCATCCCCTCTTGGTGAACGAGATCTTTCTGCACGGTCTGCCGAGATGAACCCGGTGTTCGACATGAGAATCGCAACGTGCGCGTTGCCGACCCCCCCCCGCTTTTTGGGCGGAGGAGCGGGAGCGCGTCCCTCCGAGGTGGCCATATCCTGCGATGTCCCGGCGGGGTGCGGGCGTTGGTGAAGGTGGCCGGGGAGATCAGCCCCCCCGATTGGCGGGAACGTCTGCGCCGTTATGCCCTGTTGGTGCGCCTTAACCGGCCCATCGGCATCTTCCTGCTGCTCTGGCCCGCGCTTTGGGCCCTGTGGATCGCCGGGGACGGCAGACCGCCCTGGCAGGTGGTGCTGGTGTTCGTGCTCGGGGTGGTCTGTATGCGCTCGGCGGGCTGTGCCATCAATGACTACGCCGATCGGCATTTCGATGGCCGGGTGGCGCGCACCCGTGACCGGCCCCTGGCTACCGGTCTGGTATCGCCCCGCGAGGCCCTGTGGGTGTTCGTGGGCCTGAGCCTGGTGGCTTTCGCCCTGGTCCTCACCCTCGACCGCCAGACCGTCCTGCTCTCACTGGGGGCCCTGGCCCTGGCGGCGGCCTATCCCTTCATGAAGCGCTTCACCCACCTTCCTCAGGTGGTCCTGGGGGCAGCCTTCGGTTGGGCCGCCCCCATGGCCTTCAGCGCCGTCCAGGGCGTGGTGCCGCCCTTGGCCTGGTGGCTGTTCCTGGCGGCCGTGCTTTGGGCGCTGATCTATGATACAGAATATGCCATGGTGGACCGGGAGGATGATCGGGCGATCGGCATCAAGTCCACCGCCATCCTGTTCGGTCGGTATGACCGCCTCATCATCGCCCTGCTGCAACTGCTTCTGCTGGGCTTGCTGGCCTGGATCGGATGGAATGCGGCGAGGGGGGCTGGATATTGGGCTGGCCTGGTGGTCGGGGCGGGGCTGTTCGCCTGGCAACAGTACCTGATCCGCGAGCGGCGCCCGGCGCGTTGCTTCGCCGCTTTTCTCAACAACAACTGGTTCGGGATGTCGGTATTTCTCGGCCTGGCTTTGGACTATGCGCTCTGAGGTTCCCCTGATTGGCATCACCGCCGCCAACGATCCCGAGTACCGCGGCCTCTATGTGGTGCGTTGGGACTATGCCCGTGGGGTAGAGGCGGCTGGGGGTATTCCGGTGATTCTCGCCCCCAGCCTGAAGATTCCCGTGGGGCGTGTTCTCGATCGCCTGGATGGGTTGATCTTTTCCGGTGGAAGGGATATCGATCCCTCACTCTACGGCGGGCGCCCCGCGGGGAGCGAGCCGGACGAGGGGGACCGCGAGCGGGACGCCTTCGAACTGGATCTCATGCGCCGTGCTTTGGAGCGGGATCTGCCGGTGTTGGGTATCTCCCGGGGGATGCACATGCTCAACGTCGCCCGTGGCGGCGATCTCATCCCCGATATCGACAGCCATCTGCACACCGCCGTGCATCACGACGACCCCAACCGGCCGCGCCACCGCCTGGCTCACCTGGTGGAAGTGGAGAAGGGTTCCCGCCTCTACCATGTGAGTGGTGCCGGGCGTTTCCAGGTGAACAGTTTCCATCACCAGGCCGTAGACCGGTTGGGCAGGGGCCTGCGTGCCTCGGCCCATGCCTCCGACGGTGTCGTGGAGGCCATCGAGATATCCGACCGGCGTCTGGTGTTGGGCCTCCAGTGGCACCCCGAGGCCTTGGTGTGGCAGGGGCGGCCCTATTCCTCCCAACTCGCCGCGGTAGTGGAGGCGGCACGCGCGGCTTGAGGCCGGGTAGACGAGGTCGAGCGTTCTCAGGGCGGAACCATCCACTGGGTGAGGCCTCAAAAGGTCTGGTCCTGAAGGCGGGTCGGGCAGGGCCCCCTTCCATGGAGGCCCCGGTCGCCGAAAGGGGTGATGCGTCTTCCCTCTTCCTCCCAGGGTCCAACGGATCACGATCCTTGGCGAATGCCGCGATTGTCCTGCGTCGTATATCCGCTGGACGGAACCCGCGTTTTCTTCCAGCGACGAACGTTACATCATCAGAGGAGTGAGCTGAATGAGCAGATCCCGATACAACCTTTTCGTCTTCGGCTGGGTGCTGTCCATGGCCTTGGCGGCGACGCCGGTCCTTGCCTTGGAGGAGGGGTTCGATTACCAGCTCTTGGCCCAGCCCCAACCCACGGAGACCGGAGACAAGGTGGAGGTCCTGGAACTCTTCTGGTATGGCTGCCCCCACTGCTACCACCTGGAGCCCGTTATCGACAAGTGGTTGGCCCACAAACCGGCCGAGGCCGCCTTCAGGCGCATGCCGGCGATCCTCGGCCCCAGTTGGGAGCCCCATGCGCGGGCCTACTACGCCATGCAGGTGATGGGGGTCCTCGACCGCTTGCACCCCAAACTGTTCACCGCCCTGCACCGGGAGCGCAAGCGCCTGTTTACCAAGCAGGCCCTGGCCGACTGGGTGGCGAGCCAGGGGGTGGATCGGGATGCCTTCCTCTCGGCCTACGATTCCTTCGAGGTGGACATGAAGGTACGCAAGGCCAAATTGATGACCCGCCGTTACGGCATCGACGGCGTGCCCAGCGTCATCGTGGCCGGCAAATACCGCACCAGTCCCACGCTGACCGCCGGCAGCGAGCGGATGTTCAAGGTGGTGGAGGCATTGGTGGCCAAGGAGGCGGGGAAGGGTGAGCCATGAGCAAGGTGCGGGTACTGTTCGTGTGTATGGGTAACATCTGCCGCTCTCCCACGGCCCAGGGGGTGTTTCAACACCTGCTGAGGCAGGAGGGGCTGGCCGCGCAGGTGGAGGTGGATTCCGCGGGGACCCACGCCTATCACGTGGGCGAGCCGCCGGATCGGCGGGCCCAGGAAACGGCGGCCCGGCGGGGGATCGACCTGAGCGCGCAGCGCGCGCGTCAGGTCGTGGCGGAGGATTTCGAGGGTTTCGACTACGTCCTGGTGATGGACCAGGACAACTACCATGCCATCAGCCGGTTGTGTCCGTCCGGACAGGAGAAGAAGCTGGGCCTGTTCATGGATTTCGCTCCCGACTGGCGTACGCGGGAGGTCCCGGATCCCTACTATGGTGGGGCCAACGGCTTCGAACGGGTGTTCGACATGGTGGAGGATGCGGCCCGCGGGCTCCTCGAGGATATCCGGCGGAGGTATCGGATCACGAAGGACGGGCGGGAGACGGCGGGATAGAGGGCCTCATCCATCATTTCCATTGCCTTCCGTCCATTGCCTCAGGGCCTTGACGATGGCCTCGGCCTGGGCCTTGCTGGAGATGTTGAAGCGTGACTGCTGGCGGTATTCTCCGGCACGTTTCTGATAGCGGCGGATGCTGTATTTCTCCGGGCCGTATTCCTGCTTGTTGCGGTTCCATTCCTGGTAGCGGTAGAGGATGGTGCACCAGGCACCCTTGGACAGAATCACCCGGTCCAGCTCCTTGACGACGTCGATGCCGTCCTCGTGATAGGCGATGGTGAGGTCTTCAACGGTCTGACTCATTCTGGATATAACCCTCTGAACTGCGCCGCAGGCGCGTTGAATTCCCTCTCTCCCCTGCAGAGAGGTCCGGGGTGAAAATCTTCACGGTGTCCGCGTCTTCACCTCATCATTCGGAATGGCGCGGGCGCTGGACGGGTCTCCTTTGGATCGGGCGCCATAGTCTCGGAGCAGGCGGACCAGCTCGGGGATGCCGGTGAGGCGTGCGGCGTCCAGGGGCAGGCTGCCGTCGGGTAGGGGTTGGTTCGGGTTCGCGCCCATGATCAAAAGGCGCTTGCCGAGACGCAGATTGCCCCGCACGATGGCGATGTGCAAGGGGCTGAAGCCCTCTTGGTCCGTCCCGTCCAGGCGGGCCCCCGCATGTATCAGGAAGCGCAGCACATCGCGGTCGGCGACGCCCCGGTCGGCCATGAGCAGGAGCAGGGCCTGGGGATCGAAGGCCGCGCCGCGTTTCGCCAGTACCCGCGCCACCTGCACCTTGCCGGCCAGCAGGGCCAGTTCCATGGGGGTACGGTCGTTGTGATCGCGGGCATCGATGGAGGCGCCATGCTTCAGCAGCAGCTCCACCATGGCCACCCGTCCGTCACGGGCGGCCACATGTAATGGCGTTTCCCCATCGGGGCCTGTTTGGTTGATGTCCGTGCCCTGGCGGAGGTGGCGTTTGACCTGGTCCAGATTACCGGTGTGGATGGCCCGAAACAGGGGCATGGTGGGGGGTTGGGAGGGGCCGCACGCGGTGAGCAGACAGGTTGTCAGTACCAGCCAGGGTGCAAGGCGCTGTGGGGTCATCTGGATTCCTGCAATCGGGACGGGGCATGGTAAGTCGTCGTCTCTACTGGGTCAAAGAAAAGGTGACCTCGGGCAATCTCCGGAAACACCCTGAAGGGTTGGCCGGATAGTGGGCGCTCTGCGGACCGTGGTGATGATCTGGTTCAAGTGCCGTACTCTCGCGCCCGGGCAGGCCCGCGATGCTCAAGGCTTCTCCCGAATCGCCGTAAAAGGGGCAAGGGCGAAAGCCGGCGATCATACGCGCCCCAGGCGGCGCGACTACAGACCGGCGCCTCTTCCCCTGTTCGACCACACCAAAGGAGCCATCCCATGATCCATCCACGACGTATCCTGTCCGCCCTCGTCTTTTCCCTGATCTCCCTCGCCGCCGTGGCGGGAGGGCTGTCTCCCACCCGGATTCCCGGGGCCGTCACCGTAGACACCCCCCAGGCCCATGATCTGTTCAAGCAGGGGGTCCTATTCGTGGATGTACGCCGCGACAGCGATTGGGATGCGGGTCGTGTCGCCGGTGCCGTCCATCTGGAACTGCACAAGGTCTTCAATGAGGCATCCCTCTCCGCGGAGGTGGCTAAGAACGAGCCGGTGGTGATCTACTGCAACGGTCCCAAGTGCATGCGTTCCTCCAAGGCCAGCGCCCGGGCGGTGTCCTGGGGGTTCACCAAGGTCCACTATTATCGGGACGGCTTCCCTGCCTGGCAGCAAGCCGGGTTGCCTGTCGAGTGATCTTGTATAGGGGTGGGAGGCGGATTCCTCCTTCCCCTGCGGATTCCCCAGGGGGATGCCATGAAACTGAACAGCTTACGTACCCGTTTCACCTTGGCCGTGAGCGCGGTGGTGGTCTTGGCCGCACTCGGCACCGTGGTCAATGGGTGGTTGGTGAACCGCTTTGGCAAGGATGAGCTGCGTGCGGAGGTGCTGCAACAGGGCTACGCCCTGTGGCGGCAGGTACTGGCCGCCGAGGAGGATGCCATGGAATCTGGCAAGACTACGCTCACCCGTAACCGAGACGCCATCAAGGCCTTGCGTGCCGGTGATGTCCCGGCCTTGCGCGAGGCCGCCCTGCCCACCTACCGGCGCCTCTCGGCCGGCGGTCTGATCGATGCCTTGGCGGTCGTGGATGCCGGGGGCCGTGTCTTGATGCATGCCCCCGAGGAGGGAACCGGCGCTGTGCCCGCCCTGGTCTCCCGTGCCCTGTCCGAGCAGAAGGTGGCCCGCGGGCTGGTCCGTCTCTCTTCGGGGGAGGCGCGACTGGTGGTCGCGTTGCCCTTGTATGTGCGCGGGCGGCTGGTAGGGGCGGGGGTCTTGTACAAATCGCCCGCGATGGCCTTGCGAAAGTTCGCAGAGGCGGTCGGCGGGATGGCCGCCCTGTATGCCGGAGATGGTCGTTTGCTGGTGGCGGGGAGCGATTCAGGCCGCCCGGACGAGGTCCTCTCTATGCCGTTCAAGGACGCGGACGTGACCGTGCAAAGGGTGGAGAACAGTTATTATCGGATCGCTGTGCAGCCCATCCCGGGAAACCGGGAGCAGCCGTTGGCCTGGCTGGTGTCCGCGCGTGATGTCTCGGATGTGGTGGCCCGCGAACACCAAGCCGAATACCTCACCTACGGCGTTGTGGTCCTCGCGGGTCTGCTCATGCTCGGGCTCTTGAACTGGCAGATGCGCAGTGCCTGTGACGCCCTTTCGCGGGTCGCCGCCAAGATGGAGGGCGTCGCCGGTGGCGACCTCTCGGTAGAGGTGGAGGTCACGCGCGATGACGAACTGGGCGCCCTGCAACGGGCGGCCAGGGAGATGGTGGAGCGCCTGCGTGGTCTGCTACAAAGGGTCGGCGAGTCAGCCGATGGTCTGGCCGGGGCCTCGGCGCAGCTGCGCACTATCAGTACCCACACCCGCGAAGGTATGGACGGACAGTTGACGCAGACCCGACAGCTTGCGGCGGCCATGGCGCAGATGGTGGAATCCATCCGCGAGGTGGCACGCAATGCCGAAAATACCGCCGCCGCCGCCCGCGGGGCCGACACCCAGGCCCGCGAGGGTATCGAGATCGTGGAGGGGGCGGTGGCCAGGATCAGCCCCCTGGCCCAGGAGGTGGAGACCGCTTCGGGCCTCATCGGGGATCTGGAGAAGGATGCCGATTCCATCGGCTCGGTCCTGGACGTGATCGGCGGGATTGCAGAGCAGACCAACCTGTTGGCCCTGAATGCGGCCATCGAGGCCGCCCGGGCGGGTGAGCAGGGTCGGGGCTTCGCGGTGGTGGCGGAAGAGGTCCGCACCCTGGCCGGCCGCACCCAGGATGCGACCCGGGAGATCCAGCAGATGATCGAAGGCCTCCAGCAGCGGGTCGGGACCGTGGTGAAGGCTATGGCCGACGGGCGTGATGCCGCCCGCGAGGGGGTCGAACAGGCCGGACGTTCGGGGGAGTGTCTCACCGGCATCAATGCTCGGGTCAACGAGATCACGGCGATGATAACCGAGATCGCGAGTGCCGCCGAGGAACAGAGCCGTGTCTCTCAGGAGGTGGGCGCGACCGTCGATGGCATCTCCAAGGTGGCCGAGCGCACCGCTGCCGACGCGCGGGAGATGGACGCCTCCAATGCCGCCTTGGCAGAGATGGCCGAGGGCCTGCGCCAGGTGGTGGGTCAGTTCAGGGCCTGAACGGCG
>JALSSC010000021.1 GCA_026984455.1 Chromatiaceae bacterium
TCCCTGAAAAACGCCGTGAATACCTCCCTGTAGGCTTGACTGCGGCATCCCTGCCGCAGACATTTTCAGGGAAGGCCACTGGCGCGGTTTTCAATGACTTGAGTGGTTGGATGACGTGGTCCTGGGGTCATATGGCCGCGGCCTTTCGCTTCTCCGGAAATACCTGTCCAAGGGTGAGATCCGCATGTTGTCAAGGGAGCAGATTGATAAACAAGTGGTTTATTACACCCTCGTGTCCCGGGCCGCTTCGCAAAACGGTCGATTGAATTCCATCTTGCCATACAGGTTTCCGGGGATTATGCTATTCGCAGCGTGGATGTCTGTCCCGATCCATTGATCCGCGAATCAATATATAGCGGGTCTCTTAAATAAGAAAAATATATTTGTCTTATTTTCATTATAACTACTCCCTGGAGGAAATCCCAATGATCGATTTCGAGCAACTGCACAAAGAAAATCACCGAATTACAGAGCTTTCCAATGTGTTCTTGTATCTCATCAAAGACCGCACCATGTGCGACACGCGGATTGCCTGCGATGTCTTCTTCGAATATGTGGAAGGTGTGAAGCACCACCTGGATCAAGTGGATCGCCACCTATACAAGAGACTGCTGGCCAGCCCGGATCAGAACATCCGCAACAAGGCTGACCGCTTCATGTCGGGCGGGCAGGAGATCAAGCGTATCTTCCAGAAGTATATGATGAAATGGTCCTCGGCGGCGAATCGTTCCCTGGTGATCCGCAATCATGACGCCTTCGTACAGGATACCAACGAGATGTTCTCCCTGGTGCTGGATCGCTTGCAGCGCGAGACCGAGCATCTCTATCCGTTGGTGCGCAAGGTGGACGAGGAGAGGCGCCTGGCGGCCTGATCCCTTTTCCCCTGCCTGGCCCTGAAGAGGCCACGCCGCGGATGTGGCGGGGCCTCTTCAGTTGTTTCAATCCCCAAAGGCCGTGCCGACCTCACGGGCACTGCGCACCCAGGGGTGGTCGGGCGGTACCAGTTTGCGTTGTCCGGCCACCCGATCCAGGGGCACGGCCTCATAACTCTCCCCACGGGCGGCCACCATGACCCCGAAGGTGCCCTGGGCGATGAGGTCCGCGCAGGCCGTGCCCAGGCGGGTGGCCAACAGGCGGTCTCCGGCGGAGGGGATGCCGCCCCGTTGCAGGTGACCGAGGATGGTGATACGGGATTCGAGCCCCGTTTCCTCTTCCAAGCGTTCCGCCAGTCTCAGGGTATGGCCCGAGCGCGCTGTTTCCAATGCCCTGAGTCTCTCCTTGGCCTTCCGTCGTTGTTCCTTTTTCTGCGCCTCTTCCCGTTCGCGTTCGACTTCGGCGATCGCCTTGGCCTCGCTGACAGAAAGGGCGCCTTCGGCGACCGCGACGATGCTGAAATTCTTGCCGTGGCGGACACGATTGAGAATCGCTGCCGAGACCTTGTCCACTGCATAGGGGATCTCCGGGATCAGGATCACGTCGGCGCCCCCGGCGATTCCAGCCCCCAGGGTGAGCCAGCCGGCCCTGTGCCCCATGACCTCCGCGACGATGATACGGTGGTGGCTGTGGGCAGTGCTGTGCAGTCGGTCCAGTGCATCGGTGGCGATCCCGAGGGCGGTGTCGAAGCCGAAGGTGGTGTCGGTGCGGGCGACGTCGTTGTCGATGGTCTTGGGGAGGGTGATGACGTTCAGGCCCTTCTCCATCAGGCGCAGGGCGTTCTTCTGGGTGCCCCCGCCGCCGAGGCAGACGATGGCATCCAGATGATTGGACTGGTAGTTCTCCACGATGGCGTCCGTCATGTCCTGTACCCGTCCGGCGATGTTCATCTTGTGGGGCTTGTCGCGGCCGGTTCCGAGGATGGTGCCACCGACGGTGAGAATACCCGAGAGGCAGTCACCCTCCAGGGGCACGAAGCGGTTTTCGACCAGGCCGCGAAAGCCGTCACGAAAGCCGATCACGTGCATCCCGTAGGTGCCACGGGCGGCCTTGCCCACGGCGCGGATGGCTGCGTTCAGGCCAGGGGTGTCGCCGCCGGCGGTGAGGATTCCGATCTTCTTGCTCATGGTCGTGTCTCCAGATTCATGGTTCAGGGCATTTCCCCCGGGGTATCCGTCAAGTGCTGCGGTCACCCCGGTCAGGATCGCTGGCGATGGACTCCAGGATGTCGAGGCAATCGCCCGAGAGGTCCTCGCTGCCCGGCTCGCCCAAGGATATCTCGATGGTCTCGGCGAGGCGCCTCAGGGGGCGGCGATATTGATCGGACTGGATGGGTGGTTCGCCGCCTTCTTCCTCAAGGATCAGCTTGCCTTCGCCCATCAGCACCTCCACCACACGCCAGCGGCGCCCCAGGTAACGGCAGCGTCTGCCGACGAGGCCGCGCAGGCGCCTTTGGAATTCCTCTTCGCTCATATTTCGGGACCGGCCGCTTCGACATTTGTACGGAAGGCCTATAGTATGGCCCCTCGATCACATCACTTCACCCCGTATCCTGCAGGTTGCCGGAGGAATTCAATGAAATCGATGAATACATTCGTGGCCGGGTTGGCCGTTGCGGTCACGCTTGGCCTGGGAACAGCCACCGAGGGGCTCGCCTTCGGGATCGGCAGCGGCGGACCTGGAGCGGCGCCTCAGGGTGGCTACGGCCCGACGATCGGATCTGGCTACGGTCCAGGTATGGGCAGGCCCGCGCCTGGATACGGTGGAATGCCTGGAATGAATATGGGGCGGCCCGGATACGCCGGTGGTCGCAATGCCACTCCCTGGAGTAGGGCGCCCATGAGGGGGGGCTACGGCCAACGCCCACCGGTCGGCGCCCCTCCCTATGCCGCTCAGGGCGTTGGTCCCCAAGGGCCTCGGGCTTACTCTGCCGGACCTCAGGGATATCCGGTCCAGGGTGGCTATTACGCGCCCCGGGCCGGCGGCCCTGGGGGTCCCATGGGTGGCTACGGTGCCCCCGGCGGCTATGGCCCAGGCGGTTACGGCCCCGGTCATGGTCATGGCCGAGGCAGGAACTCCGGAATGCCCAATCCCATGAACATGATGACCGCCCCGATGAACATGTTCGGCGGAAACAATCACCGTTGAGTCTCTGGTGCCACGGTCCGTCGTGTCATGCGCGATACGGCGGGCCTCAACCTCTTCCTCGTCTGATTTCACACCCATGACCCGGGGATCCATCGTTCCCGCCGAGGCCTGGCAGATCCTGGAGCGTTCCGAGACCCTGGTGCCTCCCGTGGAGGTGGAGCGTGCCCTGGACCGGTTGGCCGGGGAGATCAGCACCCGCCTGGCCGACGCCGACCCGATCCTGTTGTGTGCCATGAACGGTGGCCTCATCCCCATGGGGCGTCTGTTGCTCCGCCTGGACTTTCCGTTGCGCATCGACTACGTCCATGCGACCCGTTACCGCAGTGGTACCCGGGGTGGGGGGATCCAGTGGCGGCGGCCTCCCCCAGAGGCCATCCGTGGGCGACAGGTCTTGTTGGTGGACGATATCTACGACGAGGGCCTCACCCTGGAGGCCATCGTACGGGCCTGCGTCGAGGCCGGTGCGGCGGCGGTGGCCAGTGCCGTCCTGGTGGAGAAACGGCGCCCCCGCGTGTGCACCTACCGCCCCGATTTCATCGGCCTGGAGATCCCCGACCGCTACGTCTTCGGTGAAGGGATGGACTATCACGAATATCTGCGTAATCTCCCCGGCATCCACGCCGTACACCCCGACGACCTCTGAGCCCATGACGCGACTGGCCATCATCGGCGGTTCCGGTCTCACCCGGATCCCCGACCTCAAGATCCTGCGCCGCCGGGTGGTACATACCCCCTATGGCGAACCTTCGGCGCCTTTGGTCTACGGCGCCATCGGTGACGGCGAGGTGGTATTTCTTCCCCGGCATGGCTCCGGCCATACGATTCCCCCGCACCGCATCAACTACCGCGCCAACATCTGGGCCTTGAGCCACATCGGGGTGGAGACGGTGGTGGGTGTCGCGGCGGTGGGCGGTATCGCCAGAGATCTGTCCCCCCTGGACCTGGTGATACCGGACCAGATCCTGGATTATACCTATGGGCGCGATCACACCTTCTTCGAAGAGGAGTTCAGCCCGATAAATCACGTGGACTTCACCGAGCCCTATTGCGCCGATCTGCGGCGACGCCTGTTGGCCGCGGCCGAGGCATCGGGAAACCGGGCGCACGATGGAGGAACCTACGCTGCCATGCAAGGGCCGCGTCTGGAGACCCGGGCCGAGATCGACCGACTGGAACGGGACGGCGCCCATATCGTGGGTATGACGGGGATGCCCGAGGCCGCCCTCGCGCGTGAGGAGGCGCTCTGCTATGCCTGTTGTGCCCTGGTGGTCAATCCGGCGGCGGGGCGGGGCCCGGGCGAGATCCGACTGCGCGATATGGAACAGTGCCTGGAGCAGGGCATGGAGCGGGTGAGGCAGGTACTGGGCCGCCTGGTGGCGGCGCAGGCCACGGGCATTGGCTGATCCACGGCTCAGGGAGGCAAGGCTGTATTATGTGGTTTGAAGGCACTACTATTGATATACCCGCCGCACGTGGAACTTCAGCGGCGGCCCTCCTTCTGCACAGGAACCTCCGGAATCCGCCATGACCGACTGTATCTTCTGCAAGATCGCCAACGGCGAATTGGGTACCGACCTGATCTACGAAGACGAACAGGTGGTGGCCTTCCGCGATCTCAATCCCCAGGCCCCCATCCACGTGCTGGTGATCCCCAGGCGCCATGTGGCCACCCTGAACGATCTCGACGCCGCCGACAGTGACCTGATCGGAAGGATGTACTTGGCCGCCCGCAGCCTGGCCGTGCGGGAAGGGATCGCCGAGCGCGGATATCGCACCCTCATCAACTGCAATGCCGAGGCCGGGCAGACCGTGTTTCATCTCCATCTGCACCTGCTCGGGGGGCGTCCCATGGGTTGGCCGCCGGGTTGATCACACGCCCAGGCCTCTGCCATGTTGCCCCCGATCGGTCTGTTCAGCCCCTGGCCCGGGAGCCATACGGCGCCCCCACGCCGGGTATTGCCCGTGGCCCCGGCCAAACCACCGAGGCCGTTGGGCAGCCGCGTGGGGCCGGAGTCCTGGGTGGAACCCGACGTCTGGTCCCCGGGGCCGTCGACTGGCCGAGGACACAAGGCATTGCTGGCCTATGGGGCGCTGGAACGACGTGAGCGGCTATCGATGCTGAGTTCGTTGCTCGGTATCGACCTCTACGTTTGAGATCGCCTTGATACTTCTATCGCCCTGACGGTATAAAGGCCTCTCTGGATCCCCTGGGTGGGATCCTTACCCCTCAACCGGAAGTACCTACTGGGCATGTCCCCGCAACCCCACTCTACCGAAACGTCCACCAGGGCTTTGATCGAACTCAAGGCCGGCAACTTCACTCTGCCGGTGATGCGGCTCTTGGGGACCGATCTGGATGGCCTGGGGGAGGAACTGGCGGCCAAAGTGGAGGCAGGGGCGGGTTTCTTTCAACATGCCCCGGTGGTGATCGATCTCTCGTCGCTGCCCGAGGATTCGGGAGAAGTCCCTTTTCCTTTGCTGGTAGGGCTGATGCGTGGCCATGGCATGATTCCAGTCGGGGTGCGCGGTGGAAACCCGGCCCAGCACGAGGCCGCTGCGGCCATGGAACTGGCCGTGCTCGCCGATCCGCGCAGATCCCAGTCGCGACCGCGAACGGTACCACGTTCGGTTCCTCCGGCGGCAACCCACACCGGCCCCGGCAGGTTGCTGACCCACCCGATCCGCTCGGGCCAGCGCGTCTATGCCCGCGGTGGCGATCTGGTGGTGATGGCAGCGGTGAGTTCGGGGGCCGAGATCCTGGCCGACGGTCACATCCATGTCTATGCCCCCCTGCGTGGACGCGCTCTGGCCGGGGTCAAGGGGGACGCCACGGCGCGGATCTTCTGCCGGGATCTCCAGGCGGAGCTGGTCTCCGTGGCGGGCTACTATCGGATCAGCGAGAACATCGGCGCGGATCTGCGTGGGCGGGCGGTGCAGGTCTTCCTGGAGGGGCGGGAACTGCGTATGCAGACACTGTGACGAGCCCCGATCTGGGTATAGATGTTCTGCGGGCCCGTCCAAGGTCCGTCCTTTAAGTAAACAGTCTCTCGGGAGTCAGGATATTGGCAAGAATCATCGTGGTGACCTCCGGTAAGGGAGGGGTGGGCAAGACCACCACCAGCGCATCCATTGCCATGGGATTGGCCCGGCGCGGTCATCGCACGGCGGTGATCGACTTCGACGTGGGCCTGCGCAATCTGGACCTCGTCATGGGCTGTGAACGCCGGGTGGTGTACGACTTCGTCAACGTCATCAATCAGGAGGCCAATCTCAATCAGGCCCTTATCCGTGACAAGCGCGAAGACAACCTCTTCATCCTGCCGGCCTCCCAGACGCGCGACAAGGAGGCCCTCACCAAGGAGGGTGTCGGAAGGGTGCTGGACGAGCTGGCCCAGTCCTTCGACTATGTGGTCTGCGACTCCCCCGCGGGAATCGAGCACGGCGCCACCATGGCCATGTACTATGCCGACGATGCCATTGTGGTGACCAACCCCGAGGTGTCTTCGGTGCGCGACTCGGACCGCATGTTGGGCATCCTGGCAAGCAAGTCGCGACGGGCCGAGCGCGGCGACGAGCCGATCCGCGAGTATCTGTTGCTCAGCCGTTATTCACCGGAGCGGGTCGCCAGGGGCGAGATGCTCAGCGTGGATGATGTCAAGGATATCCTGGCCCTGGACCTGCTGGGGGTGATCCCCGAGTCCCAATCCGTGTTGAGTGCCTCGAATGCGGGGGTGCCGGTGATCCTGGACGAGGCCAGCGACGCCGGCCGGGCCTATGCGGACCTGGTGGGACGCTATCTTGGCGAGGACCTTCCGCACCGCTTCCTCGAGGCCCAGAAGAAGGGTCTTCTCAGTCGCCTTTTCGGAGGATGAACCATGGGTCTCTTGGACCGATTCCGCGTCGCACGCAAGGGTTCCGCTTCCGTTGCCAGAGAACGCCTGCAAATCATGATCGCGCGCGATCGCTCGGAGCGGGGGCGTCCCTCCTACCTGCCGAAGTTGGAGAAGGAGATCCTGGAAGTGATCCGCAAGTATGTGGAAGTGGATCCCGACGCCGTCTCGGTGAACTATGAACAGGATGCCCATCAGGAGGTGCTGGAACTGAATATCGTCCTGCCTGAGAGTGCCCAGCGCGCATGATTCCCGCCATGCGGCTCAATAATCCCCTTGCAGAGAGATCCACCATGCACCGACTTCGTTTCATTCTGCCCCTCTTGGCCTTCCTCGGTATCGCGAGTGGAGTCGCCTGGGCAGACCAAGGGCCCGCGGACCTCGTCCGCGAGGCACGCATCAGCTTCCAACGCTTCCTTGCCGACCCAGATATGGCCTGGGCACGCAAGCATCTGTCGGAGGCCCGTGCGGTGGTCATCGTGCCCAGTTTTCTGCGTGCCGGTTTCATCATCGGCGGAGCCGGTGGCCGCGGGGTGATGCTCTACCGCGATCCCAAGACGGGCGCATGGTCGGGCCCCGCCTTCTATGCCGTGGGGGCCGGCAGCCTGGGTTTCCAGATTGGCGCCGATGCATCCGAGGTCCTGCTCATGGTGATGAGCGACAAGACCGCGCGTGATCTCATGACCACCAATATCAGTCTCGGTGGGGATGCCTCGGTGGCCGCCGGGCCGGTGGGTGCCGGTACAGGCAGGGAGTTCACTGCGGATGTGGCGAGTTACGCCCGTTCCAAAGGTCTCTATGCCGGACTGTCTCTCCAGGGCGCCGTGCTCAAACCCACCAGCGGGTGGAATGAACGGTTCTATGGCAAGCCGGTGTCCATCGAGGACATCCTCGTGAAGCACGCAGTGGACAAGCCCCTGGGACGACAGTTACGGTCAACGGTGGAGGCCGCCGTCGCGGGACGCTGAGGTCCCGGCGGTTCAATCCCTGACCAAGCGGTAATCCTTGATCCCCAGTCTCTCCAGGCGGTCGCCCAGATGCGGCGCCGGGGTGTCCAGGGGGCCGATCTGCACCAGATAGAGGAGACCGCCGTGGCGTTGCACCTCGGTGATCCTCACCGGCAGTCCGAGCGCCTGCCGCAGGCGCCGTTGCAGGATCTCGGCATTGAAACGCCTGCCGAAGGCGCCCACCTGGACGTACCCCCTCTCCACCGGTGCCGATCGGGGCGGGGGGCCTGGCGGCACCGTCGCGGTGCCTTGCCCGGTCCCCGGCAGGAGTGCCTCCACCTCTACGTGTGCGGTGCCTCGGCGCAACATCCCCAGCCGACTGGCTGCGGCATAGGAGAGGTCGATGAGGCGTCCGGGATGGAAGGGGCCGCGGTCGTTGACCCGCACCACCACTTGGCGGCCATTGTCCAGGTTGCGCACCCGTACATAGGTGGGCAGGGGCAGGGTCTTGTGGGCGGCGCTCATGGAATACATGTCATAGGGTTCGCCACTGCTGGTGCGTCGGCCTTGAAACCCGCTGCCATACCAGGAGGCGATACCCCGTTCCCGATAGCCATGGGCGTCGGCCATGACGTGATAGCGCTTCCCCCGGACCACATAGCTGGAGGGGTTGCCGTAACGACTGCGGGGCTCCCAATGGGGTATGGCATCGGGTACGGTGGAGAGATCGGGCGCGGATGCCGGCGCATGGTCGTGGATGGCCGGCCCGCCGCAGGAACTCAGCAGCAGGGTGACGCACGCCAGGGTGAACCCTCGTCTGTCCATCGGCGGCTCATTCGGGCACGGGTTCATCCCGCCGCCGTTTCTCCAGGTCGGCGATCTCCCGGCTCAGCTGATACACCGCCATGGCATAGAGGGGGCTGTGGTTGTAGCGGGTGATGACGTAGAAGTTGTGGAGTGCGAGCCAGTATTCGGGGCCTGCGATGCCCTCCAGGCGGAGCAGGGCCGCCGTCTCGCCTTCGTCTGGATCGCCTTGGGGTTCGACCCCGGCCTGGCGTAGCCGGGCGAGGCTGAGACTGGGTCTGAGACCGGCCTTCAACAGTGGTTCCGGATCGGCCCCGGCGGTGATCCGCGCCGGCATCGCAATCTCCTTGCCGGCCCGCCAGCCGTGGCGGGCGAAATAGTTGGCCACGCTGCCGATGGCGTCTTCGGGGTCCCAGAGATCCGCCTTGCCGTTGCCGTCGAAATCCACCGCATAGGCGCGATAGCTGCTCGGGATGAACTGCCCCAGGCCCATGGCCCCCGCATAGCTGCCCTTGAGGGCCAGGGGGTCCAGTTTCTGCTCCCGGGTCATGAGCAGGAACTGCTCCAGTTCGGCGCGGAAGAACCCGGCCCGTTTGGGGTAGCCGAAGGCGAGGGTGGAGAGGGCGTCCAGCACCCGGTAGCGGCCGGTATGCGCGCCATAACGCGTCTCCACGCCGATGATGGCGGTGACGATCTCGGGGGGCACGCCGAAGCGCTCCTGCGCCTGCTCCAGAGTGGCACGATGGGTGCGCCAGAAGCGCTCACCGCCCTCGATCCGGGCGCGGGTGAGGAAGATCGGCCGGTACTGGGACCAGGGCCTGGCCTCGGCGGGGCGGCTGATGGCGCGGATGATGTCCTTGCGGAAACGGGCCTTGGACATCCATCCGAGGAGCCTCGCGGGGTCGAAACCGTGGCGGGCGGCCATGTCGTCGATGAATGTCTGAACCGCCGCCTGGCGGTCTTTGGGCGCCGCGGCGACAAAGGGGGTGATCAGCAACAGGCAGAGCAGGCATATGATGCCCGCCGCATATGATTTCCTGGCCACCACGGCCGCCCCTTGCACCCCTGGGCAAGACGCCCTATCCCCGTTGTGATGCCGCGTGACGGCATGGGGGAGGGGCTCGGGAAGGGGAGAGATCCTGTGCGACGGGAGGAACATCGTGGGCATGGTCAGGCGATCAAGAGGCGGCGGTGGGTGTGGATGGACATGAGCATACCGAACCCAAGGAGGATGGTCACCAGGGAGGTGCCGCCGTAGCTGACCAGCGGGAGAGGGACACCCACCACCGGCAGGAGGCCGGTGACCATGCCGGTGTTCACGAACAGGTAGACGAAGAACACCAGGGTGAGGCTGGCGGCGAGGATACGGCCATAGCTGTCCTGGGCGTGGCTGGCGATATACAGGCCGCGCCCGATCACGAACAGGTACAGGGCGAGGAGGACGAGTACGCCGGTGAGCCCCAATTCTTCCGAGATCACCGCGAAGATGAAGTCGGTGGTGCGTTCGGGCAGAAACTCCAAGTGCGACTGGGTGCCTTCCAGAAAGCCCTTGCCATAGACACCGCCGGAGCCGATGGCGATCATCGACTGGATGATGTGGTAGCCACTGCCCAGGGGATCGCTCTCGGGGTTGAGGAAGGTGAGCACCCGTTGGCGCTGATATTCCCGCATGAAATGCCAGAGCAGGGGGGCCCCGGCCGCCACCAGGGCGGTGAACAGGCCCAGCAGGCGCCAGCTCAGGCCGGCCATGAACAAGGCGAAGAAGCCGGCCATCGCCACCAGCAGGGCCGTGCCCAGATCAGGCTGGCGGGCGATCAGGAGGACCGGGATCAGGATCATCGCCAGGGCGACCGCGAGGGTGCCCGGACGGGGGGGCAGGGGACGCTCGGCGAGCCAGGCGGCCACCATCATGGGCACCGCGAGCTTGAGGATCTCAGAAGGCTGGAACCGGAACAGACCCAGGTTCAACCAACGTTGGGCGCCCTTGCCCACCTCGCCTCCGAACATCACCGCCACCAGCAGGGCGATACCCAGGGCGTAGACCCAGGGGCTCCAGCGCTTCAGCCATGGGGGCGGGATCTGGGCCACCGCGGCCATCAGGAGGAGACCGAGGCCCATGCGCATGGCCTGGGCCTCGACCAGGGCGATCCTGCCGCCGCCGGCGCTGTACAGGATGGCGAGCCCCGCGGCACAGAGCGCGAGCAGGCCGATCAGCAGTGGCAGGTCCAGGTGCAGACGCGCCGCGGGCGAGTCATTGGCCCGGGCGCCGGGGGCGAGGTCGAGATGGATGGGGGGCATGGTCCGGCTGGAGGGTGCTGTTCGAGTGGACTAAATATACCTATCGCACGTGAGTATGTCGTGTTTCGAGGGGCGTTGACCTGCACCCTCGCGCGCGAAGATTGAAGATTTCCGTCCCTTGGCTCAGGTGGCGGAGAGCATCTCCCGGGCATGGGCCAGGGTGGTCTCGGTGATCTCCATCCCGCCCAGCATCCGGGCGATCTCCTCCACCCGCTGTCGCGGATCGAGCGCGGCGATGGTGGTGAGGGTTTCGTCGCCTCGGGGTGCCTTGGTCACCCGCAGGTGGCGGTGGCCCTGGGCCGCCACCTGGGGCAGGTGGGTCACACACAGCACCTGGCGTTCCTCGCCGAGGCGGCGCAGCAGGCGCCCGACGATCTCGGCCACACCGCCGCCGATCCCGGTGTCCACCTCGTCGAAGATCAACGTGGGTACACGGGTATAACGGGAGGTGGCCACCTGCAGGGCCAGGGCGATACGCGAGAGTTCACCGCCGGATGCCACCCGCGCCAGGGGGGCGGGGGACTGTCCCGGATTGGCGGCCACCCGGAATTCCACCGTCTCCAGCCCGTGTGCCCCGGCCTGTTCGCTGTCCACGGGGGTGAGATGCACCACGAAGCGCCCGTCCGCCATGCCCAAACCGCCCATGGCCTCGCTGACATCCCGGGACAACCGCCGGGCCGCCTCTTCGCGCCGGGCGCTCAGGGTCCGGGCCGCCTCCAGCCAGGTCCGGCGCAGGGCGTCGAGTTCGGCCTCCAGGCGTTCCAGGGAGGCATCCGCCCCTTCCAGGGCCCCCAGTTCGTCGCGAATGGCCTCCAGGCGCTCGGGCAGTTCATGGGGCTCCACCCGGTACTTACGGGCCAGGTCGTAGATCTCCGAAAGGCGTTGCTCCACCTCCCGGAGGCGTTCGGGATCGGGCTCCAGTCCCTCCACGAAGCGGCGCAGCGAGGGGGCGGCCTCTTCCACCTGGATGCGTGCCCCTTCGAGCAGTTCCCGGGGCTCCTGCAATCCGGAGTCGTATTCCAGGAGGCCGTCCAGATCGGCGAGGGCGGCGTCGAGGCGCCGGACCAAGGCCTGGTCGGCCTCGTAGAGGCCTTGGAGCAGGGCCCCGCCGGTCTCGAGCAGGCGATCGAGATTACGCAGGCGCCGCTGTTCTTCGTCGATCCGCTCCAGCTCCTCGGGCGACGGGGCCAGGGCCTCCAGTTCTTCCCGCTGGAAACGCAGCAGGTCTAGGCGCGATGCCCGTTCACCGGCCGCGTCGCGCAGGCGCCGGAGGTGTTCTCGGGCCCCGGCGAAGGCCTTGAAATGGGCCGCCGTGGTGTCCGCCAGGGCGGTGGCGCCTGCGTAGGCGTCCAACAACCGGCGTTGTTCCCCGGGACGGGACAGGGACTGATGGGCGTGCTGACCGTGGATGTCCAGGAGCAGGCCGCCGAGTTCGCGCAGTTGTTGGAGAGGGGTGGGACGGCCGTTGATGTAGGCCCGCGAGCGGCCCTCCCGCGCCACCACACGGCGCAACAGACAACGCTGCCCGTCCTCCAGGCTGTGCCTCGTCAGCCAGTCGCGGGCCGCGGGGACGTCCTCCAGATCGAAACCGGCGATCACCTCGGCCCGTTCCCGCCCGCTACGCACGCTGTCGCCCACGGCCTTGTCCCCCAAGGCCAGGCCCAGGGCGTCGATGAGGATCGACTTGCCGGCGCCCGTCTCCCCGGTGAGCACGGTCATGCCTGCCCCGAGATCGAGTTCGAGGCGCGAGACGATGATCAGGTCCTGAATGAAGAGTTCGGTCAGCATGGGGCTTCGGGCCGGGGAGTGGGCCGGATCGTTTCATCGGTCCACGAGCGGGTCCATTCCGGAGACGGGTCGGCGGGATTATACCCGTCGCAGGTGGATATATCGTTTTTCGAGGGTGTTCCCCATGCCCCTGCCTGCGGCAGGCAGGGCGGAAGCGGGTCACGGCGGGGACTATGGCGGGCAATCGCCACACCGTCCAGGGGTGCGAGGGGCGGCCGCAGTAGCGGGGAGTGGCACAGGGAAGTGCCGCCTGCGGACCGAAGGACGGAAATATTCACGTGCGACGGGTGTACGCAGCCCTCCCTCCCTGGGGCTTTTACCGTCGTGAGGAATATCAAGCCTTTGCTTCCCCGGCCGCTATCCTGGGCGACAGCCAGCGGCTCATGGCGCCCATCCCCTCCCGCAAGAGGGAGGGCGGGGGCGGCATGAGGGTTCCCTCGGCAGCCCTTTCCAATGGAGAGGGGATGCAAGGGAAGGCACGGGCACGACTCCCACTTCCAACCTCAGGACAGGCGAGACGCCTCTATGTTCAGATACCTTGCACTCCTGGCGCTCCTGGTCTGGCTGGCGCCGACCACGGCCGCGCCGCCACCGCCCCCCGAGGTGCGGGTGGCCATCGACATCTCTGGGAGCATGAAACACAACGACCCGCGTAACCTGCGCCGCTCCGCCCTCCGCCTGCTGGTCGGCCTGTTGCCCGAGGGCAGCCGCGCGGGGGTCTGGATATTTGGTGGCCAGGCCCGCGTGTTGGTGGCCGACGGCCCGGTGGACCGGCGTTGGAAGGCGCGCGCGCGGCGGGCTGCGGCACGCATCCATTCGCGCGGTCAGTTCACCGATATAGAGTCCGCCCTGAAGACCGTGGTCGCGGGCTGGAAGGGCGGCCGGAACCCACGTCCCAGGCACTTGATCTTCCTGACCGATGGCATTGTGGACGTCTCCAAGGACAAGTCCCGGAGCGCCGCTTCCCGGCGTCGTATCCTCGAGGCCTTGGTGCCCCGGCTGCGCGATCTCGGGGTGAAGGTGCACACGGTGGCCCTGTCGGCCCAGGCCGATCATGAACTCATGCGCGCCCTGTCCGACGGCACCGGCGGCTGGTATGAGCGCGCCGAGACGGCCAAGGCCCTGCAGAAGGTCTTTCTGCGCCTGAGCGAGAAGGCGACGAATCCGGAGACCCTGCCTCTCGACGACAACCGCTTCGAGGTGGATGACAGCATCCGCGAGGTCACCCTGTTGGTGTTTCGTCGCCAGGGGGCGCCCGCCACCCGTCTGGTGCCGCCCGACGGACGCCCCTTCGCCGCCGATCAGGCCCCGGATTCCGTGCGCTGGCACCAGGACGACGGCTATGACCTCATCACCCTCGCCGATCCCGCGCCGGGGGTCTGGGCGATCCAGGCCGAGGTGGACCCGGACAATCGGGCCCTGATCCTCACCGACCTGCACATGCAGGTGGAGGGTCTGCAGGATCGCGTGGTGCTCGGACAGTCCCTGCCCCTGCAAGTGAGCTTTCACAATGGCGACAAACGGGTGGAGCAGCGGCGCTTCCTGGCCATGGTGAAGGTGGAGGCGGTGCAGCGGGGGCCCGGAGATTACCATAGCCGCCCGAGGATCCTGCGCGACGATGGCCAAGGGGATGACCCCATGGCCTATGACGGCCGCCTGGAGTTCCGCTTCGCCCCCCAGGGCGGCAGTGGTCGCGGACAACTCCTGATCACCGCCGACGGCGAGACCTTCAAACGCCGCCGCCGCCACCTGTTCGAGCTGACGATGCCCGCCCATGCGGAGTTGGTGCCTGGCAAGGCCCAGACGACCCTCCGGGTGAGGCCTGAGCCGGGGATCCTCGCCGAGGGCTCGGTCAATTTTCATGCAGAATGGCTGGGCGCCGATGGCAAGGCCCACGCCATCCCGCTCCAGGCCGTTTCCGGCGGGCTCCGCAATGCGGTTCTCGACCCGGCGGCCATACCCGGCAAGGTGCGGGTCCGGGTACGCGTCCAGGGCCGCACGTCCGGGGGGGCGTTGGTGGACACCTGGCTCCCGGAGCTGGGGTTCACCGGCAGCGCCCCCGCGGTGCCCGTGAACGTAGCGGAAAAGCAGCCGGATGCCTCCTTCCCCTGGCCCTGGATCGCGGCGGGCAATGCCGTCCTCCTGGTGCTCGGGGCCGGGCTGTTCTGGTGGTTGCGCCGACGCGCCCGGCGCGATCCCATCCAACTCCTGGACCCGGATGAAGACATTGCTGACGTTCCGCTGGAGGACAGCCCATGATAGAGATCAGTACGACCCTGGCCGTCGCGGCCGCAGAGGCCTTCGCCATAGTCCTATTCACCGCCCTGATACTCGGCTATCGCTTGGTCCGGCGCAAACGGATCGACCGCAAGGCCGCCCTGGCCGTGGCCCACCGGATCAAGGAGGAGACCCCGGCCCGCCTGGAGGCCCTGCGCCGGATCCTGGGCGAAGCGCTGGGATACACCGGCGACCCATTGGAAGAGGCCGTTCAGCGCCTGTCACGAAAGGAGCGGCTTCTCTACCAACGCATTCTGAACCTCTATGTGAAACGCGATGCCGCCGCCCTCGGTCAGGTCACCATCGACGTGGAGAATCATACGGCAGGCTGTCTTGCCCTCGCTCCCCGGGGCGAGGCGGTCCAGGGAGACGCGCCGGAACCCGCAGAAGGCGGCGCGGAGAGCGATTCCGAGGTCGCGGGTCTCCGGGAAGAGAACGAGCGCCTTGAGCAGGAGCTGCGCATCACCATGGAGACCATGACCCGGATGCTGGACGAATACTCCACCATGTTCGGGGGTGATGCCGGGGGGATGGGGATGGCCGGCATGGGAGAAGAGGGTTTCGACGAGCTGGCTGAGCCCGGGACCTCTCCCGACCCCGAGGTGGAGATACCGATCGCCGCGGAAGCGGGCGAAGATATGCCCACCGAAACAGAGGCCGAGGTTGCGGTCGAGGCGGGCACCGCGGAAGTGTCCGCTGCGGGCGGCGCCATGGAGACGGGAGCGGAACCGGTACAGGAGGCGGCTGTCGGGGAGCCGGCGCCTGAGACCGAAGCGCAGCAGGAGGATCTGGACGACATCTGGGCCGAGGCCCTCGCCGAACAGCAAGAGAAGGAGGCCGGTGCGCAGAAATAGTCGTTATCTATCGTGAAGGTAAAATAATACGATTAGACACTATGGCTGGGGTCTTTATATAGTTGCTTACGAAGAGACGGAACCGTTGGCAAGGATGGCCGGAATCCCACGCAACCAGAGGTAAGACCCCATGCAACTCAAAGACAGCAAGACCGAACAGAATTTGAAAGATGCCTTCGCGGGCGAATCCCAGGCCAACCGCCGCTACCTCTATTTCGCCGCCAAGGCCGACGTGGAGGGCTACAACGACGTGGCCGCGGTGTTCCGCTCC
>JALSSC010000022.1 GCA_026984455.1 Chromatiaceae bacterium
TCCTCGTGCCCCTGGGCAAGGCGCGGAAGCGAGTCATAGCGGGAACTATGGCGAGCTTTCGCAACACAGCCCAGGGGTGCGAGGGGCGGCCGCAGTAGCGAGGAGTGGCACAGGGAAGTGCCGTTTACGGACCAAAGGACGGAAATATTCACGTGCGACGGGTATAGCCCAAGGCCCTGGGGGCGTCAGCCGGATTTGACGAATCCGCCATTGGCCCCTACAATCCGCGCTTCGTTTGGGCGCGTAGCTCAGTGGGAGAGCACTGCCTTCACACGGCAGGGGTCGCTGGTTCGAACCCAGCCGCGCCCACCAATTCCGCCTCGGCCCTCGGTATCCCTCCGGCGGGCATCGACGATCTCCTCCAAGTCCCCGAACCCATGCCCAACCAACCGCATCCGGGGCATCCCCACATGCGCCGGCCACGGGTGGGCATCAGCGCCTGCCTGTTGGGGCGGCGCGTGCGTTACGACGGCGGTCACCGCGCCGCCCCGGACCTCCTCGCGGCCCTGCCCGCGGACTTCCAACTGATCCCCCTGTGCCCGGAGACGGAGGCGGGCCTCGGCACCCCGCGCCCGCCGGTGCGCCTGGTGCGCACCTCCCGCGGTATTCGCGCCCTGGGGGTGAACGACCCTGGGTTGGATGTGACCGCCCCCCTGGAGGCCCACGCCCTCGCCCGGGTGGAGACCCTGCGGGACCTCCACGGCTGCATCCTCAAGCGCAACTCCCCGAGTTGCGGCATCCGCGGGGTCCCCGTATACCCCGAGTCCGGCGGTGAACCGTCGCGCAGAGGAACGGGCCTCTTCGCCGCCCTGTTGCGGGAACGCCTGCCCGGGTTGGTCCTGGCGGACGAGGCGGACCTCGCCGACCCGGAACGGCTGCGGGTCTTCGTCGGCCGCGTCAGGACGCGCCTGGAGGACGAAAGAAAGGGGCCCTGAGGCCCCTTTCTCACTCATTCAGACGGCGCGTTGGCTCACCAGCGTGAGTGTCCACCGCCACCACCACGTCCGCCGCGCCCGGGCTTCTCGGTGGCCATGTTGACCCGCAGCGGACGGCCGCCCATGTCGTTGCCGTTCTGTTCCAACGCCTTCTCCGCCGCCTGCTGCTGGGCGAAGGTGATGAAGGCGAAGCCCTTGGAACGTCCGGTATCCCGATCCTTGATCAGGGCCAGTTCCTCGATCTCGCCATAGGGAGCGAATATGTCGCGTAACTGCGCTTCATCCACGCTGTAGGGAAAGTTACCGACATATATCTTGTTCTGTTGCATCGTATCTCCAAAAGAATCTCTGAATATTGGACGCGGAACCGGCATCTCCCTGAAATCCGTGGAATCCGCCGGAGTGGAGGAAGGAGACTGGGAAGGGTCCGGCCGCTCGATTGGCAGACCGCCGAGAAACGGGGTTTCTCGGCGGGCCGCGTGCGGTACATAGATGTACCGCCCTTTTCAACGGCTATAAGCTGTTGAAAATCAAGGAATCGGGAAATCGGATTCTCCGGTTCCGCAGTTGAAAGGGCCCAGAAATGACGCCTTCAACATTTTGCTAGGTTAACACGCCGCCCGGAAGGGTGTACAGGAGATCGTCGATCCCGCTTCAGGCCCCGCCTCGGTGGGCCCTGGCCACGGTATAGGTCCGCCCCTGCTTGAGTTTCTTGTAATCTCCAAAGATGTCTTGCAGATTACGCCTCAAGAACTGGCGCAGGCCGTTGATGCTGACCACGTAGATGGCCCCACCGGGGCGCAGGCGGGCCCGGGCGTCGTACAGCAGGAGGGTCAGGAGTTCCCGCCCCACCTTGGCCGGAATATTGGACGCGACGAGATCGAAACGCCGCCCGGGCGGCACCTGCCCGAAGCCGTTGGAGAGCAGGGCCTCGGCATTGCCCAGCCGATTGAGTCGGGCGTTCGCACGGGCATGGTCCACCGCCACGAAATCCTTGTCCAACATCAGGGTGCGCCCGCCGGGGGCCTGGGCGGCCATGGCCAGGCCGATGGCGCCGTATCCACAGCCCAGGTCCACGCAATCCGCATCGGCGGGGACCTCCATCAGGTCCACCAGCAGACGAGTGCCCTCGTCGATTCCCCGCGGCGAGAACAGCCCCCAGGTGGTCTGGAAATGGAACTCGCGGCCGGCCAGGCGGTCCTTGAAGCGGAGCCCCTGGCGCAACCTCTCGATATCGACGGGATCGGACATGTACAGAGTATACAGGTACAGCTTGGTGGGATGGGCGCTCCTGCTCCTCGGCCTGCTCCCCGCCTGCCAGGCGGCCCTGCCCAAGGCGGTACAGGGCCAGGACCTGCCCAGCCTGGCACCCATGCTGGAGAAGGCCATGCCGGCGGTGGTCAACGTGGCCACCCTCACCCGGGTGCCGGTGGAGGACAACCCCCTGCTCCAGGACCCGGTGTTCCGCTGGTTCTTCCATCGCCCCCAGCGCACCGAGAAGCGCGAGAGCAGCCTGGGCTCGGGGGTGATCGTGGATGCCCGGCATGGCTACGTACTCACCAACCACCATGTGGTCAGCCGTGCCCAGCGGATCCAGGTCACCCTGCACGACGGCCGCCAGCTGGCGGCCAAACTGGTGGGCTCGGATCCCGAGACCGACATCGCCGTGCTCCAGATCCCCGCGCAGGGCCTCACCGCCCTACCCCTGGGCGACTCGGAGCGCCTGCGGGTGGGGGATTTCGTGGTGGCCATCGGCAACCCCTTCGGTCTCGCCCAGACCGTGACCTCGGGGATCGTCAGCGCCCTCGGCCGGACCGGCCTGGGGATCGAGGGTTACGAGAACTTCATCCAGACCGACGCCTCCATCAATCCCGGCAATTCGGGCGGCCCCCTGGTGGACCTGCGCGGACGCCTGGTGGGCATCAATACCGCCATCCTGGCCCCCCAGGGCAGTTCCGTGGGGATCGGCTTCGCCATTCCGGTGAACATGGCCAAACAGGTGCTGAACCAGATCCTGAACTATGGCGAGGTCCGCCGTGGCCTGTTCGGGGTACGCGCCCAGGACCTGACCCCAGAGCTGCGCCAGGCCATGGGGCTCCCGGCGGAACGCCAGGGCGCCCTCCTGGTGGCGGTGGAACCGGACTCCCCGGCGGCCGTGGCTGGCCTGCGTCCCGGAGACCTCATCTTCGCGGTGGACGGTCACCCGGTGAAGGGCGCCTACGACCTGCGTAACCGCGTCGGGCTGATGCGTGCCGGCAGCACCGTCCATCTTACCCTGTTGCGAGACCACCGGACCCTGAAGGTGGATGTGACTCTGCGGGACCGGCTCGCCGGTCTGGTCCCGGGGGAGCAGATCCATCCCTGGTTCGAGGGCGCCCTCCTCGGTGACCGGGAGGGCACGGTCGTGGTGGGCAGGGTGGAACGCGACAGCACCGCCTGGCAGCTCGGTCTGCGCAGGGGCGACCGCATCATCGGCCTCGGGAATCGTCCGGTCTCCGGACTCGACAGCCTGGCCCGGGCGGCGGCCCATACCCGGGCGGAACTGGCCCTGAGAATCGAACGCGGTGGGGAGAGGCTCTGGCTGCTGGCCCGCTGAGTGCCAGACTCAGGGTTTGTTCCCAACGCGCGCCGGCCGCACACTGCCCGGCACCACCTCGGCGCCGAGTTCTTCGCCCAGGGCGTTCACCAGGGGATCGGCCGCGAAACGGCGCTCGGCCTCGCGTTGGCGTTCCGCTCGCTCCCGGGTCGCGCGTTGGGCCGGGGTCTCACCACCGGGCGCGGCCACCTGGATACGCACCTCGGTCCCCTCCCCCAAATGTTGGCGCAGGGCGCGCACCAGGCGCTGTTCCGCGCCGGGCACCCGGAGGTTCTGACAGGCCGGATCGAGGCGCAGCTCCAGGCGTCCTTCGGCATGGGCCCGGACCTCGCAGTTGTCGGCGAGTTCGCGGGCGATCCCCTTGAGACCGAGGCGGGCGACCAGGGCGTGCCAATCGAGTTCCCCACCCGCCGTCGCCTGGTCGGCCGCCACCCGGGTGGGTGCCTCGGCCCGCACCGCCGCGGCCTCCGCCGGCGCACGCGGGGCCTGGGCCTCCGCCGGGGCGGCCTGGCGCGGCGCGGCCCGCGCCCCATCCGGCCGAAACGCCAGCATCCGCAACAGCACCATCTCCAGACCGGTGCGCGGATCCGGGGCCAGGTCCAGTTCCTGGCGGCCCAGGACACCGATCTGATAGAAGAGCTGCAGGTCCTCGGGGGGGATCTCCCGGGCCAGGGCGGTCACCGTCTCGTCCTCTTCGATCCCGGCGATCTGCTGTACCACGGCCACCCGGTGCAACAGTCCCAGGACCTCGCCGAGCACCCCGGCCATGTCGCTGGTGTGGCCGGCCAGGCGGGCGATCTCGTCCAGTATCCCGGCGCCGTCACCGGCGGCGAGCGCCCTCAGCAGCACGGCGGAGGCATCGCCCGTCACCGTCCCGAGCATCTCCCGCACCGCCGCCTCCCGCACCTCGCCGCCGCCGAAGGCGATGGCCTGATCCAGCAGGCTCAGGGCATCGCGCACGCTGCCGTCCGCGGCCGCCGCCAGGAGGTCCAGGGCCGGAACGTCGTGCGCCACCCCCTCGGCCGCCAGGAGGCGCCCCAGGTGTCCGGCGATGGGCTCACGCCCCAGGCGTTGCAGATTGAATTGCAGACAGCGGGACAGGACCGTCACCGGCAGGCGCTGGGGATCGGTGGTGGCGAGCAGGAACTTGACGTGCGGCGGGGGCTCTTCCAGGGTCTTGAGCAGGGCATTGAAGCTGCCCTGGGAGAACATGTGCACCTCGTCGATCAGGTAGACCTTGTAACGACCGCGGGTGGGGGCGTAGGGGACGTTGTCCAGGAGTTCGCGGGTCTGCTCCACCTTGCTGCGCGAGGCCGCGTCCACCTCCAGGAGGTCCACGAAGCGGCCATCGTCGATCTCCCGGCAGGCGGTGCATTCGCCGCAGGGCTCCCGGCCCACCCCACGTTCGCAGTTGAGGGCCTTGGCGAAGATCCGCGCCAGGGTGGTCTTGCCCACGCCCCGCGTGCCGGTGAATAGGTAGGCGTGGTGCAACTGGTCCCGCTCCAGGGCGTTCTGCAGGGCCTGGATCACATGGGACTGGCCCACCACCTCGGCGAACCGCCGCGGCCGCCACTTACGCGCCAATACCTGATATGACATAGCGAAACCGCCGTTGCGGCCCCTGTCTCCCGGCGTTTGGAATGGGTGGCGGTCACCACCAGCCGCACCCCGGCACACGCGACCACCGCTACGGCTGCTCCCTTCCGGGCCTGACCGGGTTCACGGTTTGGCGTTGCGGGGGGACCGATGGATCCCGCCATGAAGGCTCCATCCGCCACCGGGTCACCGGCGGTGAATGAAGCTGTTATTCTAAAGCGACCAGACGCCGAGGTCGAGGGTCCATGGCGAACCCAAAGATTCGTCCGCAACAACTCCGGGTGGGGCTCTACGTCCAACTCGATATCCCGTGGATGAAGCATCCCTTCCTGACCAATGCCTTCAAGATCCGCTCCGAGGCCCAGGTCAGGTCCTTGCGCCGCCTGGGTCTCAAAGAGATCACCTTCGACCCCCAGCGCAGCGACACCACGCCCCTCCCCCTGGATACCCCCAAGGAGACGCCTGACCATGGTCCGGAACGGGAGGACCCCTTGTGGCGCGAGAAACGCGCCCGCATCGAACGCCTAAAACGCCGCCGAGTTCAGCTCAACCGCTGCTCCAAGCATTACCAGGAGTCCCTCTGTTCGGTGCGTAAGACCATGGACCTGCTGTTCGCCGAACCCGCCACGGCGGTGCGGGCCGCCGACCAGGTGGTCGGCGATCTCATCGAAGAACTCTCGGCCGAAGAAGGGGCGGCATTGCAGTTGGTCAACATGAAGGCCAGCAACGAGAACGTCTGGTTCCACGTGGTCAACGTGGCGGTGCTCTCGCTGCTCCTGGGCAGGCATCTGGGGCTCGATGAATCCAGTCTCCATCTACTCGGCATGGGTGCCCTGCTGCACGACCTCGGCCATGCCTTCATCCCCGATACCCTGCTCCTCAAGCCAGAGCCCCTGACCCCGCCCGAAGAGGCCGTGTACCGACGCCATCCCCAACTCGGTCACAGCCAGGCCGCGCGCCTCGGCATCCTACCCCGCGAGGTCCTGGAGATCGTCCTCCAACATCACGAACACCTGGACGGCAGTGGCTGGCCGCAAGGCCTGCAAGGCCCGGCCATCGCCCCCCTCGCCCGCCTCCTGGGCCTGGTGAACCGTTACGAGAACCTCTGCAATCACCCCCGCTTCGGGCTCAGCCCTTACGAGGCCGTGGCCCGCCTGTACGCACGCGAACGCGCCTGGTTCGATCCCGGGATGCTCAACGTCTTCATTGCCAACCTCGGCATCTATCCGCCGGGCACCCTGATCTCCCTGTCAGACGGGCGCCTGGGCGCGGTGATCACGGTGAACCCTGCCGACCGCCTGCATCCTCAGGTCATGGTCTACGACCCCGACATCCCCTCCACCGAGGCCCCGATCCTCGACCTTGCCGAGGAAGGCCTCGACATCGCCAACACCTGCAAACGCTCTGCGGTGTCCACGGAAGTGCTGGCCTATCTCAATCTGGGGGAACAGATCGCGTATTATCTGGACGGTTCCGCACCCTAAGAATCCCGTTTGTCGACGATCTGCCGATCCGGATCGCGCCACGGAGGGGCCTGGAGCCCATCCGATCCCAGGCTGGGCAGAGTGCAGCGGATCTGCCCCGACAGTCGGCATCACCGGTCCCTCCCGATTTTCCAAGCTTGCCTTTGTCTCTGCCTTGACATATAAATAGACCTTCACGCTTACTTAATATAGTAATTAACCCACATACCCCTGGAGGTACCCTATGGCCGTGGAATTCGATCAAGAACTGGACGCCAGCGGACTGAACTGCCCCTTGCCCATCCTGCGCGCCAAGAAGACCCTCGCCGGCATGGAATCCGGCAAGGTGCTGCACATCATCGCCACGGATCCCGGTTCGGTGAAGGATTTCGAGGCCTTTGCCAAGCAGACCGGCAACGAACTGCTGGAGTCCGGTGAAGAAGGCGGCAAGTTCCAGTTCTACATCAAGAAGACCTGATCGCGCCCCGCGGCGAACAGCCGATGGCACGCCGAGTCGATCGGCGCTCCCCTGAACCTCCCGGAGGGCATCCATGTCTGACATGAAAAAGCTGGCGATCATCGCCACCAAGGGCTCGCTGGACTGGGCCTATCCCCCATTCATCCTGGCCTCGACCGCAGCCGCCTTGGGTTATGACGTACAGATCTTCTGTACCTTCTATGGCCTGCAACTCCTGAAGAAGAAGCTGAACCTGGAGGTCACCCCTTTGGGCAATCCCGGTATGCCCATGCCCTTGGGCATGGACAAATGGTTCCCGGTGGCCCTCACCGCACTGCCCGGCATGCAGGCCATGATGACTTCCATGATGAAGAAGAAGATGGCCAGCAAGGGCGTGGCCAGCCTCGAGGAATTGCGCGAGCTGTGCCAGGAGGCCGACGTCAAGCTGATTGCCTGCCAGATGACCGTGGATCTGTTCGAGATGGACACCTCCGAGTTCATCGACGGCGTGGAATACGCCGGCGCGGCGGCCTTCTTCGAGTTTGCGGGCGAGAGCGACATCTGCCTCTATATCTGAGGTTCAGGGCCCAGCCCCCAACCTTTGTCGTCCTTTCCGTTGAGAGAGGACCAAAGGTGAGCGATAGCCAACGCTGACCGTCGGGCAGAGGCCCGTCTGCCATCCTAAGGAAACACCGCCTTCGGGCGGTGTTTGCATTTGCATCCAGGCCCCAAGGCACAGTGTCGGGGTCGGGCTTTCTGCCATCGGTACACGAAAAACCCGTGGAGGACAGGTATACTTCGGTCTTTCCCTCCTGATGGCCTCGGGCATGTCCAGGTTATTCCCAAGCCTCTTTTTCAAATTCCTTCTCGGCATCCTCCTCACCCAGGCCATCACCGCCCTCCTCGTCTATCTCGCCCTGCGCTCCGCGGACCCCCAGACCTGGGGCCTCTTCGCCGTCCTCGGCGGGATCCTCGGGCTCCTCACCACCCTGTTCCTCAGCGGCCTCGCCGCGCACGGACGGCGCGAAGCCATCGCCCGCGCCCACGCCGGCTTCGCGCGGGAACGAGAGCGCCTGAAGGTGCAGGCGGAACGGAGCAGGCACCGGGTCCTGGAGAAGACCCGCAAGGCCGCCGAGAGGCAGGCCCGGCGCGCCCAGGCCGGCGCCAGTTTCAAGGTCCGCGCCTCCGTGGTGGGCTTGTTCGGCATGGGCCTCTTCATGATGTTCACCCAGTTCATGACCTTGGGGGTGGTGTTGCTGACCACCGGCGGGGGCGCCTTGGCCGGTTATCTCTTCCGCCTGCGCCAGGAACCCGGTGGCACCGGCGCGGCCGCGACCCTCTCCGACATCGGGCTGCGCCGGTTTGGCCGGATCCGGGTCAAGGCCCTGGCGGCCGCCCCCGAGCGGGACTCGCAGGCCTGACTCGCAGCGCCCCCGCCTGCCGCGACAACAACAGAAACAGGGCGCTCATGCTCACCGCCGAGGCCAGGCACCAGATACAGGTGGCGTGGATCACGAAGATCTCCAGGGCCGTCAGGCGGATGGAAAAGAGTACCCCGAATATACTCAACCCCCAGGCGAACCAGAGCCACCCCCCGCGCCCGCCGTATCGCGCCCGCAGCCAGGCGAGTCCAATCAGGCCGTAGCCGGTCAGGCCCAGCACCCCCATGGGCACCCCGAAGATATGGGCGTACTCGCTCGCCTGCACGCTGGCGCAGTCACCCACGGGACCACACAGGGGCGCCACCCCGGCCAGGCTGGTGTAGGCGGTATAGGCGGAGACGCCCAGTCCCACGGCGAACACCGCCAGGATCCAGACCGCCCCGGGGCCCGGCCCCGCCGGGGTCGAACGCAGCCACCAGAGTCCCAGGGGGAGGCCCAGGAGCATGCCCGCCAGGACCGTCCAGGCCAGGGCCTCGGCGATCTTCGTCCCCCTCGCATGGGCCCGCGCCGGGGCGCTGGAGCCGATCTCCTGCGTGGCCGCCGCCGCGGCGGCGGTACGCGCCCGCACGGTGCTCAGGCCTTCTTCCAGGAGCGTCTCCAGCCCCGGCAGGCGGGGCCAGCGCGCGCTCGCCGGCTCCCGTGCGAAGGCCTCGAAACCGTCCCCCAGGTCCCTGCCGATGGCCCCGAGGCCCACCAGCACCCGCCCGCCCACCCACATCACGGGCTCTCCGGGCCAGGGATCGGGCAGGCCCAGATCCTTGTGCGCGGCCCGGTACAGGGCCGCGCCCCGGGGATCGGCGAGATCGATCCCCGCCACCTCCAGGCGCGCCCCATAGCGCTCGTGCAGGCCCGGCAGATAGAACGCGAACAGGTCGCCGCAGGCGGGGCAGCCGGGGCCATAGAACAGCAAGGCGCGCACCTGGGGCGCGGCCGAGGCCCCTCCCGTGAGCGCCAGCAGACACAGGCCGAGGAGCAGATGCGGGAGACGGGCCGAACTCATCGGGCCCCTCCCGGATGTGCCGCGAGCCAGGCGATGCGCGCCGAAGACTCCAGCGAGCAGGTCCATTTGTAGGCCTGGTCCAGGGTCTCGCCGCGGGCGTAGACGCCGTGCCCCCGCACCACCGCCACCCGGTGTTCCGCAAGGGCGGCGCCCACCGCCCCCGGGGCCTCCTCCACATAACGCTCGTAAGGGATGTCGATCACTGGCACCCTCGGGAAATAGTACTGTCCCTCGAAGTCCAGGGCCGCGAAGTCCTCCCCGTTCAGGGTCATGGCGATGCTGTAGGGGCCATGGCTGTGCAGGACCGCCCCTGCCTCGGGGTCGCGCCGGTAGACCTCACGGTGGAGGGGGGCGTCCAGGGAGGCGCCCTCCGGCAGATCCCCTGCCAACGGACACCACAGCAGATCCCGGGCCTTGAGGGCGTCGGCACAGGCCCCGCTGGGCGTGATCCAGAATCCCTCACCCTGGCGCAGCGAGGCGTTACCGCTGTGGGCGTCGTTGTAGCCGTAACGGCGCAACCAGCGGTAATGGCGCACCAGGGGCTGGCGGGGATCCTCCAGGGGCGCCGCCGAGGCCCGCCATCGCCCCAGGATGAACTCCGCCACCGCCTCCGGGGCGTTCAGGTCGAGGACCGGGAGATCCGTGGCCACGGGCAGCGGGCCATCGCTGGCCACGGCGACGATCCCGGGGTCCTCCGGATAGAGCGGTGCGCGGCCCGATGCGGGCCGGTAGACCTCGATCTTAGGCAGCCTCTCCCGCCTGAAGCCCTCCACCAGCACCAGGTCCGGGGCGCCGCCACCGACCAGGCGCGCCAGGGCGGGAAAGAAGGGCGCGTCCGCCTCGCCGGAGCGTTCCTCGAACAGGGTCCAGCGCCGGGGCCCGGTGAGCAGCACCGGCGAGGCACCGGCGTGACGCAACTCATAACTGTCCTTGCCCGGCTGGTCCAGATCCAGGTCGTGGTGGGTGTGCTTGATCAGGGCCACCCGCAGCCCACCGGCCTTCAGCAGGGGGATCACGGCCTTGAGCAGGGTGGTCTTGCCGGTACCGCTCGGCGCGGCGAAACCCAGCACCAGCATCCGGGTGACGGCTTTCTTCATCGAAGAGGGTATCCATGCGGAGAAGGGTCCGCTAACTTTATACCCGTCGCCCATCAATTTGCAGCCACCGCGGCCCGCCCTGGAAGATGGAGGTCATGGGCCTGGGGCACCCCCCAGGCCGGCCCCTCCCCGCCTGGGGCGGAACGACGACGCCCACCCTTTAACCACCGAGACCGGAGAAGACACCCATGACGAGAAGAAAGATCGCCATCGTGGGCTGTGGCCAGATCGGGGGCGTGCTCGCCCTGATGCTGGCCGAACGCGAACTGGGAGACATCCTGCTCCTGGACATCCCGGAGAAGGAGGGGGTGGTGAAGGGCAAGGCCCTGGACATCACCCAGTTGCGCCCCGAGGTGGGCAGCGACGCCAGGATCCGCGGCAGCGTGGACTTCGACGACCTGGCGGGCAGCGACCTGGTGCTCATCACCGCCGGGATGCCGCGCCGCCCGGGCATGGATCGGGAAGACCTGCTGCAAGTCAACCTGGCCATCGTCCGCAACCTCGCGGAGAAGGTGCGCATCCATGCCCCCGAGGCCTTCGTGATCCTCACCACCAACCCCCTGGATGCCATGGTCTATGCCTTCCACCGCCTCTCCGGCCTCCCCGCGCAACGGGTGGCGGGCATGGCCGGCGCCCTGGACACGGCGCGTTTCCGTACCTTCATCGCCATGGAGATCGGCATCTCGGTGCGCGATGTCCATTGCATGGTGATGGGCGGGCACGGCCCCACCATGGTGCCCCTGCCGCGCACCGCCACCGTGGGTGGGGTGCCGCTGGCCTGCCTGCTCTCCCCCGAACGCATCGAGGCGGTCGTCCAGCGCACCCGGGACGCGGGCACCGAACTGGTGAAGCTCTATGCCTCGGGCAGCGCCTATTTCTCCCCCGCCGCGGGCCTGCTGGAGATGGCCGAGGCCTACATCAACGACCACAAGCGCCTGCTCCCGGCCGCCGCCCTGTGCCGCGGGGAATACGGAATCCACGACCTGTTCGTCGGCGTCCCCTGCATCATCGGCGCGGGGGGGATCGAGCGCATCGTGGAGATGCCCCTCGCCGCAGACGAGCAGGCGATGCTGGCAAAGACCGTACAGGCCGTCGAAGAGGCCGTGGCGGCCACCGGCCTGCGATCTTGACTCCCGTACACTGCCCAGGGGTAACGACAGCGGCAGTCGCGAGGAGTGGCACAGGGAGGTGCCGCCTCCGGACCGAAGGACGGGAGTATGCACCTGGGACGGGTATAGAATCCCTATTCCATGTCCAACACCCTCTGGGCATTGTCCGGCGCTTGCCTGCCGTCTTTGGCCGGGACCGGCCCGGCCAACGGCCGGACCTCCGGTTCGGCCCACGGTCCTGTCACCCGGTAACGCATTTGGCCGATACGGTCGAACTGGCTGCCCAGTAACTTGTCGGCCACGACCATGACAGCGGCGCCCAAAGGGCCCCCGGCCAGGGCGCCGGCCACGGGCAGGGTGGCGCTGAGGTTGGGGGTCACCTCCATGATCTGGGCGTACCTTCGCTTCACCAGATCGGCGCTGCCACGGAGGCTGACTTCCGCGGCGGGCGATTTCAAGAGGAATCTCCGGATCTGCGCCTGTCCCGCAGCGAAGACCACCCGCCCTTCCATGGAATCGAAGCCGAACCCTTTCTTGAACAGATCGCTGAAGTCCAGGGTCAGACGGCGGCGAATGGCCCAGAAATTGACCAGCCCGAACCACCGACCCGCCCCCGGATCCACCTCCAACAGGCGGCCCTTGCCGAACTTGAAGGTCAGCGTTCCGGCCAGATCCTTCAGCCTGGGCCGGTAGGGCGGCGCCGCCCAGGTCAGCTCTCCCTGGGCATCGAGCCTGGAGCCGGCCAGCACGGAGGCGATACCCAGCCCACGCAGGACCTTGCCGAAGTCGGGACTCATGAGATGAAAACCGAGGTCGCTGACCTGCCGCCGCCCGCGCCCCTGCCAGCGTCCCTTCACCTGCAGGTGCAGGGGGCCGCCGTCGAGCCTGAGACGCTCGATCCGCAGCCCCCCCGGCAATGGCTCCGTACGCAACCGGACCCGGCCGAGCCGCTGCTTGCCGAGGCGCAGGTCGGCCAGGTCCAGCCATAGTGGCGGCAGATCGCCGGGATCCGGCCAATCCGCCTCAGGCGTTTCCGCCGCATCCGGCCAGGCACTCCATTGCGGTACCGGAAGCCACAGGCGCTTGATATCCAGGATGAGCGGTTCCAGATTCGGATCGTCCGGCACCCGCACCCGGCCCTGCAAGGGCTCGGAGGTCAGGCCCAGGTCCCAGCCCTGAGGCATGCGCTCCAGGTTCAGTCCGGCGTTCCGCAGGTCCAGACCGAAGACCCTCAGCCGTCCGACCCGAAGATCCACCCCGAGATCGCGGGTGCCGACCCCCAGCCCCCCGGTGGCCTCACCGCTGTGGTGCCGGTACCAACGCCACCAGGCCTCAAGATCCAGGCGCTGCAGACGCCCGCGCAGGCTCAGGCGTGCCGGGAGCGGACCCTGGGATTGCCCTTTACCGCAGCGGATGTCGGCCCCTTGCAGGCGAATGCCCCCGTCGGAGAGGAGCGCCAGGGCGAGTTGGGCATGGATGTCTCCATAGTCGATCCCCAGGGGCGCGCCGGGAGCGAGGGGCAGGTGTCCGCGTACCCGCAGGGGCCGCGCAGCGGCCGCGGCCTTGCCCAGGGGTGCGGGCAGGTGGACGCCGATGCCCTGCAGGGCGCTGCGCAGGTCGTAATCCACCTCTGGGCCCCGATCCGGTCCCCGAGGCAATGCCACCGCCAAGGCCAGATGGGCGGGGGTGTGCCCGGACAGGGCCGACCACCCGGGCGCGGGAAAGCGCTGGGCGAGATCGGCCGTATCCAGCGTCAGGTCGGCGTTCACCCGCACCTCCTGGACACCGCCTGAGGCCGTGCCGGTATCCAGGCGCAGGGTCACTGGGTGCCCCCAGAGACGGGCACGCAGACCCCGCGCATGGAGACGTCCGTCTTCCAGACGCGCCTCGCCCTGGAGACGATGCAGGCGGATCCCCCAGTCGGGCAGGGCCAGGCCGGCGTCACGCCAGCGCAGCCTGCCGTTCAGGCGGAATCTGACCCGGTCCTCCAGGGGGATCCTCAGGCCCAGGTCGAGGCGGCTGTCGCCCTGGGGCTCCAGGCCCTCGACATAGTAGGCCAGGCGCCCGGCGAGGGGGGATTCGCGGAGGATGCGGAAGACGTCGCCGAAGGGGCCGCTCACCCGCCCCTGGACGCGGATCGCATCCGCGTGCTGGAGGTCCGGTATGCGTATCCGGGCCCGTTCGATCCGGCTCTCCAGCAGGCGCCCATCCATCACCGCGATGCTCAGGCCCTGTTGATGGAAGCGCACCTCGGCCTCCACCTGTTCCAGGCGCGGCCAGCCCTCCCGGTAATCGAGGATCAGGTCCTCGACCCCGAACAGGACCTCGAACAGACCGCTGCCGTCGGCGAAGGGATAGCCGGCGAGGGGCCCACGCCACAACAGGGTGCCCGCGGGGACGCGGCCGGAGACGATCGCCCGATCCAGCCAGGCCACCACCTCGGGCGGGGTGACGCCGCCCACCGGGAGATAACGTGTGGCGCGCCCGCCGACGCCGTCGTGAAACGCGGTCTGGAGGTCGAGGACCGGCGAGCCCTCCTCCGGGAGGTCCAGACGAAAGCGGCTGCGGCTGGAGACGTCGGCATTCTCGGCCAGGAAATCGGTGCACGCCAGGCGCCAGCCACTGGCCGCCCTGGCCCGGACGGCGATGCGTCCGCCATAACGGGTGAACTCCAGGGGCCAGCGGAACAGGGCGGGCAGGTTCAGCACCAGACCCCGGCCGCGGGGTTCCAGGGTGCCGCCCGCCGGTCCGATGTGAAACCCCAGATCGAGCCCGCGGATCCCGGGCAGTCTGCGCCAGGGGGCCGAGGTCCAGGCCTGCAACCGGCCCTCGGCGCGCCAGTGGTCCCGGTCCGTCCAGGCCAGGCGCAGGGCCTTCAGCCGCCCCGAGGGGTCGAGACCGGCGAGGGCCTCGTGGATGGGAAGGGCGGGCGCCAAGGCCGCGAGCCAGCGTCGCGTGCGCGCCAGGTCCAGTCCCTCCAGCCCCAACTGCCACGAGTGCCCGTGGCGACGCAGTTCGAGGCGGTCCACGGGCGTCCCCTGCCCGGCCATCCCCCACCCCAGCCACCAGCCCCTTGCCTCCCGCCGCCAGCCCAGACGCCCGTCCAGATCCAGGGCCCCACCCGCGCCGGGCGAGAGTCCGGCGGCGCGGAAACGCACCCGCAGGGCCTGGGGGGCACCCTCTGCCCAGTCCCCCCAGGCGCGCGCCGACACCCTCCCCCCGACCCGCGCCAGGGCCGGCAGCAGGGCCGCGAGGGCATGCGGATCCAAGGCGCGCAGATGCAGGTAGAAGCGCCCGCGCAGGCGGTCGAGGGTGGCCCCGGGCGCGGCCAGATCGGCCTTGAGTTCGATCCGCCCCGGGGTCCGACCGCCCAGGCTCGCACCCAGACTCAGGCGCACCCGGGCGGCGTGGTGCTCCAGCTCCCCGGTCACCTGGTAGAGTTGCAGGATACGGCCACCCGCCACCAGGGTGAGGCGGCCGTCACGCAGGCGCAGGCGGCCCTCCCCCACCAGCGGCAACTCGCCGCCGGCGACGGCGCTGGCCAGTTCCAGGCGCATGCGCCCGGGATCGTAATGGAGCACCCAATGGGCCCCGGCCACCGTCACGGCGGCGATACGCGGCGCCCGGGCACGCACAGAGGCCCAGGGGTCGAAGGTGACGCGCAGGTCGCGCAGGCTCCACAGCCTGCCACCATGGCGTTCATCGTAGGCGGTGACCCGGGACAGGACCAGATCCAGGGACAAGGCGGTGAAATCCGCCCGCACCTCGCCGATCTTCAGCGGAAGGCCGATGAAGCGCGCCAGTTCGGCGGTGAGTTCGTCCCGGTAGCTGTCCACCGCGGTGAGGGCCAGGCGCACCCCGGCGATGCCCAGACCGGCCAGGATCACGCCCAGCAGGAGCAGGCGCCACAGGGGAATGACGACACGTTTCATCTACGATCTTGCGAGGGGGAGCCTTGTATCTTTGGCCGGTGTCAGATCAAGACCACGTCGTACTGTTCCTGGGTATAGAGGGCCTCCGCCTGCAGGCGGATGGGATGGCCGATGAAGTCCTCCAACTCCGCCAGATGGGTGGATTCCTCGTCCAGGA
>JALSSC010000023.1 GCA_026984455.1 Chromatiaceae bacterium
GGTCGGCATAGGGCGCGATTCGCCGGAAGAGTTGCTCCGGAGAGATATGCAGGTCCTCCACCGAGGCCCCGTAGGCGTTGTAGTTGAGGTAGGTACCCAGTTCGCGCAGCCGTTCCACGGCCTCTTTGGAGAGGCCGAGGTCCCCGGCGAGGGCCCGGGCGCGGCGCTCGAAATTGTCACCGAAGGTCCCCACCAGGGCCCAAAGACGGTATCGTCCTCCCAGCCAGGCGTCCACCAAGAGACTGGTGCCCTGATCGGGAACGGTCTCGATGTGGGCCTCCAGCCCGGCATCCTCGGGGATCTCACCCGGATAATGGTGATCGAAATAATGTACCCGTGCCCCGGCCTTCAGGAGGCGTCTCAGGGATGGGCGATTGCGCTCCAGGGAGATGTCCAACACCCAGACCTCGTCACCTTCCCCGGCCTCGACCCGGTCCAACAGGGCGATATCGCGTTTGACCCCGGTCACCAGACGGCTCTCCACCGGCCTCGCCAGGCGCAACTGCTGCAAGGCGCACAGGCCGTCGGCGTCGCCGTTGAATACATCGATGATGGCCATAGGGATCTCCGCAGCAAAGCCACCTTTTTGCCCTGCATCGAGGGTCGAGTCAAGGATCCCTTCGCGCTACTCTCGCCGGAAAGGACTCCGACGACGGCCATGAACGAGTTGGAAAGGTCCTGTAAGATTCTGTTTATTCAGCCCTTGTTAAGGATCTGTGGGCTAGGGTGTCACGCAGGATGAGGCAGGGTCCGCATCCACCCTCCAGTTTCCTGAGGAGAACGACATGAATACCGTTAGGCGCAGCCTGATCTGTACCGCCCTGGCCCTGTTGCTTGCGACCCCGGCCTGGGCCTACGACCACGACGACAATCCCCCCGGACCCATCGGCGGTCCAGGCACCAACTGGGAGAATCCTCCCGGGCCACGTGGCGGTCCGGGGATGTCACCCAACCGGTGGCCGCGCTGGCATTGCCTCTACCGGTATGCCCGTTCTCCCTATAGGTACGGGTGTCGCGATCGTGACGAAAACCCGCCCGGGCCCATCGGTGGCCCCGGCACCAACTGGGAGAATCCCCCGGGGCCGCGGGGTGGTCCGGGGATGTCCCCGAATCGCTGGTGGCGTTGGCGCTGAGGTCGATCACCCTCGCCGGCCCCCAGGAGGTGGTCGGCGGGGGCAAGCTGGGGCCCAGGGCCCGGTATCTATGGCCACGATCTCATCTAGACTCAGTCGAGGTAAAGAACGCATTGGAGCCGAGCCGCGAATGAACATGGCGGAATCCCGGGAACGCCCCCTGGAACCCCTTTTGCAGGCCGCCGCTCAGGTCGTCCTGGGCAAGGAGCGCGCCCTGCGCCTGGCCCTGGCCTGCCTGTTGGCGCGTGGTCATCTGCTGGTCGAGGACCTGCCGGGGATGGGCAAGACGACCCTGGCCCACCTCCTGGCGCGTCTTCTGGGACTGGATTTCGCGCGCATCCAGTTCACCAGCGACCTGCTCCCGGCGGACATCCTGGGCAGTTCGGTGTTCGACCGGGAAGGCCAGAGCTTTCGCTTCCATCCCGGCCCCATCTTCGCCCAATTGGTGGTGGCGGACGAGATCAACCGCGCCACCCCAAAGACCCAGAGCGCCCTTCTGGAGGCCATGGAGGAGCGCCAGGTGACGGTGGAGGGCGAGACCCGGCCCCTGCCCGAGCCCTTCTTCGTGGTGGCCACTCAGAATCCGGCCCACCAAGTGGGGACCTTTCCCCTGCCCGAGTCCCAGTTGGACCGCTTTCTCATGCGGATCGGTCTGGGCTATCCGGAGGCGGAGGACGAAAAGGCCCTGCTGCGGGGTCAGGACCGGCGCGAGCTGCTCGCCCGGCTGCCGGCGATGTTAGCGCCCCGCCAAGTGCTGCGGCTGCAACGGCGGGTGCGTCAGGTACGGGTGGCCGATCCCCTGATCGACTATTGTCATGCCCTGCTGGCGTCCTCGCGCCGTGATCCCGCTCTGGAGATGGGCCTGTCGCCGCGTGCGGGCCTCGGCCTGCTCGCCGCCGCCCGCGCCTGGGCCCTGCTGGAGGGGCGGGCCTACGTGATCCCCGAGGACGTGCAGGCGGTGGCCCCCAGTTGTCTCGGCCACCGCCTGCGTTCCGGTCTGGAGAACGCCCCCGGGGGGGAAGGGGACCCGGTACAGGGCCTCTTGCGCCGGGTGGCGGTGCCTTGAGGTGGCGCGCAAGGGGGTGGTCTCAGCACCGGGTTTGGGCGCGGGCGGACAGGGGCGCGGTCCTTGCCGTTCTCCATGATCGCAGTCCCGGGCGCCATCGCTCACTTTCCGTTCAAGCGGCCTCTTTGTCGAATTCGATGAGGGCGTAGGCCGAATGATTGTGGATGGATTCGAAATTCTCCGATTCCACCACGTAGCTGGCGATCCGGTCGTCCCTATTGAGGCGGGCGGCCACGTCACGCACCATGTCCTCCACGAACTTGGGGTTGTCGTAGGCGCGTTCGGTGACATGTTTCTCGTCCGGGCGCTTGAGCAGGCCGTAGAGTTCGCAGGAGGCCTCCCTCTCCACCATCTCGATGATCTCCTCGATCCAGACGAAGGCCCGGGTGCGCACCTGCACGGTGACGTGGGAGCGCTGATTGTGGGCCCCATAGGCCGAGATCTCCTTGGAGCAGGGGCACAGGCTGGTCACCGGTACCACGACCTTGATGAACATCAGGGGTTGGCCGTCCCTGATCTCGCCGATCAGGGTGACCTCGTAGTCGAGCAGGCTCTTGACCCCGGACACCGGCGCCGTCTTGTTGATGAAATAGGGGAAACGCATCTCGATATGGCCCGCCCCGGCCTCCAGGCGTTTGGCCATCTCCACCAGCATCCCCTCGAATGACTCCACTCCGATCTCTTTCTCGTGGGCGTTGAGGATCTCCACGAAGCGGGACATGTGCGTCCCCTTGAAGTTGTGGGGGAGATTCACGTACATATTGAAGGTGGCGACGGTGTGTTGCTCACCGTCGCTGCGGTCCTTCACCCGCACCGGATGGCGAATGTCCTTGATCCCCACCTTGTCGATGGCGATCCGGCGGGTGTCCGCGCTGCTCTGGACATCGGCCATATCGCCCGCCTTGGGGGCGGTGGGCGTCGCTTGCATACTCTGACTCCGCGCCTTGCGGCAATAAGGAAAAACAAATAATTATACCGGGCTTGCACGCACTTTTCACGGGGGCACGGCGGATGAGCCTTTTGCGCTGTGCCGCTCATCGGGCGCGCAACCGCCCCGGCTGGGGGGGTGGGGCGGCCGGAAGAAGGGGGAGAAAAACGGCCGACCGTGCCGAGTTCATGCCGGATGAGGCGATTGTTGCGAAGACTTCTCAATAACAGCGGTCTCGACGCGAACAGGGACCTCAGGGGCCATGCCCTGATGAGGAAAGGTGCCCGCCGAGGGGACGGGCTAACCCGTC
>JALSSC010000024.1 GCA_026984455.1 Chromatiaceae bacterium
CAACATGCATCCGTACAAAGGCCGGATATAAGCATGCAATCTGACCCCCTGCCTCAACCGCATGGGTTGCACGGTCGGGGGGAGTCCATATAAACGGCCTGCTATTTGCCCGTCATCCCGAAACTCCCATCCCAATCGGGCGGAGGGGGATGGCGCTGAAAGGCCCGGCAACGGGCGAGAAGGGCTCGACTGGGCCCATCCTCCGGGGCGATCTCCAGACAGCGGACGAAGGCCGCCTCGGCCCCCTGCCAGTCACGCCGGCGATACCGTGCCAGGGCCCGGGCGAAGGCGGCGTCCAGGGGGTCGTCTCTGACGGCCGGGCCCCGCAGTTCGTATATCGCCACCGCCCGCTGCTTGCCCTTGACCCGCACCCGGTCGATGAATCGCAGCGCCACTTGGCCCTCCACCCGGCGCGCACAGTCCTCGCCCAGGAGGATGCGGGTGGCGTAGACCTTGTTGACCCCTTCGAGGCGCGAGGCGAGATTGACTGCGTTGCCCATGACGGTGAAGTCGAAGCGGCGCTCGCCGCCGAGGTTACCCGCCACCATGGCCCCCGAATTGATCCCGATGCGGGCGCTCAGGAACGGCCCCCCTTCGGCGGCGAAGGCTTGGGCGAGACCGTCCATGCGCCGTTGGATCTCCCAGGCCGCGCGGCAGGCACGCAAGGCGTGATCGGGCTGGGCCAGGACCGCCCCCCAGACCGCCATGACGGCATCGCCGATGAACTTGTCGATCATCCCTTGTTCCCCCATCACCACCTCCACCACCTGTCCCATCACCCGGTTCATGAAGGTCACCAGGGTCTCGGGCGACATGTCTTCGGCCAGGCTGGTGAAGCCGGCGAGGTCGAGGAACATCACCGTGGCCTCCACCCGCCGCCCGCCCGGATGCAGGGCGCCGGGGTCGTCCAGCAGGCGGTTCACCAGGGCCGGCGCCAGGTAGTTGCCGAAGGCGCGGCGCAGCACGGTCTTCTGACGCCGCTCTTCGGCGTAGTGCCAGCCGAGGCCATAGATCCAGGCAAGCCCCGGGGGCAACAGCAGGAGCAACGGGGGGAGCACCAGAGATGCGCCGGCGAAGGCCGCATAGATCCCGCCGACGGTGAAGGCGGTGGATCCCAGCCAGAGGCCGAGACCGGGCCCCGGCGGCAGGCGCAGGAAGGCCAACCCGAGGCCCCAGGCCCATACCCAGGCCAGGGGTAGGAGCCATTCCAGGGGCGGCTGTCTCAGGCCGCCGCCATGGAGGAGGTTGTGCAGGGCCTGGCCCTGGATCTCCACCCCGGCCATCCGTCCCCCGCCCCAGCGTGACCAGGGGACGGAGAAGTGATCGGGGGCGGCCCGCCCCGGGGCGCCGAGATCCGGCGACATCGCCCCCACCAGCACCCGTCGGCCGGCGAACAGGCCCGGAGGCAGATGTCCTTCCGGGTCCAGGGCTTGATAGTAGGAGACCCGGCGCAGGGTCCCGGCGGGCCCGAGAAAATCGATACGCAGGGCGTCGTCCGGCGCCTCGACGGCCGGCCCCGCGGCCGCGAGCACCAGGGCGGGGCCGCCCTGGGGGTGAAGGCGGATCCGCCGCACCACGCCGTCGGGATCCAGGGGCAGGCCGATGAGGCCGGTGTGTAACGACACCCCGGGAAAGACGTCCCAGGGCCCCACTGCCATGAGCTGCGCCCCGCCAGCGGTGGGCACGGCCCGTACATCGGCCGCCAGCAGGGTGCGTGGATGACGCGCCAGGGCCTCGGCCAGGAGGCGGTCGTCCTCGGGATCGGAGGCCTCGGCGAAGAGTATGTCCAGAATCACCTCTCTCGCCCCGGCGGCGTAGAGGCGGTCCAGGAGGCGGGCATGGATCCGCCGCGGCCAGGGCCAGGGCAGACCCAGTTCGGCCATGGAGGGCTCGTCCACGGCGACGATGACCGGATCGGGCGGGGTGGGCCGGGCCCCGCGCAACAGGAACAGGGAGTCTTCCAGAACGAGTTCCGTGAACTGGCCCCAGGGGGTGAAGGTGAAGCCGAGACCGAGGACGACCGCCAGCCCCAGGCCGAGTTGCCGCCCGGCCCCCATGGCTCAGAAAGTGAGGCTGATACTGGCCCGGATCTGCCGGGCCGGGACGCGACCCAGCAACACGAAGCGGTCGGTCACCCAATTGAAGCGGCGGTCGAACAGGTTGGCCACCGTGAGCCTCAAGACCCCCCTCTTGTGAGGCAGTTCGTAACCCACGTCCAGATCGGTGATGGGGATGAATTCATCCCCGCGCTGGTTGTCGAAGTGGATCACCCTGAGGGTCTGAGCGAGCCCTGCGCGCAATCCCTGCCCCCCCACGTAGCGCAGCCCCAGGGTCAACAGGTGCTCGCGCCGGTCTGCATCCGGGGCGATAGCGTCCTGGGCGTGCAGGGCGCGGTATCCGGCGGCGAGCCCCAGGTGTCCGCCAAGGAGTCGGTTGAACTCCAGTTCCAGCCCTTGGGCGTAGGCCTCGTCCAGCGGGTCCAGGTCGGGGCCGTCCGCCACCGGAAAGCGTTCGTGGCGTTCCTTGTGCAGGGCGAACAGCCCGGCGGAGAAGAAACCCTTGGGCCAGGTGTGCTCCCAGACCAGATCCGCCTCCTCGACCAGCGCCCCCACGGAAGCGGCGCGATAGACAGGGATCCCAGCGATGTCGGCCGGATCCATGCGCGTCGAGACGAAGGGCAGGAGATAACGGAAGGCCGCCAGGCGCAGGGTGTCCCGGGCGCCCGGCCGCCAGCTCAGGCCCAGGCGGGGATCCACCGTGTCGAGTTCCCAACGGCCGCCCGAGAAGAGGTTGGCGTTGCGCATGCGTTCCAGGTAGAGGGCGGCCTCCAGGGTCAGATCGGGGCGCAGATTCCAGATGTCCTGGGCATAGAGATTGTAGAAGGAGACATCGGCGCGGTCCTGGTGCCGCTCGTCCAGATCGGGCACGGGAATGAAGAGGTCGCCCAGACTCAGGCCGTATTCATCGATGCCGTCGATGGAACGCTCCCCGCGGTAGGCGGTGGCCCCCAGGAGCCACTGGTGGCGCCCCAGGCGACGCAACCATTCCACTTGGCCCTGGAGGTAGTCGGTCTGAAACACCTCCCGGCCGCGCACGTCCACCAACACCCCGTCCACCGCGGAGGGATCGAAGGGGAAGGTCTGGTGGTCCGAGGAGTCCAGGTCTCTGCGGGCCCCCGCCAGCACCGCCAGGAGATCGGAGCCGGGTTCGAGGTGGAGGTGATAACCCAGTTCCCCGGTGAGGCCGCGGATGTCACTGTGCTTCAATGGATCGGCTGGAACCGTCACCTCGTAGCGACGCAGGGGGTCGCCCCGATCCTTGGTGCTGCCGTAGCCCAGAGACAGGGTCAGATCGTGCCCGGGCCGGGGCTCCCACTTGGCCTGGGCGCTCAGACCACGCAACCTGGAGCCGTTATCCCCACCCCAACCCTCGTCGGTGCTGGCCGAGGCGAGGAGGCCGTAGGCCAGACTGTGCCCGGGATCGGCGCCATAGGTCAGGAATTCCCCGCGGGCGAATCCCTGGTCACCCCCCTCCAGGGTCAGGGTCCCCTGGGCCCCGGGACGCTCGAACAGGGTGGTGTATTCGTTGAAGCTGTTGAAGCTGTTGATGTTGGCGGGCTGCAACAAGCGCCCCAGGAGGGCCTCGGTGGCGAACGCCCGCGAGCGCCCCTCGCGGTTGGCCAGGCCGCCCGCATAGAAGGTGTGCGCAGCGGCGTTGAGGTAGTCCTGCTTCACCGAGGCCAGGGCGCGGTTGCCGGCCCAGGCATTCAGGCCGAGGGCGCTGTAGAGCAGGGAGAGGTCCACGTTGCGGCTGGCCTGGTCACGGTCGAGGAGGAAACGCGAGCGGTACACCGCCCGGTTGCCGTTGCGCGCCATCGCCTCCTGCAGGGCCTCGATGGCCTCACCGGGCCGGTTGAGGTCACGCAGGATGAGGGCCCGGTAATGCCAGGGCGTGGGATCCCGGGGATCGGCCTCCCGCGCCGAGTTCAAGGCCCGCAGGGCGCGTTGGAAACGGCCGACCTGGTAGAGCATCTTGCCCCAATAGCTCAGGAACAGCGAACGCCCGGGTTGCAGCAGCACGGCCGTGGCCATGGCGTCGAAGGCGCCCTGGGTATCGCCCCGGCGCATGAGGGCGAGGGCCTTGCCGAGCCAGGCCTCGCCCTCGCCCGGGTCGAGGAGAAGGGTCCGGTCGAAGGCGGCCAGGGCGGCCTGGGTCGCCCCCTCCGCGAGGGAGAGAAAGCCATCCAGCAGGGTCACGCCGGGGTCGTCCGGGGCGAGCACGCGGGCCCGTTCGAGGGCGGCCCTCGCCTCCGCGGTGCGGTCCGCGCCGAACAACACCCGTGCCAGACTCAGCCAGGCCACCAGATTGCCCCGGTCCAGGGCCACCGCCTTACGGTAGGCGGCGGTCGCCGTCTCCAGATCGAAATCGGCCTGGGCCACATAGCCACGCACCAGCCAGGCGCCGCTATCATCGGGGTCCACCTTCAGACCGCGCCGCGCCGCCTCCCGGGCGAGGACCCGGTGGTCCAGGAGCAGGGCGGTGACCGCCAGGGCCTGCCACACCGAGGCGACCTCCGGGCGAGTCCGGGCCAGCCCCCGGAGCCGCTCTTCGGCCCCCGTCAGATCACCCTGTTCCAACAGCCCCAAGGCCCGCGCCACGACCGACCGGGGCCCGGCGCCGGTCGGAATCAGCCTGGGGATGCGCAGGGTCCACTGGACCGCGTCCCTGGGCCGCAGCAGACGCACCTTGCGCAGTGGTGCCCCGGGGGTGGCGATCACCTGCTCGCCACCGCCCGCCTCCAGCGCCCCTTGGGTATCGCTCACCACCACCCGGCCTTCCAGCACGCTGAGCACGGCCTTTCCCCCGGGCCCCAGGCGCAGATTCAGGGCGGTGCCGCGAATGCCCGCCGTGACCGTCGGGGTGCGCACCTCGATATCCACCGTGGGGCTATCGTTGCGCATCCAGAATTCACCGTACTGGAGGCGATAGAGGGATCGCACCCCCCGCCGCGCCACCGGCAGGAGCCCCGCCCGGGGGCCGACCTGGCGCAACTCGAAGAGGGTGCGCCGGTTCAGCCGGACCAGGGTCTCATCGACCAGGCGCACCCCGGCGCGGCCATCGGCGCCGGTGCGTATGCGGTCACCGGGATGGAGTTCGAGCCCTGGATGGGCCGCCACCCAGCCGCCACCGGCCGTGGCCACCTCCACCCGCCCCTGGCCGTACACCAGCACGCCGGCGCGCTCCGCGGCGGCCGCGAGGGAGATCCCGGCCCAGCAGAGCAGGAACAGGAACAACAGCAGGCGAGGTGGCGAACACGGGGAGGATATCGGCATCGCTGTCTCCGCTGCGTTCCAGGACGGGAACGACACGGCCGGCGCCCGCGGCGTTCCTGCAACCGTCTCGGCCCATCGTGCCCGGGGACCGAAAGGCCCTGGAAAGACTGAAAACCCAAGTGCGACGGGTATAATACCCCTATGAACACCCAGACCAACGTCGATCACGCCGAGATCAACAAGTTCGCCGAACTCGCCGCCCGCTGGTGGGACCCGGAGAGCGAATTCAAGCCCCTGCACGAGATCAACCCACTGCGCCTGGGTTACATCCGGGAATTCGCCGACGACCTGGCGGACCGGCAGGTCCTCGACGTGGGTTGCGGCGGCGGGATCCTGGCGGAGTCCATGGCCCGCGAGGGGGCCCGGGTGCTGGGCATCGACCTGGGCGAGGCACCGCTGGAGGTGGCCGAACTCCACGCCCTGGAGACCGGAGTGGCCGTGGACTACCAGCGGATTGCGGTGGAGTCTCTGGCGGCGGAACGGCCGGCTGCCTTCGATGTGGTCACCTGCATGGAGATGCTGGAGCACGTCCCCGACCCCGTGGCGGTGGTGAGCGCCTGCGCCACTCTCGCCCGCCCCGGCGGCTGGGTCTTCTTCTCCACCCTGAACCGCAACCCCAAGTCGTATCTGTTCGCCATCATCGGCGCGGAGTACCTGTTGCGCCTCCTGCCCCAGGGCACCCACGACTATGCCCGTTTCATCCGTCCCTCGGAACTCGATGCCTGGGCGCGCCACGCGGGCCTGGAGGTGCGCGACATCACCGGCATGACCTACAACCCCCTCACCCGCCAGTACCGACTCGGCCGGGATGTGGACGTGAACTACCTCATGGCCTGCCGGCGACCGGACGATGGCTGAGGCCATCGACGCGGTCCTGTTCGATCTCGACGGCACCCTGGCGGATACCGCTCCGGACCTGACGCGGGCCCTGAACGCCGTCCTCGCCGAACAGGGCCACCCCCCGCTGCCACTGGAGCGGGTCCGCCCCCAGGTCTCCCATGGGGGGCGCGCCCTGATCCGCCTGGGCTTCGGCCTGGAGCCGGACGATCCGCGAGGCGAGCCCTTGCGCCAAGCCCTGCTGCGCCACTACCAAGGGGACATCTGCCGGGACACCCGCCTGTTCTCCGGGATGGAGACCCTGCTATGGCGGCTGGAGCGGGCCGCCATCCCCTGGGGCGTGGTGACCAACAAGCCGGGCTGGCTGACGCGGCCGCTGCTGCAGGGGCTCGGACTGGAGGCACGTGCCGGCTGTGTCGTCTCGGGCGACAGCCTGCCCCAGTCCAAGCCCCATCCGGCCCCCCTCCTCCACGCCTGCCATGAGCTGGGCGCCGCCCCCGGACGCAGCTGGTATCTGGGAGATGCCCGACGGGACATCGAGGCCGCGCGCGCGGCCGGCTGCCATTCCCTGGTGGCGCTGTGGGGCTATCTGGATGGGGCCGACCGACCTTGTGAATGGGGTGCCGACGGCTGCGTGGCGGATCCGCGGGAGCTGGCCCGGGGACTGGAGGCAGGGGACGGTTTCAGCGGATGGGGCGCAGATTGAGCCGACGCCGTTCGCCCTGCCGCCGATCCCGGAAAGGCAGCAGGCGCGGGTCCGTATAGGCGATCCGCCGGTCACGCTCCCGCCGCACATAGGGAACCAGGGTCACCTTCCGCGCCCCCATGACGAGCACGGGGACGCGCTTGAGAAGGCGTTGGGCGAAGGCCGGTGGGGTGATGTGCATGAGGCCGTGATACCTCAGGGTCTTCCCGTCCTCGTCCTGAACCTTCAGGATCTTGATTCCCCGCACCTCGGGCCGATAACGGATACGCGCCAGCGGCAGGCGCCGAATTGCCTGGCCTATGGCCCCACGCAATTGGGATTCCACGATGCCCGGGGGCAGATCTCGCAGCAACACCATCATAGAAACTCCAGCGACGACTTCGGAGAGTGTGATCCGCGAACACCGATCCGATATTCCGGTGCCGCTCGACTACGATTGTCGCCGCAGCACGCGGAGCCACCAGTGGATTTGTTCCTAGGCTGCTGTAAGATTCTTCACAGTGACAAAGCCAATGTTCATGGCGATACGCGCCACCCCGGGGCGTGAACGCCCATTTCCCCATGAGCACTCCCCACCGCCCAGGCCCTCCGAGAGAAATCTTTGTGACGCTGTGCGGCGGCTCCCACAAGGGCATGGCCCCCCTTTCCATCAGCCTTCATCAGCCCTCCACCGGACCGCCCATCAGCTCCAGCATCCGGTCGAGGAAACGCTGTAACTCCAGTCCCATCAGGGCCAGATCGGCATCCAGGCGGGCGGCCTCGTCGTCGCCGCCGGCCTCGGCGGCCTCCTCCAGCACCAAGTCGTCGAAGCGCAGGCGCTTGAAGGCGGGTGGGTCGGTGAGCACGAAGCCAAGGCGCTCCTCCCATTCCAGGGCGAGTTGCACCACCTGCTTGCCCGCATCGAGATGGGCCCGCACCTCGTCGCTGAACAGGTCCTGGCGCCGGCAGCGCACGATACCACCCTCCTCGCCGGGTTCACGCAATTCACACTGGTCGAGGATCTCCAAATCCCGGGGGAGTTCCTCCCCTTGCAACCACCGGGTCATGAGGTCGACCGGCGGGCGGTTCACGGCGAGGGGACGGGCGGGCAGGCTGCCCAGCCCCTTGCGCAGCAGGCTCACCAGATCCTCCGCCTTGGTGGCACTGGGGGTGTCCACTAGCAGGCGGCGGGCCTGGGGATCGATACAGGCATACAGGCGGGTATTGCGGCTGAAGGCGCGGGGCAAGAGTTCCTGGAAGATGTCTTCCTTCAAACGGATCCGTTCCTTGCGGCGTGGGGGGCGTCCCTCGGCGGCCTCGATGGCCTCCACCCGCTCCGCCAGGACATCGTTCACCACCGATGCGGGCAGGAGCTTCTCCTCCCGCCGCAGGCAAATCAAATGAAACCCGTGGGCGCTCGCGACCAGGGGTGCCCCCTCCGTACGAGCGGGTGCGGTCCAACCTTGAGAGACCGGTTCCTGGGCCGCGCAGGGATGGAAGCGATGGGCCTCCAGACGTTCGCCCAGGGCCTCTGGGGTCCATTCGAAGGGTTCTTTGAGAAGGAAGGTCTGGAGATTCTTGAACCACATACGGCTGCTCCCGCCAAAAGCGGGCGATTATACCCGTCCCAGGTGGATTGTCGGCCACTGCAGCCGTCCCCTGCCAGGACCACGTCATCCAACCACTCAAGTCATTGAAAACCGCGCCAGTGGCCTTCCCTGAAAATGTCTGCGGCAGGGATGCCGCAGTCAAGCCTACAGGGAGGTATTCACGGCGTTTTTCAGGGAAGGCCACTGGCAGAGGGGCGGTTAGATGACGGAGCCCTGCGTCCCCTGCACCGCTGGGGGGTGTCGTGACCGCCCGCCATGACTCGCTTCCACACCTGGCCCAAGGACACCAGAATCGCCCTCCAAAACACGACATACGCACGTGGGACGGCTACAGCTAGCGCAGGTGCTTGTCGATCCCGTGGGCCTTGAGGCCCCAGGCGAACAGGTGCTCCAAGCGTTCGTTGGCCTTGCTTAGACGCTCCATGAGCACTTGGAACAAGGCCTTCAGCAGGAGATACCCGGTCTCGGGATGGGCGTCGAGATAGCCACTCAAGGCCACGCAGTCGATCTCCAACAGGCGACCCGGTTCGATGGCGGTGACCGTGGCGGTACGCGGATGCTTCTCGAACAACGTCATCTCACCGAACAGATCGCCGGGTCCCAGGTCCGCCAGACCCGGCTTGATCTTGCGTTGATCGTCCAGGGCCACCTGCCCCATCACCCGCAACTGTCCTTGTTCTATCAAGTACATGCGCTGGGCGACGTCGCCTTCGCGGACGATCACCTCATCCGTCTCGAATGCCCGCCGTCGCCAATGGGTACCTTCCTCGAACCCCGGTTCCCGGACGATTCGCAACAGGATCTCACGCGCCTTCTCCATCATGCTTCCCCTTCTGGACCCCCTTTATCTATGATAACTTGTCTGACCCATTGCCGGCCCCCCTTATGACCTCGCCCGACTGCCTCGGCGCCCTCGCCTCCCAGCATGAACTCAGTGCCCATCTGCTCGAATCCATCCCCACGGACGAGGCCGCCCATCCCTATGCCCCCGACCTCGGCTGCCTGAGCTGGTGGTTCGCCCAAGGGGTCTGGCTGGAACTCTACTGGCTGCGCGAACGCCTGCTCGGGGACGACCGCCTCACCCGCCCCATCCGGCCCCTGTTCCATGACCGGACGGCCCCCGCCGCCGGAGGCTGCACCGCCCTGCCGCCGGTGGATCATCTGCTCAAGTGGGCCCGGGACATCTGGGACGAACACCTGTTGCGCCTGGCCAATCCCGGAGGTCTGCCCAGGCATCCCTGGCTGGAAGGCGACCGCCTGCCCTGGTTTCTCGCCCAGCAGGAGGCCCTCGCCTACGAACGCATGCTCATGGTCCTGGCCCGGCGGCAGCACCGGCGGACGGGGGGATTCAGGGTCTCCCGGCCCCTCCGGGCACGCGCGCCCAAGGTCGATGCGGCCACCGTGGTGCAGGGCCACTTCCGCGTGGGGGCGCTGGACGATCCGGCGGCCTACGACAACGAGCGTCCGCCCCAGGTGGTGAAACTGGCGGTGTTCCGCATCGCCAGGCACCCGGCGACCCACGCCGAGTACCTGGCCTTCATGGAGGATGGCGGCTACCAGACCCCGGACTACTGGGACGAGGCGGGACGCGCCTGGCTGCGACACCGGGAGATCCGCCACCCCGCGCACTGGCGGGCGGACGCCCGTGGGCACTGGTTCGGGATCTCGGTGAACGGCCCCGCCGAGCTGACCCCGGAGGATCCGGTGAGCGGGATCTCCCGCCACGAGGCGCGCGCCTATGCCGCCTGGGCCGCGGCGCGCATCCCTGGACTGGCGGGGGCGGTGGTGCAACACGAATATCAGTGGGAGGTGGCGGCGCGGATGGGGCTGATCGAGGACGCCGGACGGGTGCAGGAATGGTGTGCAAACCCCTTCCACCCCTACCCGGAGTTCAGCCCCTGGCCCGACGAGGACGTCTCCGTTCCCTGGTTCGACCACCATGGGGTGCTGCGGGGGGCCAGCCTGCACGGCCAACGGCCCATCCGCCGGGTCACCTTCCGCGGGCACGAGTCACCGGACTGGCGGTACGGATTCAGTGGAACCCGGCTGGTGTTGCCGCCGGACTATTGACCGACCCCTGCCCCCAACGCAAGAACCCCGCCGAAGCGGGGCCCTTGCGTGGGGCCGAAACCCCTGTCGTCATGGACGACGGCGGCGGAGGACGGGCTTACATCATGCCGCCCATACCCCCCATGTCGCCCATGCCACCGCCGGCACCGGCGCCGAGGTCGGCCTTCTCGTCCTTGGGCTCCTCGGCCACCATCGCCTCGGTGGTGATCATCAGACCGGCCACGGAGGCGGCGTTCTGCAGGGCAGAACGGGTGACCTTGGTGGGATCGAGCACACCCATGGCCACCAGATCGCCATATTCGCCCGTGGCGGCGTTGTAACCGAAGTTACCCTCGCCATCGGCCACCTTGGCCAGGACCACGCTGGGCTCGCCGCCCGCGTTGGCGACGATCTGGCGCAGGGGCTCCTGCATGGCGCGCAGGGCGATCTGGACCCCCACCTCCTGGTCGTGGTTGGCGGCATCGATGTCGCCGATGCCGGCCAGGGCCCGCAGCAGGGCGACACCACCACCGGCGACGATACCTTCCTCCACCGCGGCCCGAGTGGCGTGGAGGGCGTCCTCGACCCGCGCCTTCTTCTCCTTCATCTCCACCTCGGTGGCGGCGCCGACCTTGATGACCGCCACGCCACCGGCCAGCTTGGCCAGGCGCTCCTGGAGCTTCTCCTTGTCGTAGTCGCTGGTGGTCTCCTCGATCTGGGCACGGATCTGCTCCACCCGGCCCTTGATGGCCTCGGCATCCCCAGCACCGTCGATGATGGTGGTCTCTTCCTTGGTCACCACCACCTTCTTGGCGGTCCCCAGCTCGTTGAGGGTGGTCTTCTCCAGGCTCAGGCCCACCTCTTCGCTGATGACGGTGCCGCCGGTGAGGATGGCGATATCCTGGAGCATGGCCTTGCGCCGGTCACCGAAACCGGGGGCCTTGACCCCCGCCACCTTGATGATGCCGCGCATGCTGTTCACCACCAGGGTGGCCAGGGCCTCACCCTCGATGTCCTCGGCGATGATCAGCAGGGGCTTGCCGCCCTTGGCCACGGCCTCGAGCACCGGCAGCAAATCGCGGATGTTGCTGATCTTCTTGTCGTGGAGAAGGATGTAGGGGTCTTCCAACTCGACGTTCTGGTTCTGCTGGTTGTTGATGAAGTAGGGGCTCAGGTAGCCACGGTCGAACTGCATCCCCTCAACCACGTCCAGTTCGTTGTCCAGGCCGGAGCCCTCCTCTACGGTGATGACGCCTTCCTTGCCCACCTTGGCCATGGCCTCGGCGATGATGTCGCCGATGCTGGCGTCGGAGTTGGCGGAGATGGTCCCCACCTGGGCGATCTCCTTGTTGTCGCTGCAAGGCTTGGAGATGGCCTTGAGCTGCGCCACGGTGGCCTCCACGGCCTTGTCGATACCGCGCTTGAGATCCATGGGGTTCATGCCGGCGGCCACCGACTTGAGGCCCTCGCGGACCATCGCCTGGGCGAGCACGGTGGCGGTGGTGGTGCCGTCACCGGCCACGTCGCTGGTCTGGCTGGCCACCTCCTTGACCATCTGCGCGCCCATGTTCTCGAACTTATCCTTGAGTTCGATCTCCTTTGCCACGGAGACGCCGTCCTTGGTGACGGTGGGGGCGCCGAAGCTCTTTTCGAGGACCACGTTGCGCCCCTTGGGGCCCAGGGTCACCTTGACCGCGTTGGCGAGGATGTTGATGCCCTGCATCATGCGGGTGCGGGCATCGTCACTGAAACGTACTTCTTTTGCGCTCATCTATGTCAGCTCCTTGGGGTATTTGGATCGTGTTCGGATGGTTCGGGAAAGGGGTCAGCCCTCGATGACGCCCATGATGTCTTCTTCGCGCATCACCAGGAGTTCTTCGCCTTCCACCTTGACCTCGGTACCGCTGTACTTGCCGAACAGCACCCGGTCACCCACCTTGACGTCGAGGGGACGCACCTCGCCGTTCTCCATGATCTTGCCGTTGCCCACGGCCAGTACCTCGCCCTGGATCGGCTTCTCCTGGGCGCTGTCGGGGATCACGATGCCCGACGGGGTGGTGCGCTCCTCTTCGATGCGGCGGACGATGACTCGGTCGTGCAAGGGACGGATTTTCATCTTGAATGGGTCTCCTCTCTGATGGGGTTGTTGGCACTCAATCGTGACGAGTGCTAATAATAGGCACGAACCTCCGTCTGTCAACCCCCATTGCCCTACGCCATACCGTTCCGCGGGCGAACCGAAGCGATTCGGGATGGCATGCAAGCGCCCAGAGCACCCTGCTGAAGGTCGCGGATCTCCGCCTTCACCCAGCCCACGGGACAGAGGCCCTTGCCGCGAAGCGCGCGTGAGAGACGGGCACCCTCCCACCAGCACCTCACCTCGCCCGGACGATACTCGGCGCAACCTCGATCAGGGGCTGGGACGGAGAGGTATCTCCCATCCTGCCATCCCTCTTTGTATCCCTCGTTGGGCCCGAAACCTGATCCGTGCGCCTGATGAAACGCCCGCACCAGGCCCTGGTGTGGAGCCACGTCGAGTGGCATGGGCCGGCCCTTGGACCTGGATCGGTCTCTTCTCCCAGCCGCGCCCAGGTGTGAGTACCCACCCCCCGCCGGACTGTCGGGACTGCTTCGTCGTCCTTGCCCGGGCACGGCCTCGGTGGAACCCGTGATCGACGGGGTTCTGGCACTGGCGGAGTTGTACCGCGGCGAGTGTTCGAGGCCTTGCAGCATCGGCACCCGGGAGCCGTCGGCGGTCCTCGTCCACCTTGCCTGCGCGGACCTGTTGGCAGAGACCGATGTGCCGGCGATGGCGGTCCTGGACAATGCCTTGGTCAGCGCCGATGACGGGCAGCGCGATCGCATGCAGGCGATCCTGTACCAAGCGGTGAAACGCTATCGGATGTTCACCTGCCGTGGACACACACCCACCGGGATGCCGGCGGGCGCTTGACCCGCCCCCGATGAGCCGGCATGGCGCCTGACGGCCCAATCCTCCTGGAAGCACCGCGGCGCCACCTGCACCCTGTGCACCCGTCCGGCCGCAAGGGGGCGACCTGGGGTTCCCGTGGCAGGCCACCTATCAGGCAATGGTGGGGCCGTCAAGGGTCATCCTGCGCGGGCAATGGGCCCCATAGGCCGCACCCGCGCCGTCTCCAGGTTCTGCTATCCTCTTGCCCGAACCCCCAAGACAAGGAGACCGAGGCCATGCGGAGATCGTACTCGCTGCTGCTGTCCCTGGCGCTTTGCGCTACCGGCGCCCTGGCCGGCTTTCCCGACGAGGACCTGCAGAACCACCAGTACACAGGACCGGAGAAGGACGACATCCAGCTCCTGGAGGTCCGGGAGACGCCACCGATGGGCTCCCAGCGGCCCCTCGTGGCAAAGGTCACCAACCATTCCAAGTTTTTCCTGGACCGGTTGGCGATCCAGTGCACCCTCTATGACCAACAGGGTTACCGCCTCTTCAAGGACCTGGTCTTCCAGTCCAGCCCGCTGCTGGGTTTCGGCAACCGCAAGCTGGGGATGCCGCCAGGGGCCACCGGAGAGGTCGGTCTCTATACCACCGATTACCGCTGGACCAAGGGAGACGGCAAGTACCGTTACGACTGCCAGGTCTATGGCGTTCGCGGCTCCGAATAGCGCATCCGCATGAGCCGCCGACAGCGACGGAGCTGGGGGGCATCGCCCGCCTCCTGCCGACCACTGGGCGCCTGCCCACCCTGGGCAAGGCCGGGATCTGCCTCTATCTGCTGTCCCACGCCCTCCCCCTGCCGCCGCAGGTCCCGTTGATGATACTGGGCCTGTCGGCCGGCCTGCTGCTCCTGACCACCGAAGCGGCCCCGCCCGCACCGGGCCTGAAGACGGCGCAAGTCGCCGGACTCGCCTTCCTGGGCCTCGCGCTGCGTTCCTCCCTGTCCGCCGTGGCACCGGCGCGCAGCCTGGGCATGAATCTCACCCTACTGCCGCCGGCGGTGCTGTTCTTCCTGTGGGTCTCCCGCTTCGAGGTATCGGACCTGTCGCGGCTCCTGGCCTGCCTCTCGGTCATGGCGGGCCTGGCCAGCGCCTGGTTCCTCTGGACCGCCTGGACACATCCCGGCGCGTCCCCCCAGGAGTGGATGACGCACGCAGGCATCCCGTGCTTTTCGGTCCCCAACGATCTGCTGCTCCTGGCCATTGTCTCGCCGCTCACTGTTGTGTTAATGTCGAATTAGGAGTGCTGGATCCAAAGGCTGTCCGGGTCCCTGGTCCTGGGTCTGATCCTAGCAACCTTAGTCACTTACCAGACGCGCAGTGGCGTCGGTCTGTACCTGCTGGGAACCGTTGTGTGCGTTTTATGCAACAGGCGTCCCGGCCGCCTCCTGGGCACTGCGGTCCTGCTGGGCGGGGCGGTCCTGGGATTGGACGCCTGGCAGGGCTTTCCGCTGGTACACAGACTCGGCCAGGTGGAAACGCTGAGCGTGCGCCTGCCCCTGTGGATGGCGGCCTGGGCCCTATTCCCGGGTGCGCCCTGCCGCCGATGGGTGATCTGGGGGAGTTCAGGCTGCTGCACTACTGGATCGTCTAGGTGGGGGCATTGATCACCTCCTGCACCTTCGCCCCGAACACCGAAGATCAACGACACAGCAAAGACCAAGCGGAGGAATGATGATAAAGATCGCAGTCGGGAGATGCCTCAAGACGGCCGGCGGCACTGCTCTGGTGCTGCTTCCCTTCGCCTTCCCGCAGTGGGCCGGCCTTTTGGCCGAGGCCGGCCAAACCTCACCGGGCTACAACGGGGACATACCACCCCCACCCCCACCGATTTACCCGGGCGACT
>JALSSC010000025.1 GCA_026984455.1 Chromatiaceae bacterium
TGTAGGATTTGCTCATGACGATGTCCTCTCGTGTAGTGGGTAGCGGTGTAGCGGTTGAGCCTGGAGGGATGGGACCGTCCGTTGATCTGCTCCGACCCGTTGCTCATCCCTGTTATGAGACAGTGTAGCCCCTGGCCGCAGGAATACCTGTGTGGTAGGTAGTGTTCAGAATGCGCACTCTGCCACGTTTTGGCCTCTCCTGCACCCTGGCCGCCGCAGCCCTCCTGGCCGGGTGGCCGGGCACTGCCGCGGAGCCGGTGGTCCAGCGTGCCTATCCTCTGGATCCGGCCGTCGCTCCTTGTGACGACCTCTATGGCCATGTCTGCAACCGGGTGAGCGCGGCCTTCACCCTGGCGCCCACCCAGCAGGCCTATCTGTTTGCGGCCACCGATGCCCAGTTGCGGATCCTGCGGGCACGCATGAGTTACCTTCAAGGCCTCGCCCACGAGTCCTGGACGGCGGGTCGGCCCGGCACCCTCCGGACCCTGTACCGGGCCTGCATGGACCGGGAGGCGGCCCGCCGGGACGAGCGGCGCTACGTCGAGGCCTTGGTGCGGCGGGTGGAGGGCCTGCCGGATCGGGCGGCCCTGCAGGCCTTTCTGGCCCAGGGGTTGACCAGCGGCGATTTCAGCTTCCTCACCTTCGAGACACCGGTCGATCTGTGGCACCCGGATCGGCTCGATCTGCTCATCGCGGTGGCGCCGCCCACCCTCCCCGAGCCGGGCTATTATCGCCAGGCGGAGGTGGTCTCCGACCTGGAGGTGCTGGCGGAGGACTTCTTCCGCGTCCTGGGTCTGGACCGGGTGGCGCAGCGCGCACGCTGGACGGTGGCGTTCGAGCAGGCGTTGGCCGCCGTCTATCCCTCGCCGGCAGCGCAGCGGAAGCTGCGCCTGTCTGAGCGGACCGTTGCGCGCAGTCAATTGCTGCGGCGCTATCCGGGCTTGCGTCTGGATGGCTTCCTGAAGAGGGTGCCCGGGCAGACCCTGATCCGGGAGCCGGTGCCGCGTACTCTGGCCTTCCTCGATCGGGTCCTGCGCGAGTGGCCGATCGCGCAGATCAAGAGCGCCTACCTGTTTGCCGCCCTGTCCGAACTCTTGGACGACGGCTATCCCGCCTACCGGGAGGAGCGCCTGGCCTTTCAGCGCCGCCATCTGGGCGCGGCGCCGGAGCGGCCCGATCGGCGTCAGCGCTGTACCCGCTGGATCAGCGAGCGCTTCGCCAAGGAGCTGGATGCCGAGTTGCTGCCGCGGCTGTTCCCGGACCTGGACAGGGCCCCGGTGGCGGCCCTGGTGGAACGGGTGCGCGCCGCCCTGTTGGCGCGGCTTGGGCGCAACCGGTGGTTGACTCCGGCGGGGCGTCGGGCGGCCCAGGACAAGATCGCCGCGGTACGGATGCAGCTCCTTGCCCCGCGTACCCCCGAGGAGTGGGATTTCAACCCGCCGGCAGACTACCGGGAGGACCGTCCGGTCGGCAACCGGCTGTTGTACCGGCGCAAGCGGGCCGGAAAACGGCTGGCCGAGCTGGGGCGGCCACGCAACCGGTCGGCCTGGGAGGAAGGGCCGCTCACCGTGGACGCCTTCTACAGCGTCTCGGAGAATCGGCTGGTGCTGAGCCAGGGCATCCTGCAAGAGCCCTATTACAGTTCTGATCAGCCGGATTGGATGAATCTGGGCGGGATCGGCGTGCTGGTGGGCCACGAACTCGGGCACGCCATCGATGACCTGGGCTCCCGCTACGACGGGGCGGGCAGGCTGCATACCTGGCTGGGGGAGGTGGACCGGGCCGGGCTGCACCGCCGCATGGCCCGGATGCTGGCCGTCCTGGAGCGGATCGGCCTGGGTGAGCTGCAACTGGGGGAGGCCGTGGCCGAACTGGTGGGTCTCACCGCGGCGTATGAGGCGGCCTTTCCCGGCGCCGCGCCGGATCCTGCAGCCGAGCGGGCATTCTTCATCCAGTACGCCCGGACTTGGTGTCTTGCCATCCGGCCGGGCTTCCGGGAGCGGCTGCGGCGCACCGATCCCCACCCCCTCGGGGCCGACCGGATCAACGGCTTGGTGCCCCAGGTGGCGGGCTTTCAGCGTGCCTTCCGATGCCGGGCCGGGGACGCGCTCTATCGGTCCGACGCACAGCGCATCCAGCTCTGGTGAACTGGCGAGGCTACTCTACGCTACCGACGCCGATGTGCTGGCGGTTCATCAGGCCACGCTGGCGCTGCTGGCCCCGGGGGACGACGACCCGGGTGCGTACGTGCCCCTGCACCTGGGAATCCTCCACTCCTCCAAAGTTGAGGTCCTGCCGGTTGCCGCGGCCGGTCTGGTACTGGCGGAAGCCACCGGCCTGCACCCGGCTCCGAAAGGAGCCTCGGATGTGCGAGTGGTGGCTCTCTCCCACCAGCGCATGCTGCTGGTTACCCGTGGATCCCGCAGCGCCCGGATGCGCCGCGGATTCGTCAGGCATTGGTTTCTCCGTAGGGGGGCTTTCGGGATCGTCCGACTCCTGCAGCAACAACATGCCGCCGGAGGCGAAGGGGATGTAGAGACAGGCGGTGCACAGCAAGTGGATGAAGGTCTTCATCGTTGGCTCCTGAAGTGCGCGGAGGGGGCATCCATCGGCTGGGGTATATACCCAGGATAGACGCGGGTGCATCGCCAGGACAGGAACCTTGCCGCAGCCGGCAGCGGTAAAAGGTCACGCCCGGAGGTCCCGGGGTGAGGACCCTCAAGGCACCGGACCCTCCAGCGCCGCAGCCTGCTCCCGGTCAAAGGCGGCCACGGCGATCAGGCCTCCCTGCTCCAGCAGCTCGGCCCGCCGGAGGTGCCAGTGGGCGGCATCGGCCGGATACCGCTGGAGGAGATTGGAGAGCGCCTCCAGGGCGTCGTACCAGATCCCCTTGGCCGCCGCCTGGAACGGACGCTGCCAGTCTTGCGCCCGGGCCAGCGCCGCGGGTTCGGGTACCACGCGGATCCGGCCGCGGGAGACGAGCGGGCGTTGCCTGTGGTGGGGCGCGGGCTCCAGGGTCACCGACCATTGGTAGTCGCGTCCGGGGAGCAGCCGCACCTGGCTTGCCGACAGGTCCAGGAAATGGATACCCCCTGCCGGTTCCGGCGGTAGCCTCCGTTCCAGGAGCCTCTTGCCGGTGTTCTCTTCCACGAGCAGGAATCGGATCGGCCGCCGCAGCCCGGGCTCACTGAACCAATAGAGTCGTGGTTGGGGTGAGGTGGTGAACGCCAGGTGTGGTGGTGCCAGGGCGGTGAAGCCACCCAGGCCACGGGTGCCCCCACCGACCCGTGCGCCGGGGGCACCGCGGTTGGGCGGCCGGTAGATCAACAGGGGGGGGCGCTGGGTGGCGGGTCGGGTGGATGGTAGGGCGGGTGGTCGATCAGCCTGGGTGCTGATCGCTCGGTTGCCCTGGGACGACGGACCCTCGTCAGCGGTCGTTGTCGGTGGCTGAGCCGCGGGAAGGACCGCCGTCCACGCCAGCAGCATGCTGGCCGGCAGGCTGATCGGGATCGGGGAACTGAACAAGGTCAGGGGCCTCTCTCTTGTGGTTGGCCGGTCCGCCGTCCACAGAGAATACCTCTATCGGCTCGTGGATGCCACGCAGCCGGAACTGGCCCAGGTCGCGGAGGGAGAACCCGTCGCCCAGCAGGCGCGCCGTCGCCTCGCTCACCAGGATCCGCCAGCAGCGGGGCAGGTCTGCGGAACCCGGGGTCGCCGCCGTCCGCAGACCTTCCAACCGGGAGGCCAGGTTCACCTGGTTCCCGACGGTCGTGTATTTCATGCGATGGCGACTGCCCACGGTCCCCACCACCACCTGACCACTGTGGATACCGATACGCATCGCCGCCTGAGGGCGGCCGCGAAGGTGCCAAGCCCGGTTGAGCCGCTCCAAGGCCCGGCCCATGGCCAGGGCGCAGTCTGCGGCGCGGCGGGCGTCGGCAGCGGTCGCGTCCAGATCGGTTCGGGGGACCGGTACCCCGAAGTTGGCCTTGATCCCGTCCCCGGCGTAGTCGTCCAGTACCCCGCCGTGCTGCATCACGATCTCCGTCATCACCGACATGAACTCGTTGAGCCATCTCAGGAAGGGCTCAGGGGCCAGCTGTTCGGACACCTGCGTGAACCCCTGGAGGTCCGCGAACAACACGGTGACCGGCAGCACCTGGGGCACCAGGCGTCCATCCTCCACCAACTCCTCGCGGTGGGCCCAGATGGTGCGGGCCACCTGAGGTGCCACATGGCGTCCGAAGAGGTCCATCAGCAGGCGTTGGTCCCGGCGCCGGCGGCTGGCCAGGTAGGCGGTGCCGAGGGCGGCGGCGATCAGCCAGCCGAGCAGCGGGGGTACCAGGGGGATCCACAGGCCGTGCTGGAATGCCACCCGTGCGGCCAAGTAGAGCAGGGTCGCGCCGGTCAGGGTGATCAGGGCGAGCCGGGCGGCGGAGCCGGCGTACCAGCCCCCCAGGGCGCCGAGCAGGATCCACAGCAGCAGCCAGAGGATCTCGTCCTGGTCGTTCCACCAGGTGGTCGGGTGTCTTCCTGCCAGCGCTGCCTCCAGTAGCTGGCGGCTGGCATGGGCATGGAGTTCGATCCCGGAGATCACGCCGCGGGCGCCCTGGACCAGGGCAAAAGGGCTGATGAAGCGATCCTTGACTCCCTCCGAGGCGAGACCGGCGCCCAAGATGAGGATGCGGTCCCGAAGCAGGCCCGGGGGGAGGGTGCCGTCCAGTACCTGGCCAAGGCCGACCCGCCGGAAGGGATGGGGACCATCGAGGTAGTCGAGCAGAATCTGATATCCGGCGGCATCGATTCCGACATAGCCTCCCTCATTCCCATCCAGGGGCGCCAGGGTGACGTCCCCGAGGCGCAGGAAGTTGGGGTTCCGCGTTCCGGGCTGGGGGTGGATCCCTTCTTTCGCCAGATAGTTCAGGGCCAGGAGCAGGGAGAGGGAGTATCCCATCCGGGTGTCGTTCGCGAGGAACAACAGATTGCGGCGGACGACCCCGTCCGGGTCGGGCAGGGTGTCGGAGAAACCCACGCGCTCGCTGCCCGCCAGCACCGGCGGAGGACCGATTCCAGGCGAGCCGGGGGAGGGGAACTTCTCGATGGCGATGAGCCGGGGCTCGTTGCGCCACAAGGCGTTCAGTTCGGTGCTGCCCGGGGGCACGGGGAGATCCCGGTACAGGTCCACCCCGATCACCCGGGGCTCCCCGGCCAACAGCCGGCGCAGGATCTCCGCCAGCTGCCGGTCGGTGAGGGGCCAGTTGCCCAGGCGCTGGACGTCGGACTCGCCGATCTCCACCAGGACGATGGGGGGTGGCCGGGCGGACGATCGGCGGGCGGTACCCACCATCAGGTCGTACGCCGCCAGCTCGGCGGGCTGTAACTGACCACCCGCCCTCAGTCCCGCCAACAGGCCGAATACCAGCACCACCAGGGTGGGCAGGGCCACCCAGGGGTGGGTCAGCCAGGTCCGCATCCTGTGGAGTGTGGCAGGACGGCTCACCAGTGGGGGGGTGCCTTCGTGGGCAGCAAGACCCCGCGCCCTTCGGCGTCGATGCGGGTTCTGATGCTATGCTTGGGACAGACCTTGGACCGGACGTGGCACTCCAATACTCGGAGTTCGTCCTTGGCCGGTCCTGCGAACAACGGAATCTTGTTCAGCAATGGACGCAGTCTCCAGTGACGGGGGTCCCAGCGCCTCCCCCTTCCCTTGGCATTGTCGTCTTCAGGGCGAGCAGCTCGCCGGACGGTCATTGTCCTGTCGGGATCGGGGAATGTCCATGGCAAGAGGCGCCGGCGGTCATAGTGTGATCTGGTGCGCAGACGTTGCCGGGAATAGTTTGCCAGACCAGGCCAGCGATGGCTGCTATAGTTCTCTACAACGCCCCGGGAAGGACCCGAAGAGTCCGGATCGGGCGCTGACTTTCACGATCGATTCTGGAGGTGAGACAAGATGAAACGGCAATTGTTACACGTCCTGGTCCCTGCTGCGCTGACCTTGAGCTGCAGTGCCTTGCAGGCCGGTGGGCTGAAGGTGTATGGCAACGGCGAGATCCCGGATGCCAGAGATGTGGCGCGGATGCTCGGCGGCCGCCCCGCGCCGGAACGGCCGAAGATGCGCGGTATCAGCCTGGAACCGGCCTACGACCGCGAGGCCCCTAAACAGAAGGCCTTGCAGAAGATAGCCGAGCCGGATGACAGCGCCTTTGCGCTTCCGGTTCGGTTTGCCTTCAACTCCGCGGAGATCCTGCCCGAGGCCAGGCCCCAGCTCGACGCGGTGGCCAAAGGCATAAAGATGGTCCCCGGCGCCAAGGTAGTGGTGGAGGGGCACACCGACGCCTCCGGATCGGCCGCCTACAACCTGCGACTGTCGATGATGCGGGCCAAGGCGGTCAAGGACTACCTGGTGTACAAGCATGGGATCGATCCCTCGGCCCTCCTGGTGGAAGGCAAGGGCGAGGAGAACCCGATCAATCCCACCGACCCCTATGGACCGGAGAACCGCGCGGTGGCATTCCGACCGGCCCGGTGAACGGGGCCTCGGCGGAGTACGGAGGACGCATGTCGGGTCCCCTCAGGCAGGAGGCCGTCCGGACAGGGTTCCTGTCTGGACTGGGCTCCCGATCCGGGCGAGGACTCTCCAGCCAGTTGCGAGGTGAGCGGACATGGCAACCAAGAGCGGATGGGATTCTCTTTGGAAACGGATGGCCGGCCTGCTGGTGGGCATCTTCCTGATCGGTGTGGTGCCTTCTCCAGTCCTGGCCATCGGTGTGGGGACTGTGGAAGTGATGGACATCGACGAGGTCGGGGACGCGGCGCGGATTGCCCGTGCCAAGGCCAAGAAACGGGCCGAGGAGAGCGAGGACGACGAGGGCGACAGCGGTGGCGTGTCGTCCTCGGACGGCTGCAGCGATCTCAATATCGGTAACGTCAAGACCAGCGTGGGCCAGCCGGTGCCGAAGAATGTCACCATCGTGATCGAGGGCCCGGTGATCCAGCAGAACAAGTGTCGTTGAGGGTCGTCTCGGCACGATGGAGACGGTTCTCCCTCGGCTTCAATTCATTTGGGCGGAGCGAGCAAAGATGATGAGCAAACGGGTGCTAGCGATGAGATTCCTGATCGGGGTGGCCTGCGCCTCACTGGTGGGCTGCATGGAGGTCAAGGAAGATGTCAGGGAGGCGGTGCCGAAGCTGGTCAAGGGACCGGAAGAGGCCCCGTTCCGTACCATCACCGGCTTCACGTCGGCGCTGCGCTGCATGGATGGGCTGCTGATCGACTACGGCGTCCACGACATCAGTATGCTGGTCGAGGACCTCAAGGATCGGACCAAGAAGGTCAAGGTGGGGGCTAAGGACATGCTTATCTCCGCCGTGTCCGAGATGACACGCCGTAGTCATGCCGTGCGCCTGATCGCCTTCGGTGCCGATTCGGGCAATCTGGTCTCCTTCCTTGCCTCGGCCAACCAGACCAGTCCGTACAGCGTGGTGCCGGACTATGACATCCGGGGCTCCATCTCCCAACTCGACACCGGGATCGCGGCCAAGGACGTGAGCGCCGGGCTCAATATCACCGCAGGCTCGGCATCGCTGGGGATCGGCGGGGCCAAGACTGCCAATGCCTCGGTGCTTGGGCTGGATCTCAGCGTCATCTCGACCCGCGACTACTCGGTGGTGCCAGGGGTGGTGGCCAAGAATTCCATCGTGATCTTCAAGGAGGGCTCCGGGATCGACGCGGACGCCCGCATCTCCAAGTTGGGGGTGAACTACAGTATGAACTTCACGCGGGCCGAGGGGTCTGCCCAGGCCTTGCGCAATCTGATCGAGCTGGCCGTGATCGAACTGGTGGGCAAGCTGGCCAAGGTGCCCTACTGGAAATGCCTGGGGGTGGACCCGAAGCGGGAGGAGATCCAGGCCGAGATCTACGACTGGTTCTACAACCTGGTCGCCGATCAGGAGATCGTCGCCTATTTCCAGGCCCAGCTGACCTACCGTGACTTCTACGACGGGCCCATCGACAACCAGTACAACCTGCCCCTGACCGATGCGGTGATCCGCTACAAGAAGGCACTGGGGTTGAAGCCGGTCAACGGCAATATCGACTTGGCGCTGTTCAAGGCCCTGCTCAACCGGCCGGTGCCCGAGCCGCCGGCCAAGGAGGAGGCCCCAGGCCCGCAGGCCCCCGTCGAGCGAGAGTTGGCGGTCAAGATCCACTACCTGAGCGGGCGCACCGGTGCGCTGAAGCCCGGCGAGTCGTTTGCCCTGGAGGTGCGTCCGAGCCAGGAAGCCCACCTCTACTGCTATTACCAGAACGACAAGGGGGAGGTGATGCGCTTCTTCCCCAACCGCTTCGAGCGTAACTCGCTGGTGACCCCGGCAAAGCCGCTGCATCTGCCTGGTTCGATGCCGTTCAAGTTGTTTGCCAGCAAATCGGGCAAGAAGGAACGGGTGGCCTGCTTCGCCTCCCCGAAGAACGTCATGAAACGGCTGCCGGCGGAGGCCCGGGGCACGGATTTCGAGACCCTGCCGGTGGCCTCGCTGGGGAAGCTTGAAGGCCTCCTGCACAAGGCGTTGGGCGACCAGTTCACCAGCGCCTACTTCGAGATCAAGACTCGCTGATACGATACCTGAGGAGACTTGTGATGAGGAACGAAGCGCGGATGCTGGCGGCCGGGTTGGTGGGGCTCTCCCTGGGCCTGGGTGCCGGGTCCACACTGGCCGGGCTTGGATCGATCGGGGATGACGGCGGGTACCCGCCGGCGGTTGGAGGCGCGCCTGCGACAGCGGAACGGGCACCGGTCCTGTCCGGGAAGCGACGTCCACCGACCCCGCGGGAGCCCACTGCGGGTCTGCCCAAGGCGTCTTTCGAACAGCCGCCTCGGTGGGTGATCAAGTGTTGGCAGTGGGGGCGCCTGATCTTCGAGGAGAGGAACTGGCAGCCGGGGGCCCAGGCCTTCGCCAGTCTCAGAGGGTGGGTCTTCAAGGGCGGGTCCGGTGGCTACGACCACTTGTACCTTGCCAGCTTCGGAGAGACCTTCTGCTTCATAAAGGGGGCCTCCGGACCTGCCGACGCGGGACGCTGATCGGTGGTGCGAGACAAGGAGACTTCAGCCATGATCGATCCCAGGCATCTCTACTCCTCGTTGCTGGCCGGCCTGCTGACCGTGGCCTGCGTGCCTTCCGAGCAGGTGCGGCAGGAGGCGGCCGCCACCCTGGCGAAGCACGGTAATGCCGATGGCCTGCTGGTCGTCGACTGCCTGCTGCCCGGCCAAGTGCGCAGGCTCGGGAGTCAGATGACCTATCTCTCGGCCCGCCGGCCGATCCAGACCACCGCCCAGGACTGTGAGATCCGTGGCGGTGAGTACGTCGCCTATGACCGGGCGACCCTGGACAGTGCCCTGCGGATCTGGCTGCCCCTGGCCCAGAAGGGAGATCCCGATGCCGAGAACAAGGTGGGCGAGATCTACGAGCGGGGGTTGCAGGGTAAACCCGACTACGAGATGGCCGCCCTCTGGTACAAGCGGGCCGCGGAGCAGGGCTTCAAGCGGGCGCAGATCAACCTGGCCTTCCTGTACGAGAAGGGACGCGGGGTGCCCAGGGACCTGAAGCGGGCGCTGCATTGGTACCGCAAGGCCTCCAACCTGCCCGCCGCGGTGCTCATCGATCAGCGGGAACTCGACAACCAGCGGCTGCTGGCCCGTAATCTCAGGCAGGAACTCGCGCAGACCCGGCGGTTGCTGCAGGAGGCGCGACAGGAACTGCGGAACAGGGAGCGCCAACTGCAACGACAGCAGCGGCATCTGCGCGAGCTGATGCGGCAGGGCAAGGGCAATGCATCGGCCCGGCAGGCGACCCAGCGCCTGCAGGAGCAGTTGGCCCGGGAGCGCGAGGCGCTGGCCCGCAGCCGTCAGCGGATCGAGAAACTGGAGGCGGCCTCCCATCGGCAGCGGGAGCGGCTGGCCGCCCTCCGGGCCGAGGGCGGTTCGCTCCGCGCCCAGCTGCAGTCGGCGCGGGAGGAACTGCAGCGGGCGCACCAGGACCTGGAGCACTATCAGCAGTTGGCGCTGGCCAGTGAGTCGCAGTTGAAGGAGACCCGGACCCGGCTGCAGGCGCTGTCCAAGGGGGGCCATGACGAGGCCGCCCGCCGCCGCATACGGGAACTGGAGCAGGCGCTGGCGAAACGGGAGAAGGCCATGGCCCGGCAGCGCCGGACGATGGCCGAGCTGCAGCGCAAGGTGCAGCGCTGGCAGGAGCGTCTGAGCCAGGCCAAGGGGGGCGACCGCCAGGAGTTGGAACGGCTTCGCCGGCAGTTGGCCCAGACGCAGACGGAACTGGACCGCTACCGCGAGCGGCTGGCGGCGGAGGGCAGCGCCTTGAAGGCGACCCGTAAACAGCTCGCCGGCCAGACTTCCCTCGGCGCCGCGGCATCGGCCACCGTGCAGACCCTGCAGAAGCAGCTGGCCGAGCGCGAGCGGATCCTGAAGGAGCAGCGGCGCGTCATCGAGCAGTTGCGCCGGGAATCGGAGCAGTGGAAGGGCAGGCTGGCCGAGCTGGAGCAAAAGGCCGGGCCGGGCACGGCGAATGTCAGCCGTACCGAAGCCGGACAGGTCCCCTTCGCGCCCCCGACCATCCAACTCATCGATCCGCCGTTGCTCGCGGTACGCGGGGCGATGGAGGTGGCCGTGCGTGGTGGCATCAAACAACGTGCCATCGTCGGTCAGGTGGACAGCCCCGGCGGTCTCTACGCCCTCACCGTCAACGGGGTGGACGTGACGGCCAACGAGCGGGGGCTGTTCAAGGCGGACATCCCCATCCTGGCGGCGGAGACCCCGGTGACCATCCTGGCGGTGGACCGGCACGGCAAGCAGACCAAGCTGGCCTTCTCCCTGGTGCGTGAGACCGGCTCGCAACAGGTCAAGGCCACCCGGGTCAGTCCCCTCAAGGACGTGCCGGTGGGCAAGTACTATGCCCTGGTGATCGGCAACCAGGACTACCAGTTCCTGCCCGACCTGGATACCGCCCGCTACGATGCGACCGAGGTGGCCAAGGTGCTGCGGGAGCGCTTCGGGTTCGATGTCCGTCTGCTCCTGGACGCCACCCGCTACCAGATCCTCTCGGAGCTGAACAAGCTGCGCAAACAGCTCACCGAGAACGACAACCTGCTGCTCTACTATGCCGGCCACGGAGAGCTGGACCGGGTCAACATGCGCGGCCACTGGCTGCCGGTCGACGCCGAGGCCGGTAACACGGCCAACTGGATCTCGAACATCGCCATCACAGACATCCTGAACGCGATGTCGGTACGCCACGTGTTGGTGGTGGCGGACTCCTGCTACTCGGGGGCGCTCACCCGGTCGGCCCTCACCAACCTGGAGGCCGGCAAGTCCGACGAGACCCGCCGCTTCTGGCTGAAGACCATCGCCAAGATGCGCTCCCGGACCGTGCTGACCTCCGGTGGCCTGGCCCCGGTCCTGGATGGAGGCGGCGGCCGTCACTCGGTGTTCGCCAAGTCGCTGCTGGATGTGCTGCGCACCCTGGACGATGTACAGGTGGGTGAGCAGGTCTATCGCAAGGTCTCGGCGCAGGTAGCCTATGCGGCCAACCGATATCAGGTGGAGCAGGTTCCGGAATACGCCCCGATCAAGTACGCCGGCCACGAATCGGGAGACTTCATCTTCGTTCCCAAGTCCCTGCTGAACTGACGGGGGAGGTGTTTCATGACCCACAAAGGCAAGGCGCTGGTGACGGGACTCTGGCTGGCGGGGGTCGGCGTGGCGGGCGCTGGACAGGAGATCATCCTGGACTCCGTGGAGCAGGTCACCCCACCGGGGGCCACGGGCAAGGAGCAGACCCTCATCATTCGGCGCGATCGCTACGGCAACGAGCAGCGCCTGAGCATCGGTGGAGGCGCCATCGTCGGCGGCGCCCCCAGACCCTGTAGCAAGGTGCGGCCGGTGACGCGGATGGACTGCCGCGGCCACGATCTGTCTGGGGTGGATTGGGAGGGTGCCCGGCTGGCCGGAGGGCTGTTTCAGGGGGCGAACCTGACCGCCGCCCGGCTGCGTAACGCCGACCTCACCAATGCCTCGCTGGACGGGGCGCGGCTGGGCCGGGCCGACCTGCGGGGGGCCCAGCTGGTGAACTGCGACCTCCCGGGGGCCGACCTGGCTGAGGCCCGGCTGGCGGGGGCCGATCTCACCAACTGTGACCTGATGGAGGCGAGCCTGAGAGGCGCCGATCTGAGCGGTGCCCGGCTCGTCAACCTGGATCTCGACGACGCCGACCTGTCTGATGCCACCTGGAGCGATGGACGACGGTGTGCGCCGGGATCGCGGGGGCGGTGCCGCCCTCGCTGAGGAGGATCGTCTGCTGGCTGTTGCCGGGGCTGCTGGCGGCCTGCAGCGGCTCGCCGGTGCTGCGGACGACAGAATTGGCGGCCGACCTGGGGCTCGAGCATCGCCGACTGCACGGCGGCCCTTTCGAACTGGTCGTCTTCTATACGCGGAACGCCCCAGGTGCCACCGCCCTGCACGTCTACATCGAGGGCGATGGCACCCCCTGGCTGGGTCCGGGGCGTCCGGCGGCCGACCCCACCCCGCGCAACCCGTTGCTCCTGCGCCTGATGGCCCTGGACCCGGCCCCTGCCCTCTACCTGGGCCGGCCCTGTTATCTGGGGCAGGCACGATCGGCGGCCTGCCGGCCCTGGGATTGGACCCATGGCCGCTATGGTGAGCGCGTGGTGAGGGCGATGGCAGAGGCCCTGCGAGGCTGGCTGCAACGGCAGGGCACCCGCTGGGTGACCCTGGTGGGGCACAGTGGCGGCGGTACCCTGGCCCTGCTGCTGGCCGAGCGTCTCCCCGGAGTCTGCCGGGTGGTGACCCTGGCGGGAAACCTGGATGTCGCCGCCTGGACACGGCTGCACGGCTACAGCCCGCTGGCCGGATCCTTGGACCCGGCCCGGCGGCCGCCGCTGTCGGGGCGGATCGCCCAGTGGCACTTCGCCGGCGCCCTGGACGGCAGGGTCCCCCCGGCGCTGATCCGGCACGCCCTTCACGCCGGGCCATCGGTCCACTTCGTGGTGCTGCCCGGGGTGGACCACCGGTACGGCTGGGAGGCCGCCTGGCCCGGCCTGCTCCGTCGGATCCAGGCCGGGAGGGGCTGCGGTACGGGGGACGGGTGATCCCGCCAGGGCTCCCTATGCCCTCAGAACTCGATCCGCACGCCGCCGGTGATCGCGTTGTAATTCAGGCCGCTGTACCCCAGTAGGGTCTCGTAGAACAGGAAGCCCGACTTGCCTTCCGCGAACTGGACCGAGGCCCCCAGTCCCAGGTCGACGTAGTCCCGGTCCGGCTCCCGGGTCCGGATGATGAACGGCAGTGCGTTGATGTCATTGAGGAACCGGCCCCCCACGTCCTTCTGGTCGTTCTTGTACTCGTGGACCCATTCCAAGCGGCCTTGGGGTACCAGGACGCCCCAGGACTGGCTCATCGCCAGCGCCAGCTGTACTCCGAGGTTGGAGGTCAGGGACTCGTAGGTCTGGGAATCGACCCGCAGCGCCATGCTGCCGCCGGTGGCCGTGGGACCGGACATGTGCTCGGTGAAGCCGCTCACATCGTTGTTGATGTAGGTGATGCGGGCCAGCGGGCTGATGGACAAGGCATTGCGGTTGATGCTGTAGCCGATACCGGCGCTCAGGGTCCAGGCGTTGGCGTCGGGGGACGATTTGGCCTCTTGGTTGGCGGTCAGACCGCCGACGCTGTAGGCGATGCGACGGCGCAGGTCCATGTCGGTGGTTCCATAGGCCACCGAGCCGTCGAAGTAGAGGCCGCTGGGCAGGTCGTAGGAACCGTAGAGCGACAGTTCCCAGCCGCTGCTGTCCATGTCCCCGCGGTTGTTGTCATAGTCTACGTTTCCATCGTTGTATTTGAGCGCCAGCCCCCCCACCAGCTGGTCCGAGAAGCGATAGTCGAGGCCGCCGAAGACGCTCCAGGCGTCGAAGTCGAAGCCGGGTTGGAAGCGGGTCTTGTCCTCGTCACCGGCGAGGTAGCGCAGGTTGAGGAAGCCGCCGAGACCGCCCCCGAAGGCCATGTCGGCGCTGGCCCCCCCGCCGGTGTCCCGGCGCAGCAGGTCGTTCTCCGCCAGGACCGCGCCCCGCCGGTAGGCCGGCGCGCCGGCCATGCGCAACCGCTGCAGGCGGCTGGTGACCAGGCCCAGGGTCATCCGTGCCTGGCGCTGGGCCGTCGCATTCTGGGCATTGATCTGATCGGCGGTGAGCTGGTTCAGGGCGTTGGCCACCTGTTCCGGCTGCTCGGTGGCATTGCCGACCAGCAGGTCGCAGTCGGCCTGGAAGGCCTGGTTGGCGGGGCTGCCCTGGCCGTTGTTACCGGTTTTGCAGGTGCCGACCACGGTCTCACCGATGAACCTGCCATTGTCGGTGAGGCTCCCGGTCTCGGTCACCGGGGGTGGCAGTGGGGACGGCTCGACCGGCGGGGCTGTCTCGTAGGCCTCGGCGATCAGGCTGGCCCATTGGGGGAAGGCGAGGGGGAGCAGCACCAGCCCGGTGCTACCGGCCGCCTTGAAGAGTCTCCTGGCTGTGATCGTGATCATCGTTTCTCCGCTTGATCTTTGCTGTTCGGCAGAAATGCGCAGGCGGCGATCAGGGCCACCGCCTCGACGACCCAGTAGCGCAGCAGGCTGAACTCTACCAGTCCACCCATCAGCAGCAGGGCACCGCTCACCGTCAGGCCCTGGTAGAGCACCCGTCCGGGCGGCAGGATCTCTCGTATCCGCCGCCTCAGTGCCCGGCCACTGGCCAGGACCAGGCCTCCCAGGGCGCCGAGCCCCGCCAGACCACGCTCGGCGAGGACCTCCAGGTACAGGTTGTGGGCCCAGGGGCTGTGACGGGGATCGAGGACCACCCAGTCGGCCAGCCGCGCCAAGTCCAGGTACTGCTCATAGCGTACCGAGAAGGCGCCGGGGCCCTGTCCCAGCCAGGGCGCGTCCAGGAACATGGACCAGGCCGCCATCCACAGGGGCAGGCGCACGCTCAGCGTTTCCACCTGGCCGAGTTTGTGTACCAGCGGAAAGCCTTGCCAGGCGTCCAGTCCCAGGACCGCCCCGCCCAGCAGGACCGCAGTGCCCAGGAGGCGGCCGGGGCGCCTGTTGCATAAAACGCACGCAGCGATT
>JALSSC010000026.1 GCA_026984455.1 Chromatiaceae bacterium
CCGCTGTCTTCAGACGACGCCAGCGTAGATCTCCGCCAAGGGCAGGTCGAGGTCCAGGCAGTCCAGGTGCACCGAGCCCTCACCGTGGATCTCGCGCCTCCAGTCCCGGGCACGCCGGTATACCTCCACCCTGGGCCGGTCCTGGGCCACCAGGAGGTATTCCCTCAGGCTGTCCAGGGTCTGATACGCCAGGCGTTTCTCCCCCCGGTCGATGCGTTCGGTGGCGGGCGAGAGGACCTCGACGATCAGGCAGGGGCGGGTGCACCAATAGGTCTCCCGATCATCGGGATCGCAGGTGAGCACCAAATCCGGATAGTAGAAGACATCCTGGCCCTGGATACGCAGGCGGACCTTCATGTCGGCGACGAAGAGCTGGCACCGCGTCTCCCTCGCTGACGGCCCCAGGCCCAGGGTCAACGCGGTGACCACGGAACCGTGGGCACGGCTCGCCCCGCCCATGGCATAGACCCGTCCGCCGATGTATTCGTGCCGAATCCCGCTGCCGAGTTCACCTTCCAGATATTCGTCCACACCGATGAAATCGCCTTGGGGGGCAGCGGTCATGGCGGACACCTCAGAAAATGCAGGAAATCAGGATAGTGGACCCTTCGTAGCGCCTCAAGCGGTGGATCGGCCCCTCCCCCACGAACCGGTTTCACGAAACGTGAAGATCGCATCGAAACGATCCAACGGTCTGTCTAGCGGGGGGCCTCACCGGCCTCTCCGACAAGGCTTTTTTCCTTTATTATCAGTATATTGAAGACATACTCCAACAGTTGGCACAGGTTCTGCAAAGCCCAGGACAAGCTCCACGAGCTGACGACCCCTGATCCAGAAACCGAGGAGACAGACCATGAACAAGACCCTGACCACCACCGCCGTCGCCGCCCTCGTCGCCCTCGCCGCCGGCCCCGCCCTGAGCGCCGACGCCACCAGCCTCGACCGGGTATCGCGCGGCAACATCGACATGGGCGGCCTGGACTATCCGGCCACCCTCCAGGACCCCGTCACCGGCCGGGCCCCGCGGATCACCTCCCTGGACGACTTCCTGCGCGGCAGCCATGACGGCTACCAGGGCGACATCCGGGGCAATCGGCCTCAGAGCCTCGGCGGCGACCACTTCGTGAGCACCATGGAGCGCGCCATGGCCGGCCACGACCTGGGCTACCAGGTGCCGAACGGCACCGCCTGCCCGGTGAGCCCCAGCGGCGCCTCCTGCTGATCCGGCGCTCCCATCCCCGTTCCGCCCCCCCTGCGCAACCGTTCACCCCCCTGCAAGGCGGCCCTCTCCCGCCGGGCAGGGGCAGGACGGGCGGTGAAAGGTGGCGTCCCGCGACCGCGTGCGCCCCCCATCTCGGAGATTCAGGCGGAGGCCATCAGGCCCTCGGCCCAGGCCTCCAGGTCGTCCAGGACGGCCTGGGCGCGCGGGTCCTCCCGGAACCGCTCCCGTAACCGGAACAAGGCCTCCCCATAGGCGTCCAGGGTGATGGAGCCACCCCCCTGGGGATCGGTGAGACGGCGCCAGCGGAAGGCCTGCCAGCGTTCCCGCTCCTCCGGGTTCAGGGTCTCGGGCCAGTTGCGCGCCCGGTAGCGGAACAGGATCTCCGGCAGACGCGGATCCGCGAAATCCGGATGCCAGGTGGCCAGGCGCTCCGGCGGCAGGGCCCGGGCCTGATCGCACAGGGCGCGGTCGGCATCGCCCAGGAAACCGTCGTAGAGGGCGAAGTCCGGATCGCGTTCGGACCCGTCCGCGGGCCGGGCGAAGACCTCCTGGAGCTTGGCGGCCAGGCCCCGGGCGTGCGCCAGGCGCGCGGCATGGCGGTGTACCGCCGTCAGGTCGATGGCCCAGAGCCCCGCCCTCTCCGCTGACAGGGTATTGAGGGGGGCGAGCATGGGCGAGCGGTTCAGGTGGACCACCTTCAGGGGCAGGCGCTCCACCCCCTCGGGCAGGTCCTCGCGGCTGACGAACAGACGTTCACGCACCGCCTCCGGGGCAAGGTCTAGCAGTTCCCGGGGGTCCCGACGCAGATCCCAGACGATGACCCCGTTGCGGTTGACCGGGTGGGCGGCCAGGGGCAGCACCGGGGCGATGCAACCCGTTTCCGCCGGATAGCGTGAGGAGACGTGCAGCAAGGGCCGCGGCCGCCGCAGGTCGAGCAATTCGGCCACCCGGTCCTTGTGGCGCAGCGCCAGGGCATAGGTGAACAGGCGCGGCTGGACCCGTTTGAGCAGGCGCGCCAGGTCGATGGTGGCGTTCACGTCGGCGAGGGCGTCGTGGGCCCCCTGGTGGGCGATGGCGTTGGCCTCCGCGAGGTCCTCCAGGCGGAAGCTGGGGGTGCCGTCCTCGTGCCGCGGCCACTGAATGCCCTCTGGGCGCAGGGCATGGGCCATGCGCATCACGTCGATCAGGTCCCAACGGCTGTTGCCGTTGCGCCACTCGCGTTCGTAGGGATCGAAACAGTTGCGGTAGAGGGTGTGGCGGGTGATCTCGTCGTCGAAGCGGATGTTGTTGTAGCCCGCCCCACAGGTCCCGGGGACCATGAAGGGCGCCCGCACCCGGGCGATGAATTCGGCCTCGGGCAGGCCCTCTGCCAGGGCCCGCTGCGGGGTGATGCCGGTGATCAGGCAGGCCTCAGGATGGGGCAGGAGGTCGTCCGCCGGACGGGCGAACAGCACCAGAGGGTCGTCGATGGGGTGCAGATCGGCATCGGTACGCTGCCCGGCGAATTGCGCCGGGCGGTCACGAACCGGGTCCGCACCCCAGGTCTCGTAGTCGTGCCAGTAGAAGCTGAAGTTCAAACCAGCCGGCCCGGTTCGGTCGCAGGCGCTGGGAGGGTCTCACGGCCACGGCGCTGTGCGTGGCGCGAGGCCGCTCCCACGCACACGGGCGGCCGGTCAGGCGCGCGCGGCCTTGGCCTTGGAGACGATCTTCTCCTTGATGCGGGCGGCCTTGCCGGTACGTCCGCGCAGATAGTAGAGCTTGGCCCGGCGCACGTCGCCGCGGCGCACCACCTCGATGGAGGCAATGGCCGGGCTGTGGGTCTGGAACACCCGCTCCACGCCTTCGCCGTGGGATATCTTGCGCACCGTGAAGGCCGAGTTGAGGCCGCGGTTGCGCTTGGCTATGACCACGCCCTCGAAGGCCTGGAGGCGTTCGCGGTTACCCTCCTTCACCCTCACCTGGACACGCACGCTGTCGCCAGGGGAGAACCCGGGGATGTCGGTCTTCAGTTGCTCGCTCTCGAGTTCCTGGATGATATGGCTCATTTCGTCACTCCGATTCCTGGTGGGCGCGCCGCGCCCTTATGAATTCTTCCGGCAGTTCGCCGCCCTCGGCCTCCGCCTGCAATCGCGCGAACAGATCCGGGCGCCGTTCCCGGGTCCGCCCCAGGGCCTGCTGGAGGCGCCAGCGGCGGATCGCGGCGTGATCGCCCGACAGCAGCACCGGCGGCACGGCCATCCCGTCCACCACCTCCGGGCGGGTATAGTGGGGGCAATCCAGGCGCCCGTCCACGTGCGAGTCCTGGGCCGCCGAGTCGGCGTGACCGAGGACCCCGGGCAGGAGCCGGATCACCGCGTCCATGAGCACCATGGCGGCCAGCTCGCCCCCCGAGAGCACATAGTCTCCGATAGACCACTCGCCATCCACATGGCGCTCCAGCAGGCGTTCGTCCACGCCCTCGTAACGCCCCGCCAGGAGGATCAACCCCGGACGCCGGGCGAAATCCGCCACCGCCGCCTGGTCCAGCACCCGCCCCTGGGGGCTGAGGTAGATCACCTCGCTCCCCTCGGGGGCCGCGGCCCGCGCCGCCGCTATGGCATCGCGCAGGGGCTCGTATTTCAGCACCATCCCCGGGCCGCCGCCGTAGGGCCGGTCGTCCACCGTGCGATGCACGTCCCGGGTGAAGTCGCGCGGGTTCCACAGCACCAGCTCCGCCGGCCCCGTCTCCAGGGCCTTGCCGGTGAGGCCCTGGCCCCGCATACACTCGAACATCGCCGGAAACAGGCTGATGACGTCGAAACGCAGGGACATCAGAAATCCGGGTCCCAATCCACCCGGATCCGGCCTGCCTCCAGGTCCAGGTCCGCGACCACCCGCCCCCACAGCAGGGGGATCAGGCGCTCGCGCTCGCCGCACACCACCAGCACATCGTTGGCCCCCGTCTCGAACAGGTGCCGGACCCGCCCCAACGGCACCCCTTCCAGGGTCACCACCTCCAGGCCTTCCAGGTCGGACCAGTAGACCTCGTCGGCGGCCACCGGCGGCAACTGATCCCGCCTCACCGCGATATCGAGCCCCATGAGGGCGCGCGCCTGGTCACGGTCGACGACCCCTTCGATGCGCGCCACCAGCCCCTTGCCCTGGAGGCGGCCGCCACGCACCACCACGGCCCGCCAGTCACCGGTGCCCCCCAGGTACCAGGGGGAATAGTTCAGGATACCCTCGCGTGGACGGGTATCCGAGTGGATCCGCACCCACCCCTGAACACCGTAGACCCCGGAGATCCGACCCAGGACCACCTTGCGGGCCGGGTCCACCATGCAGACCGGCCTCAGGCCTCGGCGGCCTCCGCCTTCGCCGCCTCCCTGGTGGCGCGCGCCACCAGTTGGGCCACCCGTTCGCTGGGCTTGGCGCCCTGGGAGATCCAGTACTCCACCCGTGCCAGATCCACCTTCAACGGCACCTCGCCACCGACGGCAATGGGGTTGAAGAACCCCAGACGCTCGATGTAACGACCGTCACGCGGGTTGCGCGAATCGGCCACCACGATGTGATAGAAGGGGCGCTTCTTGGCGCCCGCCCGGGCGAGACGAATCGAAACCATGAATCCCGTACCTTTGCAGCCTGATCTGTTGAGGAAACCCGCCCCGCGGAGGGAAGGCATCCCGTCGAGGGAAACGGGGCATTTTACGCAAACCCGGGGAAATTGGAAGGGCCTGGTCGCTCTCCCTTGCCATATCGGCTCCCCGCACGGCCCCGCAGGCCGGGGTCGGCGCAGCCTAACCCAATGGGTCCCACGGGCTTCCCGGGTGACGCTACCGCCGAACCGCAACGGTCCCTGCACGGAGTGGTCACGCCGGATCGCGGCCCACGCCGCTCTCAGTCGATGCCTGTCAGGCTAACGTGACCTGGCCGCGGCCCGGCCGCGGCGGCCCGCCACCTCGTCCAGGAGCGCCTGTTCGCGGCGCTCCTCGCCCCGGCCGTCCTCCACCTCCAGGCGTTCTATGGCCTTGTCCAGTGAACGGGTGCGGGTATGGCGCAGCCGCCAGGCCTTCTGGGCCTCGGCCAGGGCCCGCCGCGCCGCCTCCACCACCGCGGCCTGGGCGGTGACTGCCTCGTCCAGGCGGGCCATGAAGACCTGATACTCGGCCAGGCGGCCGGCATCCATCCCACGTTGCAGACCCTTCTGGAAGTCCCGCCGGTATTCGTCCCGAAAGCGGCACAGGCGCTCCCACTGTACCTCCTCGGCCCGCAGGCGCGCGCGGTCGGCGCCGAGGCGGCGCGCGGCCTCGCGCTCGCGATGGTCGGCGATGCCCTGGATAGGCCGCAGACGGGAGGCGGACATCAGCGCCCCACGGGCGACGGGGGCCGGCGGGTGCCGCCGGGACGGGCCATCCCCGGCCGGTGCCGGGCCGGGACCCGGCCGCCATGCGACATATCACGCGACATTCCCATTCATCCGTCTCCTGTGTGCGGCTTCCTTTCTCTTTCTATTGAATTACGGTCTTCAGATCTTTCAGACTGGCGGCCACGTCCACCGGGGTGTGCATGTCCTGGCGGAGGAAGCCCTCCAGCACCGGCAGCATCTGAATGGCGCGGTCGATCTCGGGATCGCTGCCCGCTTCGTAGGCGCCCACCGAGATCAGGTCGCGATTGCGCTGGTAGGTGGACCAGATGCGCTTGAACTCCCGCGCCGCGGCCTGGTGGTCGTGATCGACGATATCGTTCATGGCCCGGCTGATGGAGGCCTCGATGTCGATGGCGGGGTAGTGACCGGCCTCGGCCAGGCGCCGCGAGAGCACGATGTGGCCGTCGAGGATGGCGCGGGCGGCATCGGCGATGGGGTCGTTCTGATCGTCGCCCTCGGCCAGCACGGTATAGAAGGCGGTGATGGAGCCGCCGCCCTGGACCCCGTTGCCGGCCCGCTCCACCAGTTGCGGCAGCTTGGCGAACACCGAGGGCGGGTAGCCTTTGGTGGCCGGGGGCTCGTCGATGGCCAGGCCGATCTCACGCTGGGCCTGGGCGAAACGGGTGAGGGAGTCCATCAGCAGCAGGACCTGGCGGCCCTGCTCGCGAAAGCCCTCGGCGATGGCGGTGGCGAGCATGGCCCCGTGCAGACGCCGCAACGGCGGCTGATCGGCCGGGACGGCCACCACCACGGCGCGCTTCATGCCCTCCTCGCCAAGGATGTTCTCGATGAACTCCTTCACCTCGCGCCCGCGCTCGCCGATCAGCCCCACCACGGTGACGTCGGCATCGGTGTATCTGGTCATCATGCCCAGCAATACGCTCTTGCCCACGCCGGAGCCTGCGAACAGGCCCAGGCGCTGTCCTCGGCCCACCGAGAGCAGGGCGTTGATGGCCCGCACCCCCACGTCCAGGGGCTCCCGTATAGGGGCGCGCAGCAGGGGGTTGTAGACCTCTCCGCCCAAGGGGCGGCGTTGGTCGCTGTGGATGGGCCCCTTACCGTCCAGCGGGCGACCTGCCCCATCCACCACCCGCCCGAGCAGGGCGTCGCCCACCAGGGCCTCCCCCACCCGCCCCGTGGGGATCACCCGGGCGTCCTGCTCCAGGCCCTGGATGTCACCCGTGGGCATGAGGTATAGGCTCTCGCCGGCGAAGCCCACCACCTCGGCCTCCACCCGCCGGCCACTGGCGCTCACCACGTCGCACTGGGCGCCGATGGCGGCGCGGCAGCCCACGGCCTCGAGAGTGAGGCCCACCATGCGCGTCAGCCGCCCCTGGACCACCAGCCCGGGGGTGTGGGCGAGGCGTTTGCGTGCCTCGCCCAGGCGGGCCACCCACAGGGGCCCCCGGTGCGGATCGGGAATGGCGGGCGAGTCAGGCATCGGCGGCCACCTGGTCACTGGCCCGGCCGGCCCCGAAGAGCGCCGCGATGAGGGTGTTGAGGCGGGATTCGAGGCTGGCGTCCACCTGGGAGTCGTCACTGAGTACCCGGCATCCGCCCCGTTCCAGGACGGGGTCCTCCTGGATCTGCCAGGCCGGTTCGTTCTCGTCCAGGGCATAGAGTTCGCGCACGATGGCGGCATCCTCCGGATGCAGGACCAGGCGTACCCGGCGGGCGCTCACCGGCAGCACGCTCAGGGCCTCGCGCACCACCCCTACGATCTGGTTGGGATCGGTGCGGATCTCGCGGCGCAACAGTTGCCGCACCATGCTGGTCACCAGGGTGAGGATCTCCTGTTCCACGGCCTCGTCCATCTCGGCGAAGGGCTCGGCCAGGGCCGCCATCAGACGGTCGAGGCGCTGGAGACGTTCCTCCAGTCGCTTGCGCATGGTCTCCAGGCCCTCGCGCCGCCCCTGCTCGAGACCTTCCCGGCGGCCTTCGGCCAGGCCCTCCTCCCGCGCCTGGGCCTGGATGGCCTCGATCTCGGCGGCGGTGGGCAGACTGGGGGGATCCGGCTCCGGTGGTTCGGGCTCCGGCGGTTTGGGCTCCGCGGCCTCCGGCAGCGGAGCGGCCTCGGTCGCCGTGAGGGAATCGAACCCCAGGGGCGGCGGCCGCCAGGGCTGCACCCGAACGAGTTCCTCGGCCGTCAGGAAGCCGCGTTCAGACGAGTTGCTCACCGCCACCGCCCAAATTCAACTCGCCGGCATCCGCCAGACGCCTGGCGGTGGACAGGATCTCGCGCTGCGCCGCCTCCACGTCGGAGAGCTTGGCCGGCGCCGCCGCCTCCAGGTCGTCGCGCAACATCTCCGCGGCGCGCTGGGACATGTTCTTGAATATCTTCTCCTTCAAGGCCTCCTCGGCACCCTTTAGGGCGAGCAGTAACTGGTCGGACGAGACCTCGCGCAAGAGGGTCTGGATGCCGCGGTCGTCGATGTCGATGAGGTTCTCGAATACGAACATGTTGTCCTGGATCTCCTGTGCCAGGTCGGCGTCGGCCTCGGTGACCAGTTCGATGATCTGGCCCTCGGTGGTGCCATCCATCAGATTGAGGATGTTGGCCGCGGCCTTGATCCCGCCCATGGCCGAGGACTGCACATTGGTGTTGCCGGAGAGCTGCCGTTCCAGGATCTCGTCCAGTTCCTGCAGGGCATGGGGCTGCACCCCGTCGAGGGTGGCCACGCGCATGAGGATGTCCGGACGCGCCCGCTCGGGGAACTGTTGCAGGACGGCGGCGGCCACGTCGGACTCCAGGAAGGAGAGGACGATGGCGACGATCTGGGGATGCTCCAGGCGGATGAGTTCGAAGATGGCGCGGGGATCGAGCCACTTGAGCTGTTCCAGGCCCTTGCTGTTGTGGCCGAGGAGGATGCGGTCGATGACCCCGCTGGCCTTGTCGGCGCCCAGGGCATTGGTGAGCACGTTGCGGATGTAGTCCTCGGAGCCGAGGCCGAGGGAGGTCTGGGTCTCGATGGTGTCGAGAAAACGCTGCATCACCGCCTCCATCTGGGGCGTGGTGACCGTTTTCATCCCGGCCATGGCCATACCCAGTTCCTGCACCTCCTTGGGCCCCATGTGCCTGAGGATCTCGGCGGCGTCGTCCTCGCCCAGGGCGAGGAGGAGGATGGCGGAGCGCTCCACCCCACTCATGGATTCGACGATGGCTTGGGTTTCATCCGGCATCTTCTTCTATCCACCTGTGCACGACCTGGGCGACCCGCTTGGGGTCTTCGCGCACCAGTTGGCGCGCGGCCTCCAGGGTCTGTTCATAGGATCTGGGACCAGGCAACTGGAATCGCTTTTCCGACTCCAAGGCGGCCTGCTGCTCGCTGCTTAGTTCGCCCTCCAGGCCCTCCTCTTCCTCGGCCAGGGCCCCGGGACCCTCCGCGGTGACCAGCACCTGGGTGTCCGAGGGCGGCTGGGTGAGGCGCCTGAGGGCAGGGCGGACCACGGCGAAGACCAGGATCAGCACCACCGACACTCCACCGGCCTGACGCACCAGATCCCAGAACCAGGGCCGCTCCCACAGGGGCGGCTCGGGCAGGGGCTCGGCCGACCCGGTATCATGGAAGGCGGCGTTCACCACCCGGATCTGGTCGTTGCGGCGCGGGTCGTAACCCACCGCCTGGCGTACCAGTTCTTCGATGCGGTTGAGTTCTTCAGGGCTGCGTGGGACACGCGTGACCTGGCCGTCGGGAGCGGTCTGCACCCGGTCGTCCACCACCACCGCCACCGACAGGCGTTGCAGGCGTCCGATGGGGGTACGGGTGTGGCTGAGCACCCGGTCGAGTTCGTAGTTGCGGGTGGCCCGCTTGCTGATGTTCACCGGCTTGGGCGGGGGCTCGCCGCCGCCGTTCTTTCCGGCGATGGCCTTTTCAGGGGCGCTGCCGGCGGCGGGGGGCTGGTTGCTCAGGGCCCCGGGCACGCCCTGCACGGGATCCAGCCGGCTCTCCTCCTCGTCGGTCTGTTCGGAACGCAGGGCTGGTTGGTCGGGATTGTACTGTTCCTGGGTGGTCTCCACCTGCGTGAAGTCGAGATCGGCGGTGACCTCGGCGCGGACCGCATCCTCTCCCAACAGAGGGGTCAGGATGTCGATCACCCGCTGCCTGTAGTGATCCTCCAAACGGCGGGTATAGTCGAACTGTGCCCCCGACAGACCGATACCCCGGGTGCGATCCCGGCCGCTGAGCAGACGGCCCTTCTGATCCACCAGGGTGACCTTGGACGGGGCCAGCTCAGGGACGCTGGAGGCCACCAGATGGGTGATGGCGTCCACCTGCCCGGGATCGAGCACCCGTCCGGGACGCAGCTCGATCACCACCGAGGCGCTGGGGGCCTTGCGCCGGCGCACGAACACCGACTGTTTGGGAATGGCCAGGTGTACGCGGGCATGTCCCACCGGACCCAGGGCCTCGATGGAACGCGCCAATTCACCCTCCATGGCACGTTGGAAACGGGCCGCCTCCAGGGCACGGCTCACCCCCAGGCCCGGATCCTTCTGCAGGATCTCGAAACCGAGGCCCCCATCGCGTGGGAGGCCCTGGGCGGCAAGCTGCATGCGGATACGGTGCAGGTCCGCGGCCGGCACCAGGATCGCCCCGGTGCTCTGGTCGACGCGATAGGCCACCGCCGCCTGTTGCAGGGCCTGGGTCACCTCGGTGGCGTCCTTGGGGTCGAGGTTGGCGAACAAGGGGGCATAGCTCTCGCCCTGGGACCAGAGCACCACCGCCACGCCGATGGCCACGCTCAGGGCGATGCCCAGCATGACCCCCAACTGGCGCACCACCGGATTGCCCAGCAGGTTGGGAAGCGATGCCTTGGAAGCGGTGGCGGTGGCTTGGCTCATGGCGGTTACGAATCGAATACTCGGGACGCTGTGCCCCCCGGGCCTGGGTTATCAAAACAGATGTCATCCGGACCAACAGGATGTTGGCGGGGTCCTTCCCTGGACTCTTGCAACCACGGAAGCGAAAGCTGCGATGTCCAGGTTCCTTCACTTTCAACGGGCTAAATGGGCATATTCATCACGTCCTTGTAGGCCTCCACCAACTTGTTGCGCACCTGCACCATGGTCTGAAAGGAGAGGTCGGCCTTCTGCGCCGCCACCATGACCTCGGCCAGGCCGGCCTCGGTGGTCCCCTGCTCGAAGGCGGTCTTGAGCTGGCCGGCGGCCTGCTGGCTGGCATTGACCGCGTCGATGGACCGCTCCAGCATGGCGCCGAAGCCGGGTGCTCCGGTCTCGGGCGGGGCGGTCTCACCGCGGCTCTGGGCCGCCAGGGCACGCATCTGGGCCAGGACCTGGTCAACGCTCATGTCAGTCATCTGAGGTTTGCCTCGCGTCGGTTTTCCGTGCTGTGCTCAAGAAGAAGCAATTAGCGAGCCAAGGTTCGTTGTCCACCGGCATCCGTCCGGTCGTCCCTGCCCTCAAACCGCCACCCCCGCCTCACGCATCCGCGCCAGCTTGTATCTCAGGGTGCGCTCACTGATGCCGAGGCGCTCGGCCACCTCCTTGCGGGTGTGGCCTTCGGCCAGGGCCGCAAGGATGCGCCGTTCCTCCAGGCTGCGCAGGTCGTCGCGCAGGTCTTCGGCGGGCGCGGACACCGTCGCGGAGCGCGGCGCGTCCGTCTCGAAGCAGAGGTGCTCCGGCTCCACGGCCTCCCCCTGACAGAGGATCAGGGCGCGCTGAACGACGTTGTCCAACTCCCGCACATTGCCCGGCCAGGAATAGGCGCGGAGCCGTTCCGCCGCCGCGGCGGAAATTTCCGGCAAGGGCTTGCCTGCCTCCTGATGACTGCGCAACAGGCGCCGGGCCAGGGGCAGGATGTCGGCGGGCCGCTCGCGCAGGGGCGGCAGTTGGATGGGAAAGACGTTGAGCCGGTAGTAGAGGTCCTCGCGGAAGCGGCCGGCGGCCACCTCCTCGCGCAGGCGGCGGTTGGTGGTGGCGATCACCCGCACGTCCAGCTCGATGAGGCGGCGTCCCCCGAGGCGTTCCACCTCCCGCTCCTGGAGTACGCGCAAGAGCTTGGCCTGGAGGTCGAGACTCATCTCCGAGATCTCGTCCAGGAGCAGGCTGCCGCCCTGGGCCTGCTCGAACTTCCCGGGGGCGGCCTGATAGGCGCCGGTGAAGGCGCCCTTTTCATAGCCGAAGAGCACGGCCTCCAGCATGTTGTCGGGGATGGCGGCGCAGTTGATGGCCACGAACGGCCCGTTGCGCCGTCCGGAGGCGCGATGGATGACGCGGGCGAAGACCTCCTTGCCGGTACCGCTCTCGCCATGGAGGAGCACCGTGGCCTCGCTCTGGGCCACCCGTCGCGCCAGCGCCAGGACCTCGCGGGTGCGCAGGTCCTCCGCCACCGGGGCCTGGTCGTCGCCGTCCTCGTCGCCCGTCTCCAGATAACGCCCCACCTTGTTCAGCAGGACCTCGGCCTCGAAGGGCTTGGTGAGGTAGTCCACGGCGCCCTCGCGCATGGCGCTCACCGCCTTCTCGATACTGCCGTAGGCGGTCATCAACAACACCGGGATGCGGGGATGGCGGCTGCGGATCTCGCGCAGGAGGCGGCGGCCGTCCATGGGGCGCATCTGCACATCGCTCACCACCATGCCCACCGGTTCCCTGGCCAGCATCCCCAGGGCGGCCTGGCCGTCAGAGGCGCTGCGCACGCCGTATCCGGCCAACTCCAGGGTATCTTCCAGGGCCTCGCGCAGACTGTGGTCGTCCTCCACGACGAGTACGGTGGCTTCACTCATGATTGGCTCCCATGCAATGGCAATTCCACCCAGAAACAGGCCCCGCCGGGGCCGGGGTCCAACCAGATCCGGCCCTGATGGGCGAGGATCACCGACTGGACCACCGCCAGCCCCAGGCCGGTGCCGTCGCTGCGGGTGGTAAAGAAGGGGTCGAATATCTGCTCCCGGATATCTGCCGGTATGCCCGGACCGTCGTCGCAGATCCACACCCGGGCGCGGCCGTCCCGCTCCTCCAGGCCCACCTCGACCCGGACCCCCTCACCCCCGTGCTGAATGGCGTTCATCACCAGGTTGGAGAAGGCCCCCTGGAGGGCGTCGGCATTGCCCAACACCAGGGTGGAACGGACATGGAGATGCAGCCGGCTCCCGCGGGTCTCCGCCAGGGGCTCGGCGGCGGCGACCACCGCCCCCAGCACCGGCTCCAGGTCCAGGGGTTCCACCTGGGCGGCGTGGCCACGGCTGAAGGCGAGGATGTCATTGACCTGACGCTCCATGTGCTGGAGGCGTTCGCGCAGCCGCCCGGCGAAACGCCGGCGCTGGCCGGGGGTGAGATCCTCACGGCCGAGATGCCCCACGTAGAGCAAGGCCGAACTCAGGGGGGTGCGCACCTGATGGGCCAGCTTGGCGGCCATCTCGCCCATGGCGCTGAGGCGGTCCTGGCGTTCCAGGCGGGCCTGGAGGGCGCGGGCCTCGCTCACGTCCTGCAACACCAGGATACGCCCCGGCGTCTGTTCCAAGGCCCGCTCGGTGAGGATACAGAGGCGCCCGTCCCGCAAGCGGTACTCACCCCCGGGAGCGGCGATGCCGGCGAAGTGCACCTCCCACACCCGGGCCCACGGCGTGCCCGGAGAGGGATCGCCCAGGAGATCGGCGGCCACCGGATTGCACTCGCGGATGCAGCCCTCGGCGTCGAGCAGCACCACCCCGGCGGGGAGGGCCTCCAACAGCTTGCTCAGGCGCTCGGCGAGGCGCTCCTTCTCGGCCAGCTGGCGCATGCGCTCGCTGCGCGACTCGGCGAGTTCCTGCGAGAGTTCCTCCACCCGCCGTTGCAGGGCCTGGTAGGATCCGGCCAGTTGGGCGGAGACCTCGTTGAAGAGCTGGAAGGCGTTTTCCAACGCCTGGGCGCGAGCCTGGACTTCGCTGGGCATGACGGTGATCCGGTGACTGGACTGTCACCCGTCTAGCAATCTCCATGCCCAAACAGACCGGGACCGGGGATCACTCTCTATACACGAACAATCAAGGTGTTAATGGGATCTCCAGGAGACGCCCCGGCCCGGGCGTCGGATAATCGACGTCCGGATGGGGTTTCCGTCACTGCGACCGGACTCAACCCTTTACTGAACGCTCGAACATCTTCACCGCCTTGTTCATCTCCCTGAGCAGCGGCAGGTTGAGCCGGGCGGCCTTGTTCAGCCCGGCGTCGGAGGTATCGACGGCATCGAGGACCGGTTTGTATTGCCGCCAGATACCCGCCACCACGTCGAGTTGCGCCCGGATCTTCGCATCCCGGGTGCCGGGCAGGCCCAGTTGTGCATCGCCCGACATCAGGCCCTTCAAGGTGCGGTCGAACAAGGCGACGGTCTTCTCCAGGGCGGCGCGGTTGCGCCCGGGATCGATGCCGTTGGCCACCAGCAACAACTCCTTGGTCATCTTCTGGGTCAACATGCGTTGCTTGCCGGCCAGTGAGCGCGATCTGCTGGGCATCGAGAGCTATCTTGGTGAAAAAGCCGAGCCAGTCCTGGATGTGGCCATCGCCTTTCTGAGCGATGCCCAGCTCACGGTAGTAGGCCTTCTTATTCTGTTCTATGGCCGTTGCCAGGCAGCCCAGCGTCGGGAAACCCAGACCTTGGGACAAGGCCGGGTCGGCGATCGCGCGCCCTACCCGGCCGTTTCCGTCATCGAAGGGATGGATCGTCTCGAACCAGAAACGTGCGACCCCCGCACGGATCGGTCCTGGCAGCTCGTTTCGCGACTCGTTGTACCAGTCGATGAATCGATCCATCTCCGTCTCGACCCGACCGGGGGGCGGCGCCCTGTAGTGCACTTTCAAATGCCCGGTTGCCCCGGACACAATCTCCATCTCGTCGTCACGGTACGCGCCTCGCGCAATGTCAAAGAGGCCGGATAGAGGCACCACAGTCTCCTGCCAGGCAAATAGCAGATTGTGGGTCAGGGGCTTATCCCAGTGCTGGCGGACCTCGGCCATCAAACATGCCTCACCTTTGACCGTCTCATTCCCGGCCATCCCCTTGCCGTGGACGAAACCCATCATCGTCGCGATCGAGCTGACGACCAATTCCCGATCCAGTCGCTCGCCCTCGATCTCCATCGTCTTGATCGCCTCGGTCACCATCAGATCGACGGTGATTTCCTGGCCCAGGATTTCTGCCAAGGCCTCGACACGCCTTGCCAGGCGCGAGGCGGCCGCACTGAGATCAGCGCAGGCCTCGGCAAACGCGGTTGCCTCGTACTGAAACTTTGGCCATCCCGCCCGTTGCCAAATCCACTTCGTGTCACTCATGCCCGAAAAACAACGCATATCTCACCCAAACGGCAGGCCACTATGGCCGAAAATACGGCGACAGTTCAGCCAAGAAGAGGTTTCACCTGTGAAACGTTCACAACTCGAACGTTTGTGCGGATCGGGTTCGCACTGAACCTCTACCCACTCCTGCCAGGTCCCCATGCATGTCCGACGCCAGCACCATTCCATAACCCAAGAGGGACAGGATGAGCCAGATTTCACAATGACCAGTCGTGCTGATACCAGGCCAGGGAGGGCGGTTCATTAACCGTTGGGAAGATTATTTATCGCTTGTCATCGTCTTGCCTGTCGGGCCACAGAATTGCCCTGATGTTGTTTTCAATGAAATCTGCCTGTCTGGATCCCTTAAGCGCATCGGCAATGATGATCTGCCTGCCGTTTGTGCCAAGCACACGAATGGCATGATAGACCGTTGTCTTTGCGCCGGTTTGCATCTCCCCACCACTGATGCGTTCAAGTTTGCTGATTTCATGGATGCGCAAACGTTTTCGGAAGGGAATCCCGTACATCTTGCGCACGGTCTCGATCCCGTCCGAAGTGACGGTCGTGGTCAGGGTGTTGCCAATAACCAACAATCCGACCAGTGTGCTCATACCCCCCATGATGCCGAACGAGACTGGGATAATGGAAGCGGCGCCATGTTGTCCTGCAAGCCAGCCAAAAGCCGCGAATGCCGTACCGAAGACGATGAGCAACACAGACATGAGAAGGTAACGGTGCCAAGGGTAGTAAAAGCGCAGCCCATCCTGGTATGAGGATATCTGCACGGTGTTTGAAGGCACCTCCAGGAGTGGAACAGCATCCTTGACATAGGGGATATCGAGACTGCTACGCAGTGGCCGACCGGTGTCTACCACCGGCACCATGAAGCTACGGTTGAAGTCGATACCAGGCAGTTTACATTCGACTTGCAAGGTCCACAGGTGAAAGTCGCTGCTGGGTCGCTCGGTGGCTGGCAGATGACCGGGAACGGAGAACCGGATCTGGAGTTCGGTTTTATTGTTCAACCCCCGTCGCGTATGGGCAAGACCTTCCCGTTGCCAGATCGTTCGCGTCGAGGTTGATCGTTCCTTTCCACTGCCAGTCGTGTACTTTCGCTGGCAGTTCAGGGTGGCCTTGAACTCGTTTTCGGGGCGGTATGGTATGTTGGTTTCGATACGGCCACCGAAGTCACCGCCCAGTGAACCGGGCAGAGGGTCGAGGATCAGCTCGGTAACACCAAAAGTGCGCCAGGCGAGCAATGCCCTCAGAAAGGTGACCATAGCGACCACTCCAACCACCGGAAACATCAGCACCAGCAGAATGGCTTTGTTTCCCTTCTGCAATTCGTCGGGGATAGCCAGTACCGCCGGCAGGCTAAGACCGATGAAAACGATTCCGAACAGCAGGGCGATCCAGATGATGCCTTTGGCGTTGGAGCGGATACGACCGGTCTGCCAGTCTTTGACCGAGCGCCAATCGAAGGTTTGTTTCGGGTTGGCCTTGTTAAGTGAGAACAAATTCATGGGAACCCATAGGCGACGTACGAATGCATCCAGGCTCACTGGTGTACCCCTATCGTCGGTGGCGTTGCTGATCGACTTATGCGAGAGATAACGCCACTTCTCCCGTGCCTCTGCGAGGAGGGCCAGGTTCGCTTGCTGCCTGACAGCCAGCATGAGACCCGCCCCATCGCAGGGACCGGGAGGCCCCAACCGGCTACAGGGTGTAGCGCCACGGGGCCAAAGGCGTTCGAGACGCAGCCCCCGGAGCGCCGTTCAGTGAGCGACCGGCAGGACCTCCCGGTATGAGAGAAGATACTCGATTCCACAGGAGGTTGACCATGAAACACTTTGCCGGACTGGACTGGGGCAGCACCGGGCACGCGGTCTGCGTCATCGACGAACAAGGCGCCGTTGTCGCTCAGCTCGACGTGCAACACACCGCCGAGGGACTGCAGCGGCTGGTGACGCAACTCGCCCGCATCGCCCTGCCCCAAGAACTGCCCGTCGCCATCGAGCGCCCCAACGGCCTGGTGGTCGATATCCTCGTCGAGGCCGGCCACCCGGTCGTGCCCATCCATCCCAATGCCCTCAAGGCCTGTCGGCCCCGCTACCGGGCGGCAGGCGGAAAAAGCGACCCGGGCGATGCCTACATCCTCGCCGATGGGAACGAAAGAAAAGGGAACGAAAGGACATCCATCCTTTCGCCGCGGAAAGAACGTTTCAATCCGCCCCCGCCTCATTGAGGCGGGGGAACCTCTGCGACGACGTATCAGGCATTTGCGAAGCAGGGTGTTTCAATCCGCCCCCGCCTCATTGAGGCGGGGGAACAAGGCACATTGACATCGACATGATCGTTGATGCTCGTTTCAATCCGCCCCCGCCTCATTGAGGCGGGGGAACGCGGATAGCCCGCCCGTTGCTGTGCATCAGCACAGTTTCAATCCGCCCCCGCCTCATTGAGGCGGGGGAACGTGCTCAAATCTGTCCGCGATATGGGCGAAGAGTGGTTTCAATCCGCCCCCGCCTCATTGAGGCGGGGGAACACGCTGTCTCCAGATCAGGCGCTGGATCTGCTCGCTGTTTCAATCCGCCCCCGCCTCATTGAGGCGGGGGAACAAGGCACATTGACATCGACATGATCGTTGATGCTCGTTTCAATCCGCCCCCGCCTCATTGAGGCGGGGGAACCGGTACCAGTTTTGGCACCGGTACCAATTTTGGGACTGGTTTCAATCCGCCCCCGCCTCATTGAGGCGGGGGAACACAGATGCACTTTCCTAAGTGCTTCCTCCGCGAGTTTCAATCCGCCCCCGCCTCATTGAGGCGGGGGAACAAGAGGCATCCGATCAACTGTTCCTAGAAGCAATGTTTCAATCCGCCCCCGCCTCATTGAGGCGGGGGAACCAGGCGGTTAAGTGGTTTGGGTGGCCTGCATGGAGTTTCAATCCGCCCCCGCCTCATTGAGGCGGGGGAACCCCCTGTCCTTAGTGGCGACCGCTCTGGACGTGAGTTTCAATCCGCCCCCGCCTCATTGAGGCGGGGGAACAGTGGATAGAAATGCATACACGAAGTTTAGGTATGTTTCAATCCGCCCCCGCCTCATTGAGGCGGGGGAACCGTGGGAGCGTGGAATCGACCACGCGGGCACTAGTTTCAATCCGCCCCCGCCTCATTGAGGCGGGGGAACATATAGATAAACCTCCACCTGGAGCGTGGTATTTGAGTTTCAATCCGCCCCCGCCTCATTGAGGCGGGGGAACACCCGCTTGTCACCAAGATCCGACATGGATGTGGGGTTTCAATCCGCCCCCGCCTCATTGAGGCGGGGGAACCGAAATACGGCGGGAACTACGATTTCGTAACTCTCGTTTCAATCCGCCCCCGCCTCATTGAGGCGGGGGAACCGCCAACGGACGGCACCTCGGAGCCGACCGGGTGGTTTCAATCCGCCCCCGCCTCATTGAGGCGGGGGAACCGTCAGCCATGGTTAGAAATACCCGCCGTCAGATTGTTTCAATCCGCCCCCGCCTCATTGAGGCGGGGGAACGCTGATGCGGCCATTAGTCTACTGCCCTAACGGTGTTTCAATCCGCCCCCGCCTCATTGAGGCGGGGGAACAGTCCAAGCGCAACTCGATGATAGTATTGACGAGCCACGAAGAAAAGCGCGAACCCTGTCCCGATATCCCACACATGTCGGAGAGAACGTGCCACATTTTTCAAAAAACACTTATGCATCAATTTGTTGCCTTGATCGCGAACAGGTGAGCAACGCGACTATCGCTTGAGGTTCGCGCTCATACGATGAGCGGGGCATCGAAGTCGGTGGCCTGGAAGCGGCCAAACTCTTTGATGTTGCGTTCCAGCGGCTCGGTCAGCCGGTACAGGCGTAGATTGTCCTCTTCCTCGTCGATTTCCGCGAGCAGATTCTCTTCGAGGATTTCATAGGTCGCTACATCGACCCGACACTCGAAGACGGATTTCTGTACCCGTTGGCCATAGTTCTGACATACCTTGGCGACACGTCTCAGGCGGCGGCGTCCAGCCGCCGTTTCCGTGGAAACATCGTAGGTGACGAGGATCAACATGAGGCGCATTCTATTTCTGTAGATACGGGATATAGGTTTGGATGTCACCACGCAAGTGCCGCGCAAGAAACCGGGCCTGGAGCAGGGGAAGCAGCCCGATTTCGATCTTCTGTTCCAACACCGGATGGGTGAGCCGTTCCTTCTTCCGTTCCTGATAGGCCACCAACACGGTCTTGCGCCCCCGGTCGTTCAGGAGGACGGCCCCTCCGGGGTTGAAATCGAAGTCCTTGCGGGTGATCTGACCCCGGTTGATCAGGGTGAAGGCCAGGCGGTCACCGAACAGGGCGCGGAATTCTTCGAGCAGGTCCAAGGCCAGCGCCGGCCGGCCGGGACGCAGGGCATGCAGAAACCCCAGTTGGGGGTCCAGCCCCACGGCCTCCAGGGCGCTACGGCAATCGGTGAGCAAGAGCGCATACAGGAAGGAGAACAGGGCGTTGACCGGATCACGGGGTGGGCGGCGATTGCGCTGCCCGAAATGGAAGTCATTACGCACGGCACTGCGGATCATCAAGTCGACTTGCTCGAAATAGACTCGGGCGCTGTTTCCTTCCAGGCCACGTACCGTATCGAGGTCACCGGCATGTTCGAGGTTGCGCAGATCGATGGCGATGGCCTTGGCCGCCCCTTTCAAGGCCTCCACCTCCCCGGTCACCTTGTTGTCACGAGCGCTGCGCAACAATACCTGGCGGCTGTTGCGTAACTTGCCAGCAATGAAGACACGAGCCAGTTCCAGTGTCTTTGTAGGGTCGTCCGCCGCCCGGTATTGCGCCTGCCGCAGCAGGATGTTGCCACTCACCGGCCCCTCCACCCGCGCCTGGAACCGGCCGCTCTCGGTCAACCAGACAATGCCGCGGCCGTCTTCCATGCACCGCTCCATGAGGGTGCTGCTGAGGTTGACGCGGCCGATACAGACGATCCCGCCCAGATGGTGCAACGGCACTTGCAGGCGCTTTTCCTTGTCGATCATGACCACCAGGGTTTCACCCTCCAGTCGCAGCCAAGCGCCGTCGGTGGTGACGTAGAGGGTGTTGAGCAACTGCTTCACATCGGCTTGTCCGTGTCGAACAGGGTCCGGCGCAGTGTCTGTATCCGTTGGCCGGCACGCACCAGCTCGGGCTGGCATATCTCGTGCAATGAGCAGGCACGGCAGAGCCCTGGATCATCCACCGGCGGCGGCAACCCGCCCTGATCGAGCATCCGGCGGATGGCACCGGCCACTTCCTCAACCCGTTGGCGCAGTGCGGGCGTGATCCCGACCGCCCGGCGGCGACGGCTCTTGTGGTGGTAGATGGCCCCTTCCGGCACTTCGCGTCCGGTCATCTCTTCCAGGCAGAGGGCCTGGGCGGCAAGCTGAAGGTCGTCGTGCTCGCGTTTGTGGCGCCTCCCCTGCTTATATTCCACCGGATAGGGCGTCCCGTCGGAAAGGAATTCCACCACATCGGCCTTGCCGACCAGGCCGAGCCGCTCACTGTAGAGAGGCAGGGCGCGCAGCACCCGCGCGCCCTCCTCCACCGTGATCTCGCCACTGTCCACGCGCCGGTGCGCGCGCTGCCCGCGCAGCGTGAACGCGTTGTCGTCGAAGCTCTGTTCCTGGTGGATCAGGGCGCACTGGCGTGGGCAATAGCTGTAGTGTTGCAGCGCCGAGAGCATGAGGGGTTCCGGTTGCATCCAGTCAACCCAACCTGCGCTCCAGTGTGACGCCTTGGGGAAGATCAGCGTCATCGACAGTGATTTCATAGTCCCCGAAGCCGCGTGGCACCGCTACGCCCTCCTTGCGTTCGACGCGGATCCTTTCGAACAGGTCGTGGGCATGGGCATTGCCCAGCGTGCCAGCGTGCTTGAACACATACAGCCCCCGGGTCGCCATCTCACCACGCGCCGCGGAGCGGTCGTGCTCGAACATATTGGCCAGCGCCTCCCAGAACAGTTGCAGATCCTCGTCGGAAAAGCCGGTCTGGCCGCTCAGTGGCGCGGAGATGAAGCCGTGGGCACGGTAAAGGCCGTAGGGGACGGTGTGCTTTCGGCCCATGGTACGGTTGTCGCCCTCCTGTTTTTCCGCTTCGGCTTCGGTGGCCACGGCCATGCGAGTGATAGAATGCTCCTGGGTGAAGATGGGATCGATGGAACGGGCGAACGTGAGCTGCACCGGGCCGCGCACCTGCCCACAGTTGACGCCGGTGGACATGACCGCGCCGAAGGTGCGCACATCGAAGAAGTTCCGGCACATCCACTGGCGGGCTTCGTCCACCTTGTCTCCGCCAATACGTTTCCTGCCCCTGCCTTGCAAGAGATCTCCGGCGCCGATGGCCTCGTAAGCCCGCTCGTGTTGCTGGTTGAGGATGGCCTTTTCCTTCACATAGATCTCATAGGGCGGCTGTTCCTCCTTCACCAGCCCCACATAGTTGCGCACCTTGCGCTTGAGGCTGACATCCGTGACCAGGCCCTGGCCGGTTTCGGCATCGACGCGCGGCAGGTTGCCGGCATCGGGATCGCCATTGGGGTTGCCGTCTTTCACATCGAACAGCAGGACGAAATCGTAGCGGCTTTCCAGACTCATTGTTCAGCTCCTTGGGTTGCGGTTTCGGATTCAGTTTCGCGTTTCCTGAAAAAGTCCTGACGCTGGTGGTAGTAGCCAATGGCGAAGCGACCCTGATCCTCCAGTGAGAGATGCGGCGGAAAATCGTCGAGGCCGGCGACGATCTCGCCCAGAAGGCGTTCGAAGTTCACCTCCCTACCCCGATTCTCCAGCTTGCTCAGATGGTGCTTGGACAGTTTGATCAGGGTCGGAAAGACCGCCACCGGGGTACTCGATGCCGAGCCGTAATAGCGGTCGCGGATAGTGGCGTTGATACCGGGGTTGGCCTCTTCCTGGATTTTTTCCAGCACGGCGAACAGCCGCCCGAGCCGGTAGCCGGGGTTGAGATTGTCGGGGTCCAATGACACTTTGAGTTCCTCCATCAGGTCAGGGTTCGAATAACGGGTTGAACGATTGATGCAGCCCTTGATCAAAGCGGCACGAGGATAGGTGATTTCACGCTCGGCGCGACTGCGCTGCACCACCGCCGCCAGCAGGGTGTGCGGATAAGGCAGGCCTTCGAGAATGGCGCGCAGGGTTTCGCCTGCGAGCCTGGTCTGAATATTGGAGTCAGTATCAGACTTTGTTTTCCCTCTTCGAGCCGTCGCCCTTAGTAAGTCGGGTAATGGTAAGAAATTGGAATCACCGGGGGTATTTGTGACGATCCGGATATCTTCAAAATGTTGCACAATGTGCTTGGCCAATTCGCCCACGGTGGTGACGTGCCAATTCCTGACAGCTAACCGGCCGGGGTTTGGAGCAAAAAGTGACAGCACAAAAAAACGTATTCTTGCCTCATCTTTTACCCATCTTCCCGACCGGATCGAATTGAGTAACGCAGCTACCTTTTCTGTATTGTTATCTGGATCGTCGACGTGAGTATCATCAAATAGGCTTGGTACAATTGTTTCTAGATCTGATTCCTTTTCAGACCAAAATACTATTGTAGAATCACCTACTCTAATACGCTGAGGTGATCCTTCACGCAACAGGTGATTGAGAGCAGAAGTATACTTGAAATCGGCTTCATCGCTAACTGGGAAATTGAACCCCTGACTCTTGCCGTACGATGAAAAAGCATCTCGGTTTATGGATGCCAGTGGAGCAGGTTTCTTTCCTACTCCCTTGATCTGGGAATGCTTTCTTTTGATGGCCTGTATATGTCCCGTTACTAGGCACTGTCCTTTTTCTTCAAGATTATCAGTACCACTATGACGTTGGATATAATCAATGACTGCTGGGGATTGACAAACCAGTTCCGAACGATCATCTAATCGGAAAGACAAGTTGCAGCTTTTGATTTTTCTACACTCGTTCCATAGCGGGTGAGTGAACACTGATTCGAAGTTGCCGGAGTTCAGAAATTTGGCGAGCGCTTGTACACCCTCGTCATATGTCAACTCCTTTTCTATATCGTTTACCTTCGCAACGAAACAGCGGTGTTGCTTGTTCGCATCTTCAATGGCTTTGTCGCTAGGCCTTTCTCCTGCTATATCTAGTTTCGGCACTCCTAATACGAAGCCATAGTGATCCCAAAGGAAGTTAGGTTTCTCGTATGCCTTGCTGCCCTGACGATTCTCGGCTTTCGGAACATCTAGCGTTTTGGCACGCTTTCTCTTGCCCGATATCTCTCTCCTGTCTTCTAGCGTAACGAAGCGCCCCTCTTTATCCAGTACGACTACAAAAGAAATTTCTTTTCGCTCAAAACCAGTATGAGGCAAACTTGCTTCAGAGTCGGTTGCTTTGCGTTGGTAGTAGTCATAAAGCGCCTGCAAAATCATCCCCGCACCTCCTCGTTGTCCCAGGCCGGCACGTCGATGACGCCGTTTTCCATCTGCGCCTGAAAAAACCGCGGCTCGGGTGAGGCGGCGTTGCGGTAATCCAGGTCGTAAAGCATCCAGCCCAGTTCGCGACTCTCGGCGATAGGCGGCGGCGTTTGTTCGTCGGCCAGACGAAAATCGCAGGAGAACTCCCGGCAGCCGAGATAGGGTTGATTGAAGCACTGCCCCTTGCGGGCGCGGCGTTCGAACATCTCTGAATACTTGGCCGGATTTTCCGTTTTGTCGAGCAACTCGAAATGGGCATGGACCCGGTAACGCACGTCACGCAGAAACAGACCGGCGCGTTGCTGGCGGTGGTCTTCCATATAGAGCGCCAAGTTTCCCCTACCCCGCTTCATGGCGGTTCTGACATTGCGCTCGGATATCACGCTGCCCACTTCGTTGCGCCGCAGATTGATCCAGCGGATGGGGTTGAGCACCTCGATGCGTGTCACCCACCAGCGAATGGCCGGCTTCCAGAGAATGGCATCGAAAATGGCGCGCGCCGCCGAGGGGGTGATGACATCGTAGGAGACGCGCTCCACTTTCATCTCCGGCCGCGTGAAGCAGGCGAAATCGCCGGAGACCTCGAGGCAATGGGTTTTCATGGTTTCAATAAATCCTTGTCTTCGATGGCATGGGCACGCACGTAACCCTGCCGGGCGTAGTCGAGAATCTTCTGGTCTTCGGTGATCAGCCGCAGGCCGTGGTGGCGAGCCATGGCCACCAGCAGGCGGTCGGCGGGGTGGGCATGAAAGCTGCCGAGAACCTGGTTGGCACCCAACGCGGTGGGGATATCGGCTTCGATCAAGCGAACCCGGATGCGGGAGAAAAAGGTCTGCACCCATTCGCCGCAGGACTGGCCCAAACGGAGGCGGTTCTTGGCTGTCAGCAACCCCAGTTCCCAGACCGACATGACTGAAAGATGGAGCCGCCCCGCTTTGTCCAGCGCCGTCAGGCGATCGGCCACCCGGGCATTCAAACGATGCCGGTCTCCCCGGGCATACCAGAGCCATACATGGGTATCGAGAAGAAAGTCCTGGTTCACTTGTCGGTCTCCGGGTGCTCCTCCGCTACGCCCAGATCCTGATAGAACTCATCCTCTTCGCCGGTCATCGCCGCCCACTCCTGTTCGATGGGTTCGATGATGTCGCCAACGATCTCGATGGTGCCGGCCATGCAGCCAAAATATCGAGGCTCCTGATCGGCTTCCGGCTCGATCGGTACTACCTTGGCGACGGGCTTGCCGCGTTTGGTGACCACCAGCGGCTCATGGCTCTGGGCCACCTCGCCGATCAGTTTCAGGCACTTGGCCTTGAATTCGGTCGCGCTGACTTTCATCTTGCTCTCTAAAAATGGTCATTTAGATGTGACCAATATAACTCATATCACCAGATCTCCCGCTGACGGGGCGGCGGCATCCAGCGTCAGGCCGAGTACCGGGTCGTAGATGGTCGTACCTTCCATCTGCGCCCAGAGGCCGGGCCAGATCTCTTCGATCTGGTGGTCGCCCTGCAATTGCCTGAAATGCCACTCGGAGACGTTGACGCTGTAGCCTTGAAGCTTGCGCATCAGCCAGCGTTCCGGGCCTTCCTTGTGCAGGAGGTTGAGCAGTGTGTCGACGTTGTCGTCAATTTCATCCCTGGTCCCTTTCCTGATGGAGTGATAACGCACCAGCACCTGTTCTCCCCTGTTGTCGATGAGCTGGAAGCGTTTTGCTGCGGTGCGGAATTGGACGCGGAGCGCATCATTTCCGTTTCCTTTGGCCGTCAGGTCATCTTGGAGTTTTTCTTCGATCGTACGATCACGGTCGTTGTAGAACAGTTCGAAAAAGCGGGTGAAGTTGTTTCGGCTGAGCGGTGCGCCATGGTTGCCTGCCATTACTGAGACCATCTTGGCTGCAGCACGGCGCATCACGCCCAGCGGGGCTGGCTCGGGTGGCACGAAGACCACCACCTTGCCCTTTTCGAGCCGCCCCTCCCGGTTACAGCGGCCCGCAGCCTGGGCGATGGAATCCAACCCGGACAGCGCGCGATAGACCACCGGGAAATCGAGGTCGACCCCGGCTTCGACCAACTGGGTGCTGACCACCCGCACTGGTTCGCCGTGCGCCAGTCTCCGCTTGATTTGGGCGAGCACCGCCGAGCGATGGCGGCCACACATCAGCGCGGACAGGTGAATCGTCCCCCTGGGCATGCGCTCGAACAGCTCGCGGGCATCGCGGCGGGTGTTGACGATGGCGAGTACCGATTCGTGCCGGCCGATTTCGTCGGCAATGTCGTCCCAGTCACGCGGTTGGTTGAGATCATCCGGCAGTTCTACCGTGACCCGCTCCAATCCAGCATAGAGCGCATCGGGATCGGGGATGATCTCGGTGACATGATCCAGCCCGCGCAGAATGGTCTTGCCGAAGCTGTCCCTGCGGCTCTCCAATGCCGGCTGGGTGGCTGTGGAGAGCACCACGGTGACGCCATAATGGGCCACCAGCAGGTTGAGCACGTCGAGAATCGGTTGCAGGAACTCGGGCGGCAGCAGTTGCGCCTCGTCCAGCACCACGACGCTGTCCACCAGGTTGTGCAGCTTGCGGCAACGGCTGGTGCGCGCGGCGAACAGGGATTCGAAGAACTGCACTGTGGTGGTAACGATGATGGGCGCGTCCCAGTTCTCCGCCGCCAACCGCGAGCGGGCGGTTTCCCGGTCGGGGTCGAGGCTGCTATGGTGCTCGATCACCGCTTCACCGAAGATGCCGCGAAACACGTCGGCGGTCTGCTCGATGATGCTGGTGTAGGGAATGACATGCACTACCCGCCGCTTGTCGTGGGCAATGGCATGCTCCAGCGCGAAGGCCATGCCCGAGAGGGTCTTGCCGCCGCCGGTGGGCACGGTGAGGGAGAACAGGCCGGCGGGCTTTTGGGCCGCTTCCCGGCAGGCGCGAAGAATGTCGGCGCGTAATCGGTTGACCGGCGTGTCGGGTGCATTGCGGGTCAACGCGGCCATGTGCGCGTCGAAGCGTCGGCGTAACTCCCTCAGCCCAGGATGGCCGCCACGCAACCCGGCCTTGCCGCCATCCATGAAGGCCTCGGTGTCGAGGAAGTCGGCGTCCACCAGGCAGGAGAACAGCATCCGCACCCAGAGGGCGAACCCTTTGGCGCCGCCGGGGACCCGGAATTCAGGTCGTGGCGCATCGAGCAGTCCCGCCGGGATACCCGCCGCCAATGCCCCGTCCAGTAAGTTGGTCTTCTCCAGACGTTCACGCAACGAACCGCCGGTGCCACTCTCCCGTTTTTCCCAGTCCGGCAGGCCCGCGTGATGCCCAGCGATCAGATAGGCCAGCACCCGGCCATGGAGGCCCCATCGATCGATGGCGTGAATCGCCCCGGCGGTGGAGTGATCCACCCGGCCCGGCGTGTTCTCGCGCTCGATATGGGCCTCGGGATCGTAGCCGCTGGCCGTATGGATGTAATGCTGGAATTCGCGGCTGTATTTGCCCAAGTCGTGCCAGAGGCCGGCCTGACACGCCCAGGCCGGGGCCGCGAACCGGCCGGCGAAGCCGGCCGCCCTCTCGGCGGTACCCCGGAGATGCCCCGGCAGGGAGTGGGTCTCCCACTCGCCGTCTTCGGACCGGCGGACGTGGGCAATAGGGTGTGAAAGCGATGAAGAAGGGGCCGCCATGTGTCCTTTGCCCTCGGTGTGTCGAGAAGAATGACGCGACCGAAGGGGCTGGACCCGCACGCCCCACCGGGAAAACGGCGTTGTTTCGCGCGGCTAGGCGGAATTCAACCGCGCCCGCAGATCGGCCCGGGCTTGGGCGAGGATGGACCGGCGGTCGAGTCCGTCGAGGATCTCACGCACCACCTGCTTGGGACCACCTTCACCCCAGGACTTGCCCTGGGCCAGGTAGCGTTCGGTGGCCTGGCCCACCAGGAAGGTGCTGTAGTACGCCACGACCCCTTGGGCACCACCGGTCACCACGGCCGAGAGCCCGGCGGTGCCCAGCTTGAGGGCGGTGGAGAGCAGATGGGTCGCCCACACCACGCCCATCAGGGCCGTCATCTGGGTGAATACGGTCTTGACCAGACCGCTGGCCTCGCTACGTGACAGGGGCAAGCCATAGACCCGTGAAAGGTGTACCACCATGCTCAGATCCACCGCCGCGGCCGCCCCCAGATCGACGAGGGGGATCGGGTTGAAGGCCACGGTCACCCCTCCGGAGACGGCATAGGTGCGGATGAGTTCCTCCCCCAGATCGCGCCGCACCTCCAGGATGCGCCTGCCCACCTCGTCGCTCAGGCGGCCGGCGAACAGTGAGGCATTGAGGGCCACCAGGGTCTGCCCCTCACTCTCCAGAAGTTCCCACAGACGCCGCCTCAAGGGCTCCACGTCCGGGGGAGGCTGTTGCCATTCTTCGGTCTCGCTGCCGTCCTCCCCCACGCGAATGACGAGGCGTTCGGCGGGTTTGGCCTTGATGCTGACGATATTCTCGCGGGCGATGAGGCCTTCGCTGTGCTGTTTCAGGGCCTCCACCACGATGGCACGCTCGGCGGCGGTGTAACGGTCGGCCTTGTTCAGGGCCAGAATCACCGGACGACGGGCGTCCACCAGGGTACGCAAGGCCCGGATCTCGGTCTCGGTGAGGTCACCATCGACGATGAACAGGACCAGGTCGGCGCGCCCGACCACCTCGTGGGCGAGACGTTCGCGCGCCTCGCCATCCACCTCGTTGAGACCCGGAGTGTCGATGAGGAACACACCGCCGCTCTGGTATTGGTCCCAGGCACCCATCTGGGCATGCTTGGTCTCACCGTGCAAGGGACTGGTGCTGAAGCGTTCCTCACCCAGGAGGGCGTTGAGGGTGGCCGACTTGCCCACGCTCACCCGGCCGAAGGCGGCGATGTGGATATGGCCGTGTTCGAGCTTCTCGAGCATGGCCTGGACTTGGGCATAGTCGTCGTGCAGGGCCTCGCGCACCTGTGCGGGGACCCGGGGATCCTCTATGAGTTCGCGGAGGCTGTCGCGGGCGAGTTCCAGATGAGTCTCGCCCGCGTCCTGCGGTGCTTCCGCCGCAGGGGACTCCTGGGCCTCGGGCATGCTCCAGGGCAGATTGCGGGACACCTCCTGCAGGGTCTCTGTGACCTTTTCCCGGGACTTTCCGGCCAGTTCCCCGATACGCCTGCGTAGGTCTTCTGTGGTGATTTTCATCTGTGTTTCATCCGCCACCGGCCGCCCGTTGTCCGTCGGCCGCTCCCTTGTCTCGGGCATACTCGAGCGCGAGTTGTGCCAGACGCCGTGCAGAGTCTTCGAGATCTTCACCCAGGGTCTCCTTGAATGACAGGGCCGCGGGCAGCGGCCGCAGCTCACCACGGGATTCCAACGACTGCGCCAGGGCCCGGCCCAGGGCCTGGAAGACCAGACCGTAGGCCACCGCATGCAGGGCCCCACCCGCCAGCGTGCCTGCCCCGGGAAAGGCCTTGAGGGCATTGCCGGCCACCGCCAGCACCAGGGTCCGGCGGGTACCGGCGTATTCCTTCACCAGGGCCAAGAAACGCTCCCGGTCGGCCTTGCGTATCGGGACCTTGTACAGCTCACTCAAGGACTTCACCAGACTGACCCCGAGATAGCCCTGGATCACCAGATCGCTGCCCGGGGCCACCGCCGCGACCGCCCCCACCACCGCCTTGCGGGCATGATCGGCGGTGATCCGGCGCGCGGCCTCACGGCGATGTTGCGTTTCGGCCTCGGCCAGATGGTGAGCGGCGATCCGAAACACGGCCCCGTCCCGAAGCGATTCGAGCAGGGCCTGATCCTGGTCGAGCAGGCGTTGCAGGGCGGCCTCCAAGGCCTCCACCCGCGGCGGAATGGGGCGGCGCACGCGCTCCTGACGGCCATCGGGCAACACCCGCACGGCCTCCAGTTCACCACCCGCCTGGACACTGACGATCTCCAGGTGCGGCCACCCGGCGAGACGCTCACGGATGCGTTCACGCAGTAGCTCCAGTTCCTCGGGACGAAAGCGGTCGGCCTTGTTGATGGCCAGTATACAGGGCTTGCCCAAGGCCAGCAGGGCCAGGAGTTCACAATACTGAGTACGGGTCAGATCGCCATCGCAGACGTAGATGACGATATGAGCACGCTGGGCCTCGGCGCGGGAGAGGGCATCGAGTGCCTCGTCCACCGCGTTGGTGCCGGGGACATCGGTGAGCACCAGCTCGTCCCCGGCCGGGGTCCGCCAGCGGTATTCCTCGATCTCCCGGGTGGTCCCACCACGCGGGCTCACCTCAGGCTGCGCCTCGGGCAGAAGGGCGCGGATCAGGCTGCTCTTGCCCGCCGAGATCTCCCCGAACAGGCTCACATAGAGGATACCCGTGGCCTTACGCTCCTCCAGGGCGCGGAGTTCCCGTTGCACCTCGGCCACGTCCACACCCGCCTCCGCCGCGCTTTCGACCCGCTCGACGATCTCTTCGCGAGATGGGGGTGGCGCAGGCTCTGCCTCGGCCTCCTGCGGCTTGGCCACGCGCGGCCGACGCGGCCTCAACAGCCACCAAGTGAAGGCCCCCATGGCCAGGGAAATGGACAGCATCACTGCTACGACCAGGACCAGCAGCCAGGTCGGCCCCTGAGCGAGGCGCTCCCATACCTCCAGGGCCTGACGGGCAAGGAACAGAACGGAGCCGAGGAGCCACACGAACAGCACCCCGGCCCCGAGGACGGCGAGCAGACGCAACAGACGGTTGGAGGGGATTGACATGGACCGGAATTATAGCCCGAATTCACCAGGCCACCCCGGCCTGCGCTGGCCACCGGAGTTTCCACAGGTCCTGTGGAAAACTCTGTGCACAACCGGGGAGGAATGCCTCTCAGGCCTTGGGGTGCATGGCCTCACACAACTCCGACCATTTTTTGTACAGTGATACAAACTGTTGAAAAATCAACATACAAGGGATTGTTTCCGCGCGGCCGACGCCTCCTCGCCCGAAACTGCGATCGGCACTTGCCAAGCGCGGTCGGATTGTGCATAAAGCCTTCGCGCAAGGATGGCTCACGAGACCTGAATCACGCCCCCAACCGTTGGAGGCCCGCATGCCCCCCTTTTGGATCCGCATTCCCCTGGAACGCATGACCCGCGAACAGTGGGAATCCCTATGCGACGGCTGCGCCAAGTGCTGCCTGCACAAGCTGGAGGATACGGATACCCGGGAGATCCATTACACCAACGTGATCTGCCGCTACCTGGATCCGTACAGCGGGCGTTGCAGCGATTACGCGAACCGGTCGCGGCGGGTGCCCAACTGCATCACCCTGACCCCGAAGACGCTCGACGATCCATACTGGCTGCCGGAGACCTGTGCTTACCGCCGTCTGGCCGAGGGGCGGCCCCTTCCGGAATGGCACCCCCTGGTCAGCGGCGACCCCGGCTCGGTGACACGAGCAGGACACAGCGTCCTCGGGCGGGTGGTGACCGATGCGGAGGCCGATGACCTGGAGCTGCACCTGATCGACTGGGTGCGCTGAGGGGAGGATGGCCCCGAAAGACACGCCGCCGGCAACACCGGATCGCGACCCCAGACACGGCGGTAACTGATCGCCCCCGCCCAAGGTTTCCACGCCCCCGCCTGGGGCCCCATGTCACTAGGCAACGGATGCGCATCGGCCGGCATCCCCAGACACCGGGCCCCGGGAATGAGGGCCTCCGCTCATGGAGAACTGCAAGAGCACGGGCGAAGGATCGAGCAGCGGCACAGGGAGGTACCGGCGACAGGCCGAGGGACAGAAAACCCAAGTGAGTGCAGCGGCCCTATCTCGCCGGATGCTGGAAAGGCCCTGTCTCGGGCTTTTTCAGGCGCGGAACCGAGGAATGCGACTTTCCGGTTCCTTCATCTTCAACGGCCTACTGCCGTTGAAAGGGGCGGCACATCCATGTACCCCACGCAATCCATAGAAAGACCTCGTTTTGCAACGACATGTGGATCACGATTCTCGCGGTACCGCACTCTCAGCATCGAAAATGTCACGCCAGGCCAACCATATCCCGGCGAAGAGCATGGGCAGGAGCACCAACCAGCCCAGCAGCATGGGAATGCTGGCGAGGATCGCCAGCGGCAATATGACCAGGCCATAGAGGGTGAACGGCGCCCAATTGGCGAAACAGGCGACCAGGCTGGCGTGCATCGCCGGCCAGGCCCGCATCCCATTCAGGGCCACCAGGGCAGGCGACAACCACAGGGCGGCCGCCAGGGGCAGGGCCAGGACCAGCCCCACCAGGACGGGGACCAACAACCCCAGAGGCGAGGCTCCAGTCACCATGTGCTGCTCCATAGCACCCAGATCCTTCAATACACCGTCCAGCCCGCCGAGGGTCACCAGAGCCACGACGAGCATCAGGACCAGGATCAGGGCCTCGAACAGGGCCGTGAGCAAGCCCAGCATCAGGAGTTCAGAGGTATTGCAGGAGAATCCAGCGACCAGGGCGTTGATTTCGAAGTCCTGGCCTTCCGCCTGCCGTTGACAGCCGAGGAGAATGCCACCCACCAACACCGGTGACAGCAGGGTGACTATGAAGCCGCCGATCAGGGGCACGAATTGAAGCACCACCTGGAAGGCCACGAACAACAATGCGCTGACCAGCCAGTTGAGTGGATAGGCACGAAAGATGGAAAAGGCGGATGTCACCCAGGTGACCCCCCGCCCGGCGGGCTGGACCTGGATCGAAGGGACGTCGGGGTTCATCGGCACGTGTGAAATCGCGCCGCTGGCACAATTCCCGGAGTTATCGACATACCCGTCTCACATGGGTTGCCGACACCCACGGCCACCGCCTGCGTCCTCGGGCGGTGCTGCCGTTGCCCGCCACAGTCCCCCCTGTGACCCGCGATCATCCTATCGGCCGGAGCGCGTTGCCCAGGGCCGCGCGGAACGCCCTCGGACAAGCGAAACCCCAGGCGCCACGGGTATATCCTCCACATACCTGTCTCACAGATTGCCGCCATTGTTAGTCCCACCTCTGCACCACCGGTGGAGGTATGGTAGCGGCCGCTGCCATTTCGCGCCACCCCGTCGAGCGTGTGAGAGGCATGGGGAACCCTGGGGAGACCTTCCATCGACACCCTGGACCCCTACGGTATCCTGGGCGCCCGCAGATCATCAACACCGCCCGGGGGTTGCGGCTCACCGACTGTATACCCGTCCCACGTGGATATTTCCGCCCTCCGGTCCGCAGATGATGCCACCTCTCTGTGTCACTCCTTGCTACTGTGGCCATCCCCCGCCCCTGGACGTCATTGCGAAAACTCGCCATAGTCCCCGCCATGACTCGTTCCGGCACCTGGCGCCACGGCGAACGACCTCGAAAAACGAAGACACCACCTGCGACGGTTATATACGGAATGACAGCCAGCGACGCCTCACCACCCCATCCACGCATGGGGATCCTCTTGGTCAACCTCGGGACCCCGGATTCCCCCCATCCCAAGGATGTGCGCCGGTATCTGAAGGAATTTCTCTGGGACCCGCGGGTCGTGGAAGTCCCACGCCCCTTCTGGTGGTTGGTGCTGAACCTGATCATCCTAAACATCCGGCCACGGCGTTCGGCCAAGGCCTATGCCCGCATCTGGACCGGGCAGGGCTCCCCCCTCGCAGTCATCTCCACGCGCCAACGCGCGGCCTTGCAGGCCGCCCTCTCCCGATCCGTCCCAGTCGCCCTGGGGATGCGCTATGGCCGACCGTCCATCGCCGAGGCCCTGGCGGAGCTACGCCGGGCCGCTGTGCACCGCATCCTGGTGTTACCGCTCTATCCGCAGTACTCGGCCACCACCACGGCCTCCATCTTCGATGCCGTGAGCGCGGAACTGCGGCATTGGCGGCACCTCCCAGAACTGCGCTTCGTCAACCGCTATCACCTCCAGCGCGCCTACGTCGAGGCCCTGGCCAACTCAGTGCGGGAACACTGGGAGCGCCACGGACAGGGCGACTGTCTGGTGATGTCGTTCCACGGCATCCCGCAAGCCTACGCCGCCGCCGGGGACCCCTATCCCGATGAGTGCGCGGCCACGGCAGGACGCCTCGCCCATGTCCTGGGACTGGCAGACAGGGCCTGGCGCCTGACCTTTCAATCCCGGATGGGGCGCCAGCAATGGCTGCGCCCCTATACCGACCGCAGCCTGGCCGCCTTGCCCGGACAGGGGGTGAAACGGGTCCAGGTGATCTGTCCTGGATTCGCCGCCGATTGCCTGGAGACCCTGGACGAGATTGCCCTGGAGAACAGGGAGGTCTTTCTTCAGGCGGGCGGTGAGGACTACGAATATATCCCTTGCCTCAACGACCGGCCGGACCACATCCATGCCCTGGCCGACCTGGTCAAGCAGCACACGCAGGGTTGGAACGAAGATTGAGCCATGGGCCGAACTGGCCACCCAGTGATCCCCTTGCCATGACGCTCCTTGGCCGGCCAAAAAGACACGCTGGGGACATCCACCACTCCCGCAACGCCGCTGGTTTCAAGACCCGTGAGATCATATGCGCGTTCTCCCAGTCAACTGGGATGCTTGGCCCCCTGGATCAGGCCACATTCAACGGATAGCGCAGATCCACTTCCTCCAGCGGCCGCCCCGGCCCCTCCGGGCTGAAGGCGGCATAGGCCGCCAGGGTACGCGGCGCGATGGGCCCCAGGATGCGTGGGAGTTCGCCCAGGCGCACCCCCTGCCCCACCAGATAGTGGATATAGGCCGCCCGGAGTTCAGCGGCCTCCACGGCGCCGAGTCCGGCGTCCACCCCGGCCACGTGCAGGCGCGCCTCCCAGTCTTCGGGGTGCTGCGGCTCACCTGCCCATAGGGGCAGGGGCCGCTGTTCACGGTAGAGGACCCAGGCGGCCTCCGGCGGCCACAGCCGGCGCCCATCGGGCAGGTGCACCTCTCCGGCCTCCAGATCGAAGGCATCCGCATCCAGGGCCAGGGCCTCCTCGGCCGTCGCCCCGGCCAACAACAGCCCCAGCCATTCGCGCAGCGGATCGTCCGCCAGCCGCCACAGGGCCGCCACCTGGGCGGGCCGGAGCCGGCGCCGTTCCGGTTCGCCGGCCGCCACGTCCCCCACGGCGGGCAGCGCGGTGGACGGGGCGCTGTCGAGGGTGGGCCGGGCGGTACCCTCCAGAGGCGGAGGCGGAGGCACCTGGCCGAGGGCCGCTCCCGCCGCATACACCCGCACCCCGGTGACGTTGCCGGCGGGGCGCCCGCCCAGGTCCGGCGGGCGTTGCAGGAATTCCGCCAACCACACCGCCAACAGACCGAGCACGAAACTGCCCAGCAGGACGATCAGCGCGTCCCGCCGGTAGTCAGGATACAGGGGCTCGGTGGGCACGGCGGCCCAGTCCACCACCTTGAGCTGGGGATATCTCTCGATCCGCTTGGCCTTAAGGGCGGCCAGACGCGCCTCTACCTCGCGTTGCAGCTTTTCCAGCTCCTTGAGGTCTTCGTTCAGGGTCTGGTACTGCTTGAAGCGGGCGCTGAAGGCCGCCGCGTCCTGCTGTTGCAGATCGAGTTCGGTCTCCAGTCTGGCGACCCTCTCGTTCGCCGCCCGGAGTCTGCGCCGCGCCTGCTCCAACATCAGCCGCCGCCCCTCCTTGAGCTTGCGGTCGATGGCCTTCTGCACCTCGTCCAGGCGCCCCGGGAGGGCCTGGAACTCGGGATTCACGAAACGGTACTGGGCGGTATATTTCTTTTCGAAGGCGGCGAGTTTCTCGCGCAGCTTCTCGGCCCGCGCCTCCAGGGCGAGCAACGCCGGTTTCTCGTCCTTGGGAATGACCCGCTCGCCCCGGGCCACCGCCTCGCTGAGGGTCTCGAGGGCGGCCCGGGCGGCTACCTGTTCGGCCTTGGCCTTGTTGAGATCGGCGTTGACCCCCTTGAGACGGTTGAGGATGCGGTTCTCACTGCGGCCTTCGCTGACGATCCCGTATTTCTCGCGGAACGCGGCCAACTCGGCGCGTTTCGCCTCCAGGGTGTGACGCAACTCCTCCTGGCGTCCCCGCAGGCGCTCCAGGGTGTCGCCCAGGTCCTCCTTGACCGCGGCCTCGCGGAAGGCGGTATAGGCCTCGATCCAGGCATTCACCAGGCGCGCCAGGAGTTCCGGGGCATCACCGGTGGCCTGGAGTTTCACCAGGTTGGTGCCGACCACGTCCACCACCTCCAACAGGGGCTGGAAGTCGGCCACGGCAGTGATTTTGAAGCGCCCGGCATCGCCGTCCTCACGCAGGCGTTTCAGGGTCGCCTCGAGGACTGGCTGGCCGAGCATGAGTTCGCGTTGAACGGCGACGTGCTGGACATTGGGCGCCATGGGTTTGATATCCCCGGCATCCACCGGTGGCGGGGCCACGGTGAGCAGGGAGGCGCTCGCGCGATAGACCGCCGGGCGCAGGAAGTTGACGGCCTCGCCCAGCGCCAGACAGCCCAGAAACACGCCCAGAAAGACCCAGAGGCGGCGTGACAGACGACCACGGTCCGGAGGGGCGGGCGGGGTCCCCGGACCCGGGCTGGAGACCACCTCGATCTGCGGTACTGGGGGCATTTCAGTCCTCCTGGCGATCCCGGTGCGCCTCCATCTGACCCAGACGCAGCCAGGCCTCGGGCAAGGGATAGCCCTGTTCCCGGCGTTCCTCCAGCAAGGCCCGGCCCTGCGCGCACAGGGCCACGATCTGCTCCCGGTCGAACAGGTCGAGCACCTTCCCCAGGGCCGCCTCGGGGCTGCTCAGCAGGGTCGGCACCAGATCCTCCGCCGGGATGGGGCCGTCGGGGGCCAGCAGGTCGGCCACCAACGGCTCTTCGAGCAGGGCGAAGTGGAGCCTGCGCGCGGCCTCCTCCTGGGCCAGCTCGTCGAGCGCCAGGGGGTCGTTGCCCGCGGCGGCGCGCACTGCACGCATGGTCACATCCACCAGGCGTTGCAGGGCCTCTTTGATGCGGCCCTGGTCGCCCGCCAGGCCCACGGCCTCCTCGTAGGCCTGTTCGAGGCGCTCCTTGAGCGCCAGAACGACCTCGGTGTCGGCGTGCGCGCCCAGTGCCGCGGCCTCCTCCACCAGGGCACGGAAACGCCCCTCGAAGTCCATCAGGTCCTCCCGGTCACCGGACCAGGCCTGCTCCAGCCGGGCCAGATCCACCTCCGGCGGCGGATGCCCGAACAGGGGGTTGCGATGGATGCGCGCCAGGTGGCGTTCCCGGCGGCCGGGTTGGGGGTTGAAGGTCCAGGACATGGGGGAGTGCTTTGGCGCGGACGAAGCAGTGGATTATAGTGCATTATCGAGCCTTCTGTAGGAAGGCGGAAGAGCGCCGTAACGGGACTGCCCCCAAACACCCATTGCACAGCCCGCAGCGAGGCACCACATCTTGGGCTAGGTGTCTGCGACGGCCTTGACGACGGCCTGGTGGAAACAGGCAGCCAAGGCCGCCAGTTCCGTGGGATCTATGCCCTCGCAGGCCGCTTGTTCCCTGAAGAGACGCGGATGCGTTCGATGATCAATCCGTCGTAGGCGGCCAACTCAGCCTCCGGGGCGAGGTGGCGGAACGCGCCGCTGCCGTCGCCGATGGGTTGCAGACGGCCATAGTCGCTGAGGAAGCCCTTGGCTTCATAGTCACCGAACCGCGGGGCGGCGAAGGCGCGGGTCAGGACGAAAAGCGAGACGAAGACGGTGGCGGTCCAACGCATGACGTGAGCCTTCTTGGCAAGTGATGAAAGGGTCCTTCCCTGGTTCCGCCGTTTTCGATGGCTCGCGACCATGGGTAACGGCGGCCCCTCCCTGGCCCGGGACAGAGGATAGCTCTTTCGGTATGGGACAGTTATCTTCTGAAGGCGCAGCAGCCACACGGCTACCGCTTTGTCAAGCGCTTCTTGCCGTCCCGGCTTCGCCATCCCTCCGAGGCCCTAGAATTTGCATTCTACGGTGTAAATTCGGGCCTTTCCGCCTCGTCTCCTCGCGTTCAGCCATGGCCTCCAAGACTGAGATAGGCGTTCCATAGCTTTTCTCGATTCGCCCCCCCATGGTTGAAACCGGCTGCGAGATGTCCTTGGTATCCCCAGTGTGGGTCACCACTGTACCACTTTCCCTCATGATCCGGTAATACAGCGACCTGGCCCGGAGGATTTCGAAGGATGAACCACGGGCCAGCCGATTCATTGCTCGAATGACGCCATTCATGGCCTCGGTGTAACCGTTGGTGATGGGGCATTCGAAAAAATTGAATATGTCCCTGTGATGCCGATCCACCATATCGGTCACTGGCCGGTAATATTTCCTGAAATCCTTGGGGATGGAATCCTTCCAATCCTGAAAGGCTTTCTCTCCCGCTGCCCGATTGGGTGCATCGTAGATGCTGAAGAACGCTTCATTGAGGGTCAGCGCCAAATACAATTCGATGTGGTGCTTTCTGATGTATTCGATATTCTCAATGTCTTTCTCTGTCCTGTTGTATTCGCCCCGCAACAACGGCCACCGCAAATACTTTTTCAGTCTTACACGATCTTCCGCTGACAACCCGACCCGCAGGTATTTGCGCAGTTCGTCGAGCCTCGAAGAGACCGCTTTCAGCACATGAAAACGGTCAATGACTATGCGGGCATCGGGGAGTTGCTGGCCGATAACCACCTCGTATGGCTTCCATAGGTCGGTGACGACCCATTCGATACGATCCCTGTCCTTGAGTTTCCGGAAATAATCGGTCAAGTGCGCCCCGGTGCGAAACGCCAGCATCTCGAACAGGGATCGCATTTCCAGGTTGACCAAGACGTATCTTGGCTTATCCAGAATATGCAGCTCATCCATACCCAGCAGTCTCGGTGTTTCCAGTTCCACTCCTTCTTCCAGATGTGCCGCGTAATCCTGGGTGATGCCTTTGACCGTGTTCAGGGCCAGGCCGACTTCCTTCGAGATCCATGTGAAGGTCGTTTCAAAGCAGCGGTCCTGGACATACTGAACCAGGCGCCGGGTGGCCACGCGCTTATCGTCCAATGACGGACTGCTCAGCGTCACGACGGTGCCGCAGGCCTTGCAACGGTAACGCCGGGTTTCGATTTCCACCTTGACCGGCTTGCCATGGATCGGGGTGTCCGCATAGGTGTATCGCCGCTTCCCATGCTTGTACAAAGGCGCATGGCCGCACTTTTTGCAGCGTTCCGGGGGCGGCGCCGTATTCTCGGCCAGAATCAGAATCCACTTCCCTTCCTCCCGCATGCCGACAGGAAGTATCTGCTCCAGTTGCAGAAGGTCGTGCATTACCGATCACCTCGGACCTCGGACAACAGATCCCCCGCGACATCCTTCTTCAGCATCTCGTAGATGACCGAAAGGAAAATGTCCCGGGTGGTTTCATCCGACAGCAGCCTTTTCGACAAAACGGAGTGAGAGGACATGGCCTCGACGATGGCCTTGGTCGCCGCCCCCGGCAAGTCGGCGCGCATGGCCTGCTCCCTGGGGTTGTTGCGCACCTGGGCCATCACCGTCTCGTTGTCCCGAAGTTTCTCGCTGATGTGTACGGCAAAAGCCACCTTGTCCTTGTCGGTGATCTCCTTGCCAAAGGCGTCGTTGAGGCGCTCGATAAGGTCCCGCAGGTAGGTGCGTTCCCGGTCCCTGCCTTCACGCAGATCGCCGCCGATGGGCTCCAGGGGGCCGCCTTCTTCCCGGACTTCCCATTTCGTCTGCTGAGGGGTCAGGCGGTAATGGGAAAGCACCAGCCCGGAAAGATCGACCTGTTCGGGCGTCATGCCCTTGAGCCGCTTTCGTAGCAACCTGGAAAAGGCGGCGAAGGCCTCGATTTGGGGATCGCCAAACTCCACCAGTTGGGCCACGTACTCATAGGTGCGCACGAACTTCCCCAGCCCCTGGCTGAACACCAGCAGCTCGTCCCGGGCACGGGTATGCTCCGAGCGTCGCGCCTCGGCCTTTTCCGCACCGACCTCGTCCCCTTGCTCACGGGCCATCAGGTATTCCCTCTCGCACACTTCGATGGCGTCGTTGAGCATCTTCATGCGGCCGTTGAAGCGGTCGGTGGCCGCCTGGGTGAGCTGATAGAGTGGCTGGTGGGTGACATGGGGATCGGTGATGGCGATGCCGAACTGCCGCACCTCTTCCGCGTCGTAGATGCCCATGTCGTCCAAACGCGCCTTCATGTCATAGACGACGTTGGGGTCCTGTATGTCGGCGATACGGGCGTTCTTGTAGTAGGTGTGAAAGGCGGCGACGATCTGCTCGGGATCGTTCACGAAATCGATCACGAACGTCTTGTCCTTGCCGGGAAAGGTGCGGTTGAGGCGGGAAAGTGTCTGCACCGCCTCCACGCCGGATACCTTCTTGTCCAGGTACATGGCCACCAGTCTGGGCTGGTCGAAGCCGGTCTGGAACTTGTTGGCCACCAACATGACCTGGTATTCCGGCGTGTTGAACAGCTTGCGCAGATCCCGGCCACGGGCACCCGGATTCATGTTCTCTTCGGTGAAGCTTTCATCATCCGGGTAGTGATTCAGTTCGTCGTTGATCTCCTTGCCGAGAATCTGCCCGGAAAAGGCCACCAGGGAACGGATGTTCTGGTAGCCCTTCTTCTCCACGTAGCGGTCGAAAGCCAGTTTGTACTTGACCGCCGCCGCCCGTGAGGACGTGACCACCATGGCCTTGGCCTGATGACCCAGCAGGTGCGCCACATTCTTGCGGAAGTGCTCGATGATCAGCTCCACCTTCTGCGCGATGTTGGTGGGATGCAGAGACAGCCACCGCGCCAGGGCGCGCTTGGCGTACTTGGCATCGACCCGGTGGTTCTGCTCGACGAAGGTCTCGCCGATGCGCAGCGCCATCTTGTAGGAGGCGTAGTTCTGCAGCACATCCAGGATGAAGCCTTCCTCGATGGCCTGCTGCATGGTGTACAGGTGGAAAGGGACCGGCGGATTCTCCTTGGAAGCCGGGCTCGATGGGTCGAGGGGCCGGCCGAACAGCATCAAGGTCGCGTGCTTGGGCGTCGCGGTGAAGGCAAAGTGGCTGACGTTCTGCGGCAGGCCGCGCACGCTTTGCAGCTTTTCCAGCAGTTCGTCCGGCGTCAAGCTGGCCAGTTCCTCGCTGGAGTCCAGTGCCAACGCCTGGCGCAGCTTGCCGGCGGTGCTGCCGGTCTGGGAGTTGTGCGCCTCGTCCATGATGACGCCAAAGTTTTTGTTCCTGAGCGATTTCTCGGTGAGTATCGCCTCCAGGGCATAAGGAAAGGTTTGCAGGGTCACCACGATGATGGGCGTGCCATCGAGCAGCGCCTTGGCCAGTTGTTGGCTCTTGGGCAGGGACGAGGATTCGCGGTCGATGGCGCTGACCACCCCCTGCTGATGCTCGATCTGCCGAATGGCCTCCTGCAACTGGGTGTCCAGCACCGTGCGGTCGGTCACCACGATGACCGAATCGAAGTACGGCTCGCCCTCGGGCTTGCGCATGCGAATCAGCTCATGGGCGGTCCAGGCGATGGTGTAGGTCTTGCCGGAACCGGCGCTGTGCTGAATCAGGTACTGATGGCCCGGCCCTTCCTCGCGCACCGCCTCCATCATCCGGGTGACCGCCTCGAACTGATGGAAGCGGGGGAAGATCAGGCTCTCCTTGTAGTGAACCCGGCCTTCGGCGTCTTCCACCTCCTTGCGCTCCAGCAGCACGAAGCGATGGAAGATGCGCAGCCAGTTGTCCCTTTGCAGGATCCAGTTCCAGAAATAGCTGACGGGATAATCGCCCTCTGCGGCAGGCGGATTGCCGGCAGCCCCGTCATTGCCCCGGTTGAAAGGCAAGAAGAAGGTGGACTCCCCGGCCAGCTTGGTGGTCATGTAGATTTCGGAATCGGACAGGGCAAAGTGCACCACCGCGCCCCGCCGGAAGCTCAGCAGTGGCTCCATGCGGCCCGTGGCCGCGCTCTTGGGCATGCGGTCCACCCGATACTGCTGCTTGGCGGCCTCCACCGATTGGGTGAAGTCGGTCTTGATCTCCACCGTGGCCACAGGCAGGCCGTTGATGAAGAACACCAGATCGATGGCGTTCTCGTTGTCCAGGGAGTAGCGCAGCTGCCGCACCACGCGCAGGCGGTTGGCAGCGTAGCGGGCAGTCACCGTCTCGTTGCGGCTGTCTTCCGGTTTGGCCTGACTCATGGCCAGGGTGCCCGCGCCCGCCACCGAAAAGCCCCGGCGAAGCACCTCCAGGGTGCCGCCGGTCCTGGAGGCCAGCGTCATGACCAACCGGTCCAGCACCGTGGTTTCCGCATCCGCGCCATGCACCCGGCGCAGCTTCTCCCAGGCCTGCGGCTGGGTATCCCGAATCCAGCCGATCACATCCTCGGGATAGAGCGCGCGGGCACGGTCATAGGCTTGATGATCGCCTTCCAGCCATCCCTGGTGCTTGAGTTGATCGACGCTGTATTCCTCGAAGCGGATCTCGTGGTGGACTTCAGTCATTGGGTTCCTCTCGTGTCTCCCCGAGTTCGTTTCTGCGTGATCGTTCTTGTGTCAGATAGTTCACAATATCCATGATCCGTGGGCAGGACTGCTCGGTCAGAATGAATCGATAATTCTGATAACTGGTGCAATAAAAACGGCTGGCATCATATGCCGAAGAAGTATGGAACCCGTCATCCAGAAACAGGCGGGAAATCCACCACAAGAGGCAGATATCCACATCATCCAGCATTGGCCGGGTCGCATGCACCCATATCCGTGCCCAACCACCATTGAAATGGGTCTCACAATAAGCAATGACTTTTTCGATTTCGTCCCTGAACTTGGCATCACCAAGCTGGTTTCTCGCCCTCAAGGTGGACAAAAGCCGGCCATACCATTCTTCCTTCTCTTGCTTTTCTGGAACATCCACCACTGAAAGGCTGTTGCCGTTGCGAATATGAAACAACGATCTTTCGATGAGATATCGCAGGTACAAGGGGGTTTGCTCGTTATTGAGCATGCGCCGCACAGGCATCAGGGCCGTTATTTGCACGAACTGGCCTTTATGCAATTTCTCTATCACTTGTTCGAGCTTTTTCACCCGCTCCAGATAGATGGCATCTCCTTCCATTCATATTTCCTTCCGGATATCGGCAATGTGCAGATCAGTCCTTGCCGGGAATGGGTCAAGCAGCGCTGCGTTCATTGTAATCTCTGACATCGATCTTGCCGGTGACGGCGGCGGTGATCAGGGCGGCGCGTTTTTCCTTGAGCAGGTCGATGCTTTGTTGGGTTTTCTCGATGAGTTGGTCGATTTGGGTGGTTTTTTCGTCGAGGAAGGCGGCGATTGTGGTTTGTTCTCCATGCGGAGGGGTTGCAACAAGAAACTCCGAAACGAAGGACTCGGGGACACGCTGCTGTCCCGCTACACCCTTCATTTCCATGATTCCGATCTTTCGAAATGGAATGCTTTTCGTTATATACCAAATATAGGAGGAAAACCCTGAGGCGGGCCTCAACACATGAAATTCTGTACTGCCAAATCCAATCCCATTCTCAAGATTATCTACAATGGCTCCTTTTCCATTTTCAAAACATGGTGTAATCTTCGCCATGATGACATCACCGTCACGGAAATAGGTAAATCCGTGATACACATCAGATAATGACCTGGTTTCCTTCAAAGAAACCTTACCATCTTCAGACACCATCTCCATCGGAAGAAACTGCACTTCCATATCGGGAAGTGTGTTTGATATTTCCGACTTTGGTGGATTTAGTCTCGCTAGGTTCTTTAATCGCTTTACCTCCCAATGCGCCGGCACCTCGCCCAGCCACTCTACCCCCGAATCCTTGTATTCCGCATAAGGTTTGCCCGTGCGCACATCAAATTTTCCGGCCACCGCTTCGGTGATCAGCGCCGCGCGCTTCTCCTTGAGCAGTTCGATGAAGCGGGTTTTCTTCTCGATGAGTTGGTCGTTTTGGGTGGTTTTTTCGTCGAGGAAGGCGGCAATTTTTTTTCTTTCAACGATTGGCGGAACCGGTATGACAAGACCACCAATCGCGTCCTGATTGAGACCAAAACGGGTTGTCCCGGGGGATTCGACAAAAAAATTGGCTCTAGTCGGATGAGATTGAATCGCGCGATGCAGATACCGAGCAGCATCCTGATTCTTTGCTCGCAAAACAGTTAGATGATAGCCACAAACAACATTATCCAACGGTTCTGAAACGAGGGCGGGGACGCCAATATCCGTGGGATCTTCCGAATCCTTGGTGATCACCACATCCCCTTCCTTCAAGCTCATAGATTTGATTTCCGCATCTGTGGCCGTAGCCACCATGAAATCCATATTGTTGGTTATCTTCTCGTTGTAATAGACATCCGTGTAATTGCAGAGTCGGACATTTTTCTGCCCCTCATACGATTTCTTGTCCACATTGCTGTTTTGGTAACGGGCAACGAACTTCAGTCGCCTGACCTCCCAATGCGCCGGCACCTCGCCCAGCCACGCCACCCCCGAATCCTTGTATTCCGGATAGAATCTATATTTCATGTTCAATTACACTCCCAGTCGCAACATGCGAATGGTATCAGCTATGAATTTCGTATAATATCCATCCATTCTATATCGCAGATTTCCACGAAAGTATTCTGCGATCTCTTTCTGCCAAAAACTATCACGTTCGGTGTCTCGATCCGAGAAACCTTCCACACCGCCAGGATTCTCAAGCATGAGAATCCTGGCCATGACCTGTTGGTTGTTGGGGCGATGATCAAAATTCTCTGTCTCTGCAAATGACCTAATTCCAAAAATTCCAGTAATGGCTAATGTATCTATTTTTCCTAATACTACGTTATCTGAAATATCTTTTTCAAAGCAATGAAGATAAATTCCAATCAGCCTAAGTAATTCCAGCCCGAATATGCCAGAACTGAAATATGTTGATTCTCCTAGAACTTGAGAAATTTCCAAATGGCGAACGAAGGCTTCCACCTCTCGGAGAGATAAATTATTTTCTTCTGTGAATGTGTTGATGAAGAACAGCAACCCATCTTTCAATAGATTGCTATTACCAAGCAATCTACTTTGTTTAATAAGTTGGTTCGCATGCTCGACAGATGCCAATGTGTAATTAAGCCGATCAAATGAAAAGTCGACTGGTAGTTGAAGCGAATACTTTATAAACTTGTCCAAGTATTTCTGAGCATCAACCCCTGTACCATAACAATGGTTTATGGATTCTTTGAGCTGTCGTAGATTGGACACCAATACAAACTGAATATTAGGCACATCAAATATGTGCTTGATGTTTTCCAGCATTGAAATGGCAAAATCCGGCTTGCAGCGGTCCAGTTCGTCGATGAATAGAATCAGTGAAGTATCTTCCACTATTTGTTTCAAGGCTCCCTTGAGTGTGGCCAAGGTCGCTTCAATATCTCTGTGGTCTTCAAGGCTTTGCTCTATTGCTGAATTGATGCTGTCTTCTGCGACCTCTTGCAGGACATCTTCGAGTTCGTCCGGGATGTCATCTGCATTTTTCTTGAGGATCCAGGCGATACCCGCCTTGCCCAGGGTTTTCAGGCCATAGCGAATTGCAGGGATTGCCTTATTTTTGAAATTGCTTGCTTTTTCTTCGTCCTCGATCAAATTGGAAATTGCAGCTATGAGCGTAATCAGCGGCTCATTGGCATGGTCCGCCTTGAATGCATCGATATAGGCGATCTTTATTTCGGGGTGTGTTTCTTTCAACAGGTTCTTCAGCTTGTGGCAGAACTCTGTCTTGCCCGTGCCCCACTGGCCATCGATGACCATGGGAGAAATCTGAATCCCCGAGGTCAGGAGTCGGATCAGCTTTTCCGCAATGGGCTTGCGATGGAATTCATCACGATCATTAAAGGTAATGGCGTCAGTTGCTATCATGTTTCCAGTCATCTCATTGTCCTATCCAAACCGGGTGTTTCTTCCAGTCTCCGATGAAGCCCATGCCCGCAAGCGGAACCGAGGGATATTTCTCCAATAGCTGTTCCAGGCGCTCCTTCCATCCACTGTCCGGGCTGATGTGCTGCATGAGATGGGCGAGCATGAGCAGTACGACGAACAATCGCCGTTCTGGATGAGGCTGGTGGGGTGAGGTCCGCGGCCAATGCCAATCCGGGCTTTTAGGCAATCGAGGCGGGATTGCCAGTTCCCGGTTCCACAGGCGGGCGTGGTGGGCACAACAGTTTCGGACGAATGTGATGGTATGGAGCCAAGAGCCGAGTACTTCCTGCGGCAGGTTGAAACGCCTGGCGATCTGCTTGCGATCGGCGTCACGGGCAATGCCCTGGTAGAGGCGGGAGATCAGTCCCAAGCTCAATTCCTCCAGCACAGCCCAAGATGGAGGAAGCTCCGGGGGATCGTAAGTCTGGCCGTAGTAGCGGAAATAGTTGTCCCGCATGCGCCGCTCGATGCGTTGCCTTTTGAGGGATTCATGGGCTCGGCTGCTCTCGATGCGGTCTACCTCTTTGGCAAAATGCTCCCGCTCGCGCTCCAGCTTCTGTTTCAGCTCATCCAGAAGACGTGCGTGGTCGAAACGACGTTTGAAATGGGTTCGCTGCAAATACCAGTGTGCGTCGCCGTACCGGATTGCCATGGTATTTCCGATACATGCGCGAACCGCCACCTCCACCCGTTCCAAGGCATCCATGACCAGGTTGCGCAATTCCCGGTCGAACCGATAGAGGGTGACGATGTCCGCCAGCGTGGCACCTTCCAAAAACCTGTGATCCGGGTTTCCGGCGTGCTGAAAGGGGCGCATGTAGGGGCTTAGGCGGAACAGGCTGACGACTTCCAGCAGCGCAACGGCTCTTTCGTCGTCTCGAATGGCGAGGCCGCGATCCTTGAGCAACTGAAGCTGCTCTTCGACAGCCAGCGGCGGTTTTTCGAAGGGCCTCATGCCTGTCTCCAGGCAATAAAAAACCCGCGCGATTTGAGCGTACCAACGTCCGTCGGCATAGGCTTGGCGGGTGTGTTGTCATCAACATAGCGCTTACCGGAAGCCGATTCAACCTCCATGCAGAAAAAGTAACCCGCCGGTTTGAGGGTGCTCCGAAGAGCATAGCCTTGGCGGGTGTTGTTGGCGCCAGGATAGCACCGCGGCCCTGCCCAGCCAAGACGCCACCTCCTCATGACGCCACCGCCTCGAGCAGTTCGGCGATTTCCGCCTCCACCTGCTTCAGATCCGCGTCGATGGCCTCCAGCGGCCTGGGGGGCTGGTACTGGTAGAAGTAGCGATTGAAGTTGATCTCGTAGCCGACGATGCCCACCTGGCCGTCCTTCTTGTCCTTCCTGGCCTTGTCGATCCAGGCGTCTGGCACGTGGGGCAGGACTTCCCGCTCGAAGTAGTCCTGGATCTCTTCGGAGAGGGGCACGTTCTCATGGTCGCGCAGATCGGGATCGGACTCGGGATTGCTCTTGGCGTCGCGGCAGATGGCGGCGTTTTCGTCGCGCTCGCCACAGGCTGTCCAGATGGGCTTGAGTTGGGCCGCGGTGAGGCTGACGCCCTGGGCCTTGAGGGCGGATTTCAGCTCGGCGAGAAAATCGTCCCGATTCCGCCATAGGGTGTCGTCGACCAGGGATTCCAGGGCCTTCCTGACGGGTTGCTGTTTTTCCTTGAGCGCCTGGAAGGGTTTGCTCTCGAAATAGGCGGCGATGCGCTCCCGGGTGACCTGGAAGCGGAGTTTCAGCGGCCGCTCCACGGTGATGCGCCGGTAGCCGAAATCCGCCGTCTCGAAGATCTTGCTCATCGGGCCTTCCTCGAAGGCCTCATGGAGGCGGGCGATCTGGGCGATCTGCTCATCGGTGAGCCAGCGACGCTTGCTGCCCAGGCTCTTGCGCATGGGGGTGTGCATGTCCGTGGCGTCGATGAGCTGCACCAACCCTTTGCGGCGCGCTTCCTTGTCGGTATCCAGCACCCACACGTAGGTCCCGATGCCGGTGTTGTAGAAGAGGTCGGTGGGCAGGGCGATGATGGCCTCCAGCCAGTCGTTCTCCAGGATCCAGCGGCGGATTTCCGATTCGCCGGAACCGGCGGAGCCGTTGAAGAGCGGTGAGCCGGACAGGATGATGCCGATGCGCGTGCCTTCGGGCCGACGCTTTGAGAGCAGGTGCATGAGAAACAGCATGGAGCCATCGCTGACCCGGGGCAGACCCGGCCCGAAGCGGCCGGAATACCCCAGCACCCGGTGTTCGTCCTTGACGGCCTTTTGCACCTTCTTCCAGTCCACGCCAAAGGGCGGATTGGCGAGGCAGTAGTCGAAACGCTCTCCGGGCAACAGATCGTTGGAAAGGGTATTACCCTGCTTGATGTTGCGGGTGTCATAGCCCTGGATCAGCTTGTCGGCCACGCAGATGGCGTGGGTCTCGGGATTCAGCTCCTGTGCATAGGGGATCAGGCGAGCATTGGGGTTCCACTCGTTCACCAGCTCGATGGCCGAGGAGAGAAAGCCGCCGGTACCGGCCGCGCAGTCGTATACCGTGCGCACCACGCCTTCGCCGCTCAGGGCTTCGTGGTCCCTGGAGAAGACCAGCGTGGTGGTGAGGCGTACTACATCCCGCGGCGTGTAGAACTCGCCGGCAGTGTCGTTGGCCGACTCGGCGAAGGTGCGGATCAGGTGCTCGAAGATCAGCCCCATCTCGTGGTTGGACACCTTGTCCGGGTGCAGGTCGATGCCACGAAACTCCTTGACCACGAGGTAGAGCAGATCGTGCTGATCCAGGCGTTCGACCCAATTGCTGAAGGCGAACTCGCCGAAAACCTGGCGGGCGTTGGCTGAAAAGTGGCTGATGTACTCTTCGAGATTGTGCCGGGTGCTGGTGGAACCCAGGGTGGCCAGGGTGAACCTCGAGGTATTGTAGAAAGGCGCCCCGGCTACGCCGGGCAGGATCAGGTCGGGATCGAGATCGTCATCCTTGATGGCCTCGTACTGTTCCAGCACCGCCTCGCGCGTAGGCTCCAGCGCGCATTCCAAGCGGCGCAGCACGGTGAAAGGCAGGATGATCCTGCCGAATTCGGATTGCTTGAAATCCCCGCGAAGCAGATCCGCAACCGCCCATATCTCCGAAGCCAGGTTCCGCTGGTCCATTCGCCATCCTCAACCGTGTAATGAAAACCGAAGGATAGGCGAGGCACGGAGAAAGTCAACCGCGTAATGCGACCGTCAACTTGATATTCTCAAACACATTTGCGGGCAACACTCAACCGTAATTTGCAGGACGACAATAATCCATGTGCGACGGATATAGAAGAGCACCTTCTATCAGAAGGGTTGTGTGTGCCGCCAGCAATGCGCATCCCTGCGGACAAGCGCTGCGTGGGAGCGACTTCAGCCGCGATCCGGCATGGCCACTCCGAGCAGGCGTCATCGGGGATCGAGCCGCTCCCACGTCCCCGTCACAGGATCGGCCCGCCTAACCCGGGTCGGGTTTGGCGGCCGCGGCGTCCAGGGCGGCCAGGCGCGCCAGCTTCTCGCCGATCCGGATCTCCATGCCGCGCGGCACCGGACGGTAGTAGTGCCTGGGCGCCATGCCGTCGGGGAAGTAGCATTCACCGGCGGCATAGGCGTCCGGTTCGTCGTGGGCATAGCGATAGGCCTTGCCGTAACCCAGCTCCTTCATCAGGCGGGTGGGGGCGTTGCGCAGGTGGATCGGGACCTCCAGGCTGCCGCTGGCGCGGGCCTCGGCCAGGGCCGCCTTCCAGGCCGTGTAGACGGCGTTGCTCTTGGGCGCGCAGGCGAGGTAGATCACCGCCTGGGCGATGGCCAGCTCACCCTCGGGGCTGCCCAGACGTTCCTGGGCCTCCCAGGCGTCCAGGGCCAGGCGCAAGGCGCGTGGATCGGCATTGCCGATATCCTCCGAGGCCATGCGCACCACGCGGCGGGCGATGTAGAGGGGATCGCAGCCCCCATCGATCATCCGCGCCAGCCAGTACAGGGCGGCGTCCGGGGCGGAGCCGCGCACCGACTTGTGGAGGGCCGAGATCTGGTCGTAGAAGACATCGCCGCCCTTGTCAAAACGGCGGCGCACGCCCTTCACCACCTCGCCCAGTAGCGCATCGGCCACCGGCCCGGGGCCATTGAGTTCGGCCACCAGTTCGAGCAGATTGAGGGCCCGCCGGGCGTCGCCATCGGCGGCCTCCGCCAGACGGCGGCGCTGCTCCGGGGTGAGTTCGGGGGCGGCCCGCCCCAGGCCCCGCTCGGGATCGGCCAGGGCCCGCGCCAACACCTGTTCCAGGGCCTCGGCCCCCAGGGCCTTGAGCACGTAGACCCGGGCCCGCGACAGGAGGGCGGCGTTGAGTTCGAAGGAGGGGTTCTCGGTGGTGGCGCCGATGAACACCAGGGTGCCGTCCTCCACGTGAGGCAGGAAGGCGTCCTGCTGGGCCTTGTTGAAGCGGTGCACCTCGTCGATGAACAGGACCGTGGCCCGGCCCTCGTCGGTTCGCGCCTGGCGGGCCTCGGCCACCGCCGCGCGCACGTCCTTGACCCCGGCGAGTACCGCCGAGAGTTTGATGAAACACGCCCCGGAACTCTGTGCCACCAGTTGCGCCAGGGTGGTCTTACCGGACCCCGGCGGCCCCCAAAGGATCATGGAGTGGAGGCGATCATGGACGATGGCCTCGTACAGGGGCTTGCCCGGGGCGAGGATGTGTCCCTGCCCCACCACCTGGTCCAGAAGACAGGGGCGGATGCGGTCCGCCAGGGGCCGGGTATCCACCATTCAACGCTCCAGGATATCCACTTCCGGGGGTGGATCGAAACGAAAGAGGGCGGCATCGAGGCGCGGGTTGCGCTTGATGTCTCGGAACACGAAGGTGGTGCGCTGACCGAATTCGTCGCGCATCTCCAGGCGCACCAGGCGGTCGCCGGCGAAGCCCAGGAGCAGGTCGTGGACCACGGCGTCCTTGTCCCTGGGGCGCAGGCGCACCCAGTCGAGGCCCTGGCGATGACCGGCGTCGAACACCCGGAAGTGCGTCTCGACCGGACGGCGGTCGCTCAGCAGGAGGGCGGGCGTGCCCTTCAGGGCATCGGCCTGGGCCTGATGGGAGACCTGCTCCAGCTCGGGGTCGTACAGCCACACCCGGTCGCCGTCGGCCACGATCAGCTGCGCGTCGGGTTGGTCGTAGGCCCAGCGGAAACGCCCCGGGCGGGCGAGATACAGGGTGCCGTGGGAGCGCACGTCCTGGCTGTGATCGCTGTTGGTCACGCGCTGGTCGAACTCCGCCTCCAGGGTGTCGAGGCCATCGAGGAAGCGATGCAGGTGGTCGATGCCGGCGGCCTGGACGGCCCCCAGCCAGAGCAGACAGAGCGATAATGCGAATCGCTGCATGCGGATCCCCCCGGCGTTGTCAGGATGGCTTGGGAACGTTGCCAAAACACAGGAACCGTTTTCCAGGAACCGGGCCCGCGTTTGCGAACGGCCCCTCGGGCTCGTGGACCACCACCGGTCCCGCCAGTTCCATCGGTCCGTACTCAGGCGTCTTCCGTTTTTCCCACCAGCACCTCGCGGTTCCCATTGGCCTCCAGGGGGCCCACCAGGCCGATGCGCTCCATCTCCTCGATCATGCGCGCGGCGCGGTTGTAGCCCACCTTGAGGCGCCGCTGCACCCCGGAGATGGAGGCGCGGCGGGTCTCCACGACGATCTTCACCGCCTCGTCGAACAGCGGATCCTGATCCTCCACGTCGCCCCCGCCGGGGACGGCGTCGATGCCGGGGATCGGCTCGCTGCTCTCCTGGAGCACGTCCTCGATATAGTCCGGGCCGCCGTGTTGTTTGAGGCTCTCCACCACCCGGTGGACCTCGGCGTCGTCCACGAAGGCGCCATGGAGGCGCTGGGTCAGGCTGGAGCCGGGGGGCAGGTACAGCATGTCGCCATGGCCCAACAGGTGCTCGGCGCCCATCTGATCGAGCACCGTGCGCGAGTCGATACGCGAGGACACCTGGAAGGCGATGCGCGTGGGGATGTTGGCCTTGATCAACCCGGTGAGCACGTCCACCGACGGGCGCTGGGTGGCCAGCAACAGATGGATCCCCGAGGCCCGCGCCTTCTGTGCCAGGCGGGCGATGAGTTCCTCCACCTTCTTGCCCACCACCATCATCATGTCGGCCAGTTCGTCGATGACGATGACGATGTAGGGCAACCTGGCGAGCGGCTCGGGCCCCGTTCCGGCGAAGTCCTGTTCCGGGTCGAACAGGGGATCGGGGATCGGCTCGCCCTTGGCCTCGGCCTGGGCCACCACCCGGTTGTAGCCGGCGATGTTGCGCACTCCGAGGGCGGACATGAGCCTGTAACGGCGTTCCATCTCCCCCACGCACCAGCGCAGGGCATTGGCGGCCTCCTTCATGTCGGTGACCACCGGTGTGAGGAGATGGGGGATCCCCTCGTAGACCGACAGCTCCAGCATCTTGGGGTCGATCATGATGAGCCGCACCTCGCTCGGCAGGGCCTTGTAGAGGAGGCTCAGGATCATGGCGTTGATGGCCACCGACTTGCCGGAGCCCGTGGTGCCGGCGATCAGGACGTGGGGCATCTTGCCGAGATCGGCCACCACCGGATTGCCCCCGATGTCCTTGCCCAGGGCCAGGGTCAGGGGTGACTTGCTGCGCTCGTAGGCGCGCGAACGCAGGATCTCGCTCAGAAACACCATCTCCCGCTCGCGGTTGGGCACCTCCAGGCCGATGACCGGCTTGCCCGGGATCACCTCCACCACCCGCACGCTGATGCTCGACAAGGCCCGCGCCAGATCCTTGGCCAGGCCGGTGATCTTGGCCACCTTGGTGCCCGGGGCCAGGCTCAGCTCGAACAGGGTCACCACCGGTCCGGGATGGACCGCCACCACCTCCACCTGCACCCTGAAGTCCGCCAGACGCGCCTCCACCAGGCGCGACATCTCCTGCAGGTCCTCCTCCGAATAGCCCTTGCTGCTGTGTCTGGGCTCGTCCAGCAGGGCGAGGGACGGCAGGGCGCTGTCGGGATCGGGTTCGAGCAGGGGCAACGGGGCCTCTTCCCGGGGACGCCGGGTCACCGGCACCTTCTTCCCGGCGGCGTCCTTCGTCTCCGGCGCCTCTCCCTGGGTACGCCCGCTCGCAGGTGCCTCCTTCTCAGCACGGGTCTTCACCGCGGGGGCCGGAACCGAAGGGGGTGCCTCCACCACCAGCGGTTCGGACAGAGGCTCCACCACCTCGGCCCCCTCCACCAGCAAAGGCTCCCGCCTCACCACATCCGGTCCCGACCGGGGACGCCATGCGCGCAACCGCTCCCGCAACAAGGCACCCGCCCGGCGCCCGAGCCAGAGGGTGGCCGCCCCCACGGCCTCCAGCACCCTGAGCCAGGACAGGCCGGTGAACAGGGTGAGGCCGCTCAGGAGCACGGCCAGGAGCAGCAGGGTGGCCCCGGGGCGATTGAAAGAGGCCGCCAACCCATCCCCCAGGAAGGCCCCCAAGGCACCGCCGGCGCCCGCGGGGAGCATACCGGAAGGGACCGAGCGCACCTCAAACAGGCCTGTACCGGCTGCCAGGGTGATGAAGAACCCGCTCCAACGCAGGGCGAGAAGATACAGGTTGTCGTTGAACAGCCTGTGCGGACGGCGGAACACCAACACCGCGGTCCAGACGAGCATCACGGGCACCAGGTAGGCGAACCAGCCGAGCAGGAACAGGAGCACATCACCGATCCAGGCCCCCGCCCTGCCACCGGGATTGTGCACACCCGAGGCGGGTCCCAGGTAGGACCAGCCCGGATCGCGCGGATCGTAGCCGGCCAGGGAGACCACCAGATAGAGGGCCGCGCCGACGATCAGCCAGAAGGCCGCCTCGCGCAGGACGCGGCCGAGATGGGCCTGAAGGCCCTCCACCAGAGTGTCCTCCCGAGTTGCTTGAGTCACTATATAAGCCCTGCGCCCGGAGAAAATATATCCTTTACCACTATAGGCTTACCGCCCCTTCTTCGTCCAGTTTCAGGCCTTCCGCCAGGGGCCGGGCAGGACTTCGCCCCGATCCACGTTGACCGCCTCGGAGAGCACCGGCTGGGAACGCCAGTCCGTCTCCGCCAGCCGCCGCACCCAGGGCAGCAGGGCGGCACACAGGGCCAGGGAGGCACTGCGTGGCACCGCCCCCGGCATGTTGGTGACGGCGAAATGGGTCACCCCTTCGGCCACGTAGACCGGGTCGTCATAGCTGGTGGGACGGGTGGTCTCCAGGCACCCCCCCTGGTCCACCGCCACGTCCACGGCGACGCTCCCCGCGGCCATGGCCGCCACCTGGGCGCGGCTCACCACCCGCGGGGCGCGCGCCCCGGGAACCAGCACCGCCCCGACCAGAAGATCGGCCTCGGCCACGGCCCGCTCCAAGGTGCGCCCGTAGGGGTAGAGGGCGCTCAGATTCGGTGCCGCGCGCTCCAGGGCCTCCAGTTTGCGCGCATCCTTGTCCAAGACCGTGACCGTGGCCCCCAGGGCCGCGGCCAGGCGCGCCGCCTGGCCGCCCACGTTGCCACCCCCCACCACCGTGACCCGGCCGCGTTCCACCCCGGGTACGCCGCCCAGCAACAACCCCCGTCCACCCTCTTGACGTTGCAGGTAGCGCAGGCCCTGGATCACCGCCAGGCGGCCGGCGATCCAGCTCATGGGCTGGAGAATGGGCAGGCGCCCATCCGCCTCGCGGACCGTCTCGAAGGCGATGGCGGTCACGCCACTCGCGGCCAGGCGTTCAGCAAGCTCCGGCATGGCCGCCAGATGCAGAAAACAGAATAGGATCTGGCCCGCTCGCAGCCAATCCGGCTCCGCACCGATCGGTTCCTTCACCTTCACCACCAGATCGCTCCGGGCGTAGAGGGTCTGCGCCTCGGAGACGATCTCAGCACCCGCCTGAACGTAGGCCGCATCGGAAAATCCGCTCGCCACGCCCGCCCCTTGTTCCACCCTCACCCGGTGACCGGCGGCCACCAGATCGGCACAGGCCTCCGGAACCAGGGCCACCCGACCCTCCCAGGGTTTCGTTTCGCAGGGAATGCCGATATTCATTAAAGCCCCTCGCAGTCAGCGCCTTGATGTGAGATGTGAAGCGTATAATGCACCACACCGAATCAAGAAACAGGAGCCATTCTACATGAACGATGCCAAACACTGCCGACTGTTGATCCTCGGCTCGGGGCCCGCCGGCTACACCGCCGCGGTCTACGCTGCCCGCGCCAATCTGGAGCCGGTCCTCGTCACGGGTATGGAGCAGGGTGGCCAGCTCATGACCACCACGGACGTGGACAACTGGCCGGGTGATCACGAAGGCGTCCAGGGCCCCGAACTCATGGAGCGGATGCGGAAACACGCCGAACGTTTCGGCACAGAGATCGTCTTCGACCACATCCATACGGCGGAACTCCGCCAGCGTCCGTTCCGTCTGGTGGGCGACGGCGGCACCTACACCTGCGATGCCCTGATCGTCGCCACCGGTGCCTCGGCCCAGTATCTGGGGCTGCCCTCCGAGGAGAAGTTCAAGGGCCGCGGGGTCTCGGCCTGCGCCACCTGCGACGGGTTTTTCTACAAGGGGCAGAAGGTGGCGGTGGTAGGGGGCGGCAACACCGCCGTGGAGGAGGCCCTCTATCTCTCCCACATCGCCTCCGAGGTGACCCTGGTGCACCGCCGCGACAGCCTGCGCGCCGAGAAGATCCTTCAGCACCACCTCATGCACAAGGCCGAGACCGGCAACATCCGCATTGCCTGGAAGCATACCGTGGACGAGATCCTGGGCGACGCCAACGGTGTCACCGGCCTCCGAATCACGAACGTGGAGGACGGTTCCAGCGAAGACCTGGATGTCCAAGGCGTGTTCATCGCCATCGGGCACAAGCCCAACACCGCCCTGTTCGAGGGCCAGTTGGAATTGGACAAGGGCTGGATCAAGGTGAAGGGCGGTTATCACGGCGATGCCACCATGACCAGCATCCCCGGCGTGTTCGCCGCCGGCGACGTGATGGACAACGTCTACCGCCAGGCCGTCACCTCCGCTGGCAGCGGTTGCATGGCGGCCCTGGATGCCGAGCGTTATCTCGACGATCTGGAGGACCAGGACGCCGATTGAGACGGGTGGGCGTGGGAGCGGCCTCAGCCGCGACACCGTTCGTACCGATCCGGCTCGGTGCGAGGCGCATCGCCGCCGGAGCCGCCCCACCAGAGGGCACCTTTGGGTCTGAGAGCCCGTAGGGCGGGAAAGCGACAGCGCATCCCGCCGTCGCCATGACAAACGCATTGTCTGTACCCTGACCTCCCCTCTCCCCAGACGGGCGGGGGGCTTCTGTTCCATCTCCGGGAGTGCCGTGGGAGCGGCTTCAGCCGCGACGACTCCCGCACGGAGTGGCCACTCCCGACCACGGCTGAAGCCGCTCGCCGTATGTTCTATACGCCCTCCCAGACGGCGACGGGAGTCTGAGCGCGCACCGCGCGACTATTCAAGTCGACGACCCAAGGCGCCACCAGTGGCCACCGTTTTCCGGGGCCCGGACCCACAGGACACAACTCAGCCTTCTTCCTCGAACAAGGCATCACGCCCCTCGAATCCCCGGGCGCTGGAGAGCAGCAATGTCGTCGGCAAGGCCCCGATCAGATCTGCCTGGGCGGCCATGAAGTCTGTGGCCCGCGCCGGGTCACGAGGCAGACGTACGCCGATCATCACCAGGTCCACAGCGGCACTCTGTTCAGCGATACAGGCATAGAGCCCCCCCGCCGGGAGGGCGAACACCTGGGTCTCGAGCGGGATGTGGGCCTGCTGTACCAGTTTGTCGAGGGCCCCCTGGGCGCGCCGGCGCCCTTCCGCGGTACGCGCCGCGGCAAGCAAGCGCACATGGCAGACCTGCTCCCCTTCATGCCGGGCCAGCAGATAGCCCAGCAATACCAGCATCGCCCCAGTGCCGACCCCACCACGCCACCACAGGTCCATACGCCGCGGATGCTCGGCGTGTCGGGTCGGTTCGTGATGGACCAGAATGACCGATTTGCCCAGGCCCGACAGGCGCAGCCAGGTCCTGAAGAACCCGCGCCAGTGGCGTCGCCGGGCGGGCCAGCCGAGCATGACCGTATTGGCGGCGAATCGCCCCACCCCATAGGCCTGGACGGCGACCGGAATGGCATCGAACACATTCCCGACCAAGGCCACCCGACAGGCCACTGCGGGAAAGGCCTGGTTCAGGGATTGCTCAATACGGGCCTCGCGCTGCCGGGCCTCCGCCCCTTGGCCGAGGGGATCGCCGACCTCCAGGTGAAACAGGCTGACCATGCCGCTTTCGCGCACCATGGCCACGGCAATCTTGAGCATGAACGAGCGGCGAGGGGTAGCGCCGCTGAACACCAGCAGATTGGGACGCCAACCGCCGGCGCTGGCCGGCACCCGTTGCAGGCGATAGAGCACGGTACGCACCACGGCCGCCATGAGGCCGGAACGATCGTCGCCGAAGCGTGCCCGGGAATGGCGCCGTCCAGCCCAGATATAGAGCGCCGCCACCACCACCAGCGCCAATAGGGTAAAGGGCAGATCCAACAGGCCCATGGTGGACACGCACAACAATGCCGCCGTCATGCTCAGCGACCAGGGCAGCTTGAAACCCGGCCGGAAGCCGGGATTGGCGGCCCAGGCCTCCAATCCACAGACCAGATTGACCGCCGCGTAGGACACCAGGAAGAACAGGGTGAGCAGGGTCGCCACCTGATTCAGGTCCCCCGCCAGCACCGCCCCCTCGGCCACCACCAAGGTGACCGCCAGGGCCCGGCGGGGCTCGCCGGTCCGCCCTGAGGCCTTGGCCAAGGGGGCCGGCGCAAACCCATCGGCGGCAATGGCCTGCAGGGTGCGAGGCGCGGCCAACAGGGCACCAAGGGCGCTGGAAAGGGCCGCCGCCAGCACCCCGGTGGTGATGAGCGCAGGGATCCTGGTGACCCGCCATGCGACGAACAGATCACCGATCAAGGCCTGAGGATCCGCCCGCATGGCGAACAACACCATCAGCGAGGCATAGATCGACAACCCCACCCCAATCGCCCCCAACACCCCTAAGGGCAGATCGCGCCGCGGCCGCCTGAGATCGCCAGACATACCCACTCCGGCCATGATCCCGGTGACGGCGGGAAAGAACACGCCGAATACCGCCGTCAGTCCGGCCCTGCCCCACCACTCCGGACGGACGATGCCGACCGCGGCCGGGGCCCCATAGAGCGCGGCCAACGACAGCAGGATGGCCAAGGCCACCGGATACTGAAAGCGGACACTCAGGTTGGTGCCCAGCAGGGTCAGTACCGCCAGCCCCGCCAGGGCCAAGCTGCCGCTCAAACGGGGATCCCAGTGGGGCAGGAGAAATGCCAACACCTGAGCAAATCCCACCAGATAGAAGCCTACGCTCAGGGCCTGGGCAAGGTATAGCGGGAGGCCCACCGCGATCCCCGCCGGGGCACCCAGGGCACGACTGATCAGGAAATAGGCCCCGCCCACCCCCACTGTCCGAGCGGTCGCCAGGCTGGCGATGGACAGGCCGGTGAGACCGGAGATCAAGTGGGCGACGAACAGGATCAACAAGGCACCGCCGAGGCCCGCCTCACCCACCACCCAACCCAGGCGGAGATAGAGGATGATCCCCAGGATGGACAACAGACTGGGCAGAAAGACCCCGCCGAAGGCACCGAAACGACGCCGTTGCGCCGCGGGGGCAGGGCCCGCTGGCCTGGCAGACGGGGTCAAGACAGGCCCCTTCGTGGGGCCGCCCCGTCAGCTGGGATCACGCACCCGCGCCCTGCCCCCAGCGTGAGGAACGATCCGGAAACAAGGGATACGTCTCGCCGCTTGGCACGGCCACCTCGCCCAGGGCGGCTTCCTGTACCCACGCGAGGGGCCTGTCCGGCGGGGCCGAGTAGTCCAACCCCGGCATGACTGGGAAACGATTCATTCATATCCACACCGCTGGTCGGTCCCTTCACGGACAGCATCCCAGGCGTCCCCCATCGTGAAGCGTCGGCGCGGGCTGGCGTCGTTTCCGCGGCACGCGGGGCGACATCGAAAAACGCAGAGATCTGGTGCCACGGCCACAGGGCAACACCCATCACCGAGGTGACACCCGGGATTGGCCCGGCTGTGGCCGCATAGCGGTTTCATGGTACCGCGTCCCGGAAGGCATCTCGATAGGCGGCGCGGAGAGAAGCGGAGAGAAGCAGTTGACGGGTATCAATTCCGTCCCGGCCGCGTTCGTCCAGACTAACGGACATCCCATGCCTTCGAGTTTTCGCCAGCCGAACGGTATCCTTCGACCGACGTCATCGCCCCCCCGATTCGAATGGAAGTCGTTGCCCTGGGGACAATCCAACACTACCGACGCCTGGGAGCCGAGCAATGAGCATCACGCAGATCACCTTGTACAGCGCCCTGGGCGCCGCGGCTCTGGGCATCGCCTATGCCTTTTGGGCGGCCCGCTGGGTACTCGCCCGCGGCGAGGGCGAGGCGGCCCTACAGGCACCCTATCACGCCATCCGCGAGGGTGCCGGCGCCTTCATGCGCGTGCAGTACGGCGGCATCCTGGCCGCCGGAACGGTGATCTTCCTGATCCTCTGGCTGACTCCCCACTTCGGCCTGTTGACGGCCATTGGCTTCATCATCGGGGCGCTCTTTTCCGCCGGCTCCGGGGTCATCGGCATGCTCGTTGCCGTGCGTGCCAACGTGCGCACCGCGGCCGCGGCCCGTGAGGGCGTGGGTATCGCCCTGGTCACCGCCCAGCGCGCCGGTTCGGTGACCGGCTTCCTCGTGGGGGCCCTGGCCCTCGCCAGCATCACCCTGTTCTACGGCCTGCTGGTCTGGTTGGCCCATGGCAACGCGCCGGATCTGCGCCCTTTGGCCGGCCTCGGTTTCGGCGCCTCCCTGGTGAGCGTCTTCGCCCGCCTCGGTGGCGGTATCTTCACCAAGGCCGCGGACGTGGGCGCCGATCTGGCCGGCAAACTGGAGCGAGGGATCCCCGAGGACGACCCCCGCAATCCGGCGGTGATCGCCGACAACGTGGGCGACAACGTAGGGGATTGCGCCGGCATGGCGGCGGACATCTTCGAGAGCTACGCGGTCACCATGGTGGCCGCACTGTTGGTGGCGGCCTGGGGCTCCCCCGGGGATACCGCCGCCCAGCTCTTCCCCCTGGCCCTGGGCGCCGCGGCGATGCTGGCCGGGGTATTGGGGATCAACAGCATCCGCATGACCGGACAGGACAATCTGCTGTGGGCCCTGAGCCGCGGGATGCTGATCTGCATCGGCCTCGCTGCGATCGGCTTCTACTTCGCCGCGGACCGGCTGTTCGCCGGCGGCGGCAGCGCCTTTGCGCCCCTGAATCTGTTCACTGCCGCGGCGGTCGGGTTGGTGGTGGGCGTCGGCATGTTGGTCACCACCGACTACTACACCTCGGCCGACTACGCCCCGGTCCGCCAGATCGCCCATGCCTCCCGCTCCGGCCATGCCACCAACATCATCACCGGCCTGGCCCTGGGAATGAAATCCACGGTGGTGCCCACGGTGGTGATCGCCGCCGGCCTGATCGCGGCCTACCTCCTGGCCGGGGTCTATGGCATCGCCATCGCCACCTGCGGGCTCCTGGCCCTCACCCCCATCGTGGTCTCGGTGGATGCCTTCGGCCCGGTCACCGACAACGCCGGCGGGATCGTCGAGATGGCCGGTCTCGCCGAAGGCGCGCGCGGGGCGACAGACGCCCTGGATGCGGCTGGCAACACCACCAAGGCCCTCACCAAGGTCTTCGCCATCGGCTCCGCCGGACTCGCCTCCCTGGCCCTCTTCGTCGCCTTCGAACTGGCCTTCGGGGACGCCCTCAAGGGCCTCCACTTCGCCCTCGACGACCCCTATACTCTGGCGGGGATCTTCATCGGCTCGCTGCTGCCCTTCGTGTTCAGCGGTTATGCCATGCAGGCGGTGGGCAAGGCGGCCTCCGACATCGTCCAGGAGGTGCGCCATCAATTCCACGAATTCCCAGGCATCCTCGCTGGTACCCAGAGGCCCGATTACGCCCGCGCGGTGGGGATGCTCACCCGCGCCTCCCTGCGGGGTATGCTGATCCCCGGTGCCATCCCGGTGCTGGTGCCACTGATCTACGCCTTCGTCTGGCGGCCCTTCGGCCCTGAGGGTTCGGCCGCGGAGCTGATGGGCGGTACCCTCATCGGCGCCGTGGGCTCCGGCCTGGTGTTGGCATTGTTCATGGCCACCGGCGGTGCGGCCTGGGACAATGCCAAGAAATACATAGAGGATGGCCACGAAGGCGGCAAGGGCTCCCCCGCCCACCAGGCCGCCATCACCGGGGACACCGTGGGCGACCCGTTCAAGGACACCGCCGGCCCCGCCATCAACCCCATGCGTAAGGTATTGAGCCTGATCGCTCTGCTACTGGTGCCCTATCTCATATGAGGCACTGGTTCATTGTCACCCGAAGTCATTGAGGAGAACGTTCCATGACCACACTCGAATTGAACGACGAAGAAAGGGAAGTGCTCGCCGCCGTATTGACCGATGACCTCTCCGATCTGCGGATGGAGATCGCCGATACGGAAAACCGCGAGTTTCGCGAACGACTCGAGCATAAAGAAGAAGTGATGAAGGGGATCCTGGCCGCCCTCGGGGGATGAGGGTGACGGCCATGGGGAAATGGTAACCGTTCAGCCCCTCCTTTCATAAAGGGGGGGCTGAACGGTTACGGGAAATGTGTCCCCTTGGGGGTCACGCATTTCGCCATGACCGTCTTGTTTCATAGTGGAAAGCAGAATGGCCTGTACGTTTATGTAGTGGGAGCGGCTTCA
>JALSSC010000027.1 GCA_026984455.1 Chromatiaceae bacterium
GCCGCCGGTACAGGCCTGCGGCGACCCCTATGGGTTCCCCTTTACTCCCGGATGCAAACGATCCAAGGGGATCGAAAGGCCATCGGGCTGCACCACCCGGGCATGGACGCGGCGCAGGTCACGCGGTGACCGTACGCCGCAGGCATGGGCGATGAGGCCCACCTCGTAGTTCAGGTTGCGCACATAATGGGCCACCCGCTGCGCCTTGGTCGGCGGGTGCAAGCCCCGCTGCAGGCGTGGATCGTGGGTGGTGATACCGGTGGGACAGGTGTTGCGGTTGCATTGCAGGGCCTGAATACAGCCCAAGGCGAACATGAAACCCCGGGCGCTGACCACGAAATCCGCTCCCAGGCACAGCGCCCAGGCCACGTCGGCGGGGGTCACCAGCTTACCCGAGGCGATCACCCGGATACGCCCACGCAGGCCATATTCGTCCAGCTTGTCCACCAGCAGGGGCAGGGACTCCCGTAACGGCAGGCCCACGCCGTCCATCAGGGGCATGGGCGCCGCCCCCGAGCCGCCGTCGGCGCTGTCCACGGTGATGAAGTCGGGCGCCCCTTCCAGGCCGCGCCGACGCACCGCCGTGAACAGACGGTCCAACCAACCGCTGCCACCCAGCACCGCCTTGATCCCCACCGGCTTGCCACCGATCTCGCGGATTCGTTCGATCATGTCCAACAGTTCCTCGTTGGAGGCGATCTCGGGATGACGGTTGGGGCTCATGGCGTTGCGCCCCACCGGGATGCCGCGGATCCGGGCGATCTCCGGGGTGACCTTGACCCCGGGGAGGATGCCCCCCTTGCCCGGCTTGGCCCCCTGACTGAGCTTGAGTTCGAACATGCGCACCTCGGGATGGTCGGCCACCGCGCGCAACCGGCCCGGGTCGAGCCGCCCCTTGGCGTCGCGCACCCCGAACTTGGCGGTGCCGATCTGAAAGACCAGATCCGCCCCGCCCGCCAGGTGGTACGGAGACAACCCGCCCTCGCCCGTGTTCATCCAACATTCGGCCGCGTGCGCGCCCAGGGACAAGGCCTCCACCGCCGGACGGGACAAGGCGCCATAGCTCATCCCGGAGATGTTGAACAGAGAGGGCGTGGTGTAGGGGGCGCGACAATGGGGACCGATGAGCAGGGGACGGGGCGCCACCGCATCCTCGCCCAGGGTGGGGAATTCGTAGTTTACGAAGAACACCGTGCCGGGGACCCTCAGATCCTTGGTGGAGCCGAAGGCCACCGTGTTGGGCAGGTCCTTGGCCGCCCGGTAGACCCATTCGCGTTGGGCGCGGTTGAAGGGCATCTCCTCGCGGTCCATGGCGAAGAAATACTGGCGGAAGAACTTGCCCAGATGCTCGAACAGATACCGGAACCGGCCGATCACCGGGTAATTGCGCAGCAGGGCCCGCCGGGTCTGGGAGCGGTCGCGCACATAGGTGACCAACAACCACAGGGCCGCCAGGCCGATCACGAAGATGAACAGGGCCGAGGCCAATTGCAGAAAGTCGATCAGGAAACCACTGGGATCCCCGTTCAACGCTGTCATATGCCGTCGTCCTCCACTTCATCCAGGGACAGAAACAAGGGATGGAACTCGCCATCTGACGTGAACAGTCATGGCACCCGCGTCACCCCGGGGCTGGAAGAGGCGGAGGTCTCGAACTCTCCCCTGCCCCGGCCCTCTTCAAAAAAACCTCCACAACGACCAGGATCTATACCCGTCTCTCGCAGGACCGACGACCCAATCGCCACGAACCTATGACCACAAGACCTCCCGCTCGTGCGTTTTCTGTCCCTTTCCCAGTCGAACCCCCCTGCCCTCTGACGGTACATCATCCAGCCACTCCCTCGTCGACCCGATCCGATATGCGGAGGGTGTACCCGTCGCCCTTGTGTTTCTCCATCCTTATCGTGCCTCTGCGCAAGGCGTGGAGACCAGTCACAGCGCGGGTCGTGGTGAGCAACGGCTGTAAGACCCAGGGCTGCGCGGGGCGGCCGTAGTGGCGAAGTATTCACGTCCGACTTCCGTAGTCGGGAGGGTCCACGGAAGGGCCATTTCGACATCCTGCCAGGAGGCGGGACGATCGCGCAGAGGTATCGGTGACGCAGCGAATCAGGCAATGACCCACGTGTGACGGGTATACTGGGGCCCTTGTTTCGTCACGTCCCTGAAATCGCGCCGAGGAACCCACGATGCCCGAATACGACACCCAAGATATCCGCAATCTCGCCCTGGTAGGCCACAGCGGGGCCGGCAAGACGACCCTGGCGGAGGCCCTGCTCACGGCCACGGGGACGGTGCCCCAGGGCACCCGGGTGTGCGACTTCCTGCCGCAGGAGAAGGCCATGGGCCATTCCCTGGACACGGCCCTGGTCCATTTCGAGACACAGGGCCGGCGCGTCCACCTCCTCGACACCCCGGGCCTGCGCGATTTCAGCGGCCGCGCCCTGAGCGTGCTCCCGGCGGTGGAGACGGCGGTCCTGGTGATCGACGCCGAAACGGGCATCCAGCCGGTGACCCAGCAGATGATGGACGCGGCCGCCGCCCGCGGCCTGGACCGCTTCATCCTGGTCAACCGCATCGATGCCGAGGGCGCCGACCTGGAGGGACTCACCGCCCGGATCCAGGAGACCTTCGGCCGCGAGTGCCTGCCGATCAACCTGCCCGCCGACGGGGGCGCCCGGGTGGTGGACTGCTTCTTCGATCCGGAGCCGGCGGACACCGATTTCGCGTCTGTGGAAAGCGCCCACGACCGCCTGGTGGACCAGGTGGTGGAGGTGGACGAGGCCCTCATGGAGGTCTACCTGGAACAGGGCGAGGAACTGGCCCCGGAGCAGCTTCACGACCCCTTCGAACAGGCCCTCCGCGAAGGCCACCTGATCCCCATCTGTTACGCCTCGGCCGCCACCGGCGCCGGGATCGAGCCCTTGCTCAAGGTCATCGCCCGCCTCATGCCCCACCCCGGCGAAGGCAATCCCCCACCCTATATGAAGGGCGAGGGGGCCGCCCAGACGCCGGTGAAGGTGCGCCCGGATCCCGCGCGTCACGTCCTCGCCCACTGCTTCAAGGTGGTCAACGACCCCTTCCGGGGCAAGATCGGGATGTTCCGCATGCACCAGGGCAGCCTGCGCCCGGACAGTTCCTTGTTCATCGGCGACGCCCGCAAGCCATTCAAGCCCAATCACCTCTACCGGGTCCAGGGCAATGAGCTGGAGGAGGCCCCGGGGGGCGTGCCGGGGGACATCCTCGCCGTAGCGCGGGTGGATGAGATCCACTTCGATGCGGTGTTGCACGACTCCCACGACGAAGACCGCTATCACCTGAGTTCCATCGAGTGCCCGCTGCCCATGTTCGGCCTGGCGGTGGAGCCCAAGAAACGCGGCGACGAACAGCGCCTGGCGGAGGCCCTGGCCAAGCTCCAGGAAGAGGACCCCTGCTTCCACGTGGAGCACAATCCCTCCGCCAACGAGACCATCCTGCGGGGCCTGGGCGAACTCCACCTGCGGGTCCTCCTGGGGCGTCTGCAAGACGATTTCCACGTGGAGGTGGACACCCGCCCACCCAGCATCGCCTATCGCGAGACCATCACCCAGCCGGCCGAGGGCCACTACCGGCACAAGAAGCAGACCGGCGGCGCCGGCCAGTTCGGCGAGGTCTTCCTGCGCATCGAGCCCCTGCCCCCGGGGCAGGGTTTCGCGTTCGAGGACGCCGTCGTCGGGGGCGCAATCCCCGGCCAGTTCATCCCCGCCGTGGAGAAGGGCGTTCGTCAGGCCATCGACGAGGGCGCGCTGGCGGGATTCTCCATCCAGGACGTGAAGGTGACCGTCTACGACGGCAAGCACCATCCGGTGGACTCCAAGGAGATCGCCTTCGTCACCGCCGGCAAGCGCGCCTTCCTGGCAGCGGTGGAGCAGGCCCGGCCGGTCATCCTCGAACCGCTGGTACGCATCGAGATCACCGCCGCCAACGAGCACATGGGCGACCTCAGCGGTGATCTGGCCGGCCGGCGCGGACGTATCCTCGGCAGCGAGTCACTGGCCGACGGCAGGGTGCGCATCGAAGGTGAGGTCCCCCTGGCGGAACTGGAGGGCTACGATTCACGGCTGAACGCCATCACCGGCGGCGAAGGGGCCTACAACATCGCCTTCAGCCGTTATCAGGCGGTCCCGGCCAACATCCAAGCAGAACTGATCCAGCGTCACTCCCAACGGGAGGAGTGACCCATACCGGCGCCACGGAAGGCACCCCCGGGAGCGCCGGATTGCGCCCGCCCCCTGTGGGGGGGCCGGAGCGCTCTACCCATCGTCCTCCCACCGCCCATTTTCTACAGGAACGCGCTCCAGTTCCATCCGCTTGACCTTCTCCAGGGTCATCTCCTGCAACTGACGATTGAAGGAGATCAGGTCGGAGAGCAGCCCCACCAGCCAGGTCAGCACCCCCAGGGTGAGGAACACCCCACCGAGCATCACCGACTGGACGTGCCCCGAGCCACCCGCCGTGAAATGCAGGTACAGGAAGCGGATCAGGGGGATCAGCCCCGCCACCATGAACACCGACCCCAGATAGAAGAAGAACCGCAGGGGCTGATACATCGCATAGACCCGTACCATGGTGCCCACGGAGTTGACGATGAAGTCCGGGATGCTCTTGAACAGGCGCGACTCGCGGGTCTTGGGATTGGTGGCGATGGGCACCGAGGTCACGGCGATGTTCTTCTTGCCGGCCTGGATGATGGTCTCGATGGTGTAGCTGAAGGAGGAGACCACGTTCAGCTTGATGGCCGCCTCACGCGAGAAGGCGCGAAACCCGCTCACCGCATCCGGCACCCAGACCCCGGCGAGCTTGCGCACCACGGCACTGCCCAGCCACTGGAGCAGCTTCTTGGCCGGGGAGAAATGCGCCACCTTGGCGGTCTGGCGGTCGCCGATCACCATGTCGGCCCGGCCTTCGACGATGGGGGCGATGAGCACCGGGATGTCCTTTCCGGCGTACTGGTTGTCGCCGTCGGTATTCACCACGATGTCGGCCCCCAGGTGCAGGGCCTCTTCCAGGCCGCGCCGGAAGGTGCGCGCCAAGCCCATGTTCACCTTGTTGCGGAGGATGTGCTCGACCCCCAGTTCCCGGGCCACCGCCACCGTCCGGTCCCGGCTGCCATCGTCGATCACCAGGATCTCCACGGCGTCGATGCCCTCGATTTCACGCGGGATGTCCGCCAGGGTCTGGGGAAGGGAATCCTGTTCATTGTAACAAGGGATCTGTACGATTAGTTTCACCTTGGAACCTTCCTATATTTCGGTATGATGCAGCGGTTCAGTTTTCAGGGGTCCGGTCGATACAGAGGTTCGAAACAAGCCCAGTGGTACGGTGAGCACGGGTGCTCAGGGCCTCGCCACGCGCACCGAGACGGCAGCGCACGAAAGCGAGGACACGTCCCCTACCGTCCATCGGTGTGGCGATCCGGTCCGAGCCCGGACAAGGTTCGGGGATCTTACCTCAGCCCGGGCGCTTCCACCCCCTGTTTTCGGAGTCGAGACACCTCAGATGCCCTCCACTATCGACCATCTGCGTGAACTGTACCGGCACCGCGAGTTGCTCGTCAGCCTCACCTTCCGCCAGTTCCACGCGCGCTACAAACAGTCCGTCCTGGGGCTCGGTTGGGCGGTGTTCAAGCCCATCGCCACGGTAAGCATCTTCACCGTGGTGTTCTCGGTGATCGCCAAGTTCCCCAGCGACGGCATCCCCTATCCCCTGTTCGCCTTCGGCGCCCTGCTGCCCTGGACCCTGTTCAACACCGCCGTCTCCGCCGGGGTGCCCAGCATGGTGAACCAGGCCAACCTGGTGGCCAAGATCTACCTGCCGCGCGAGATCCTGCCCCTGTCCACCATCATCGCCGCCTCGGTAGACTTCGTCATCGCCCTGGCGGTGTTCGTGCCGGTGATGCTCTATTACGGGGTGGACGTCACCTGGAACATCCTCTGGGCGGTGCCCATCCTGCTGATCACCACCTTGTTCACCTTCGGCCTGGTGCTGTTCCTGTCCCTGGCCAACGTCTGGTTCCGTGATGTCTCCCATGCGATGAGCTTCATCCTCCAGTTCTGGATGTACCTCACCCCCATCATCTATCCCCTGAGCATGGTGCCCGAGCGCTACCGCCTGCTCTACGGGCTCAACCCCATGGTGGGCCTGGTGGAGGGCTTTCGCGACGTGGTCCTCAAGGGGACACCCCCGCCCCTGGACCTGCTCGGCATTTCCACCGTCATGGCGGTGGTGACCTTCTGGTTCGGCTACAAGCTGTTCAAAGAACGCGAATATCAGTTCGCCGACGTGATCTGAGGAGATGAGAGTGCAGCCGGCAATCGCGGCCCAGGGCCTGAGCAAACGCTATTATCTGAACCAATCGGTGGGCCTGGGCCTGAGACGCACCATCGCCCGCATCCAGGGCGCGCCCCTGCCCGAACGGCCCGAATTCTGGGCCTTGAAGGACATCGGCTTCGAGGTCCGGCGGGGCGAGTCCGTGGGCCTGATCGGTCCCAACGGCTCAGGCAAGAGCACCCTGTTCAAGATTCTCGCGAAGATCACCCGCCAGACCGAGGGCCGCCTGCGGGTGAACGGCCGCCTGAGCGCCCTGATCGAGGTGGGGGCCGGCTTCCACCCCGAACTCTCGGGGCGCGAGAACATCTACCTCAACGGCGCCATCCTGGGCATGTCCCGGCACGAGATCGATCGAAAGTTCGACGCCATCGTGGCCTTCGCCGAGCTGGAACAGTTCATCGACACCCCGGTCAAGCGCTACTCGTCAGGCATGTATGTGCGCCTGGGATTCTCCATCGCCGCCCATCTGGACCCGGACATCCTCCTCATCGACGAGATCCTCGCGGTAGGCGACTTCTCCTTCCAACGCAAGTGTTTCGAACGGGTCAGGGAGTTCCGCAGCCAGGACCGCACCTTCTTCCTGGTCTCCCACAACATGCTCCACATCGAAAACGTCTGCGACCGGGTACTCTATCTCAAGAACGGCCACCTGGTGGCCGACGGCCCGCCTTCCGAGGTCATCGCCCTGTACCTGAACCAGCAGGATGCCCAATCCCAGCAACGGCTCCAGGACGGCGGCCATTCCAGGATCACCACCCCCATCCTCTCGGACCCGGAGCGGCTCTCGGTCTCCCGGGTGCGTACCTACGACGCCCAGGGCCGGGAGACCGACACCCTGATGTTCGGCGAGCCCCTGGAGATCGAAGTGGAATACCGGGCCACGAAGCCACTGATCCGCCCCAAGATCGAGATCGGCGTCTTCGGCATGGGCAACTTCCTGGCCGAGACCAACACCATCACCGATCCCTCGGAGATCGAGGTCCTGGAGGGCGAGGGCCGAGTGCGCTGCCGCATCGACCCGGTCCTGCTCACCCCCGGGCCCTATCACCTGGATCTCTTCGTCGCCGACGGCGAGACCAGCGCCGACCTCTGCCACTGGCAGATCGCGGGGGAGTTCCGGGTGGCCTTTCCCAAGGACTTCCGGGTGGGCTCGGGACGCGAGGGGCTGTTCCGGTTTCCGGCGCACTGGCATTCGGTCGACGCCCAATGAACCCAGCCTCCCCGACCCCGATCTTGTTCGCCTCCAGCCGCGCAGACGTAGGGGCCGGGGGAGAGACCTACCTGCTCCAGGCCGTACGCTATCTGGACCGGTCGCGCTTCACGCCGATCGTGGTCCTGCCGCGCGAGGGCACCCTTCGTGCCGCCCTTGAGGCCCTGGATGTGGAGGTGGCGATAGTGGAAGCCAACTACGGTTGGCTCGGCCCTGATCCCGCCTGGTACAAGTTTCTGGAAGCCGCAGATCGGCGCGCCCGCACCCTGGCCGAATTGATCCAGACACGGGGCGTCGGGCTGGTCCACACCAATTCAAACTTTTTTATGGATGCGGCCTTTGCCGGTCATCTGTGCGGGGTGCCGCACCTCTATTTGGCCCATATCGAATACCAACCCGAGGTCTCCATATTCACACGCCTGGGCCTGGGCCCGGACGTCTATGCCCAAATAATGGATCGCCTCTCGGCGGGGATTCTGGCGGTCTCGCACTCGGTCGCCGAACGCCTGGCCCCTCCAGCCGACCCGCAAAAGGTGCATGTGGTGCACAATGGGGTGGAGACCGAACGTTTCGACCAGGCCCTGGCGGCCCATCCACGGGGACTGCACCACTCTCTAGAGCTGGCGGACGACGCCGTGCTCGTGACCGCGGTGGGCCGTCAGGCCCGGGACAAGGGTTTCGACATCTTCCTCCAAGCGGCAGCCGAGATTGCTTCAGACTTTCCTCAGGCGCATTTCCTAATCGCCGGTGGTGACGGGGAACGCGATTTCGGGGAACAACTTGTGGCACTGGCGGCCGACCCCCGGCTCGCTGGACGCGCCCACCTCCTGGGCTTCCGCAGCGACATCCCCGAGGTACTTGCCGAAAGCGACATCTTCGTCCTCTCGTCGAGGCGCGAAGGCCACCCCTATGTGCTCTTAGAGGCAATGGCTGCACGTTGTGCACCGATCGCCACCCGCTGCCAGGGGGTGGACGAGACCCTCACCCCTGAGGAGGACGGCCTGGTGGTCCCGGTCGAGGACGTGGCAGCCATGGCCGCGGCCATATCTCGCCTGTTGCGGGAACCCCGGCTACGTGAAGACATGGCTGGCCGGGCACGGGAAACAATCCACGCCCGTTTCCTGGCACGCGACAGCATCGCCGGCCTCATGGCAGTGTACAACCACATCCTGTCCCAGCCCGCCCCCCCGCCCGGAGATCCCGGGATTGCCCTCTTCCTGCGGGCGTGCCATGAAATCGGTACCCTCGGTCGACGTCTGACCGATGCCGAGCAACGACTAAACGATCTCGAGGGTTTCGTCCACCGATTGAAAGACAACCTCTTGGCGCGGAGTCTGCGCCGTCTGCTCAAGAGGGGAACGGAGCACCAATGAGCCCGACGCTGAACATCGAGGAGGCCTTTTCCAGCCACGCAGCAATCGAGGTGAAGCTCACCAACGCCCAGCGCACGCACCTCCCACGCGACCCCTGGGGCGCCAGCCTACTGGACCAGTTCCCCGGGCTGGAGGCCGCCTGCCTGTTCCTATCTCCCCCCGCCACAGACAGCTACGAATTAGTGCTACCTGGGCACTACGGGCTGGAACCCGCCAATGCGGGTGGCTGGTGGTTACTCCCCTCGCAAACCGGTGACCCCCGCTACTGGATCCCCGTACCACCGACACTCTGTCGCATGGATGACCTCGGCCGCATCTTCGAAGAAGCCCCGGCCCCATTGCACACCTTTGCCCCCAACAACGAATCTACCCGAATCGTCCTCGGGGGCGACAGAACGCTGTCCCTGCACCTGTGTCTCTGGCGCCTACCCGACACGCTGGCGGAGGAGTTAGAGCATCCACTGGTAGTGGAACGTCAGGCGTGGTTCTCCCTCGGCTCCCATAGTGCGTGGCAACGCCCAAGCGACCTCTATACCTACCTAGAACAGGGCTGGGTACATGAGAACCGTCGTTTATGGCCCCACGAATGCCGCATCTGTTCGGAAAATGATGCCCACGCCCTGTACCTGATCTTCAAAGGCCTGGCCACAGCCACGGGCAAGACCCTGTACCGCCTGTTCCAATATCAACTTCTACTCGCGGTGATTCACCGCCAAGACGAACGGGGTGGGTGGCGCCATGGTGAATGGACCGAGAACGAATCCCATTTCCGCCTAGTGGCCTCGGCCCTGCATCTGCTCATGGATGCATGGGAGGAAAAACGCGACCCCACCGTATGGAAGGCCATGTCTGGCGCCGCCCACTTCCTCGGTGACCGTGCCGGACGCATCCGCTTCGGAACTTGGTTCCTGCATGACGAACTCGAACTGTCCGAAGACGCCATTGCCCGCTTCCCCTTCCTCTGGCGCCGTTCCACCGTCCTCGGCAAGACCATCTCGAACATGATGGTGCTCAACACCCACTTGGACACAACCATCGCCCTCCACCGTTACGCTGTTCTGAGTGGAGACAGGGCGTACGAAGAGGACGTTGCCTCGGCGTTGGAGACCACTCAGAAAGTTCTGGGCCTGAGGTCCCTGGAACCTATCTACCGGCTTCTTTTCATACCCTTGCGCCTGAGCCTCTTACCTCAGGACAAAGCCCGTGCGCTACCGCTGGGTCTGCGCGCCCTCAAGCGTCTTGGATGGAAATATATCGCTCCCAACCTGTATCGGTTGAAAATACGTTTCCCGCGTTTCCAGATGCCTGGGGGCTACGTAGAACGGGACCTATGCACGCGTAACTGGTCATTTTTCTACCTCACCATAAATCTGATGGATATGGCACGGTTGCAGATCGCTTTTCCCGAGACTGATCTCCACGCCAGCATCCAGGCTGCGGAGGACTTCACCGCCACGACCGGGGTGCTCGATCACTGGGCCGAACTAAACTACGAGCGCCACGCCCTCGGCTTCTGGGCGGAGTCCCTGTATTACCTGTGCCGCCTGAAACCATCTCCTCAGCGTATACGACGTCTAGCCGATGCCATCGTACGTCTGCAGCGACTGGGAATGGGTCTACCCCCTTCGCTGCTGGGGGCCAACGGAGAAATCCTGCGAACCCAGGACACCCTCGCCTATCCACGGCTTGTCGACCCAAGTATGCGTGTGGCCAACATCGGTGATCGCCAGCATGCCAGGTTCCTGGTGGTCAACGGTGGGAAGGAAACGCTCAGGCTACCTGAAGAGCTAGCGACCATGAAACACACCGACGGTACCCTGGGCGACTTGGCGCCCGGTGCTTGGACGATGGTGGAAGGCACGCCGAGCACAAAAGGAAACCATGGCAAGCACTGATCCCGGAGTCGTCGGCGATCCACTGGACAACCCACGTACGCAGCGTAGAGAAAGGCCTTGTCCTCAGATCAGAGGTCGGTTGTGGAACCAATGAACCCCATCCATATCGGGGTACTCGCGCCAGAGTTCCCTCCCGATATTGGCGGAGTCGAAAACTACAGCCTTGGCTTCGTCAGGGCCCTCGCCAACCTCGGCCATCCGGTGACCGTATACACCCCGCGCCATCCCCAAGGGGAGGTCTCGCTCGCTGGAATCACGGTCAAACCGGTCCTCAAGCTTCGCCGGGTCTTGGACCGAGATCTGATCCGGGACCCTTCGATCCAGGCTTGGCACGCCATGAATGCCGCCTACGCCTGGGTCGCCGAGGAAACCGATGCGCCGGTGGTGGCCTCAGTCCACGGCAACGATTTTCTGCGGGCCTACCTCCCGGTGACCGGCCCCGCCCTTCACCGTTTGCCCGGCCTGTGGCGGTGGGAGGCGCCATTGCGGCGTCTGGACGAGTCCTGGCGTGCCCACACCACGCGCCAGATCCGACGCTGGCTTCCCAAGACAAGAGCGGTGTTGACCAACAGCCGTTACACCGAGCAGGTCCTCCTGACAAAGATCCCCGCCTGCCGTGGCCTCACCGTCCCGGCCATGGTGGGAGTGGACCCCTATTTCCTGGCCCGGCCGCTGGCCCCCGACGACCTCCACACCCCTATCCAGCTCATCAGCATCGCCCGCCTCTCGGAACCGCGCAAGAACATTCATCGGGTCATCGACGCCCTGGCCCGGTTACGGAAGGACTTCGATTTTCGTTACACGGTGATCGGCGAGGGCGCGCAACGTCCGGCCCTGGAGGCGCAGGTTCGACAAATGGGCCTCGCCGGACATGTGCGTTTCACTGGAGCCCTGCCACGTCGTGAACTCCGGGAATACTTGCACACAGCCGATCTGTTCATCCTCACCTCGTCGGTATTGCCCACCAGCCACGAAGGCTTCGGTCTGGTCTACCTGGAAGCCGCGGCCTGCGGGGTCCCGTCACTGGCGGCCCGCCTCGCGGGGGCCGTGGAGGCCATCGACGAGGGACACACGGGTCTGTTCGTCGACCGACCCGAAGTCGATGCCATCGCCAAAGCCCTGCGTCGAGTGTTGAAAGGACAAATCCGCTTCGATCGCAATCGCTGCCGGACATTCGCCCGCGCCTTCACCTGGGAACGGGTCGTCGAGACGGCCCTGCCCTACTACCAAGCACATGGATCAGAACGACTATGATCCCCCTCGTCTCCATCGTCATGCCCTGCCACAACGCCGCCCCCTATCTGGAGGAGGCGGTGGCGAGCGTCTTCGCCCAGACCCTCGACGACCTAGAACTCATCCTGGTGGACGACGGATCCAGCGACGGCAGCCTGGAGATCCAGGACCGCCTGGCGGCCGCGCATCCCGGCCGGATCACCCTGATCCGGCAACGCAACCTGGGCCCCTACCCGGCCCGCAACCGCGGGCTCGCCCAGGCGAAGGGGGAATTCGTCGCCTTCCTGGACGCCGACGACTGGTGGCGGGAGGACTTTCTCGAACGTTGTCACCAGGCACTGCGCCGACACCCCGAGGCCGTCCTCGCCTACTGCGGCTGGCAGAACGAGGGCGACTCCCCCAACGGCAACGAGCCCTTCGTCCCTGCGGAACTGGATCCCGATGACCCCGAACGCCTCCTCCGTGGCTGCCCCTGGCCGATCCATGCGGCCTTGGTGCGACGCGAGGCCCTGGATGCGGTCGGCGGATTCTCCACCTACCGGTTCTCCTCCATGGACTACGATCTGTGGTTGAAACTCATCGCCCTGGGCCGGCCACTGGTGCGTGTCCCCGAGGTCCTGGCCTTCTATCGCTGGCACGGCAGCGGGCAGATCTCCCACGACCGCTGGCGGCAGACCCTCAGTTCGGTGGAGGTGAGACGGCGCTTCGCCGCCGCCCATCCGCGACGGGTCGCGGGCCTGAGCCCGCGACGCCTGCGCGAACTCATCCACGCTCCTTTAATCACCAACGGTTATCAGGCCTACTGGCGGCGCGATCTCCACACCGCCCGCCAGCTCTTCCGCCAGGCCCTGTGGCACCGCCAGTGGCGGGCCCGGGACCTGAAATACTTCCTCCCCGCCCTGTTGCCCTATCCCTGGTTCAAGGGCCTGGTGAGACGCCTGGAACAACGGTGAAGGCCACCCGTTTCCCCGTCCTGATGTATCACCGCATCGCCCCCCGATGCGGCGGCGACCCCTGGTGCCTGAGCCCGCGGCGCTTCCGCGCCCAGATGCAGGGGCTCGCCCGCGCCGGCTACCGGGCCGCGCCGTTGGATCTCTTCCTGGACTGGATGCGGGGTGAGGCGGATCCCGGCCCCGGCCGCTTCCTGCTCACCTTCGACGACGGCTATCAGGGCGTCCTCGATCACGGGATTCCGATCCTGGAGGCCCTGGGCTGGCCGGCCACGTTGTTCCTGGTGGCCGGCCGCCTGGGGCTGGGCAGCGATTGGGAGCGTCGCGGTGGAGGCCACCGCCTCCTGGACGAGGCCGGGGTGCGGGAACTCGTCCGCCGGGGCTTTTCGGTCCAGTCCCACGGGTTCACCCATGCCGACCTGAACGCCCTCGCCGACGACGCCCGCCTCGAACACGAACTGACGGCCTCCCGGCAGCGTCTGGAGGCGCTGACCGGCTCGGCGGTACGCACCATCGCCTACCCCTACGGGCGGACGGACGGCCGCGTCCAGAGCGCCGCCCGCGAGGCGGGCTACGAATGGGCCTTTGGCGTCCGCTCCGGTTTCAACCGCCCGGGGGTCGATCCCATGGACCTCCGCCGCCTCGACATCCGGGCCGGGGACGGTCCCCGTCGGCTGCGGCGCAAGGTCCGCTTCGGCACCAACGACGGCCGCCTGCGCACCAGTCTCCAGTATTACATACAGCGAATCCAGCAACGTTTCATGAGTACCTGAATGCGATGGATGCCAGCATCGTCATCTGTACCTACCAACGGGCCGACTCCCTGAATATCACCTTGGGTTGCCTGGCGGCGCAGCGGGTTCCGGAGGAATTTGCCTGGGAGGTCTTAGTGGTCGACAACAATTCCACCGACCATACCCGAGCCACGGTCGATGGGTGGGAAACGAGACTCCCCAATCTGCGTTATCTGTTCGAGCCCCGCCAAGGACTCTCTCATGCCCGCAACCTGGGGATAAAGGAAAGCCAGGGGAAATATCTGCTATTCACCGATGACGACGTCTGCCCCGCCCCCGACTGGCTCTCCCGGATGGTGCAGGCCATGGAACATACCGGTTGCGCCGCCGCCGGGGGCTACATCGCCCCCGACTGGGAACGGCCGCCCCCCGCCTGGCTGACCCCGCGTTTCTACGGCTTCCTGGCGCTCAAGATCGAACAAGGCGAGCCCCACCCCTTGAAAGCAGACGATCCGCTACCCTTTGGCGCCAACATGGCCTTTCGACGCAACCTCTTCGACCAGATCGGCGTATTCGATATCCACCGCGGTCGCCAGGGAAAGACCTTGGCCAGTGGCGAGGATGGGGAATTGTTCCAGCGTATCCTCGCCGCCGGCCTGCCGGTCTGGTATTTTCCCCAGGCGCGTGTCCGACACAGGATAGAGGGATTTCGTCTCCGGCGGCGTTATTTCTGGCGTTGGCGATACCATACCAGCCGCAATCTCGCCCTCACCCACGGGGTTCCTTCCGGCCGCAAGATAGGGGGTATCCCCCTCTACCTGGTGCCACAAACCCTGCGCGCCTTCGTCCGCGCCTTGGCCGCCCCCCTTGCCGTGCCCGGAGATGAAGCGGTCCACCGGCAGATGATGCTGGCCCATTTTCTCGGCACACTCGCGGGGCTCCGCCAGCGGGCGAAGGTAACGACATGATCCACGTCGCCCTGCGCCTCGACGGCCCCTCCGTCACCAGCATCCATTCGTTGGAACACGGGATACTGGCTGCGCTGGCATCCACCAGGACACCCG
>JALSSC010000028.1 GCA_026984455.1 Chromatiaceae bacterium
AGTGATAGTGATTGCTCATCACCGCATAGGCGCACACATCGATGGCGAACACCGCCGACAAGGCCTTGATCTGCCGAACGATCCAGCCCTTGCGGTGTGCATAGCTGCGGCCCGTGGCCGGATCCTCCCCGCACAGGAAGGCGCGGCGGACGCAGCGGTTGATGCAGTGGTAGTAGGGGGTATCCGAGAGGCTGATGAGGGAACGGCGGGCCTGGGTCATCGGTGAGGGTCCGTGTTGGGGTGGGCGATGAGAAGGAGCTTGGGCCGGGAGGGGGAGGGTGTCAAATATATGGGTGTCCCATAGTGCCGAAGATTGTCTTCCCCAATGCTCCTTAAGTGGGCTTCAATAAATGGATTATCTGATAATAGGCCACGATATTCAGCCTCTATGCTTGAGACAATTTCCTTTTTGTTTATGCGATCCCACAAACTTTCAATCTCTCGCACGTAGCTCATCAGTACATTTATCCCCCGAATAGGGACTCACCCAACGATAAAGCTCAGCCGCCGCGTTAGCGGTCGGCTGAAGCGCATTGTTAGCTTTCCGCAGATTCAACAATATTTTTCAATCCCTTGAGGGTATTAGGAAGCCCCCTTTTAATTCCAGAACCAATCAATTTACCAAAAAGAGGGGATAATAACCCTTCAAAAGTTACCTTATGTATCACTTCCGTCTTTCCATTACCGGGAATTAGCCTATGCTCAAATGCCATTATGCATAATGGCAATTTGCTGATGGTGGTAAACGACTTATTTTTGGTTACCTCCGCGAACTCTATTTTTGCCTCGGGTCCTTTGGTTGGTTTCAGCTTCCCTTTTGCTCCACAGACAAATTCACCATCTATTGACGACGATACAACATCAGGATCCCAGGATGACCACTCCGAAACTTTTTCATAGAACGGATATATTTTTTCCGGTGTCGCATTGATTGTAATTCGCTCTTCAAATTGCATCGTCTCTCCCTTGAAAGCTAACGGACGAGATGTTGAGCGGAATCCGTGCCGGATTGGAGAATGCGAAGCATTCGGAGATCCGGTGCGGATTTCCGCTCGAACGGCTTGATAGGCGGAGCGCGTAGCGCGGCGGCTGTCAAGCCGTTCGAGTGGAGCGAAGCGGAACTCAACATCTCGTCCGATAGGACGGACCGCGCAAGCGGTCCGTCCTATCAGTGAAATGTACCGATTCCCCCAAACCCCGGATTGCCCGGAATCGCCCTATCCAGGAATAGACAGAATCCGCCTATGCCGATATCGGCCTCGATCGCCCTTCGGGCCGAAAACCACGCAAATCATGTGGTCGAGTCGAACCAACTGATTGAAAATACTATAAAAGTCACGTCCGTGATGGCATCGTCCTGATCCTGGCATGGGGAAGAACCAACGGGTGGCCGGATACGGATTCGTCCCCATCGGATCTAGACGGATTCGCACTCTCCCCATAAGCCGAAGGTAGGACCGAACCGGAACCGGCCTCGACGATGGCGGTCTGTCCGGATTCCGCGATATAGCGCCCGCACCGGGGCGGCGGCCGGGCACCGTCCGCCGCGCCGGCCGCCTCTGCGCCTCCGTCGGCGGCCAAGGCTGGCCCCGAGGCTGGAAGCCGCCCTGACGGATCGATTCGATTGGTGCGCCGTGCTGGGCTCGAACCAGCGACCACCTGATTAAAAGTCAGATGCTCTACCAACTGAGCTAACGGCGCGAAAAACCGTATTGTAGTCGAAGTTTCGGGTTGCGGGAACCGCCCGGGGGGCCCCTTCAGACCCGCCCCTCTTCTCTCAATACCTTGATCTGAAAGAGTGTGTTGCGCTCCTCCTCCTCGAGGCTGGACTGGATGAAGCGGATGGTCCGGCGGTAACGGGGAATGATGTTGTATTTCAAGGCGTTGACGCGCTTCTGCGCCTTGCGCTGCTCGGCCAGGAGGCGGGTGAGGGCGGTCTCGGCCTCGCCCAGGCGGGCGAGGCGCACGGCGGTGTCGGCGAGGTGGTCGCGGGCGGCGTCGAAGCTGCCGTCGGTGCCCATGAGGCCCACGGGCTGTAACGGCCGGCGCTCGGCCTTCACCGCCGGGAATTCCACCCCCAGGTTGCGCCGCGGCAGGATGCGCAGTTCCAAGGCCCGGGCGGCGCCGAGGCCGGCCTGTTGCAGGGCGCGGCTGCCCATGCGCATCTGCGCCAGGGACAGGTTGCGATAGGCGGTCTTCAGCGAGGCGTGGGCCTCCGCCCGCAGACGGCGGTATTCACGGATGCGCTCGTAGACCAGGCGGGTGAGCAGGTCGCGCTTGCGTTCGAGCAGGGCGTAGCCGTCTTCGAGGAAGCCCACCTGATGCTTGAGCTGGATCAGGGTGCTCTTGGTGGGCGGCACCCGGATGCGATCGCCACTCACGAGGCGCCGTCCCCCTGGCGGTGGTATTTGGCCAGGTCGGTCTCGCTGACCCGGATGAGTTCGTCCTTGGGGAACAGGGAGAAGAGTTCCCAGGCCAGGTTGAGGGTCTCGAAGATGGAGCGGTCCTCATCCTCGCCCTGGCCCACGAAGCGCCGGTCGAAGGCGTCGGCGAACTCCAGGTAGCGGCGGTCGCGGTCGGAGAGTTCGTCGGCGCCGATGATGGAGGCGAGATTGCGCACCTCCTGGGCGTGGGCGTAGAGGGCGAACAACTGGCTGGCCACCCGCGGGTGGTCGTCACGGGTGTCGTCCTTGCCCACCCCGTCCTTCATCAGCCGGGAGAGGGAGATGGAGACCTGCACCGGGGGATAGATCCCCTGGTTGTGGAGTTCCCGGGAGAGGACGATCTGGCCCTCGGTGATGTAGCCGGTGAGGTCGGGTATGGGGTGGGTGATGTCGTCGGAGGGCATGGACAGCACCGGCACCAGGGTGACCGAGCCGTGCCGGTCCTTGATCCGCCCGGAGCGCTCGTAGATCTCCGCCAGGTCGGAATAGAGATAGCCGGGGTAGCCCTTGCGCGCGGGCACGTCGCCCTTGGCGGTGGCCACTTCGCGCAGGGCGTCGGCGTAGTGGGTCATGTCGGTCATCACCACCAGGACGTGGCGGTCGAGGTCGAAGGCCAGGTATTCGGCGGCGGTGAGGGCCACGCGGGGCAGGGCCAGGCGCTCGATGGGCGGGTCGTCGGCGAGGTTGATGTACATGACCACGTTGCCCAGCACCCCGGAGTCGGCGAACTCCTCCTGGAAGAAGCGGGCGTCGGCGTAGGAGACGCCCATGGCGGCGAACACCACCGAGAAGGCGGCCTCCTGGTCGATCAGGCGGGCCTGGCGCACGATCTGGGCGGCCAGGCGGTTGTGGGGCAGGCCGGAGCCGGAGAAGATGGGCAGCTTCTGGCCGCGCACCAGGGCATTGAGGCCGTCGATGGTGGAGATGCCGGTCTGGATGAACTCGCGCGGATAGGTGCGGGCGGCGGGGTTGATGGCCGATCCGCTCACCGCGCGGTGGAGGTCGGAGACGATGGGCGGGCGGTCGTCGCGGGGCTCGCCGATGCCGCTGAAGACCCGCCCGAGGATGTCGGGGGAGAGGGCCACTTCGAGGGGCTGGTCGAGGAAACGCACCCAGGTGGTCTCCAGGTCCAGGTCGTCGGTGCCTTCGTAGACCTGGACCAGGATCTCGCCGTCGGCGCAACGGATGACCTGGCCGTTGCGGCGCCGGCCCCGGTGGTCGCGGATCTCCACGCGGTCGCCGAAGGCCACGGCGGGGGCCTCGCGGACCAGGAGCAGGCCGCCCTTGGCGGAGCCGGCGGTGCGGTATTCTTTCGCGCTCATGGCGTGGACTCCCCGGCCCCGGCGTATTGCGCGCGCTGTCGGTCGAATTGCTGCATGGCCTCCTCTTTGAGGGCCTGGATGCGTTCCACCTGCTGGCTGTCGTAGTTGCCCTTGGCCCGCCGGCAGCGGGTGAGCAGGGGCATGGCGGCCAGTTCCTGCACCGGCATCCCCAGGTCGATGAGTTCGGCGCCGCGCTCGTAGATGCTCAGGGCCAGGTCGAGCAGGGCATACTGTTTCTCGGGCGAGGCGAAGCTGTCCACCGGGTCCAGGGCGCTCTGCTGGAGCACGGCCTCCTTGACCAGACGCGCCCCTTCGAGGACCCAGCGTTGGGCGCTGGACAGGGCCTCGGGGCCCACCAGGTTGACGATGCGCGCCAATTCGGCGTCCCGGGCGAGGAGGGCCAGGGCCTGGGCGCGGCGTTCGGCCCAGGCCTCCCCCACCTGTTCGGCCCACCAGCGGGCGGCGGTGTCCACGTGCCCGGAGAAGCTGCCCACCCAGTCCACCGCGGGGTAGTGGCGGGCGTCGGCGAGTTCCTTGGAGAGGGCCCAGAAGGTGTCGATGATCTCCTTGGTGTGGCTGGTGACCGGCTCGGAGAAATCGCCCCCGGGCGGAGACACGGCGCCGATCAGGGTCACCGAGCCGACCGCCGAGCCGCCCAGGGCCTCCACCCGCCCGGCGCGTTCGTAGAAGGCCGCCAGGCGCGAGGCCAGATAGGCGGGGTAACCCTCTTCCACCGGCATCTGCCCCAGGCGCCCGGCCACCTCGCGCAGGGCCTCGGCCCAGCGGCTGGTGGAGTCGGCCAGCATGACCACGTCGTAGCCCTGATCACGGAAATATTCGGCGATGGTGATGCCCACGTAGATGGAGGCCTCGCGCGCCACCACCGGCATGTTGGAGGTGTTGGCCACCAGCAGGGTGCGCTCCATCATGATACGGCCGCTGTAGGGGTCCTTGAGCTTGGGGAAGGACTCCAGCACGTCCACCAGTTCGTTGCCGCGCTCGCCGCAGCCCACGTAGATGACGATGTCGGCGTTGGACCAGCGGGCGATCTGCTGTTGGACCACGGTCTTGCCGCAGCCGAAGGGGCCGGGCACCGCGGCCTTGCCGCCCTTGAGCACCGGGAAGAAGGTGTCGAGCACCCGCTGGCCGGTGAGCAGCGGGGCCACGCCGTGGTCGCGGCGGCGGTAGGGGCGCGGGCGGCGCACCGGCCAGCGGTGGTAGAGGAAGAGGTCGTGATGGCGCCCGTCGGCATCGCGCAGGCGGCCGATGGGGTCGTCCAGGCGGTAGTCGCCCTCGGGGGCCAGTTCCACGAGTACGCCGCCGAGGTCGGGAGGCACCAGGATGCGGTGCTCGATGCTCTCGGTCTCCTGTACCCGCCCCAGGACGGCCCCGGCAGCCAGGCCTTGTTCCGGCTTGAGATCGGGCGCGGGGGTGAAGCGCCAGGTGCGCTCGCGGTCCAGGGCGGGGATGGCCACGCCGCGCGGGATCAGGTCGCCGTGGGCGCGGTAGAGTTCGGTGAGGGGGCGCTGCATCCCGTCGAAGATGCTGCCCAGGAGGCCCGGGCCCAGCTCCACCGACAGGGGCCAGCCGAGGCCCTCCAGGGGTTCGCCGGGACGCACCCCGTCGGTGTTCTCGTAGGACTGGACCAGGGCCTGCTCGCCCTCCAGGGCGATGACCTCGCCGAACAGGCCCAGGGCGCCGATGCGCACCTGTTCGCCGTTGCGGATGCCGGGCAGGCGCGCCTTGAGGATGGGGCCGTTGATCTCCCGGATGATGCCTTGCCCGCTCATGCTCCGGCCTCCCCGCCCGCGGGCAACAGGTGTTCGACGATGGTGCGGTGGAGGCGCTCCTGGAGCCGCCGGCGGCGTCCCTCGAAGCTGTTGTCCACGCGGATGCGGTCGTCCGGGGTGCGGATCAGGATCCCGCCCAGCATGGGCCGCGGTTCGGGGGCCAGGTCGATGCGTTTGCCGGTATGGGCGGCCTCCACGAAGGCCGGCCAATTGGGGCCCAGGTGGGCGTGATCCTGGGGGTTGAGTTCCGCCACGAGAGGGTCGCGTTCGATCAGGCGGGCGCCTTCGGCGAGCCAGGCGCGGAGCAGGGGGAGGTAGTCGCCGCCCTGTTCCCTCAGGGCCGCGAAGCGTTCCGGGAGGCGCGCAAACACCCCCTGCACCAGTTCCCAGCGCAGGCGGTCGAGGTCGGCCTGGAGTTGCAGTTCGCTCGATTGGACCCGCCGGCGATAGATGCGCTCGGCGCGGGCCTTGGCGAGCAGGGTCTCGCGTTCCTCGCGCAGGCGCAGGCGTTCCTCGGCCTCGCGCAGGATCTCGTCGCGTCGGTGTGCGGCCCGGCGGAGGATCTCCTCGCCGAGCCTTTCGGCCCGCGTCAGGATGGCGCGTTCCAATTCCTGTACTTGATTCACCCGGTCTCTCCTCCGCCGGTGAGGGCGCGGATCTGGCGGTCGATGTCGCAATGGAAGTCCTCGGCCCGGGTGAGCGGCGGCACCGTGCTCAACACCTGGTGGCCGCCCTCGGCGCGGATGCGTTCCACCGCGGGGATGCGCGCCTCGGCCAGCCGCCGGTCGATGATGACGAAGGCGTTTTCGCGCCTTTGGTGGAGGCCGTCGAGGATCTTCTCCACCTCCCCGGCCGCGGGGTCGGGCCAGGTCTCGAAGCCGATCAGGCGGAAGCCGTCGGCGAGGATGGCGTCACCGAAGAACAGCAGGCGGGCGGGGCCGTCGCTCATGGCTCAGATCTTGCCGAGCAACAGGATGCTCATGACCAGGCCATAGATGGCGATGCCCTCGCCCAGGCCCACGTAGATGAGGGTGCGACCGAAGAAGTCGGGTTTCTCGGCCAGGACCGCCAGCGAGGCGGCGCCGATGGGGCCGACCGCCACCCCGGCGCCGATGGCGGCGAGCCCGGTGGGGATGCCGATGCCCAGCAGGGCGAGGCCGAGGCCGGTGGAGATCTCACCGGTGGCCGCGGCCCCCTGTTCCACCGCGGCCATGGCCTCGCGGGCGCCGAGGGCCAGGAGCAGCACCTCGGCCAGGGCGAAGAGGGCGAAGTTGCCCAGCAGGGCCGGCCTGAACCAGGGCCGTGGGCGGTCCAGGGGGTGCAGCTCCAGGACCAGGCCGGTGACCACCAGGGCCACGACCAGCAGAGACATGAAGGCGACGAGCCAGTACATGGGGTATCTCCTCAAGTAGAGAGTCTGAGCGGGCGGAACGGGTGGCCGTCTCCCGAGAAGAAGCGGGAGAAGCCCTCGTAGTATTCCAGACGCAGGGTCTGGATGACCACGATCCCGCCCTCCAGGACCAGGATGAAGACGTTGCCGAGGACCACGGTGATCCAGTGGCCGGTGGTCTGCATCATATCGGCCAGGGTGAACACGGCCACCGCCAGGGCCACGTGATTGAGGGCGAAGGCGGCCAGGCGCAGGAACGACAGGGTGTTGGAGACGTAGCCGGTGAAGGTCTCGAAGAGTTCTATGAAAACCACCAGGATGCGCTCTCCCAGGGGCGCCTCGAACTCGCGCCACTTGTGCCAGGCCAGCAGCGCTAGGGCGCCTCCGCCGACGGCGGCCGGCAGGGCCCCCGGGGAGCCCTCCCGGGCGAGGTGGAGACCGCCCGCGAGCAGGGAGAGATAGAAGGCCAGGGCGACGGCGCCGTTGTTGCCGAACAGGGCGTCGCGCCAGTCGCCGAGGACGATGCGGTTGCGGATGGCGATGAGGCAGCCCAGACAGATGAAGCCGATGCCCCAGATCAGGGCCACGCCGAGCATGTACATGGGATCGGACATGGGGGAGATCCAGAGGGCGGGGAGGATGTGTTCGTAGCCGAAGACACTGCCGTAGAGGAGGCCGAACAGGGCCGAGGAGGCGCCCGCGGCGAGCATGAAATGGGTGAAGGGCCCGATCCGGCGGCGCAGGGCCCAACCCAGGCCCATGAAGACCAGCCCCTGGCCCAGGTCGCCGAACATCATCCCGAACATGAGGATGAAGCTGGCGGTGAACAACAGGGTGGGGTCCACCTCACCGTAGCGGGGGATGCCGTATTGCCTGACCAGGGTCACGAAGGGGGCGAGCCAGGGGACGCGGGGCATGATGGAGGGCACGAACGGGCGCTCATCGGGGTGTGGGGGGCGGGCCTCCAAGGCATGGGGATGGTCGAGGGTGTCTGCGAGCGTCTCCCGGATCCGCGCCAGGTCGGGTTCCGGGACCCAGCCGCTGATCAGGGAGAACCAGCCATCCCCGCGGGCGGCATCGGCCAGATCCACGAAGGGGCGCGCCAGGGCGAGGACGATGTGGGCGCGTTCCAGTTCATCCGCGTGCGTCCGCGCCCAGGCGTGGAGATCGTCTTGCAGGCGGCGGCGGCGCTCAAATTGCTCCTTGCGTCGGCGGTGCAGATCCGCGCGTGCCCGGTCCGGGGCGTCGCGCAACTCGGGGGGCAGGGGCAGGGGACGGTAGCCGGCGGCATCGAGGACCGACTGGATGGGGTCGCCCCGTTCCGCCTTGGGGCCGACGATGAGCACGTAGACGGCCTCGTCGGTGCTGCGAAAGGGTTTGGCGAGGTGGCCCGAGAGGCCCAGGGCCTCCTGGAGCTGGGGCAGGTTCGCCGGGGGGACCAGGCCGATGCGCAGGTCCATGAACCTCAGGCCGTCGTGCAACAGGCCCAGGTCCAGGTCGAGGTCGGCGAAGTTCTCCAGGGCGGCCTCGAGCTGCCCGATCAGGTGGAGTTCCTGCTCCACCTCGTGCAGTCCGGCCTCGAAGGTGGAGGCCTCGGCCCAGAGTCGGCCCAGGCGCTCGTCCAGGGCCTCCAGTTCGGTCTGCTCCACCACCCAGGGGCTGGGCAGGCCGCGGGGTGCGGCCAGAGCGGTGAGGCGGGTGATCTTGTCCAGGCGGGTGGCGGCGCGGTGAAACACCTGGCGGTAGGCCTGCCCGGGCACGCGCGGCAATTCCCGTTCATGCAGCGGCCGGCGGTCGGGGTGGAAGGCGCCGCTCTCGGCCAGGGCCAGGGAGGCCCGGGGCAGGTCTTCCTTGAGGATCTGGATGGAGACGTGGCGCATGCTGACCGGCGTGAACATCAGACCCCCGCGGCGAAACGTATCAGCTGGGCATCCAGGCCGAGGGTACGCCCGCGCACCAGGGCGAGCAAGCGGCGCAGGCCCAGCTCGCGCAACACCAGAAAGGCGAGGGCGCGCCCCAGGGCCGAGAGACCGTGGCGCAGGCGCCCTTCGATGCGCTCCTGGATGTAGCCTTCCAGGCGCCTGTCCACCTCGCTGATGGTGTCGGCCTCGCCCAGGAGGTGGTCGAAGGGCGGCGGCAGGGCGGCGGTGACCGCCTCCGGGCTGTCCAGCTCCACCAGGGCGAGGAGGCGTTCCCGGGTCATGATGCGGGTGCTCGGGGTGAGCAGGTAGTAGGCCTCGCCCGGGGGCAGCCCGTAGCGGAAACGGTAGCGCAGCAGCCACTGGATGTCGAACTGGTCGAGGAGGTCGCCCACCAAGTGTTGCACCTCGAAGGGATGGGGGATGGGCACCCCCCGGGCGCGCCGCGCCAGGCCGGTGTTGTAGTGGCGGTCGATGGCCCCCTCCAGGGCGAAGGGTTCGCGCTTCTCCTCGAAGGCGCGGCGGGCCTGGAGGGCGAAGGTGCGATAGGGGCCCTGCTCCAGGCGCAGGAGGAGTTCGGGAACGTCCTCGGCGTCCAACAGGGTCTCGTGCGGCAGGCCGATGGTGGCGGGCAGGGCGAACAGGTCGGCCTCGATGGCGGCGCGCGCGAGGCCGTGCCATTTGCCGCGGATCAGGGCCTTGAGGTTGGCCAGCTCGTATTTGCGTGCCCAGTGCACCAACAGCTCCCGGGCCGGCCCCGAGAGGGGGCGGACGAGGATCTCCAGGTCGGCCAACAGGTGGCCGATGAGGCGGTGCTCGGCGGCGCGGTTCTTGGCGCGTGGCGGGAGGTCCGACTCCAGGACCTCGGCCAGGCCCCAGGGCGCGAGGGCGGCGGACAGGTCCCGGTCCAACAGGGGTTCCAGGCGCGTGGGCGGCAGCAGGTGCGGGCTCAAGGCCGAGATGCGGCCGTTGAGATAGGCGGAGGCGGCCGGGTCCAAAGGCTCAGTCCCGGGCGGTGGTGAAGGTCTTGAAGGCCGCCTCCAGGGCCTCGTCCTCACGCTCGCCCGCCTGGCGGCGCATCTGGGCGTGGCGTTCCGCGTAGCGTTTTCGGAGTTCGGCCACCGTCTGGGCGGCGCGGGCCTCGGCCTTCTCCTTGAAGCCGCCGTAGAGTTCGCTCAGTTGGGCGTTGAACCGATCCTCCCGCGCGCGCGCCTCCAGCAGGGCCTCCTGGGTGAGGCGGTCGGCCTCTTCCTCGGCCTTGCGGGCGGTCTCTTCGGCGCGCATCTCGGCGTCGAGCAGGCGTTTCAGGGTCTGTTCCATGGGCGGGGACCGGTGTGGGGGAGGAGGTCGATGGCCGGCCAAAGATAGCACGGATTTCCCGGCGGTTTCAGTCTCTGTGTCCGCCCCCCCCTCAGCGCTGACACCGGGGGCACCACCAGGCGGAGCGCCCGCCCAGCTCCCGCCGGCGGATGGGCGTGCCGCAACGGGGGCAGGGCCGGCCCGCGCGCCCATAGACCCGGAGGGTCTGGGCGAAGTAGCCGGGACGGCCATCGGCCTGTTCGAAGTCCCTGAGGGTGGTGCCACCCTGGGCGATGGCGGCCTCCAGGGTCTCCCGGATGGCGGCGACGAGCCGGCGGTAGCGGGGGAGGGCGATGTGCCCGGCGGCCCGCCCGGGGTGGATGCCGGCGGCGAACAGGGCCTCGTTGGCGTAGATGTTGCCTATGCCCACCACCACCCGCTGATCCATGATGAAGGCCTTGACCGGGGTCCGGCGGGCCCGGGAGAGGCCATACAGGTGCGCGCCGCTGAAGGTGGCCGACAGGGGTTCCGGGCCGAGCCGGCGGAGGCGGGGATGGGCCTGGGGGAGGCCGTGCCACCAGAGCACGGCGCCGAAGCGGCGGGGGTCGCGCAGACGCAGCAGGCGCCGCTCCTCCAGGAGCAGGTCGAGGTGGTCGTGGGGGCCGGGCGGGCTGTCCTTGGGCAGGACCCGGAGGCTGCCCGACATGCCCAGGTGGAGGAGCAGCCAGTCGTCGTTCCCCAGGTCCAGGAGCAGGTATTTCGCGCGCCGCCGTACCTGCCGGACCCGCCGGCCGCGCACCCGGGCGTCCAGGTCCGCCGGCACCGGCCAGCGCAGGCGGGGCTGCCGCACCCGCGCCCCGAGCAGCCGGCGCCCCTCCAGCCACGGGGCGATGCCGCGCCGGGTGGTCTCCACCTCGGGCAGTTCGGGCATGGGCTCAGGGGGCGGCCAGCCAGGAGGCGGCCGGCAGGTACAGGAGGTCGCTGAAACGGTCGTCCACCAGGAGTACGCGGCCATCGGGCGTCAGGAGATAGCGGCGGTGGTGGATGGGCTCGTCGCGGCCCACGGCGATCTCCCAATGGTCGAAGCGGATGCGCGCCCGCGGCGGGTCGAGGCCCAGTTCCCGCAGGTCGGGCGGACGGCCCAGGTCGCGCCGGACGACGGCCCGGGCGAGCTGGAGCAGACGCTCCACCCGGCGGGGATCGGCGGCGCCGGTGGACAGCCGCCAGCGGCCGCCGCGGCGTTCGAGGTCGAGGCCTCCGCGCGGGCGTTGGATGTGGATCTGCTGTACATGGCGTGGCCCCTGGAGCCGCGGGGGTTCCCGGGAAGGGGCGGTCCAGAGCAGGCCGGCGGCCAGGACGATGCCCACTCCGAGCAGCAGCAGGGCCCTGTGCAGGCTCATTCGCGGCCTCGTCGCCAACGCAGGAACAGGCCGGTGAGCGCCAGCCCCAGGGGCAGCACCCCGAGTCCGCCCACGCCCAGGACCAGGGCCATGGCCGGGCTGGGTTTCAGGCGTTGGCGCGGCGGCGCCGGCGGCAGGGCGAGCAGGCGGTCTTCGCCCAGGAGCCATGCGGTCATGCGCAGGCCGAGCGCCCGATTGCCGCCCCGGTCCAGGTAGGCGTTGGCCAGGAAGTCGCCGTCGCCGGTCACCAACAGGCGTTGCCTGCCCTCGCCCAGGGGGCGTTCGAAGGCGAGGGCGAGGCTCAGGGGGCCGCGGCGTTCGCCGCGGCCGGGGGCGTCGGGCCGGACCCGGCCTTCCAGGGGGCCGGTCTCGTTCCACGCCCGATCGCCGGTGGTCACCACCGGGACGGCCCGCCAGGGGGGCGGGGGGTCGGCCGAGAGGGCCGCGGCCTTGGGGAATACCGCGGGGTCCTCCAGGCCGCGGGTGAGGGGGTGAGCGGGATAGTCCGCCAGGGCCATCAGGGGGTTGTGGTCACCGCGTTCGGCCGCGGCGGGGTCGATCACGGTCCCGGGTAGGGGGATCAGGCCGAGCTGCGCGGACAGTCGCGGGAGGGGGTCGGTGTGGGCGGGATCGAGCAGCCACCAGAGGGCCCCGCCCCGGTCCAGGTAGGCGCGCAGCGCCCGTTCCGCGGCCTCGTCGAGCGGCCGGGTCGGCCCCGCGAGGACGAACAGGGCGGTGTTGTCCGGGATCCGCGGATGGCGGGCCAGGCCGAGGCCCTGGACGCGGTAGCCGCGCGCCCTCAGGGCGGCGGCGAAGCGACCGAGGTCGGTGGGCCCCGGCCCGTCGAGGCGGCGGGCGCCCCGGCCGCGCAGCCAGACGATCCAGCGCTGCCCGCGGCTGAGCAGGCGCAGCACGGCGTTGCGGATGTGGGCGGCCTCCAGGGTGTCGAGGTGTTCGGTGCGGTTCCGATAACGGATCACCAGCTCCCCCCAGAGGCGGATGCCGGCCTTGCGCGCCATTTCCGGGTGGCGTTCGGGGTCGATGAAGCGCAGCCGGACGTGCCCGGGGGCGGTCCTCTGGTAGGGCGCGAGGAGGGCGTCGATGCGCCGCCCGAGGGGGCCGTTGCGGGCGCTGTAGACCTCCAGATCGAGGGGCGCGTCGAGGCCCGCCAGGAGGGCGGCGCTCTGGGCGTCCAGGCGGTTGCGGGCGTCCCGGGTCCAGTCCCAGGAGGGCGCGTAACGCAGGGACAACAGGGCCAGGAGGAGGCCCAGGGCGAGGACGCCCAGGTGGAACAGGATCTCGCCGGGGCGTCCCCTCATGGCCGCTCCCCGTAGCGCGCCAGGCGCCGCCAGGCCAGGGCCAGGAGCAGGCCGGCGAGGATCAGGAAGTAGGCCAGGTCGGGCGTCTGGACCCGGCCCTGGAGGAAGGGCAGGTAGTGCTCGTTCCAGGTGAGCCAGTCCAGCAGGTCCCCATGGAAGGGGGCGAGGCCGGGGCGGTGATTCAACAGGGAGGAGAGCAGGGCGAGGCCATAGGCCAGGGCGGCGGCCAGGGGCGGGCGCCGGGTGAGGCTGGAAGACCAGAGACCGAGGGCGGTGAACAGGACATGGACGCCCAGCAGGCCCAGGGTGGCGGCGGCGATCCAGCCCCAGTCGAGGCGTGCCCAGGGGGTCAGCAGCAGGCACAGGGTCACGGGGATCAGGCTGCCCATGGCGAGGGGCAGGAGCGCGCCCAGGTATTTGCCCCTGAGGATCTGCCCGGGGGTGAGGGGGGCGGCGGCGAGGAGGTCGTAACTGCGGTCGCGCCACTCCCCGGCGACGATGCCCATGGTGAGCACCGGCGCGGCGAGCAGGGCGAGGGCCCCGGCCAGGCCGAAGACCTCCAGGCAGAGGCCCTGGGTCAGGGGGGCCGAGGGCGGCGCCCCGGGGGTGGCATAGGCCTCCACCACGCGCAGGAACACCCAGGCGAGGATCAGTGCCTGACCGGCGAGCAGGCCCCAATACAGAGGGGAGAGGAGGATGCGTCGGACCTCGCGCCGGAACAGGACCGCGGTCATGCGCCCAGATCCAGGAACAGGCGTTCGAGCCCCGGGTCCGCGGGGCTGAGTTCGCGCAGGCCCCAGCCATGCCCCACCAGGGCCTCGGCCAGGCGCGCGGGGTCCGCGCCGGGGGCCAGGCGCACGCGGAAACAATCGGTATGCAGGCGCTCTGTCTCCTGCACCCCGGGGAGCGCCCTCAGGGCCTGTTCGGGGGGCGGGCGGCGCAGGCCCACCTTGAAGACCTCGCCGCCCGCGGGGCGTACCGGGCCCGCGTGTACCAGGCGGCCGTCGCGGAGGATCAGCACCCGCGTACACAGCCCTTCCACCTCGTGCAGCAGGTGGGTGGACAGGAGCAGGCCACGCGAGCGTCCCAGAGCGGCGATCAGGGCGCGGATCTCCGCCGCCTGGGCGGGGTCGAGGCCGGCGCTGGGCTCGTCCAGGAGGAGCAGGTCCGGCGCGTGGAGGAGGGCCTGGGCGATCCCCAGGCGGCGTCTCATGCCCTGCGACAGGCGTCCCACCAGGCGCCGCCGCACCGCGCCGAGGCCGCAGGCCTCCAGGGCCTGCCGGCAGGCGTCGCCCAGGGCCCGGCCACGGAGGCCGCGGAGGCCCGCGCAATGGGCCAGGTATTCGCTCACCCGCAGGTCGTCGGGCAGGGCCGGCGGGTCGGGTTGGAAGCCGATCCGCGCCTTGGCCTCCAGGGGCGCCCGGGCCAGATCCAGGCCGGCGACCCGGATCGAGCCCGTGGTGGGCCGCAACACCCCCGCGAGGAGGCGCAGGGTGGTGGTCTTGCCGGCCCCGTTGAGGCCGATCAGGCCGGTGGGGCCGCCCGCCTCCAGGGTGAAACTCAGATCCTGGACCAGGGGCCGCGGGCCGGGGCGGAAAGAGAGGGAACGGACTTCGAGAAGGGGAGACATGGCGGGATCTATCTTAGCAGGATGTCGAAGAAGTCCCTTCCCTGGACTTTTGCGGCCGCGGGACCGGAAAATGCGGTTTTCCGGTTCTTCAGGGCATCTCGAAAAAGTCGGGATGTCCGTGCGGGACAGGGCGGTTCCGCCATTTTCGATCACCCCAACTGATTGAAAATGTGAGCAAACCGAAAAGCGCCTGTTCGCCTTGCGACGAAAATTCCAGGGAGGGAATGCTTCGAGATCCCTTTCACTTCCAACGGCCCGACCGGGGCGGGACCCATGTCCATCCTGATCCAAGCGGCCGCCC
>JALSSC010000029.1 GCA_026984455.1 Chromatiaceae bacterium
TCCAGGCCGAAGACATCGAATTCATCAAGACCCATATTGCCGAATGGCTGGCCGACCAGAGCCTGGCCAGGCCCCCGGCGGTCTATGAGGTGGAGCTGCGCGAACGCCTGGTCCGGGTGGAGGAGACACTCGAATCACCACCGATGTCCATATGCACGCGGTCGATTCTTTCATGCCAGTATCCGGCGCCATCTTGAAAACCAGAGGAGTCCATTTAGACGGCCCGTTAAAGATCCCCCCCACCCTGCCGCCACTGGATACCAGCTTCATCTCCAGTCAGAGCCAAAGGGAACCCTCACCATGACGCCGGACCAGGATCTCCTCCCCGAACTCCAACAGGCCATAGAAAGCGACCGTATCCTCCTCCCCACCCTGCCTGAAGTGGCGTTGCGGGTGCGCGACGCGGTGGAGCGTGAATCGGCCACCGTGCGCCAGGTCGCCGACATCGTGGCCACCGACGCGGCCCTGAGCGCCCGCCTGTTGCAGGTGGCCAACAGCCCCCTCTACCGCGGACGCGTGCCCATAGACAACCTGCAGATGGCCATCACCCGCCTGGGCACCCGGCTGGTGCGCTCCCTGGTGGTGAGCCTGGCCATGCGCCAGATGTTCCAGGCCACCTCCCCGGGACTGGACCATGCCTTTCGCCAAACCTGGGAACGCAGCGTGGAGGTGGCCGGCATCGCCCGTATGCTGAGCAAGACCCAGGCCCAGCTCGATCCCGAACAGGCCCTGCTCGCCGGATTGATCCATGACATCGGCGCCCTGCCCGTCCTCACCCTCCTGGAACAGAAGGGCATGGATCTGGACAATCGGACGTTCGATTTCCTCTTGACGGAACTGAGCCCGGCGGTGGGTGGGATGATCCTGAAGAAATGGGATTTCCCGGCCCCCCTGGTCGCGGTGGCCGAGAACTTCCACAACTTTGCCTACCAGGGTGGCCCGGAGGCCGACTACGTGGACTTGGTGATCGTCGCCCGTCTCCAGTCCCTGAGCGGCAGCAGCCATCCTGACGCCGCCCTCGACTGGAACGACATCCAATCGTTCGCCAAACTCGGCCTCGGGCCGGAAATCGAGGTGGTCGAGATGGAGGGTGCGGCCGAGGAGATCAGCGAGGTGAAGCAGATGTTCAGTTAGGAGCGCGTCAGGAACGAACTCCTAGGGCGGGAAAACGCCAGCGCATCCCGCCGAAACCGTGAAGGGCCCATTATCTCTGGTCCGGTCTCCCTTCACCCCGGCGTCTCCCCGGAGGGGCGAGGGGCGACAGCGGTAGCGAGGAGTGGCACAGGGACGTGCCGTTGACCGACCGACGAACGGGAATATTTTCGGGCGACGGGTATTACGTGTTCTCAAGCCCTGTCCCAGCCCCTTGCTCCCGGGGTGGGCCGAATGCCGCGACAGCCGGAAGTTCCTTGATATAGACATCCTGCTGGGGAAACGGAATCCCGATCCCGGCCTCCGCCAGGGCATCCCAGATGGCCAGCATGACCTTGGATTTCACCTCCACCCGGCTGAACTGCTCCACATCCACGTAATACTCCACCCGCAGGTCCACCGAGGAGGCGGCGAAATTCTCCAGAAGGACGCGCGGAGGGCGCTCCAGGGAGACCTCGGGGACCAGGGTGACGGCCTCGTGCACCACCTCCAGGCCCCGATGGGGGTCGTCCTGATAGCGAATGCCTACGCTGAACAGGGTGCGCACGAGGGTGTCGGACAGGGTCCAGTTGGTGAAGGGCTGACTGATGAGGTCGGCGTTGGGGATGATGACGTCCTGATTGTCCCAGGTCCTGAGGGTGAGGGAACGCATGCCGATGCGCGCCACCCGTCCCTCGGTCCCGCCGATACTAGTCCAGTCCTGCACCCGCACCGGCCGCTCCACCAGCAGGATGAGGCCGCTGACGAAATTGTTGGCCACGTTCTGCAGGCCAAAGCCGATGCCCACGCCGAGCGCCCCGGCGAACACGGTGATACTGGTGAGGTCGATGCCAAGCAGGTTGAGCACCACCAGGAAACCGATCACCAGCACGGCATACTGGGTGAACACCGACAGGCTGTGGCGCAGGCCGCGGTCGCGGATCCCCTGATAGAGCCAGTCGTTGGTGAGCCGCCGCAACCAGATGGAGACGAAGATCACCAGGCCGATGGCGAGCAGGGCCGCGCCGATGTTCAGAGGGCTGATGCCGGTCTTGCCAAGATGGAACAGGGGGTGCTCCAGCCAGGCGCGGATCTCGTCGCCGAAGGCGATGCCGCTGTTGCCCGCGTAGAGCCCGGCGGCCAGACGCAGCATGGCCAGGGCCAGGGCCAGGCGGACCAGATAGTGGAGGGGTTCCACCAGGCCCTTGATCCAGGCCTGGGGACGGCGGCTGTGGATCCCCAGCCAACGGGAGATGGCGTCCGTGGCATCCAGCACCAGGTGGCGCAACCCGGCCCAGAGCAGTATCACCCCGATGAGGATCATGACCTGTTCAGTGAGGAACCAGGCGAGATTGATATAGCCCCCGAGCCCTACCAGGGCCGAGACCGCGAGGGTGAGGGGGATCACCATGCTCACCACGGCCGCCAGGCGCAGCCAGAAGGGCCGGTCGCCACGGGCCTGGCGGCGCTCCAGGAAGAGTCGGCGCAGGCGCAGGCTGAGATAGACCACGGGCAGCATCACCACCATCAAGGCCCGTTCGGCCACCCTGCCCAGAAGATCGGAGACCAGGCCGTGCCAGGCGAGCCCGAGCAAGAACACCAGCAGGGCGGCAGTCCAGGTGAGGGGCCGCAGCAGACGGTAGAGGTCGGGGCGGCGCAGTTCCGCGGGCAGGCTGGGGGCCACCAACAGCAGGCGGCCGAGCGCGAGCAGGATGCGGAGCCCGAACCAGATCCACAGGAACCAGAACGACAACAGGAAGCGCTGTAGTCCGAACCCCCAGACCAGGTAGGGGACGCACAGCAGGCCGGCCACCCACAGGTCGGGCCAGAGGCGGCGGTAGAGCAGCACCAGAAACCAACGCAGGCGCGCCAGGAAGCGCCCGGGCATGGCGGCCTGTACCGGCCGTGTGCGCACCCTGAGGGTGAGGACGAGGCCGGACCAGAGGATCCATAGCACCAGGGTGAGGAGCCAGTGGTCCACCTGCCGGCCGGGATCCGCCTGGGTGAAGGGGGCATACAGGGCCTCGAGGCCCCGGCCGAGGGTCCGCGGCAGGCTCAGGACCTCGTCGCCCAGGCCCCGCCAGGCCCGGGCCGCGGTGGGCAGGGTCTGACGGGTGGCCAGACCGGTCTCCAACCGTTGTTTGTATTCCGCCTGGAGGCGTTGCCACTCCCGGCGGACACGATCGTGTAGGGCCTCCTGCTCCCGTACCAGGCCGTCGTAGGCCTGGATCAGGTCGGTCAGACGGTCACGGCGCAACAGATATTCGGCCTCGTCCAATTCACCGAGGGCGCGCCGCTTGTCCAGCAGCACGGCGCGTTGGCGCAACACCTCCAATTTGCGCCGGTCGATGGACAGCCAGGCCCCCAGGATCTGCTTCAACTGGCCCAGATCGTCCATGGCCTGCTTCACATCCGCAGCGGTATTCAAGGGACGTTGGCCGATCTCCTGAATCTGCAACCGCAGGCGTCCGGTATTGAGGCCGGTCTGGAGCATCTGCACCCGTTCCAGGGCCAGATCGAGACGTGCCTGGGCCTGGTCGCGGTTGGCCGATCCTTCCGGCGCGGCCTCCAGACGCGAACGCCACTCCCCTACCTCCTGGCGGGCTCGCGCGATCTCCCTGTCCAGACGGCGCTCCAGTTCCTCCAGGGACTCCTGGTGGCGTATCTCGCGCTGGGCAGCATAGGCGGCATCCAGGGCCCGCCACCACTGCCGGGCCAGGGCGAGGCGGCCGCGGGTCTCGGCACGCCGTCGTTCAAGGGTCTGCAGGTGGCGTTTGGACTGCTCCAAGGCCGCGCCCTTGGCCGCCAGTCGGGTGCGCAGATCCTTGGCCTCCGGGGCGTCCCCGGGCAGTGCCGAGAGTCTCCCCCGCAAGCGGGCGACCTCCCGTTGGAGGGTCCTTTGGCGTTTCCGCTCCACCTCCAGATCCAGACCGGCGGCCTGGGCGTCGATGCGCGCCGAAGTGAGGGCCAGACGCGCGGCCTCGTGCTGGGCATCGGGGATCTTCGCCCCGGCCAGGGCCGCGATCCGGCGCGCCAACTCGGCCGCATCGGCGGGGACCCCTCCGCCGGTCTCGTGGACGGGGGCCCCGAACCCCGCCCCCCAGGCGCACCACCAGAACAGGAGGATGACGAACGGCCTCAAGAGGCCCTCCCATAGACGATTGCGGCGGCGATCTCCTCGATGGACCGACGGGTGGTGTCCAGCACCGGGATACGGTGGCGGCGAAACAGGGCCTGGGCGTGCCGCACCTCGTCCCGGCAACGGGCCAGGGAGGCATAGTCGCTGCCCGGACGCCGGCGCTCGCGGATCTCGTGAAGGCGTTCCGGGTCGATGGTCAGGCCATGCAGCCGGGAGCGCCGGGCGAGCAGGGCCGGGGGCAGGTCACCGCGGGTGAAGTCCTCCTCGGTGAGGGGATAGTTGGCGCTACGCAGGCCGTGATGGATGGCGAGATAGAGGCTGGTGGGGGTCTTGCCCACGCGCGACACCCCCAGCAACACGACGTCGGCCTCTCCCAGGGTGTCCAGGGCGAGGCCGTCGTCGGCCGCCAGGGTGTAGTGGATGGCGTCGATACGGCGCAGATAACGGCCCGGGTCGCGCTGGCCGTGAGCGCGGCCGGTGGCGCCCGTGGGCGTCACCCCCAGCGCGTCGGCGAGGCGTTGCAGAAAGGGGCCGAGGAGGTCCAGGTAGAGGGCCTCGCCGGTACTCAGGCGGGCGCGCAGCTCCGGGTCCAGCACCGTGGCCACGACGATGGGGCATACCCCGTCCCGGGCATGGGCGGCGGCGATGCGTTCGAGCACCCGGTCCATCTTCTCCTCGCTGTCCACGAAGGGCAGATGGACCTCACGTACCCGGAGGTCTTCGAACTGCGACAACAGGGCCTGGGCGAGGGTCTCGGCGGTGATGCCGGTACCGTCGGAGACCAGGAACAGGGTGCGGGCGGGAGGTTGAGGCACTAGGGCTCCGGGACGGCCGCGGGCGGCGGATTCGACGGTGGGACGTCAACAGATTATACCCGTCGCACATGAATATTTCGTTTGTCGAGGGTGTTCCTCGTGTCCCTGGGCAAGGCGCGGAAGCGAGTCATCGCAGGGAGTATGGCGAGCAATCGCCACACCGCCCAGGGGTGCGAGGGGCGGCCGCAGTCGCGAGGAGTGGCACGGGGAAGTGCCGTCTACGGACCGAAGGACGGAAATATTCATGTGCGACGGGTATGCTGTGCCCACATCGCCGCTGCAACAAGGCCTCGTCGGCCTCGGAGCGGCCTCGCCGGCGACGATTTCAACGCGGGGATGCAGGCCGGATCGCGGCCGCAGCACGTCAGCGGCCCTCGCCCACGCCGGCGCGCGCCTCCACCATGATCCGTTTCATCTCCCGTACCGCCCGCGGGAGGCCGGAGAACACCGCCCGGGCGATGATGGCGTGACCGATATTCAGCTCCACGATCCCCGGCAGGGCGGCAATGGCGCGCACGTTGTGATAGTCGAGGCCATGGCCGGCATTCACCTGGAGGCCGAGGCGGTTGCCCAGGATCACGGCCTCGCGGATACGGGCGTACTCCGCCTCTCCCTCCGCCGGGGAGGCGGCGTCCGCATAACGCCCCGTGTGCAATTCCACCACCGGCGCCCCCACTTCCACCGCCGCCTCCAACTGGCGAGGTTCCGGGTCGATGAACAGGGAGACGCGCACCCCGGCCTCGGCCAGCATGGCGCAGAAATCACGCAGATGAGCGCGCTGCGCGGCCACGTCCAGGCCACCCTCGGTGGTGAGTTCCTCGCGCCGCTCGGGGACCAGGCAGCAATCCTCGGGGCGGATACGGCGGGCGACGGCCCCGATCTCCGCGGTGGCCGCCATCTCCAGGTTCATGCGGGTGTGAAGGATGCCGCGCAGCAGCTCCACGTCCCGGTCCTGGATGTGGCGGCGGTCCTCGCGCAGGTGCAGGGTGATGCCGTCGGCGCCCGCCTGTTCGGCCACCAGGGCGGCCTGGATCGGTTCCGGATAGCGGGTGCCGCGGGCCTGGCGCAGGGTCGCCACGTGATCGATATTGACGCCCAGGAGGATGGGGTTGCCGGGATGCATGGTTCAGTCTTCCTTTCGTTCGAGGCTGAGGAGACGACGCAGGAGTTCGCGGCTGCGCAGCGGCCGCCCACCCAGGTGAGTATCCAGGATCAGGCGCATGAGGTCACGCGCCTGGCGTACCTGCCCCCCCTGGAGGGGACGGCCCGCCGCCAGGGCCAGCAGGGTCGCGCCTTCGATCCGGAACCCGTCCACCGGGACCGGCACGGGACCCCGTTGGGGATCGTAGCCGTAGACGCCCCCGGGCTGCACCGGGCGCCCGTCGGCGGTGTGTTCCAGGGGCGGCGCATATCCGAGGGCCGTCAGGAGCCTCAGTTCGAAGGCGCGCAGGCAGGCCCCCATGTCAGCGCCTCCGGCCAGCCCTTCCAGGGCCTCCAGGTAGTGGTCGAAGAGGCGGGGTTGGGGATCCTCCCGAGGCGTCAGGCGCAGCAGGAGTTCGTTCAGATAGAAACCCGCGTAGACGGCCTTGCCCATGCCCAGGAGCACGGGCCCCGCGGCCTCCACCCGGGTCAGGGTACGCACCTCCCCACGCCCGGCCAGACCCACCCAGAGGGGCCGGAACGGCTGCAACAGGGCGGCGCGCGCCCCCTTTCCCGCCTTGGCCCCCTTGGCGACGGCCGGCAGACGACCCCGTTCCGGACACCAGATCTCCACCAGCAGGCTGGTGTCGCCGTAGTCACGGCGGTGCAGGACACAGGCGGGATGCAAACGCTCCCGGTCGGTGCCGGAGGGGACGTTCATGGCAACCACATTAGCGCGGCGGACGAGAAAGGTCCGCCTCTTAACAAAAGGGAAGCAAGGGAAATTCCGCCCCCTTCACCCGGCCTCTCGAATCAATCGATTTCGCGCAACGCGAAAGGCTCGTGACGGGCATAACGGGCACGTCCGGCAAGGCATCCGCCTCAGACGTCCCCATAGCCGAGATCCGCCAACGCCCGTTCGTCACTGGACCAGCTCTTCCTCACCTTGATCCACACCTCCAGGTGCACCTTGCGGCCGAAGAAGCGTTCCATCTCCCGCCGGGCGCGGCTGGCGGCGGCCTTCATGGAGCGGCCGCCCTTGCCCAGGAGGATGGCCTTCTGCGCCGGACGCTCCACCCAGACCAGGGCATCGATGCGATAGCGGTTGCCCTCTTCCCGAAAGCGTTCGATCTCGACGCTGAGGCGATAGGGCAATTCGGCATCGTAACGGCGGGTGAGCTGTTCGCGCAGGAGTTCGGCGGCGAAGAAGCTCTCCGGCCGGTCGCTGAGCTGATCTTCGGGGAATTGGGGCCCGCCTTCGGGCAGACGTTGGAGGACGGCCCGCTCCAGGTCCTCCACCTGATCCCCCTTGCGCGCCGAGACGGGGACCAGGGCGGCGAAATCGTAACGCCCGTCCAGCTCGGCGAGGTAGGGCAGCAGGACGTCCCTGCGCGGCAACCGATCGATCTTGTTCACCGCGACGATGGTCGGCACCGCGGCGCGACGCAGGTCCTGGAGCACCCGCTCGTCTTCGCGCGTCCAGCGTCCCGCCTCCACCACGAACAGGGCCAGATCCACGCCTTCGAGCACGGACCGCGCGGTCCGGTTCAGACAGCGGTTGAGGGCGTGGTCCTGGCGCTCATGGATACCGGGGGTGTCCACGTAGAGGATCTGCCCTTCGCGCGGCCGGGTCTTGACCCCGAGGATGTGGTGTCGGGTGGTCTGGGCCTTGTGCGCGGTGATGGCGAGTTTCTGGCCCATCAGCCGGTTGAGCAAGGTGGACTTGCCCACGTTGGGGCGGCCGACGATGGCCACGTAACCACAATGCAGGGGCTCACTCATCGCCGAGGCGTTCCAATACGCGCATCGCCGCCTTCTGCTCCGCGTTGCGGCGGCTGTGGCCCTCGCCCCGGCCCTCGATGCCGGACCCGGGAAGGTGGCAGACCACCTTGAAGGTCTGCTCGTGGGGACTGCCTTCGACGCTGCGGACCTCGTACCTGGGCAGGGGTTCGTGGCGGGACTGGAGCCACTCCTGGAGACGGGTCTTGGGGTCCTTCAGGGGACGGTCGATCCGGCTCGCGTCCAGGCGGGTCCCCAGCAGGCCGAGCACCACCCCACGCGCCGCCTCCAGGCCGGCATCGAGATAGACGGCGGCGAACACCGCCTCCAGGGCGTCGGCGAGGATGGAATCGCGGGCATGGCCACCGGTACGCAGCTCTCCGGTACCCAGGCGCAGATAGGCGCCCAGGCCGATCTCGCGGGCCACCCCGGCCAGGGTCTCCTTCTTGACCAGACCGGCGCGCAGACGGCTGAGTTGGCCCTCGTCGGCCCCGGCAAAACGCTGGTACAGGGCCTCGGCGATGACGAAGCCGAGCAGGGCGTCGCCGAGAAACTCCAGGCGCTCGTTGTTGTGACGGCCGAGGCTGCGATGGGTCAGGGCCTGTTCGAGGAGTTCCGGCCGCCGGAAGCCGTGGCCGAGCCGGCGCATCAGGCGTTCGGGGACTGCCTTCAAGGCCGGGCCAGCGTGACCGAATGCGTGAAACTCGCCACCGCATCCACGTTCCCGAGGATGGGCCTGCGCACCTCGTATTTCAGATCCACCTGGACCCCGTTGGGTACCGCATGGATCTTGAACAGGCGTTCGTCGAGGTCACGCACCTCGTTGATATAGAGCTTGCGCGAGATCTTCTCGCGCAGGCCCCGGGGCCCCTGGTCGAAGGCCGCGGGATCGGCCACGAGGGACTCCATCACCGACTTGATCTTGAGATCGTCCAGATACACGGGCACCAGTTGCAGGGCGATGCGGGCGAACAGGCCGCCCACTAGCAACAGGAGCAGGATACCTCCCAGGGTCATGCCGCCCTGACGGGCCGGGGTATGGGGTTCAGTGAATGACATTGCCGATACGACTCCAATCGATGGGGAAACCGCTGCGACCGCTGTCCCAGTTCATCCAGATGGCGAAGGCCTTGCCCACCAGGTTCTCCTCGGGTACGAAACCCCAGCAGCGGCCGTCGTTGCTGTTGTCCCGGTTGTCGCCCATGGCGAAGTAGTGGCCGGCAGGCACGGTCACCGGACCGAAGCGCAGAACATCGCATCCGGGGGGCAGGTCCGGCGTCCCCGGGTGGATGAGGATGTCATGCACCACGCCGTCGAGATCCTCGCGCAGACGGAAGGCGCCAGTCTCGCGCGCCCCCGAGCCGACCCCCGTATAGATGCCCACGGGCACCTGGGACATGGGCTTGCCGTTGATGAACAAGGTCTTGTCGTGATAGGAGATCTCGTCCCCCGGCAGGCCGACGATGCGCTTGATGTAGTCGATGGACGGGTTGCGCGGATAGCGGAAGACCACCACGTCGCCGTGTTCGGGCTCGCCGAGGTCCACGAACTTGGTATTGAGCACGGGCAGGCGTAGGCCATAACTGAACTTGTTCACCAGGATGAAGTCCCCCACCAGCAGGGTGGGCATCATCGAGCCCGAAGGGATACGGAAGGGCTCCACCAGAAAGGAACGCAGCAACAACACCGCCAGGATGACCGGGAAGAAGGACCGCGAATATTCGACCACGAGCGGTTCCCTGGGGGCCTCGCCCTGCGCCGCCGCGGCCCGTCGGCGGGGGGCGAAGAACCAGGCGTCCAGGGCCCAGACGATGCCGGTGAAGAAGGTGGCGAGGACCAGGAAGAGGGGAAAATCGAAGTTCATCTGGAGGGGGTTTCCTTGCTGTTCGTTACTGTGAAGGGCCCGCTGCGCGGGTCGCGGCGCCCCTTCTCCCACACGCGAGCGAATGAACGTTCCGGGCGCCCGCCGTCTTCATCCGCGGGGTGACACGACGGCCACGCGCGTCGGCGGATTCCGACGCACCCCCGGCCGTCGCGGACGAAGAACCGATCAATTATCCCGCCCCACCTGGAGAACGGCAAGGAAGGCCGCCTGGGGGATCTCCACCCGGCCCACCTGCTTCATGCGCTTCTTGCCGGCCTTCTGCTTCTCCAGCAGCTTGCGCTTGCGGGTCACGTCCCCCCCGTAGCACTTGGCGGTGACGTTCTTGCGCAGGGCCTTGACCGTGGTGCGGGCAATGATCTTGGCGCCGATGGCCGCCTGGATGGCCACCTCGAACATCTGCCGGGGGATGAGTTCCTTCATCAGACCGGTGAGTTCCCGCCCGCGTGCCTGGGCCTGACTGCGATGCACGATCACGGAGAGGGCGTCCACCGGCTCGCCGTTGATGAGGATGTCCAGCTTCACCAGATCGGCCGCCTGGAAGCGCTTGAGTTCGTATTCGAACGAGGCATAGCCCCGGCTCACCGACTTGAGGCGATCGAAGAAATCCAGCACCACCTCGTTCAGGGGCAGATCGTAGCTCACCTGGACCTGACCGCCCACGTAGTGGAGCTGCCTCTGCACCCCGCGCTTCTCGATACACAGGTTCATCACCGCCCCGAGATAGTCCTGGGGCACCAGGACATGGGCCTCGATGATGGGCTCGCGTATCTCCTGCACCTTGTTGGGCGGCGGCAGATCGGCCGGGTTGTCGATGGTGATCAGGCCCCCGTCCAGCATCTGCACCTCGTAGACCACCGAGGGGGCGGTGGTGATGAGATCGAGGTCGTATTCGCGCTCCAGGCGCTCCTGCACGATCTCCATGTGCAACATGCCCAGGAAGCCGCAGCGAAAGCCGAAGCCCAGGGCCTGGGAGGTCTCGGGCTCGTAGTGCAGGGCGGCGTCGTTGAGACGCAACTTCTGCAGGGCGTCGCGCAGCCCCTCGTAGTCGTCGGAGGACACCGGATAGAGCCCGGCGAAGACCCGTGGGCGCATCTCCGCGAAGCCCGGCAGGGGGGCCGTGGCGGGACGCTCGGCGAGGGTGATGGTGTCTCCCACCGGGGCGCCGTCGATCTCCTTGATGCCGGCGATGACGAAGCCCACCTCCCCCGGACCGAGGCTGTCGCGGTCTTCCTTCTTGGGGGTGAAGACGCCCACCTGCTCCACCTGGAAGACCCGGCCGCTGGACATGATCCGTATCCGCTCACGCCGGGCGAGGCGGCCGTTCATCACCCGGATGAGGGAGATGACGCCCACGTAGGGATCGAACCAGGAATCGATGATGAGGGCCTGGAGCGGAGCGTCGGCATCCCCCTGGGGCGGCGGGATACGGGCCACGATCTCTTCCAGCAGGTCTTCCACGCCCTGGCCGGTCTTGGCGCTCACCCGCAAGGCCTCGCCGGCGTCCAGGCCGATGATCTCCTCGATCTCGCGGCACACCCGCTCCGGTTCGGCCGAGGGCAGGTCCACCTTGTTGAGCACCGGCAACACCTCCAGCCCCTGGTCGATGGCCGTGTAGCAGTTGGCCACGCTCTGCGCCTCGACCCCCTGGGCGGCGTCCACCACCAGAAGGGCGCCCTCGCAGGCCGCCAGCGAGCGCGACACCTCGTAGGAGAAGTCCACGTGCCCCGGGGTGTCGATGAAGTTGAGCCGGTAGACCTCGCCGTTGCGCGCCCGGTAGTTCAGGGTGACGCTCTGGGCCTTGATGGTGATGCCCCGTTCCCGTTCCAGGTCCATGGAGTCTAGGACCTGATCCCCCATCTCGCGTTCGCTCAGGCCCCCGCAGAGTTGGATGAAACGGTCGGCGAGGGTGGATTTCCCATGGTCGATATGGGCGATGATGGAGAAGTTGCGGATATGGCTGAGATCGGTCATGAAGGCCCCGGAAACGAAAACGGAGCCGGCCCGGGAGGCGGCTGTGCGTGGGGCGGGATTGTAGCACGGATGGCGTCGATGACCGGGTGGGACGACCCATTCAGATCCGACCGGAGCGGGCGATGACCTGCTCGTTCCCGCGCCCCACCCCGGCGCGAGGGGTTTGGGGGTTTCCCGGTTGCCGCCCGGCCCATCCGTTGCTAGATTAGTGGTTTCCCCTTCGCGGGCACGATGCCCGCGCCTTCAGCCGGAATCATCGGATCCCCTGCCATGTTCAAACGCCTCCGTGGACTCTTCTCCAACGACCTCTCCATCGATCTGGGCACCGCCAACACCCTGATCTATGCCCGCGGCCAGGGCATCGTGCTGAACGAGCCCTCGGTGGTGGCGATCCGCCAGGACCGCGGCCCGGGCGGTTCCAAGTCGGTGGCGGCGGTGGGCGAGGAGGCCAAGCGGATGCTCGGCCGCACCCCCCGCAACATCACCGCCATCAGGCCCTTGAAGGAGGGCGTGATCGCGGACTTCACGGTCACCGAGAAGATGTTGCAGTACTTCATCCACAAGGTCCACGAGAGCCGCATGATCCGTCCCAGCCCCCGGGTGCTGGTGTGCGTGCCCTGCGGCTCCACCCAGGTGGAGCGGCGCGCCATCAAGGAATCGGCGGCGGGGGCCGGGGCGCGCGAGGTCTATCTGATCGAGGAGCCCATGGCCGCGGCCATCGGCGCCGGCCTGCCGGTGGACGAGCCGCGCGGTTCCATGGTCCTGGACATCGGTGGCGGCACCTCGGAGGTGGCGGTGCTGTCGCTCTCGGGGATCGTCTACTCCCAATCGGTGCGTATCGGCGGCGACCGCTTCGACGAGGCCATCATCAGCTATGTGCGCCGCAACTACTCCACCACCATCGGCGAGGCCACCGCCGAGCGCATCAAGGAGGAGATCGGCTCGGCCTTCCCCGGCAGCGAGGTGTTGGAGATCGAGGTCAAGGGCCGCAACCTGGCCGAGGGGATCCCACGCAGCTTCACCCTCAACTCCAACGAGATCCTCGAGGCCCTCCAGGAACCCCTGTCGGGGATCGTGAGCGCGGTCAAGGCCGCCCTCGAACAGACCCCGCCCGAGTTGGGCTCCGACGTGGCCGAGCGGGGGATCGTCATCACCGGTGGCGGTGCCCTGTTGCGCAACATCGAGCGTCTGCTGGAAGAGGAGACCGGCCTGCCGGTGGTGGTGGCGGAAGATCCCCTGACCTGCGTCGCCCGGGGCGGCGGACGCGCCTTGGAACTCATCGACCAGCACGGCGGTTTCGACCTGTTCGCCACCGAGTAGTCCGTTCCGTTCCACCTGGGAAACCCGCGATCAAATCGATCTTCCGCAAAGGCCCGGCCCTGGGCACGCGCCTGCTGCTCGCGGTGACGGCCTCCATTGCCCTGATCGGTGCCGACCTGCATTTCCAGGCCCTGTCCCAGGTGCGCGCCTGGCTGGCCGCCCTCACCTATCCCCTGCAATGGGTCGCCCGCTCCCCTACCCTGCTCGGCCGATGGGTGAGCCAGACCGCCACCACCCGTGAGGAACTCCAGGGCGAGAACCGGGCACTGCGCCGGGCCAACCTGCGCCTGCGCGCCCGCCTGCAACGCACCGAGGCCCTGGAGGCGGAGAACATGCGCCTGCGCGACCTGCTCGGTTCTTCCTTCAAACTCGGTGACCGGGTCCTGGCGGCGGAACTGGTGGCGGTGGACCTGGACCCCTATCGTCACCAGGTGCGCATCGACAAAGGCAGTGCCTCGGGGGTGTTCGTGGGCCAGCCGGTGCTGGATGCGCGGGCGGTGATGGGACAGGTCATCCGGGTCAGCCCGTTGACCGCCACGGTGCTGCTCATCACCGACCCCTCCCACAGCCTGCCGGTAGAGGTGAACCGCAACGGCCTGCGCACCCTCGCCGAGGGCAGCGGCCTGATCGACCGCCTGCATCTGCTCTATCTGCCCAACAACGCCGACATCCGCGAGGGCGATCTGGTGGTCACCTCGGGCCTGGGCGGGCGCTTTCCGGCGGGCTACCCGGTGGCCCGGGTGACCCGCGTGCAACGCCAACCCGGGCAGCCCTTCGCCCGCGTGGAGGCGGCCCCCACCGCTCATCTCGACCGCACCCGGGAGGTGCTCCTGGTGTGGCCGCTCCAGCGCCCCACGACCACGGCGGAGACCCCGGCACCATGAAGTCCAGACCGGTCTATGGCGGCTACCTGATGATCGTCTCGCTGCTCGCTGCCCTGGTGCTGGAGATCATGCCCCTGCCCGAGGCCTTGCGTGACCTGCGTCCGCAGTGGTTGACCCTGGTCCTGATCTACTGGTGCATCGTGCGTTCGGACCGCGTGGGGGTCGGCGCCGCCTGGCTGCTCGGCCTCACCCGGGACGTACTCACCGGCACCCTCCTGGGCCAGAACGCCCTGGGCCTGGCGGTGATCGCCTTCGCCACCCTGCGTCTCCACCAGCGCCTGCGCATCTTCCCCCTGCTGCAACAGACCTTCGTGGTCTGGGTCCTGGCGATGCTGGAACGCCTGATCGAACTCTGGGTGATCGGTGCCAGCGGACAACCCACCCCTTCCCCCGGTTATTGGCTGCCCCCGCTGACCGCCCTGATCTTCTGGCCGCCGGTCTCCTGGACCCTGAGCCGCCTGGGCGAACTCTCCCGCTCCTGATGCCCCAGTCCACCCTCAAGGACCCCCGGCGCGAGGCCCGCCTCTTTCTCTCCCGCAGCCTCCAGGCGGGAGTCATGGTGGCCCTCGCCACTCTGGTCCTGATCGGTCGCCTGGTCTATCTCCAGGTGGTGGAACATGCCCATTTCAAGACCCTCTCCCAGGACAACAGGGTGCGCCTGGAGCCGCTGCCACCCACGCGCGGGTTGATCTACGACACCCGCGGCGTCCTGCTGGCCGAGAACCTGCCCGCCTACAGCCTGGAGGTGGTTCCCGAAAGGGTGAAGGATCTGCAAGAGACCCTCGCTGCCCTGGCCCGCCGGATCCACCTGGAGCCCGAGGACCTGCGTCGCTTCGAGCGACTGCGCCATCGACGCCGGCGCTTCGAGGGCGTGCCCCTCAAGGTCCAGCTGAGCCCCACGGAAGTGGCCCGCTTCGCGGTGGACGCCTACCGGTTTCCAGCGGCGGAGGTCCACGCCGCGCTCCTGCGCCACTACCCCCACGGGGCCCTGACCGCCCACGTGCTCGGCTATGTGGGGCGCATCGACGAACGCGAACTGCATTCCATCGACACCTCCAACTATGCGGGCACCCGCTACATCGGCAAGAATGGGGTGGAGAAGGCCTACGAGGACCTGCTCCACGGCCAGGTGGGCCTGCAACAGGTGGAGGTGAACGCCAAGGGCAGGGTGTTGCGGGTGCTGGAGAACGAGCCCCCGGTGCCGGGGAGCAACCTGCGCCTGGCCATCGACCTGCGGGTGCAACGGGCGGCGATGGAGGCCCTGGGCGGGCGCAACGGCGCGGTGGTGGCCATCGACCCCCGCGACGGCGGGGTCCTGGCCCTGGTGAGCAACCCCGGCTTCGATCCCAACGCCTTCGTGGTGGGGATCTCCGGCAAGGCCTACCGCGCCCTGCGCGACTCCCCCGACAAGCCGCTGTTCAATCGCGCCCTGCGCGGCCAATACCCCCCGGGTTCCACGGTCAAGCCCTTCATCGGCCTCGGCGGCCTGGAGACCGGGGTGGAGCGGGCGGAAGACCACATCTTCTGCCCCGGCTACTACCAGCTCCCGGGGAAGGACCACAAGTACCGTGACTGGAAGCGCTGGGGGCACGGCCGGGTAGACCTGGACAAGGCCATCACCCAGTCCTGTGATGTCTATTTCTATGACCTCGCCCACCGCCTGGGGGTGGATCGCCTGCACACCTGGCTGGCCCGCTTCGGCTTCGGCCGGCGCACGGGTATCGATCTGCCCGGAGAACTGGGCGGCCTGCTGCCGTCCCGGCAATGGAAGCGCCGCCGCCACCATCAGGTCTGGTTTCCGGGGGAGACCCTCATCATGGGCATAGGACAGGGTTATTTCCTGGCCACTCCCCTGCAACTGGCCTCGGCCACTGCCACCCTGGCCATGGGCGGACACCGGGTGGTGCCCCGGGTGGTGCGTTCGGTGCAGGGACCCGACGGGGGCTGGGTGGAGGTCCCTGCGGAGGCCCAGCCGTTGCCGGTCCGGGACCAGCGACATTGGCGGCGCATCGTCACCGCCATGCAACATGTCATCGAGGCACCACACGGCACCGCCCGGCGCATCGCCAACAGCGCCTACCACATCGCCGGCAAGACCGGCACGGCCCAGGTCTTCACGATCAGGCAGGACGAGAGATACGACGCCTCCAAACTCCACGAGCGGCTCAAGGATCACGCCCTGTTCATCGCCTTCGCTCCGGTGGAGGCCCCGCGTATCGCCGTGGCCGTGGTGGTGGAGCACGGTGGCCACGGCGGCTCCGCCGCGGCGCCGGTGGCCAAGGCGGTGATGGACACCTGGCTCCTCGATTCCCCGCCCTGATCCGCCCTCCGGCGGATGCCGCGCATCAGCTCAGACCACGTTCCAGATCGGCGATCACGTCCTCCACCGCCTCCAGGCCCGTGGCGATGCGGATCATGCCCTCGGTCACCCCGGCGGCCTCGCGCTCCTCCGGGGTGAGGCGGCCATGGGTGGTGCTTGCCGGGTGAGTGATGGTGGTCTTGGTATCGCCCAGATTGGCGGTGATGGACAGCAGCCGGGTCTGGTCGATCAGGCGCCAGGCCGCCTCGCGGCCCCCTCGCACCTGGAAGGCCACGATCCCGCCCCCGCTGCGCATCTGGGTGCCCACGAGGTCATGACGCGGGTGGCTCGGCAACCCGGGATAGAGGACCCAGTCCACCTCGGGGTGCTGCTCCAACCATTGGGCCAGGCGCAGGGCATTCTCCGAATGCGCCCGCATCCGCAATTCCAGGGTCTCCAGGCCCTTCAGGAAGACCCAGGCATTGAAGGGGCTCAGGCTGGGACCGGCCGTCCGGATCACCCCGAACACATCCTCCCCCACCCGCTGGGCGTCGCCCACCACCGCCCCGCCGATACAGCGCCCCTGCCCGTCCAGGTACTTGGTGGCCGAATGCACCACGATGTCCGCACCCAGGGCCAGCGGGCGTTGCAGGGCCGGGGTACAGAAGCAGTTGTCCACCACCAGCAGACAGTCGTGGGCGTGGGCCAGGTCGGCCAGGCGGCCGATCCCGGTCATCTCGGTGAGGGGGTTGGAGGGGGTCTCCAGGAACAGCATCCGGGTCTCGGGGCGGATGGCCGCGGCCCACGCCGCCTCGTCGTCCAGTGGCACATAGCTGGTCTCCACCCCGAAGCGGGCCATGTATTTGTTGAACAGCATCACCGTGCTGCCGAACAGGCTGCGCGAGGCGACGATATGGTCGCCGGCCTGAAGCAGGCCCAGACAGAGACTCAGGATCGCGGCCATGCCGGAGGCGGTGGCGACGCAGGCATCGCCCCCCTCCAGGGCCGCCAGCCGCTCCTCGAAGACCCGCACCGTCGGGTTGGTGAAACGCGAGTAGATGTTGCCGGGCCGCTCACCGGAGAAGCGTGCGGCGGCCTCCGCGGCATTGTCGAACACATAGCTGGAGGTGAGAAAGATGGGCTCGCTGTGTTCTCCCTCGGCGGTGGGTTGGTGGCCGGTGCGGATGGCCAGGGTGGAGAAGGCAGCATCTCGGGGGAGTTCGGTCATGATGTTCACTCGTCGTTGTGCAGGTCCAGGTGGCCCTTGTCCCCAGAACCCTGGGACTTGGCGCCGTCGTTGCGCCGGCATTCCAGGCGGTGCAGGTATTCCGGGGTCACGTCACCGGTGACGTAGTGGCCATCGAAGACCGAGGTGTCGAAACGCATCACATGGCTCCTGCTGGGCTTGCGCACCGCCTCGACGAGATCCGGAAGGGCCTGATAGATCAGGCGGTCGGCGCCGATCCAGGAACAGACCTGTTCTTCGCTGCGGCCATGGGCCACCAGCTCCGAGGCCGCGGGCATGTCGATCCCATAGACATTGGGATGGCGTACCGGCGGTGCCGCGGAGGCGAAATAGACCTTGCGCGCCCCGGCATCGCGGGCCATCTGCACGATCTGGCGCGAGGTGGTGCCACGGACGATGGAGTCGTCCACCAAGAGGACGTTCTTGCGTTTGAATTCCAGATCGATGGGATTGAGCTTCTGACGCACCGACTTTCTGCGTGCCATCTGCCCGGGCATGATGAAGGTCCGGCCGATGTAGCGGTTCTTGATGAAGCCCTCGGAATAACGTACCCCGAGGGTGCTCGCCAGGGACAGAGCCGCCGTGCGGCTGGTGTCCGGGATGGGGATAACCACGTCGATGTCATGGTCCGGCCATTTCTTCTTGATGCGTGTGGCCAGCTTCTTGCCCATGCGTGCCCGCGCCTTGTGCACCGAGATGTTGTCGATGATGGAGTCGGGGCGGGCGAAATAGACGAACTCGAACAGGCAGGGCGCATGCTCCGGGGTCTCCGCACACTGCCGCCGGTAGACGTGTCCCTGGATATCGATGAACACCGCCTCCCCGGGTTCGATGTCGCCCTCCAACTGAAAGCCCAGGGTATCCAGGGCCACGCTCTCGGAGGCGATCATGTATTCGGGCCCCTGATCGGTGTCCCGCCGCCCGTACACCGCCGGACGGATCCCATGGGGATCACGGAATCCGAGGATCCCATAGCCGGGGATCATGGCCACCGCCGCATAGCCGCCGCTACAGCGGCGATGCACCCCGCGCACGGCCTCGAAGACATCGTCCTGGTCCACCCTCAGCTTGCCGCGGATCTGGAGTTCATGGGCGAACACGTTGAGCAGGACCTCCGAGTCCGAATCCGTGTTGATATGGCGCAGATCCTCCCGGAACAGTTCCTCCTTGAGGGCGTCGGCGTTCACCAGGTTGCCGTTGTGGGCCAGGGTGATGCCGTAGGGGGAGTTCACATAGAAGGGCTGGGCCTCGGCGGAACTGGAACAGCCCGCGGTCGGGTAGCGCACGTGGGCGATGCCCATGTTCCCCTGGAGGCGGGCCATGTGGCGCTGTTTGAAGACATCCCGCACCAAGCCGTTGTCCTTGCGCAGGGACAGGGTGCCGCCGTTGCAGGTGACGATCCCGGCGGCGTCCTGCCCGCGGTGCTGGAGCACCAGCAGGGCATCGTACAGGGCCTGGTTCACCGCCCCACGGCCAACGATTCCAACGATCCCGCACATACCAACCTCGCGGCGGTCAATACTTGAACTGCGCGGCGATGTCCGGCGGCAACAGCGACATCAGCCACTCGGCCAGGGCCTTGAACTGGGGGATGAGCTGGGACTGCTGCCACCAGGGATCCTGAGGCAGGGGGGTGAGACCGGCCAGGAACACCAGGATGGCCACCAACACCGCCCCGCGGACGAGGCCGAACAGCATCCCCAGGAGACGGTCGGTACCGGACAGCCCGGTGAGGTCCACCAGCATCCCCAGCACCCAACTCACCAGGCCGCCCACCACCAGCACGCCGATGAAGATCAACACGAAGGCCACCCCCAGGCGCAGCGAGGGGGTCTCGATCCAGTCGCCCAGATAGGCCGAGAAGGGCTGAAACCCCTGCCAGGCGATCCAGAAGGCCAGCGCCCAGACGATCAGCGAGATCACCTCGCGCATGAATCCACGCATCAGGCTCAGGCCCGCGGAGATCAGCACGATGGCGATGATGAGATAGTCTGCCCAGTTCATAACGGGCTCCGGCATGGGGGGCTTGGACGGATTCTACCAGACCGGGGCCGGCGCGTTCATCCGCCGGACCGTGGGGCCCGTCGCCGGCAGCGCCGGGCCGGTTTCTGGGGCCGGCACACGGTCACGGAGAACGCTCGCCGAAGCGGTTGCATTGACCGTCGTCATGGCCGAAACTCTGCCCGCTTTTCACCCCCAATGAAACTGATGAAACCGAGGACCCCCAACACCATGGCCCAAGATTCCGCCCCCCCGACCAAGAAGACGGCGGCGAAGAAGACCCCCGCCCGGAAGACCACCGCGAAGAAGACGACGGCGCGCAAGGCCACCGCCAAGAAGACGGCACCACGCAAGACCACGGCGAGAAAGGCCGCCCCGCGCAAGGCCGTCGCCAAGAAGACCCCGGTCTCCGCGAGGCCCGCCGCGCGGCCCGCCAGGACCCCCGTCCCCGCATCGGTCAGAGAACCCGGCGCGGGCGCCGCCGCCCTGAGCCCCGCGGAACGCCGCATCCGCATCGCGGAGGCCGCCTACTATCGCGCCGAACGCCGCGGTTTCGTCCCCGGTCACGAGATGGAAGACTGGCTGGCGGCCGAGGCCGAGGTGGATCTGTGGATCAAACGCGGGACACCCTGAGCATCCCCCCGGGATCCCGAGCGGAACCCCCCTGCCCACGTTGAGGAGACCCCGCCCATGCGCTGCCACGAGGTAGACTACGAAATCATCGGCCACGAGATGCAACTGGTGGAGGTGGAACTGGACCCCGGCGAGACCGTCGTCGCCGAGGCCGGGGCCATGGCCTACATGGAAGAGGACATCGTGTTCGAGACCCGCATGGGCGATGGCTCGGAGCCCGACCAGGGCCTCATGGGCCGGCTCTTCGGGGCCGGCAAGCGGATGCTCACCGGTGAGTCGCTGTTCACCACCCATTTCACCCACAAGGGCCCCTCGGGCAAACGCCGGGTGGCCTTCGCCGCCCCCTTCCCCGGCACCATCGTGCCACTGAACCTGGCGGAATACGGCGACCACGTGTACTGCCAGAAGGATGCCTTCCTCTGCGCCGCCCTCGGCACCCAGATCGGCGTGGCCTTCAACCGGCGCATCGGTACCGGCCTGTTCGGTGGCGAGGGCTTCATCCTGCAACACCTCAAGGGTGATGGCATGGCCTTCGTCCAGGCCGGCGGCACCATCGTGAAGAAAGACCTGCGGAACCAGGAACTGCGCGTGGACACCGGCTGCCTGGTCGCCTTCACCGAAGGCGTCGATTACGACATCCAACGCGCCGGGGGCCTCAAGTCCATGGTCTTCGGCGGTGAGGGCATGTTCCTCGCCACCCTGCGCGGCACCGGAACGGTGTGGTTGCAGAGCCTGCCCTTCTCGCGCATGGCCGACCGCATCCTCGCCTTCGCCCCCAGCGCCGGAGGTGAAGACCAGGGCGAAGGTTCGGTGCTGGGCGGGCTGGGACGCCTGCTGGACGGCAACTAGGGCCCGCGAACCCATGTTTGCGCAACCACTGCTCGCAGAGGGATATGAACTCACCTACCAAGTCCTGGCCATGCCTGCGGATACCAACGCCGCCGGAGACATCTTCGGTGGCTGGCTGATGTCCCAGGTGGACCTGGGTGGGAGCGTGCTGGCGGTACGAGAGGCGGGGGGCCGGGTGGCCACGGTGGCGGTGAAATCCTTTCGCTTCCTCGCCCCGGTCCAAGTGGGTGACCTGGTGACCTGCCATTCACGGGTGATGCGGGTGGGCAACACCTCCATCGAGGTCCATACCGAGGTCCATGCCGCGGGCCGACATGCCCAGGCCGATCCCCGGCGGGTGGCCGAGGCCACCCTGGTCTATGTGGCCCTGAACGACAAGGGCCGCCCGCGCCCGGTCAGGCGGCCCGCCATCTCATAGGAAATGCTTGGTGATGCCCAGGCCGAAGATGTTCACCGAGGCCTCGTAATCACCGTCGTAGGCCGTGGTGCCGTTCGGATCCTTGTCCACCAGGGAGAAAGGCCGGTCACCGCGGAAGTTGCGGTCGGCCAAGAGGACATACATGTAACCCACCTCCAGCTCCCAGCCCTGACCGAAGGCGTAGGCGCCGCCGATGCTGAACAACTGGCGGTCGGCATCCGGGATACGGGCGGTGAGGTGATCGTTCCCCTGACCGGTCTCGTCATAGGCGTATCCGAGGCGTAGTTGTGCCGCCGGGGTGACCTGCCAGGTGAGGCCCAGGCGGTAGGCGTTGGCGTCGTCCCAGTGATTGACATTGCGCGCCAGGGTAGCGCCGTTCACCTTGGAGGTGACTGCGAGTGCATCGAAGTCGGACCAGCCGGTGCGGGTCCAGTCGAACTCGGCGGCCAAGTGCTCGCTGAAGGCATAGCGCACGCCCAATTGCAGGCGCGAAGGCAGGTCCAGATCGGCCTTGGCGGCCTGGCTGACGATGCCCAGGGGGGCAAGGGCGGGATGGGCGATATAATTTCCGTCTACCCGGAGGGTGGTGGCCGCATGGTAGCTGGCGCCGAGAGACAGGGGCCCGGTGCGGTACATGACTCCGAGATTCCAGCCCCAGGCATCGCCATCGCCCTCTATCTTGACGAACCCGGTATTCAGCGCGACCCGGGGGGCGTTGAAATAATCGACGCCGGCAGAGACGCTGAGGTTGTCCGAGACCTTATAGGCAATGCTCGGAGCGACCTGGGCCAGGACCAGCTTACTCTGGGTGGGGTGGAACAGACCGGGCGGCAGGCTGACCCCAGGGGCCACCGGGATAGATTGGGAGAGGGCCGGAAAGGTCCCCACTGGCCAACTGGTCTCCAGACCGAAGGGGGCGCTCACCCCGAGCCCGAGATTCCAGCGGTCACCGATCTTGAACAGGCCGTGCAAGTCGGGGATGAAGACATTGTCCTCGGCCCGGCTGTCGTGCTTGCCGGAGGCGGTGGTCACCTTGAGATCCGGAGCAAAGTCCTTGGCCCCCAGCGAGACGGCCGAATGCGCCAGGAAACCCATCGCCGCGGGGTTGTACTCCATCGCCCCCAGCTCCTCCGGATTCGCCACCATGGCATTGGCCAGGGCGAGGCCCGCCACCGAGCCCTCGGGGATGCCAAAGCCCGAGGCCTCCGCCCCACCCGAGAGGACCCAGCCGAAACTGAAGACGAGGAGGAAACGCAGAGGGAGAGGTCGGGGGGCTTGCATAGTCAGGCTCCTGGCAAAGAGGGGTTGACGAAACACCGGCGAAACCTTAAGGGATTGTTTCGACCATTTCCAGCCGATCCGTCGGCTGGGCCTTATGCGCTGCGCCGCCGATCGCGCGCGCGGCCCTCGCGTCCCCGGCCGAGATGGCCGGAACAAGGTGAAAAGAGCGGCCAAGCGCACCGATTTGATTCTGAATGTGTCGTTTTTGCAAAGCATTTTTCACGCACCGGGACCCCGATACGAATTTCGCGCTTCGGCCCAAAGAATCTCCGTTCCCTTCTGCCGCCCCTGGGGATCCGTCAGTTGCGTACAGTGCAACAGGCCCGGCCCGGAACATCAGGATGACCCTTCCTTCGAAGAAAATTACAGGGTACGGGACATCGAGGCGGGTTCGGAAGATGGGGACATGGGCTGCGGCCCTATGTGGCATCGGGCGCTCACCCGATCTGAGACAGGGTCTCTCCGCTGCGGCCGGGCTAGTGCCTTCCAGGCATGGGGCCCGCCACCAGTTGCGGATCCAGACGTTTTCCGAACAGATTCATACCCCAGTGCAGATGAGGACCGGTGGCCCGACCCGTGGAACCGATACGGGCCACCACTTGACCGCGTGTCACGTGATCGCCCACCTTCACCAGGATGCGGCTCAGGTGTAGATAGGAGGTGGACAGACCCAGACCGTGGTCGATGAACAGGGTGCCACCGGAGAAGAACATGTCGGGCTCGGCCAGGGTCACCACACCATCCGCCGGGGCACGCACAGGGGTGCCGGAGGGTCGGGCGATGTCCACCCCCATGTGGGGTCGGCGGGGTTTGCCGTTGAGGATGCGTTGACTGCCGTAGACGCCGCTGATGGGGCCGGTCACCGGCCAGGTGAAACCCCCGAGAAAGTCGGTGCGCGGGTCGGCGCGCTTGCGCGCCCGGGCCACCTTGGCCCGGTCGGAGCGGATCCGGGCCAGATCCTCCCTGGAGCGGGGCGTGACCTTGCGTTGCGGCAGGCCGTCGATGCGCTGGACGCGGTATCTGCGTTGTTTCACCCGGATCCGTTCCACCCGGCGCTCGCCATCGGGGAGGCGGATCTCCAGGCGCGCCTCGGGTTTGGCGTCGCGCGTGAAGCCCAGGAGGAAGGAGCCGTCCGGGGCGACCATGACCCGTTGTCCATCCATCCACACCCGGGCCTGCGGGCGGGTATGACCGATCACCAGGCCGCCCTGGGTGAAGTGGCCTTCGAGCCTCAGGGGGACCTCGGCGTGCGCCGGGGAGAGGGCCGCATAGAGGGCCAGGAGCAGCAACCAAGGGGTCTTCATAGGAGGTTCCAGCGTAGAGAAGGGCCCATTCTACCCCGGGTACAGACCTCTGTAATGGGGTAGACTTCCCCTTTTTTCGCATGCTTCCATGCCACCCACCGAACTGCGCAGCCGACCCTTTACCTGGATCGAGATCCGCCGGCAGGTCCTCGCCCATCGGCGGGAACTGTTGCTGGCCCATGTGATCGCCATCTGCGCCACCCTGGTGAGCGTGCCGGTGCCCCTGCTCATACCCATGCTGGTAGACGAGGTGTTGCTGCGCAAACCCGGCACCACCCTGGCGGTGTTGGATCACATCCTGCCCACGGCCTGGCACGAGCCGGTCTTCTATATCAGCAGCATCCTGCTCGTTACCGTACTGCTGCGCGCCCTCGCCGCGGCGCTGTCGGTATGGCAGACGCAGGAGTTCACCCTGATCTCCAAGGGAGTCAGCTTCGGTATCCGTCGCGCCCTGTTGCAGCGCCTGCAACGCATCTCCATGGCTGAGTTCGAGACCCTGGGCAGCGGCACCGTGGCCTCCCACCTGGTCACGGACGTGGATGCCATCGACCAATTTCTCGGGGCGGCCACCAGCAAGTTCCTGGTGGCCGTGCTGAGCATCCTGGGCACGGCGGTGGTGTTGCTGTGGATGCACTGGCAACTGGCCCTGTTCATTCTCCTCCTGAATCCGGTGGTGATCTACGTCACCACCCTCTTCGGGCGAAAGGTGAAGGCCCTCAAGCGCCAGGAGAACCGCGCCTATCAGGCCTTTCAGGAGGCCCTTTCCGAGACCCTGGACGCCATCCTCCAGATCCGCGCCATGAACCGGGAGCGCCACTACATCCGGCGGATTCTGGAGCAGGCCGACGCCATGCGCGCCTGCGGCGCGGCCTTCACCTGGAAGAGCGACGCCGCCACCCGGCTGTCGTTTCTCACCTTCCTGTTCGGGTTCGACCTGTTCCGCGCCCTGAGCATGCTCATGGTGCTCTACTCCCACCTCACCATCGGTGAGATGATGGCGGTCTTCGCCTATCTCTGGTTCATGATGGGGCCGGTACAGGAGGTCCTGGGTATCCAGTATGCCTTCCACGCCGCCGATGCCGCACTGGGGCGCATCAACCGCCTGTTGGCGGTGGCCCTGGAGCCCGTCTATCCCCATCGGGTGAACCCCTTCGCCGGACGCACCACGGTCTCTCTCGATGTCGAGCACCTGGACTTCGCCTATGGCGACGGCCCCCTGGTCCTGCGCGACCTGAACCTGCACGTGGAAGCGGGCGAGAAGGTCGCCCTGGTGGGTGCCAGCGGCGGCGGCAAGACCACCCTGGTACAGGTCCTGCTCGGGCTCTACATTCCCCGCCGGGGACGCGTGCTGTACGCCGGCGTGCCGGTGGAGGAGATCGGCCTGGACGTGGTACGCGACAACGTCGCCACGGTGCTCCAGCATCCGGCCCTGCTCAACGAGAGCCTGCGCATGAATCTGACCCTGGGGCGCGAGGTGGCCGACGCCGAGCTGTGGCGGGCCCTGGAGATCGCCCAGTTGGCCCAGGTGGTGCATGCCCTGCCCGAGGGCCTGGATACCCGCATCGGCCGTGACGGGGTACGCCTGTCCGGCGGCCAGAGGCAGCGTCTGGCGGTGGCGCGCCTGGTACTCGCCGATCCCCGGGTGGTGATCCTTGACGAGGCCACCTCGTCCCTGGACACCGAGACCGAGCAGCGCCTGCACCGGGCCCTGCGTACCTTCCTCGCCGGCCGTACCACCCTGATCGTGGCCCACCGCCTGAGTGCGGTGCGTCAGGCCGACCGGGTATTGGTGTTCGAGGACGGGCGTATCGCTGAGCAAGGGCGGCACGAGGAACTCATCGCCAGCGGTGGCCTCTATGCATCGCTCTATGGGCGGTCGAGAGAATGTGGCTGAGAATTTGTAGGGGATCCAAGCAGCCCGTTTGTCCCTGAGTACGGCTGATCACCCACCCTGCTCTGCGTGTTCGGTACACCCCTTCCTACCTCCCCCGCCGGCGGAGGGAGATTCCAGATAGATGGGTGTCCTAAAGTTGCGAAAGTTGCGTCCTAAAGTTGTTTGCAATGGCGGGATGCGCTATCGCTTTCCCGCCCTACGGGCTGAAGTTGCCTCTCTCGCGGCAATGGCGGGATGCGCTATCGCTTTCCCGCCCTACGAGCCCCGCTGATCGAGGTTTCAGTCCGTCAGCCACTCCAGGAGTTCCACCCCGCTGCGCCGCCGTTGCGGTCCCTTGCGGGCCGCCGGCGAGGCGCCGCCGCAGGACGCCGGCGGGGGTGTGCCACCGTCCAGGAAGGGGATGGCCAAGGCCCCGGGACAGGCGGGCCCCGTGGTACGGTCCCGCCGCGGGTCCACCCAACGCACCACCACGCCTCGCGGCGGCCGGGCCCCGAGGCCCCGCCCCCCCTGGCGGGCCATCACCGCCCCCCACAGACGCAAGGCCCCCTGACTGCCGGTGAGCCCGGCGGGGCGGTTGTCGTCACGCCCCACCCAGGCCACCAGCACCCGCTCGCCAGAGAAGCCGGCGAACCAACTGTCGCGCAGGTCGTCGGTGGTGCCGGTCTTGCCCGCCACCCGATAGCCCTTGGGCAGGATGGCGCCCAGGCCCCGTCCGGTGCCTTCCGTCACCACCCGTTCGAGGGCCCAGCGCAGCAGGTAGACGGCGCGGGGGTCGGCCACCCGCTCGGCCTCCGGAGCATAGCGTTTGAGCACCCTGCCACGACCATCGGCCACCAGGCGGACCGCGTGCAGGGGCCGGCGGCGACCGCCGTCGGCCAGGGGCTGGTAGAGCCCGGCCACCTCCAAGGGACTGAGCGCCAGGGCACCGAGGAACAGGGCGGGTACGCGCGGCACCGGCCGCTCCAGGCCCAGCCCGGCGAGCCGCCGGGCGACCCGCTCCACCCCCAGATCGAGGCCCAGGCGCACACTGGCGAGGTTGTAGGAATGCACCAGGGCCTGGTACAGGGGCACCCGGCCGTGGCTCCGGCCGTCGAAGTTCCCAGGCCGCCAGATCCGGCCGTTGGCCCCCCGGCGCGTCACGGGGAGGTCCTCCAGGGGCGTGGTGAGACGATAGCGGCCGCTGTCTTCCAGGGCCGTGAGATAGACCCAGGGCTTCACCAGGGAGCCGATGGGACGGCGCGCGTCGAGGGCGCGGTCGAAGCCGGCGTAGGCGGAACGGCGGCCCCCCACCAGGGCGACCACCTCCCCGCTCCCGGGGTCGGCCATCACCAGGGCGGCCTCCAGGCCCCGGCGGCGATGGCGCCGTTCGAGCCGTGGCAGGCCGTCGCGCACCGCCGCCTCGGCGGCGGCCTGGGCCAGGGGATCGAGGCTGGTGAATACCCGCAGACCGCCGTCCGCCAGGCGTTCCCGCGGATAGTCGCGCTGCAACTGGCGACGCACCAGGTGCATGAAGGACGGATAGCGCCCGGCCGCCACCCGCCCCTTGGCCACCACTCCCAGGGGCGCGGCCTGGGCGCGGGCCACCAGCGCGGGCGAGGCCAGGCGCAGCCGCTTCAGGATGTCCAGGACCCGGTCGCGGCGCGCCCGGGCGCGTGCCGGATGGCGCCAGGGATTGTAGTAGGAGGGGCCGCGCACCAGGCCCACCAGCAGGGCCACCCGCGGCAGGTCCAGTTCCTTCAATGGACGATTGAAATAGAAGCGGCTGGCGAGCCCGAAGCCATGGATGGCACGGTTGCCGTCCTGGCCCAGATAGATCTCGTTGGCGTAGGCCTCGAGAATGGCGTCTTTCGAGTAGTGGAATTCCACCAATATCGCCATGAGGGCCTCGTTGACCTTGCGCCAGAGGCTGCGCCGGCGGTCCAGATAGAAGTTCTTCACCAGTTGCTGGGTCAGGGTACTGCCCCCCTGGACCACGCGCCCGGCGCGGAGGTTGCGCCACAGGGCGCGCAGGATGCCGCCGGGATCGACCCCGTGATGGTGATAGAAATGCCGGTCCTCGGTGGCCAGCAGGGTGGCCACGAGCAGCCGGGGGAGGGCGCGCCGGGGCAAGAGGATGCGGTCCTGGTCGTAGCGGGGATGGATGCGGGCGATCTCCAGGGGATCCAGGCGCGCCTCCCTGGTATTGCGGCCGTCCCGTTTCAGGACCTCGATGCGCCCGCCGCGGATCTCCAGCTCCAGCCGCCAGGCGGCCAGGGGCGAGCGGGGCAGAGCGAAGGCCCGGGTGTGGATCAGGAACCGCCCCTGGGAATGGGAGAAGCTCCCGGGCCGGTCGGGGCGGGTGAGGCGGGCATAGCCCAGGGCCCGGAGGTGGGCCTCCAGGGCGGAGGCGGTGAGGCGCCGCCCGGGCGAGAGGACCAGGGGAGCGGCATAGACCCGCGCCGGCTCGCTCCAGCGGCGGCCTTCGAAGCCCGTGCGCGCCACCTGGTCGAGATAGTAGACGTAGAGCCCCGCGGCCAGCATCAGGGCGAGGCCCGGGAGCAGCGCCCAGCGCCGTCCAGCACGGGCCCGCGCGGTCTTGCGTGCCGGTCTCCTGGCGGCCATGGGCTCAGGTCTTGATGCCCACGCCCCGATGCAACAGCGTGAGGGCCACGGCCCCGAGGACCAGGATGAAGGCGATCACCACCCCGAAGGCGATCCACAGGGGGATGTCGGTCACGCCCAACAGGCCATAACGGAAGGCGTTGATCATGTACAGCACGGGGTTGCCCAGGGACAGCTCGCGCCAGGGCGATCCCAGGAGGTCGATGGAGTAGAACACCCCGCCCAGATAGGTCAGGGGCGTGAGCACGAAGGTGGGGATGATGGAGATGTCGTCGAAGCTGTTGGCATAGATGGCGTTGATGAAACCGGCCAGGCCGAACAACACCGCGGTCAGCACCAGGATGCCCAGGCTCACCCCCAGGCTGTACAGATGCACCTCGGTGAACACCAGGGCGACGGCCGTGACGGCCGCCCCCACCGCCAGACCGCGGGCCACGGCCCCGCTCACATAGCCGGCGAGCACCACCCAGTCCGGCATGGGCGAGACCAGGAGTTCCTCCACGAAATGGCCGAACTTGGCCTGGTAGAAGGAGGACACGGCGTTGGCATAGGCGTTGGTGATGACCCCCATGAGGATCAGGCCGGGGACGATGAAGTCGATGTAGGCATAGCCGTCCATGGGGCCGATACGGTCGCCGATGAGGCGGCCGAAGATGGCGAAATAGAGGGCCGTGGTGACCGCCGAGGGGAGGATGGTCTGCACCCAGATACGGCTGAAACGCCGCACCTCTTTGCCGACCAGGGTGCGGTAGGCGATCCAGTAGGGATGGTTCACGCCGCGTCCCCGTCGGAGAGCAGATCGAGCAACAACTGCTCCAGGCGGTTCTGTTTGTTGCGCATACTGCGCACCTGGATGCCCTCCCGGTCCAGGGCCACGAACAGGGCGTTGAGGTGGTGCTGGCGATCCACGCACACCTCCAGGGTATAGGGGTCGGCGAGATGGAACTCGAAGTCTTCGAGATCCGGCGGGGCATGCAGGGGCTCGGCCAGATTCAGGACGAAGCCCTCGGCGTGCAACCGCCCCAGGACCTCCGCCACCGGCGCCTGTTCCACCACCCGGCCGCGGTTGATGATCCCCAGGTTGCGGCACAGGGTCTCCGCCTCGTCCAGATAGTGGGTGGTGAGAATGATGGTCACCCCCTCGCGGTTCAGAGCCCGCATGAAGTGCCACATGGAACGGCGGATCTCGATATCCACCCCTGCGGTGGGCTCGTCCAGGATCAGCAACCGCGGCCGGTGGACCAGGGCACGGGCGATCATCAGGCGGCGCTTCATCCCCCCGGAGAGCTGGCGGGCCATCACCCGGCGTTTGTCCCAGAGGTCGAGTTGCCGCAGGTAGCGTTCGGCCCGCTCCCGGGCCTGCGGGCGGGGCACGCCGTAATAGCCCGCCTGGTTGATGAGGATCTCCTCCACCGGCTCGAACTGGTTGAAGTTGAACTCCTGGGGCACCAGGCCGATGGCGCGTTTGACCTCCGCCCGCTCCCGGTCGAGGTCGTGGCCGAACACGGACACCCGCCCGCCCGACTTGTTCACCAGGGAACAGACGATGCCGATGGCGGTGGACTTGCCCGCCCCATTGGGCCCGAGGAGGGCGAAGAAATCCCCGGCCTCCACCCGCAGGTCCACCCCGCGCAGGGCCTCCGGACCGTTCGGATAGGTCTTGCGCAGACCCTCGATGTGCAGGGCCGTGGTCAAGGCCGGTAACTCGCGCTGGCGCTCCCGGTCTCGAACAGGGTGACCTCCACCACCGGGAAGCCCGCCTCGCGCACGGCCTCGAAGATCAGACGGGCGATGTTCTCGGCGGTGGGGTGAGTGTCCATGGGATAGGCGCGCTCACCCTGGGCCTGAAGCAACGGCAGCACCGGATCGTCCCGATGCAACAGCATGTTGTGGTCGATCTCCCCCTGCAACCACTCCTTGAGGAAGCCGCCGATGTCGGCGAAGTCGGTCACCATGCCCTGGGCGTCCAGGCACTCCGCCTCCAGGCGCACCAGGACCCGGGCGCTGTGGCCGTGGAGATGGCGGCACGGCCCCCGGTGGCCCAGCAGGCGGTGCCCGTAACAGAAGGAGATCTCTTTGCTGACGCTGTACATGGGGACCCTAGGATACGCAAGCCGGGAGGAGAGCACCACGATGGTCTATTCTATACCCGCCCCCGACACCGTGAACCGCTACCGGCAACACCTCTGCACCCGGCTGAGGATCCCCCTCAGGATGTTGATCTCGTCGGGGTCCGGGCGGGCCCGGTCGAACAGCCGCCGCAGGCGCCGCAGGAGGGTGCGGTGCTGGCCCGGCTTGACGAAGCCGATCTGCTCCAGGGTGGCGGCCAGGTGGGCATGGAAGCCGTCGAGCATGGGCGGATCGGCCACCGGGCGGTCTTCCCCCGGGGACCAGGCCCCGGCGCGGATGCGGGTGCGCAGCTCGTAGGCGTAGATCTGCACCGCGGCGGCGAGGTTGAGGGAACCGAAATCAGGATTCGTATCCACCCGGGTGAGGGCCTGGCAGCGGTCCAGTTCGGGGTTCGAGAGGCCGCTGGCCTCGCGCCCGAAGACCAGGGCGACCGGGCCCTGGGCGGCCTCGGCGAGGAGGCGTTCGGCACAGGCGCGGGGATCGAGTTCCGGCCACTCGATGGTGCGCCGGCGGGCGCTGGCGCCCACCACGAAGCGGCAGCCGGCCAGGGCCGTGGATAGTCGGTCGTGGACCGGAGCCGCAGCGAGGAGATCGTCGGCCCCGGAGGCGCGGGCGGTGGCCTCGGCATCGGGGAAGCGCCTGGGGGCCACCAGATGCAGATCGTGCAGGCCCATGGTCTTCATGGCCCGCGCCGCGGCGCCGATGTTTCCGGGGTGGCTGGTGCCCACCAGCACGAAGCGGATGGGGAGGGCGGACCCGGGCACGGAACGGCCTTCAGGCGCGGAGGGCGTCCGAAAGGAAGGGCCGGATGCGCTCCAGCAGGGCCCGTTGGACCTTGAGGCCGCCGGCCACCACGTTACCGGTCTGCAGATGGCGCCTGCCGCCGGCGAGGTCGGTCACCACCCCGCCGGCCTCCTGCACCAAGAGGGCCCCGGCGGCGAAGTCCCAAGGGGCCAGGCCCAGTTCCCAGAAGCCGTCCAGGCGGCCGGCGGCCACATAGGCGAAGTCGAGGGCCGCGGAGCCCGGCCGGCGGATGCCGGCGGTGTCCTGGATCAGGGCCTCGAACATACCCAGATAGGCCTTGAGATGACGGTGGTCGCGATACGGGAAGCCGGTACCGAGCAGGGCGCCGTCCAGAGCGAGGCGCTGGGTGACGCGCAGGCGGCGGTCGTTGAGGTGGGCGCCGCGGCCCTGGAGGGCGGTGAAGAGTTCCTCGCGCAGGGGGTCGTAGACCAGGCCCACCTCCAGACGGCCCTTGTGGGTCAGGGCGATGGAGATGGAGAACTGGGGGAAGCCGTGCAGATAGTTGGTGGTGCCGTCCAGGGGGTCGATGATCCACTGGTAGTCCCCCCCGCCTTGGGCGCCGCTCTCCTCGGCGAGGATGGCGTGATCGGGGAACTTCTCCCGCAGGACCTGGATGATGGTGGCCTCCGACTGCCGGTCCACCTCGCTGACGAAGTCGTTGCGCTGTTTCTCGTCGATGCGCAGGGACTCGGCGTGACCGTAGTAGCGCAGGAGGACGCGGCCGGCCTTGCGGGCGGCGCGGATGGCGATGTTGAGCATGGGGCGCATGGGGGCGGCACCTTACCCGAAACGGCGGGTGGCGGAAAGGGGGTGGCCTGCGCAGCGGCCGGGCAGAGGGTTCAGAGAGGCCATGGGCCAGGCTCCGTTCAATCCCTCCCGGCGCGCCGCCGCGAGAAGGTGCGATAGAGGCTCGGCAATACGAACAGGGTCAGCAGGGTGCTGGAGGCCAGCCCTCCCACCACCACCGTGGCCAGGGGCCGCTGCACCTCGGAACCGATCCCATCGGACAACAGCATGGGAATCAGGCCCAGGGCGGCGATGAAGGCAGTCATCAAGACCGGGCGCAGACGCGACGAGGCACCCTGAAGCACGGCGTCGTCCATGGGTCGGCCGGCCTCCAGATTCTGGTTGATGGCGTTCACCATCACCACCCCGTTGAGCACCGCCACCCCGAACAGGGCGATGAAGCCGATGGAACCGGGTACCGAGAGATACTGACCGGTCCAGTAGAGGGCGGCGATGCCGCCGATCAGGGCCAGGGGCACGTTGAGCATGATGAGCAGGGCCTGCGCGAAGGAATGGAAGGCGAAATAGAGGAGCAGGAAGATCAGGCCCAGAGACAGGGGCACCACGATCATCAGGCGACGCTGGGCGCGTTCCTGATTCTCGAACTGGCCACCGAAGACCACCGCATATCCCGGCGGCAGATCGATCTCCCGGGCGATGCGCTGGCGCAGTTCGGCCACCAGGCCACCCATGTCCCGCCCGGAGACGTTGGCCTGGATCACCACCCGCCGCTGCACGTCGTCACGGCGGATCTGCGGCGGCCCGGATTCCACGGCCACCCGGGCCACCTCGCCCAGGCGCACCCAGGCCCCGTTGGGGGCCTGGAGGATCAGGGCCTCGATGGCCTCCACGTCTTTGCGGTAGGGCGCCGCCAAACGCACGTAGATGTCGTAACGCTCGTTGCCCTGTATCACCTGCCCCGCCCCGGCCCCGCCGATACCGTCGGCCACCAGGTCCATCACCTGGGCCACGGCGATGCCGTAGCGGGCCAGGCGCTCGCGGTCGGGCCGCACCACCAACTGCGCCTCGCCGGCGATCTGCTCCATCTCCACATCGCGGGTGCCCTGGATCCTGCGGGTGAGGGCCTCGATGGCCTTGCCCTTCTCCGCCAGGACCTTCAGGTCGGGACCGAACAGCTTGATGGCCAGTTGCGCCTTCACCCCGGAGAGCAGTTCGTCCACCCGGGTGGCGATGGGCTGAGAGAAGTTGAACAGGAGCCCCGGATGCACCTCCAGGGCGGCCTGGAGACGCTCCTGGAGTTCGCGGCGGGTGCGGGCGCTGGTCCATTGGGCCATGGGCTTCAGGCCGACGAAGATCTCCACATTGGAGACCGGCTCGGGATCGCCCCCCACCTCGGCGCGCCCCACCCGGCTGGAGGCATAGGTCACCTCCGGGAACTGCATGAGGGCGGCCTCCAGCTTGCGTGCCACCCCCAGGGCCGTATCCAGGCTGGACGAAGGGGCCAGGGTCACGCGGATATTGAGGGTGCCCTCCTCCAGCTCGGGGACGAATTCGGTGCCCAGCCTGGGCAGCAGCATCAGGGCGCCCGCGAACAGGGCCAGGGCGATGAGCACCACCCCCCAACGGGCCTTGAGGGCCAGGCCCAACAGGTGCCGGTAGGCCCAGTCGAAGGGCACGAAGACCCAACTGTCGCGGTGCCTCAGCCCCTTGCGGAAGACGAAGCTGGCCAGGGCCGGCATCACCATCAGGGCCACCGCCAGGGAGGTGATCATGGCCAGGCAGATGGATACCGCCATGGGCTGGAAGAGCTTGCCCTCCACCCCCTCCAGGGCGAACAGGGGGGCGAAGACCACGATGATGATGAGCACGGCGTAGAACACCGGCCGGCCCACCTCCCGCGCCGCCTCCTGGATACGCAGGGCGATGCCGTGGCGGGCGTCCGCCGCGGCGTAGGGATCGGCATCGCCCGGGGCCAGGGCCCGGCGGGCGTGGGGTTCGTGGGTGGGATCGGGATGAGAAAGGTGCTTGAAGATGTTCTCCATCATCACCACCGAGCCATCCACCATCATGCCGATGGCGATGGCCAGGCCGCCCAGCGACATGAGATTGGCCGAGAGTCCCCAGCCGCTCATGGCGGTGAGGGCCAGCCCCACCGACAGGGGCACCGAGATCAACACCAACAGGGTGGCGCGCAGGTTGAGCAGGAATAACAGCAGCACCACCACGATGAGGACGAAGGCCTCGCCGAGGGCCCGCGTCACCGTCTCCACCGCCTTGCCCACCAACTCGGCCTGATCGTAGAAGGGCTCCAGACGCACCCCCTCGGGCAGGGCCTGTTGGATGGCCGGCAGGCGTGCCTTCACCTGGTCGATGGTGGTCTTGGTATTCGCCCCCAGGCGCTTGAGGACGATGCCCACCACCACCTCGCCCAGGGCCTGGGGACGGCCCTCGGCATCGCGCCGGGTCATGCTCACCGCACCCTGGCGGATCTCGCCGCCAAAGCCCACCTGGGCGATGTCGCCCACCCGCACCAGGGTGCCCTCGTGTTCCTTCAGGGGGATATCCGCGATGTCGCGCAGGCCGTCCTCACCGGCACGCAGCCAGCCCACCCCGCGGATCACCAGTTGCTCGGCGCCACGGTCCAGATACCAGCCGCCGGCGTTGCGGTTGTTGGCCTCGATGGCCGCGCGCACGTCCTCCAGGTGGATGCCGTGGGCGAGCAGCCGGCGATGATCCACGTTGACCTGATACTGGCGCACCTCGCCGCCGAAGGAGAGCACGTCGGTGACCCCGTCCACCGGCAACAGCAACAGCTTCACCACCCAGTCGTTGAGGCTGCGCAGGGCCATGGGGCCGTATCTGTCCGGATCTTCGGAACGCAGGATGTATTGGAACACCTGTCCCAGCCCCGAGGTGTTCGGTCCCATCTCCGGGGTGCCCACCCCGGCGGGGATCTGCGTGCGGGCATCCTGCAAGCGCTCGAACACCAGTTGCCGGGCGAAATAGATGTCCGTGCCCTCCTTGAAGACCACCGTGATGACGGACAACCCGGTCTTGGATATGGAACGCACGGATTCCACGTCGGGCAGGGCGTACATGACCGCCTCGATGGGGAAGGTGATGAGCTGTTCCACCTCCTCGGCCGCCAGCCCGCGGGCCTCGGTGTTGATCTGCACCTGAACGTTGGTGACGTCGGGGAAGGCGTCCAGCTTGAGGCGGGGGATCAGGGCCGCGGCGGCGCCCAGGGCGGCGACCAGGCCGAGCAGCACCAACAGCCGGTTGGCCACCGACCAGTCGATCAGACGATTGAGCATGGTTGACCCCTTAGTGGTTGTGGACCGCGAAACCGGACTTGGCCAACTCCGACTGGACGAAGAAGGCCCCCCGGGTCACCACCCGGGTGCCAGGGGTGATGCCCTCCACCACCAGGCCGTCACCGGAGCGGCCGGTCACCTCCACCTCCCGGGGCTCGAATTCACCCGGTTCGTGCTCCACGAACACCTGCCAGTCGCCGTCCGGGCTGCGCAGGACCGCGGATTCCGGCAGTACCAGACCCTGGGCGCCCCCGGCACCGGCGGCGATGCGCACGGCCACGAACTCCCCCGGATGCAGGCGGTCATCGGGGTTGGGCACCTCGATACGCACCCCCAGGGTACGGGTGGTGCGGTCCAGGCTGTGGTGGATCTGCGCCACCCGCCCCTCGACCCAGCGACCGGCCACCCTTACCCAGGCGCGCGCCCCCGGGGCGATACGCCGGACCCGGCCGGCCTCGATTCGGGCCTCCACCCAGAGGCGGGACTCGTCGCTGATGAGGAACAGGGGATCGCCCGGCCGCACCATCTGCCCGATGACGAAGTCGTCCTCGATCACCGTCCCCGGAATGCCGGCATGGAGATCGAAGCGGCCGTCGGCCCGGTCCACCCGCTTGCCCCGGGCCATGCGCGCGATGTCGGCGGCACTCATGCCATAGGCCAGCAAACGGGCGCGGGCCTCCTGGGCGGCGATACGGGCATCCTCGTAACTGCGTTCCGAGACCACCTGGCGGCCCAGTTTGCGCACCCGCCGCCAGTCGTTCTCGGCGCTCAGGAGCTTCGACTGGGCCTCGGCCATCGCCACGCTGGAGAGGGTGACCAGACGCTGGCCCTTCTTCACGTGCTCGCCCAGGCGGGCATGGCGGGCCACCACCTGGGCCTGAATCCTGGGGGTCACCCGAAGGGTGGCGTAACGGTCCAGGGTCACCTCGCCTGGGGCCCGGATCTCCTGGGTCAGGGGCTGGGGCCGGAGGGTCCGGACCTGGATGCCCCCTCGCTGCATCTGCTCGGGGCCGAGGTGGACGCCGCCCTCTTCGGCGGCGCCGTGTTCGTGGGCCGGGCCCTCGGCGGACCGGGCCGGGGAGGGCCCAAGGAGGCAAAGCCCCAACAGGAAGGGGAAGGCAAAGGGATAGGACATGGATCTGCTCCTGACGGGCGCGCGAACGCGCCACGGGATTCTCGACGGGAAGGGCGGCGCGGGGCATCGGGCCACCGACCGCCTGGACGGACAGGGGAGAATCAGGCCCGGATGGGCGGGCGGAGCAGAGCCTCGGGGGTATGGGCCGTCGCCGCCGGGGAAAACCGGGCGCGGAAGACCCCGGAGAACGGGAGCGGAGGGAAGGCCTCGGCGGCCGTCAGGCCCAGGAGGTGGGCGGCGGCGTGGCCACAGCAGTCCCCGCAGCCGGCACCCGGATCGGCCTGCCCCCCGTCATGGGAGGGTTCACCCACGAAGGGGGCCTGATCCGCCATGGGCGGATGCGCGTCCGCCGCCACCGCCATCCCGAAGCCCAGGATGGACAGCGAGATCCAGACGGCCAGGAGGCGGCGGATCAGGGGCGAACGCGGGAACATGGAGCGGGGATCATTGGCGGATGACGACTGTAGGAACGGTGGAGATTGTTTCACGCCCCGGCCGGCAGGGCAACCGAGGTAACGGCGAGAGGGAAGGCCGCGGCCGCCCTGATTCTCCTCCTGCCGCCACTGGGTTGATAACGAAGGCCCTCTCCCCTCCGGGAAGAGGGGTTGGGGTGAAGGGAGATCAGCACCTCTCATCTCGATATGTCCCTTTATCTTTCATAGCCTTATCCATGTATCCCCTGAAAAATGGGGAGACGCCGGTCGGTGAGGCATGCGTCATCTACGACGCAAAAGACGCCCGCTCAGGGCGGGCGTCGCAGAAGCAATCTCAAAAGGTTTTACACCGCGGTCCGACGACGACCGAAACCGAGGCCGGCCAGACCGAAACCGAACAGGGCGAGGGTGGCGGGTTCGGGGACCGAAGAAGGGAACCGGGCATCCCCGTCACTCGAGTCGATAGTCACACGAATCCAACCTGGATCATCAACGGAGCCGGCATTTGTCCCAGCCACTGCCTCTGAGGCACTAAAGAAATATTCACTGAGCGCCAAGATGTAATGACCCCCCCCAAGGGCAATGGAAGAGATAAGGGAATCGAGGCCAACGCCACCGTCGTCGTCCGATGCGATGAGATTGGCCAGAGAGAGACTGGATGAGAACAAGTGAATCTGGGGATCCTCGTTCCAATCACTGGCAGGACTTAGTGTATCCTCACCCTGTGCCTTGATGGAGAAGGTGCCGGCCGTGGTGACGTCGAAGGTGACATATTGCACCGATCCAGGATCGGTATCAGCGATAAAGACATCCGTCACCAACGGCAACGCCTGCGCCTCGCCCATGCTCAGGGCCAAGATCCAACTGAATACGCCTAGCAGTTTTCTCATGATCGTTTTCCTCCTTACTGTTTACAACAAGATCGCCTGTTCGGCCCACCGAAAAAGGCGCACAGCTAGCTATGCATTTCCAATGCCATTTTTGTATCATTCTGAATTATTTGGTAGTTTTTCCTTCACCGGCCGCCCGCGGCTCCAATCGCCTGAAATTGTAAAAAACTTCGACATAGCGATACCGCCCTCTGGGCACTATGACGAACCAAGCCTGCCACCCGCCGAGCGCTGGCGTCTCCCCGTTTTTCACCCGGTTCCCGGAGGGGCGAGCCCAACCTCCTGAAACAAGTCACACACCGGTGATCGGCTGCATCGCTCACGCCACCCGTGGTAGACAATGCGGCGGGCCGGAGCAAAGAGTCGCTGCCACCCCTGGAGGAGGCTGTAAAACCGACACTGGAGTGACCGTCCGGGCTTCTGGCGCTTCGCCTTGCGCAGCAAGTACGCCGCCTGCTCCAGATGGGCCGCCAACAGGGCCCAGGCCAGGCTGGCCAGGGCCGCCAGGTTCTGAGGCGTGGCCAGGCGCCGGGCCTGAACCCCCTCCAGTGAGGATCCCTGCTCGGTGAAGCGAGACCCTTCCTCGCAAGCCCACCAGTCCAGGTAACGCTCCCCCGGACGTCTGCCAGAAACGCGGCGCGTGGTGATCAGCGCCAGCAGCTCCCGCTTGCCATGCCGGACAACCACCATCCACAGCGACTTGCCCGCATGTGTGGACAGGCTGCACCGGGTGATGCCACAGAGGGCTTCCTTGTCCTGAACGCCCGGGCTTTCCATCCGGTTCGTTCTCCGGCATCGTCAGTCACTGGGGGATTCAGTGGGTTATCGTCAACCCCATCGTATCCGGCCGGGAACCCCTGCCCACCTCTTTCCTCGCTATTTTCATTTATCTTTCATAGCCTTATCCCTGTATCCCCTGAAAAATGGGGAGACGCCGGATTGAAAACGTCCTTACCTGGACCTTTTCAACCGCGGAGCCGGAAAATCCGATGTCCCTCGCGCCCCCGAGGTTGAGCCCACCCCCCGCTACGGGTTAAGGTTGGAGTTTGCGTTCGTCCGCTCCCTGCCAAGACCCATCATCACCCGTACATGAGCGAAACCGTCCAAGGTCCCCGTCTGGAGGCCGTCGATCTCGAGTGCATCCGTGACGACCGCACCCTGTTCAGCGGCCTGCATTTTGGGATTTCCGCTGGTGAGGCCCTGGTCCTGGAAGGCCAGAACGGCAGCGGCAAGACCACCCTGCTGCGGATCCTCTGCGGCATACGCCTGGCGGAGGCGGGGCGGGTCCTCTGGAACGGGAAGGACATCCACAGGCTGGGGCCGGAATACCACGAGCACCTGGCCTATCTGGGGCACAAGAACGGCAACAAGCTGGACCTGACCCCCCTGGAGAACCTGCGCATGGCCCAGGGCCTGGGCAAGCCCCGTGCGGGCGCGGATCTGGAACGGGTCCTGGACGAGGTGGACCTGTACGGCTTCGAGGATGTCCCCACCCGCAATCTCTCGGCGGGCCAGCAGCGCCGCCTGGCCATCGCCCGCCTCCTGGCCACCGAATCGACGCTGTGGATCCTGGACGAACCCTTCACCTCCCTCGACCGCCAGGGTATCGAAAAGATGCAGGGACTGTTCAACCGTCACCTCGCCCAGGGCGGCATGGCGGCCATGACCACCCATCACCGCATGGACTTCGGGGCCGCCCCCGTGGTCCGGATCGACCTCTCGGAACGCGCCCAGGCATGAGTCAGCTTTCCCTCTCCGCGGCCGTCGGCCTGTTGTTGCGCCGTGATCTCGTGCTGGCCTACCGCCGTCGCGCCGAGCTGGCCAATCCGATCCTCTTCTTCGTCCTCATCACCGCCCTCTTCCCCCTGGGCATAGGCGCCGATCCGGTGCTCATCGCCAAGGTGGGGCCGGGCATCCTCTGGGTGGCCGCCTTGCTGGCCTCGCTGCTGTCCCTGGACGCCATGTTCCGCTCCGACTTCGAGGACGGCTCCCTGGAGCAGTTCATGCTCAGCGCCCAACCGGTATCCATGCTGGTCCTGGCCAAGGTCTTCGCCCACTGGTTGGTGACCGGCCTGCCCCTGCTGCTGGTGGCGCCCCTCCTGGCCCTGTTCGTGAACCTGCCCACCGACGCCCTGGGGGTACTCCTGCTGAGCCTCTTGCTGGGCACCCCGGTATTGAGCCTGATCGGGGCGGTGGGCGTGGCCCTCACCGTGGGCCTGCGCAAGGGTGGGGTGATCCTCTCCCTGCTGGTCCTGCCCCTGTATGTGCCGGTGCTCATCTTCGGCGCCGACGCGGTCCAGACCGCGGTGGTGGGCATCCCCGCCACCGCCCAGATCTCCTTCATCGCCGCCATGCTGGCCCTGGCCCTGGCCCTGGCGCCCATGGCCGCGGCGGCCTCCCTGCGTATCAGCCTGAGTTGACCTCCATGGGTATCAAACGCTTCTTCCATCAGATGGGTTCGCCCCAGTATTTCTATCGGGTGGCGGGCCTGTGGATTCCCTGGCTGCTGGGGGCGAGCCTGTTGCTGCTGGTGATCGGCTGGGTGGACGGCCTGGTCTATGCCCCCACCGACTACCAACAGGGCGACAGCTACCGGATCATGTTCATCCATGTGCCGGCGGCCTGGATGTCCATGTTCATCTATATGGTGATGGCCTTCTCCGGCCTCCTGAGCCTGGTCTGGCGGGTGAAGATGGGCGAGGTGATCGCGGTGAGCTGCGCCCCCATCGGCGCCTCCTTCACCCTCCTCGCCCTGGCCACCGGCTCCCTCTGGGGCAAGCCCATGTGGGGGACCTGGTGGGTGTGGGACGCCCGCCTCACCTCGGAACTGATCCTGTTTTTCCTCTATCTGGGGGTGATCGCCCTCTACGGGGCCATCGAGGACCGCCGCGTGGGCGCCCGGGCGGTGGCCATCCTGGCCCTGGTGGGGGTGGTGAACATCCCCATCATCCATTACTCGGTGGAGTGGTGGAACACCCTCCACCAGCCGGCCACGATCACCAAGCTGGGCAAGCCCTCCATCGTCCCCAGCATGTTGATCCCGCTGCTGATCGGCGCCCTCGCCTTCAAACTTTTCTTCTTTGCCACTGTCCTAATGCGGGCACGCAACGAACTCCTCGAACGTGACCGCAACACCCGCTGGGTGAAGAACCTGCTGGAGGCCGAAGCCAAGTGAGCGAATTTCTGCATATGGGCGGTTATGCCGCCTATGTCTGGCCCTCCTACGGCCTCGCCTTGGTCATTCTCGTCTACAACCTGATCGGCCCGCTGGCGCAACACCGCCGCCTGCGTGCCGCGATCCTGCGCAAGGCCCGCCGGGCCGGGAGGCATGCCAGATGAATCCGATCCGCAAGAAACGCCTCTATCTCATCGGCCTGATGCTGGGAGGCCTGGGGCTCGCCACCTTCCTGGCCCTCAAGGCCTTCGACGACAACCTGATGTTCTTCTTCCCGCCTTCGGACGTGGTGGCCGGCAAGGCCCCCAAGGACCACCCCTTCCGGGTGGGCGGCCTGGTCAAGGTGGGCAGCGTCGAACGTGACGGCACCCACGTGGAATTCGACCTCACCGACAACGCCGAGACCATCCGCGTGGCCTACGACGGCATCCTCCCCGATCTGTTCCGCGAGGGTCAGGGTATCGTCGCCACCGGCACCCTGGCCGGTCCGCGCCGGGTGGTGGCCTCGGAGGTCCTGGCCAAGCACGACGAGAACTATATGCCGCCAGATGTGGCCAAGACCCTGAAGACCGCCCATGCGGAAGGGATCAAGGGGATGCGGGAGGCGGCCCGATGATCCCCGAACTCGGCCACCTGGCCCTGGTGATCGCCCTCTGTCTGGCCCTCACCCAGGCCGTCTTCCCCCTCTGGGGCAGTCTCAACGGCACCCGCGCCTGGATGGCCCTGGCCCGGCCCCTAGCCTATGGCCAGTTCCTTTTCCTGGCCATCGCCATGGGTGCCCTGGCCTGGGCCTTCCTGCACAACGACTTCTCCGTCCTCTACGTGGCCCAGAACGGCAATACTCACCTGCCGGAGATATACAAGATCTCCGCCATCTGGGGCGCCCATGAGGGCTCCCTGCTGCTCTGGGCCGTCCTCCTGGGGGGGTGGGGCGCGGCCGTGGCCCTGTTCAGCCGCAAGCTGCCCCTGGAGGTGACGGCCCGGGTCCTGGCGGTGATGGGCATGGTGGCCATCGGCTTCCTGCTGTTCATGCTGCTCACCTCCAATCCCTTCGAACGCCTGCTGCCGGCCCCGCCCGAGGGGCGCGACCTCAACCCCCTGCTCCAGGACCCGGGCCTGGCGGTCCATCCGCCCATGCTGTACATGGGCTACGTGGGCTTCTCGGTGGCCTTCGCCTTCGCCATCGCCGCCCTGATCGGCGGCAAGCTGGATGCGGCCTGGGCGCGTTGGTCACGGCCCTGGACCACGGTGGCCTGGATCTTCCTCACCATCGGCATCACCCTGGGCTCCTGGTGGGCCTACTACGAGCTGGGCTGGGGCGGCTGGTGGTTCTGGGACCCAGTGGAGAACGCCTCCTTCATGCCCTGGCTGGTGGGCACCGCCCTGCTGCATTCCCTGGTGGTGACCGAGAAGCGCGGCGCCTTCAAGACCTGGACCGTGCTCCTGGCCCTGTTCGCCTTCTCCATGAGCCTCCTGGGCACCTTCCTGGTGCGCTCGGGGGTGCTCACCTCGGTCCATGCCTTCGCCACCGATCCCGCGCGCGGCATGTTCATCCTCGCCTTCCTGGTGGTGGTGATCGGCGGCTCCCTGACCCTGTACGCCTGGCGCGCCCCCTACATCCATTCGGGGGGGCGCTTCGACCTGATCTCGCGTGAGACCTTGCTCCTGGGCAACAACCTGCTCCTCACCCTGCTCGCCACCCTGATCCTCCTGGGGACCCTCGCCCCGCTCATCTACGAGGCCCTGGGCTGGGGCAAGATCTCGGTGGGCTTCCCCTGGTTCAACAAGGTGTTCATCACCCTGAGTCCGTTCCTGGTGCTGCTCATGGGGCTGGGGCCGGTGGCGCGTTGGAAGCGTACCGAGCCGGCCCTGTTGGTGCGCCGCCTGTGGCTCGCCGCGCTGCTGTCGGTGGTCGCCGCCGCGGCCGCCTGGGCGCTCCCGCACAGCCTCCATCCGAATCTGGTGGCCCTGGGCCTGGGCCTCGCCGCCTGGCTCCTGTTCAGCCACATCGCCAGCCTGCGTGAACGTTATCGCAACAAGGGTTGGAGCGGCCTCAGCGGCGACCTGCGCAACGGCCGCCTGGCCTATTTCGGTATGTGGCTGGCCCACATCGGGGTGGCCAGTTTCATCGTCGGGGCGACCCTGGTGAGCAACCTGGGGATCGAAAAGGACATCCGCATGTCGCCCGGCGACACCTATGAGATGGCCGGCTATCGCTTTCAGTTCGAGGGCGTGAAACAGATCCAGGGCCCCAACTACCGCGCCGACCGGGGCCTCTTCCGGGTCTACCAGGGCGATCGCCTGATCGCCATGCTGGAGCCAGAGAAACGCATCTACGGCGTCCGGACCCGGCCCATGACCGAGGCCGCCATCGACAAGTCCCTCTGGCGCGATCTCTATGTCTCCCTGGGCGAGTCCCTGGGGAACGGGGACTGGAGCCTGCGCATCTATTACAAGCCCTTCGTGCGCTGGATCTGGCTGGCCGGCCTGCTCATGGCCCTGGGCGGCCTGCTGGCCCTCAGCGACCGCCGCTACCGGCTGGCGCCGAAACGGGTCCTGAGCGCGGCCCGGGCGGTGCGCCTGGCGGCGCAACAGGCCCTCACGGGAGGACGTTGAATGAAAGGCTCCGCACGCTTCCTGCTGCCCCTGGGCGGATTCGTGATCCTCGCCGGGCTGCTCGCCTGGGGCCTCGGCCAGGACCCCAAGCTGATCCCCTCGCCCCTGATCGGCAAGCCGGTCCCGAAGTTCCGGCTGCCCACCCTCCAGGATCCCCAGCGCACCCTCGACCAGTCCATCTTCCAGGGCAAGGTCGCCCTACTCAATGTCTGGGCCACCTGGTGTGTGTCCTGCCGCCAGGAACACGCCTTTCTGGACCGCCTCGCCCGGCGCGGAGAGGTGACCCTCTACGCCCTGGACTACAAGGACGAACGCCCGGATGCCCTCAACTGGCTGAGGCGTCTGGGCAATCCCTATGAGGAGGTCCTGTTCGACGCCGACGGCCGGGTGGGCATCGACTGGGGGGTCTACGGCACCCCGGAGACCTTCGTCGTGGACCGCGAAGGGATCATCCGTTACAAATACGTGGGCCCCCTGGACGAACGCTCCTGGGCGGAGAAGGTGGAGCCCGTGGTTCAGAGATTGAAGGCCGAGAGTTGATGCCCATGCACCTGACATCCCCCATCCGCGGCAGCGGCGTCCCGCGGGCCGCCGCCCGGCGAAGGACCGGCTGGAGACCGGCACTCCATGCCGTGCTGTTGTTCCTGGCCCTGGCCTGCGCCGGCCTTCAGGCCCAGGCCTACACCCTGTCGGAGTTCACCTTCGACGACCCGGCCCAGGAACGGGACTTCCGCGAACTGATCGGAAAACTCCGCTGTCTGGTGTGCCAGAACGAGTCCCTGGCCGCCTCTCAGGCAGACCTCGCCCAAGACCTGCGCCAGGAGGTCTACGAGATGATGAAGGCCGGCAAGTCCAAGGCCCAGATCCTCGACTTCCTGGTCTCCCGCTATGGCGACTTCGTGCTCTACGATCCACCGGTGAAACCCAGCACCTATCCCCTCTGGTACGGCCCGGCGATCCTCGCCCTGATCGCCGCCTTCTTCCTGGGGCGCGCCCTGCTGCGACGCAAGAAGGCCCGGGAGACCGAGATCAGCGCAGAGGAGGAACGCCGTGTGCGGGCCCTCCTGGCCGCCGCCGACAGCCCCGAGGACAACGCCAAATGACCACCTTCTGGATCCTCGCCGCGGCCATGGTGGCCGTGGCCCTGCTGTTCGTCCTGCCCCCTCTGTTGCGCAAACCGCCGGCTCAGGCCGAGGCCATCGACGAGGACGCAGTGAACATCGCCGTGATCCGTCAGCAGTTGGCGGAGCTGGAGGCCGACCTGGAGGCCGGCAACCTCAGCCGGGAGCAATACGAGAGCGCCCGCCGCGATCTGGAGAAGGAACTCCTGGTGGACGTGGACCTGAACGCCGTGGCCGACGCCCCGGAGGGGGAGGCGGCGCGCAGCGGTACCTGGGCCGCCCCTGTGCTGGGCGTGGCCCTGCCCCTGCTCGCCCTGGGCCTGTACCTGGCGGTGGGCGACACCAGTGCCATCACCGCGCCCACCGGCCCGATGGCGGCCGCTCACGCCGGCGCCCCGGGCCGGCACCTGCCCCCCATGGACGTCCTGGTGGAGCGCCTGGCGGAGAAGATGGCGCAACACCCCGACAACCTGGAAGGCTGGTTGATGCTGGGGCGCAGCTATCTGACCCTGAAGCAGCCACAGAAGGCCCTGGCCGCCATGGAGCGGGCCTACGGCCTGGCCCCCAAGGACACCAACGTGTTGTTGGGCTATGCCGAGACTCTGGTGCAGGTGAAGGGCCGTTTCACCCCCAAGGCACGTGAACTCGTCACCAAGGCCCTGGAGATCAATCCCAAGGCCCCCAACGGCCTGTGGATGCTCGGTCTGGCCGAATTCCAAGCCGGTGATTTCAAGGCCGCGGTCGAGGCCTGGTCACGTCTGCGCGCCCAGCTCCGGCCCGGCGGCGAGGATGCCCAGGCCCTGAGCCAATACATCGCCAAGGCACGGGAGAAGGCCGGGATGCCGCCCGAGGCCCCGCAGGTGGCGGCGGCCGCGGCGCCTCGGGCCGGGACCGCCCCGGCCGGCGCGGGCGCGATCCAGGTGGAGGTCACCCTGGCCGACGCCCTCATGGGTCAGGTCTCCCCGGACGACAGCCTGTTCATCTATGCCAAGGCCCTCCAGGGTCCGCCCATGCCCCTGGCGGTCAAGCGCCTGCGGGCGAAGGACCTGCCGGTGAAGGTGACCCTGAACGACGCCCTGGCGATGATGCCGCAGATGCGCCTGTCCCGCTTCGACCGGGTCAAGGTGGGGGCGCGCATCTCCAAGAGCGGCCGGCCCATCGCCCAGTCCGGTGACCTCGAAGGCGAGGTGCAGCCGGTCCGTCCGGGGCAGAAGGCCCTGGTCCAGGTGGTGATCGACCGGCGTCACCCTTGATCCGCGCCCTGCTGAGCCTGCTCGTCTGGTTGCTCCTGTCCCTGGCCCTGCCCCTGGCCGGGGCGGTGCTGGGCCAGATCCCGCTGGCGGACCTCTTCGAGATCCCCTTGCGGGAACGCGCCTGGGACGCCCTGTCCCTGAGTCCGGCCCTCTACTGGGGGACCCTGGCCCTGACCACCGCCGGACTGGCCCTGCTGCTCCTGCGGCGACCGCCGCCCCGCCCACGGAGGGCGCCCACGGCGGACAATGGACGGGGATCGCTGCGCTACTGGGCCTGGCTCGGGACCGCCGCCCTGATCCTCGCCCCGACCCTGGGTCTCGGCCAGTCGCCCCACGCCGGCGAGGCCCTGTTGTGGCTGGGCGCGCTCCTGCTCCTGGACGCCCACACTCAGGCGGGCAGCGGCCACAGCCTGATCCAGGACCGCCCCCTGTATCTGCTCAGTCTGTTCCCGGCCGGGGTCTTGCTGGATGCCCTGTTGCAGTATCTCAATCTCTTTCTGCAGAACTGGACCTACCCCCGGACCGACCTCTCGCCCGCACAGTGGGTCTTCTGGCAGGGGCTCCACGCGGGGCTGCTGCTCCCCCTGTTGCTGGTCCTGCGCCAATGGCTGGCCCAGCGCCCAACCCTGCTGCGGCTGTTCCACGACGGCCCGGCCACCGGTTTCCGGGGCGATCCCGAGCTGGGCTGGATCCTGGTGCTGCCGGCCTGCCTGGGCCTCGCCGGCGCGGCCCTCTGGCCCGATTGGATCTATCCCCTCACCTGGTTCGCCCCCCTGCTCCTGGCCCAGGGCATGGCCCTGATCCGTGGCCGCACCACCCTGTTCACCGGCCTCCACCACGGCAACTGGAGCCGCCCGCTCCTCACCGCCCTGGCCGCCATCGCCATCGCCCTGGCGGCCCAGGCCTGGGACCAGGCCTTCGGCCCCCAGCGGGCCTTCACCCTGCCCCTGCTCCAGGGACCGGGGATCCTCGGTCTGCCCCTGCCCGGTTACCTGGGCGCCGTGGCCTTCGGCCTCACCGGCCTCTGGCTGGCGGATCAGGCGGGCCTCCCCTGGCGCCGGGGCAAGGAAGCCAAGGCCCCCAGGTTTCCGGTACAGATCCGCATCGGCTGAGCGGCCGCGATGTTCGACGTACTCTTGCCGATGGCGGGGCTGATCCTGTGCGGCGTCGCCTGGAAGGTGCTGCGGCCCGCCGCCCTGTCCGCCGCGGAGACCCGCCGGGTGCTCACCTCCCTGGTCTATTACCTGCTGTTGCCGGCCCTGGTGCTCACCGTGCTCTGGGACGCCCCACTCGGCCGACGCACCCTGGTGATCGCCGGCTCGGCCGCCGCCGGGGTGTTGTCCGGAATGGCCCTGGGGTACGGGGTCTGCCGGTTCTGTCGCCGCACCCGGGCCCAGACCGGGGCCCTGATCCTGGCCACCGCCTTCCCCAACGCCACCTACATGGGCCTGCCGGTGCTGGAGGCCCTGTACGGCCCCTGGGCGCGCAGCATCGCGGTCCAATACGACCTCTTCGCCTGCACCCCCCTGCTGTTCAGCGTCGGCATCCTGGTGGCCACCCGCCTCGGCACGGGGGACGGTGCGGAGCGGTCCATGCGCCAACACCTGTTGCGTATCCCGGCCCTGTGGGCGGCCCTGGCGGCCGTGCTGATGAACCTCTCCGGGTTGCCCCAACCCGAACTGGTGCGCGGGCTGTTGGGGCTGCTGGAACGCGGGGTGGTGCCGCTGATGTTGTTCGCCATCGGCCTCAGCCTGCAATGGGAGCGCAGCCGCTGGCACCTGCTGCCGAGTCTGCTCCCGGTGGTGGGCCTGAAACTGCTGGTCATCCCCGCCGTGGTCCTATGGCTGGCCGCCGGCCTGGGCTTCAGCGGCGACCTCCGCGCCGGCGTGGTGCTGGAGGCGGCCATGCCCACCATGGTCCTGGGCCTGGTGTTGTGCGAGCGCTTCAGGCTCGACGTGGGCCTCTATGCCGCGGCCGTGACCCTGACCACGGCCTCCAGCCTGGTCACCCTGCCCCTGTGGTACGCATGGTTGGAGACCTGAGGGACCGCGGGGGCAGCCCAGCGTCGCGCCGTGCACGGGCATGAAACTCACAGGATGTCGAGGAGGTCCTTCCCCGGAACTTTCCGACCGCGGAACTGGGAAATGCAATCTCCCGGTTCATGCCTTCTTCAACGGCTACGGCCGTCGAAGAGGGCAAACAGATCCTTGTAGCGCACACAGCCCATCGAAAAACCCCATTCATCCACGGCCTGCTAGCTCCCCAGGGTCAACACCCGGATCAGGTTGGTTCCCCCGGCCTCCTGTTTCTGCCCGGAGGTGACCACCACCAGATTGCCACGCGCCACGATGCCCAGATCCTTGGCCAGGACGCAACCCTGGTCGATCTTCTCCTCGTCCCCTAATTCACCCTCCAGAAGCACCGGCATGACCCCCCAGTTGAGACTCAGACGACGCGCCACCTTGGTGGAGGACGTCAGGGCGAGGATCGGACATTCCGGCCGGTGCTTGGAGGCCAGGCGGGCGGTGAACCCCGTCTCCGTCAGGCAGTAGATGGCCGCCGCATCCAGGCGATCGGCCATGCGCACCGCCGATTCGCTGACCGCGGCGGTGACCAGGTTCGAGGGGTTCAGGGCGACCTGCTGCAAGAAGCCGTACTCGCGCAGCGAGGCCTCCGCGCGCACCGCCAACTCGGACATGGTGCGCACCGTCTGCACCGGATACTTGCCCACCGCCGTCTCGCCCGAGAGCATCACCGCCGAACTGCCGTCGAGGATGGCGTTGGCCACGTCCGAGGCCTCGGCGCGGGTGGGCTTGGGATTGAATTCCATGGAGGCGAGCATCTCGGTGGCGGTGATCACCGGTTTGCCGGCCCCCACCGTGGTCCGGATGATCTTCTTCTGGGTACTGGGTACGTCGGCCAGGGGCAGTTCCACCCCCAAGTCGCCGCGCGCCACCATGATGCCGTCGGCGGCGAGGACGATGTCCTCCAGGTTGCGCACCCCGGCCTTGTTCTCGATCTTGGCGATGATGGGGATCTCCACCTCCCGCTCACGCAGGATCTGGCGCATACGGTAGAGATCCTCGGCGCTCTGCACGAAGGAGGCGGCGATATAGTCCACGTCGTTGTCCACGGCGAAGTCCAGCTCCTTGACCACGTCGTCACGATGGGCCGGGTCCACCGCGCTGATCGAGAGCTGGGTGTCGGGCAGGTTGACCCCCTTGTTGTCGCGCAGGATCCCGCCCACCACCACCTCGCAGACGATCTCCCGCTCCAATACCGAGCACACCCGCAACTCCATGGCACCGTCGTCGAGGAGGATGGGGTCGCCCGGATTCACCTCCCCGCCGAGCCCCGGGTAAGTGACAGAGACGCCCCGTCCATCCCCAGGACGCGGGTCCATATAGAGGCTGAAGCTCTGGCCCGACACCAGTTCCACCAGACCACCCTCCACACGGGTGGTGCGGATCTCTATGCCACGGGTGTCGATCATCACCGCCACCTGCCGGCCGGCCCGCCCGGCGGCCTCGCGAATGCGTCCGATACGTTCGCGGTGTTCGCCGTAGGTGCCGTGCGAGAGATTCAGCCGGGCCACGCTCATGCCCGCGCGGATCATGGCCTCCAGGATCTCAGGGGTGTCGCAGGCCGGGCCCACCGTGGCCACGATCTTGGTCTTGCGGAATTGGATTCGGTTGGTCATGGCGCAATGCCCGGCGGCTGGGAAAGTAATTGATTATACCCGTCGCACGTGAATATTTCGTTTTTCGAGGGTGTTCCTCGTGCTCCTGGGCAAGGCGCGGAAGCGAGTCATAGCGGGGACTATGGCGAGCTTTCGCAACACAGCCCAGGGGTGCGAGGGGCGGCCGCAGTAGCGAAATATTTACGTGCGACGGGTATATATACCCGTCGCACGTGGATTTTCGGCCACTACGGTCGTCCCTCGTATTCCGGGGGGCCACGGTCAAGGGGCGCGATTCACAACGGACGCCTGGTCATGCGGCGATAAGTGAAGCCCGCCTCCTTGAAGAGCCGTTTCATCTGCGGCTCGGTGATCTGCACGCCTTCACGGACCTGCACCGTCACCAGGCCCTTCTCCAGATCCACATCGATCTTCTCGACGCCGTCGATCCTGGCCAGCTTCTTCTCGATGCCGTAGGCGCAGTAGGGGCAGGCCAGGCCATCCACCCGCATCGTATATTGGCTGCCGGCGGCGAACACCGACAGGCTCCACGACAACAGAGTCGCAGCGATCGTCAGATGTCTCATCTCATCACCTCCTGGGGAACATGGATGTCACTCGAATGCGCCTTCGACATGGCCGTCGGACGTGCCGGCTCTGCATGTCACAGACCCCGGAGCATGCAAGGCCTGTCCGGCAGGGAGAATAGGTACTGGAGCCGGCTCCAGGTCAAGGCGAGTTGCATCTCCCGCCGGTCACGAGGCACAGGGGCCTTTTCCGGCATCTCCGGCGGACGTTGTCTGGTAGAATTCCGCCCTTTACCCGCCATAGCCCCATGAACCAAGAAGATTCTATCGATCTCAGCCCTGTGGAACGTCGTGCCGCCGCCTCCCTCGCGGCGGTGTTCGCGGTACGGATGCTGGGCCTGTTTCTGATCCTGCCGGTGTTCGCCCTCTACGCCGAACACCTTCCCGACACCACGCCGGTGCTTGTGGGGCTGGCCATCGGCGCCTACGGTCTCACCCAGGCCCTGCTGCAGATCCCCTTCGGCATGCTTTCGGACCGCATCGGACGCAAGCCGGTGATCCTCGGCGGCCTCCTGATATTCGCCCTCGGCAGCGTGGTGGCGGCGACCGCCGACGGGATCGGCCAGATCATCCTCGGCCGCGTCCTCCAGGGCAGCGGCGCCATTGCCGCCGCGATCCTGGCCCTGGCCGCGGACCTCACCCGGGAGCAGGTGCGGACCCGGGCCATGTCCTTCATCGGCATCAGCATCGGCATGGCCTTCGCCCTGTCGCTGCTCCTGGGACCACTGCTGGACGCCTGGGTGGGGGTCCCCGGGATCTTCTGGATCACCGCCGGCCTGGCCCTGACGGGGGCCCTGATCGTCGCCGTCGTGGTGCCGACCCCCGCGCGGGTGCGCCGTCACCGGGACGCCGAGGCGGTGGCGGGGCAATTCGGTTTCGTGCTGCGCCAGCCGGACCTGCTGCGCCTCGACGCCAGCGTGCTCATCCTGCACATGGGCATGACCGCGCTGTTCCTGGCCTTCCCCTTCTCCCTGGTGGATGCCGGGGTCCCGCCCCATTGGCATTGGCTGGTCTACCTGCCGGTGATGGTCCTGGCCATGGGCGCCATGGTGCCCTTCGTGATCATCGCCGAGAAACGCCGCCGGATGCGCACCGTATTCCTCGGCGCCATCGCCGCCCTGGGCCTCGCCCAGGCCCTGTTCTGGGGGCTGGGTCACCATCTGTGGGGCCTGGTGGCCGGTCTCCTCGCCTTCTTCACCGCCTTCAACGTGCTCGAGGCCACCCTCCCTTCCTGGATATCCAAGATCGCCCCGGTCCAGGCCAAGGGGACGGCCATGGGGGTCTATTCCAGTTCCCAGTTCGTGGGGGCCTTCTTCGGCGGTCTGCTCGGCGGCTGGATGCACCATCACCTCGGCGTCGGCGGCGTCTATCTGTTCGGTCTGGGCGCCGCCCTGGTATGGTTGGCCCTGGCCGCCGGTCTGTCGGACCCCCGCTATCTGAGCAACGAACTCCTCCCGGTCGGCGCCCTCGACCCCCGGGAGGCCGCGGATCTGGAACAGGCCCTGCGGCGGGTGCCCGGGGTGATGGAGGCGGTGGTAGAGACCGACGAGGGCACCGCCTACCTTAAGGTGAACAAGGACCGCCTGGACCGCGAGGCACTCCACCACGTCATGGCGAACAGCGCCTGACCCCACCACCCACACAGAGGTTGAAAAAGGATGGCCAAAGGCACCGTCAACAAGGTGATTCTCATCGGTAACCTCGGGGCCGACCCCGAGACCCGCTACATGCCCAGCGGCAGCGCGGTGGCGAATCTGCGCGTCGCCACCACCGAGACCTGGAAGGACCGCAACACCGGAGAGACCCAGGAACATACCGAATGGCATCGGGTCGCCCTGTTCGGCAAGCTCGGCGAGATCGCCGGGCAGTACCTGCGCAAGGGTTCCAAGGTCTACATCGAAGGCCAGTTGCGGACCCGCAAGTGGCAGGGACAGGACGGCCAGGACCGTTACACCACCGAGATCCGCGCGGACAACATGCAGATGCTCGACAGCCGCGGCGGCGGGGGTGCCGCCGATTTCGACCAGGGCTACGGCCAGCCCCGCCCGGCCGCGGCCCCCCAGCCGGCACCGGCGGCCCCACCGCCCCAGCCGGCGCCGGCCCAGCCACAGACGCCGCCCGACGAGGGCTTCGACGACGACATCCCCTTCTGAGGCCCATCTCCATGGAGACGATCCTGGTCACCGGCGGCGCCGGTTTCATCGGCGGCAACTTCGTCCGCTTCCTCATCGACCGGACCGCGGTACGGGTGCTCAACCTCGACCTGCTCACCTATGCCGGGAACCGGGACAGCCTCGCGGACCTGGAAGGAGACCCCCGTTACCGCTTTGTCCGGGGCGACATCGGCGATCCGGCGCTGGTCGCCCGGCTGCTGCGCGACCAGCGTCCGGACGCCATCGTCAACTTCGCCGCCGAGAGCCACGTGGACCGTTCCATCGACGGCCCGGCGGCCTTCATCCGGACCAACGTCCTCGGCACCTTCAACCTCCTCGATCAGACCCGCGCCTGGTGGAGCGGGCTGCCGGCGGACGCGCGCGAGGATTTCCGCTTCCTGCACGTCTCCACGGACGAGGTCTATGGCTCCCTGGGGAAGGAGGGGCGATTCACCGAATCCAGCCCCTATGCCCCCAACTCCCCCTATTCGGCCTCCAAGGCCGCCTCGGACCACCTGGTGCGCGCCTGGCACCACACCTATGGCCTGCCGGTGCTCACCACCAACTGCTCCAACAACTACGGTCCCTACCAGTTCCCGGAGAAGCTGATCCCATTGATGATCCTCAAGGCCCGCGCCGGCGAGCCCCTGCCCATCTACGGTGACGGCGGCAACGTGCGCGACTGGCTCTACGTGGAGGACCACTGCCGCGCCATCTGGCGGGTGCTGGAGGCCGGCCGGCCCGGCGCGATCTACAACGTGGGCGGCGACAGCGAACGCACCAACCTGGAGGTGGTGGACACCCTCTGCGCGGTCCTCGACGAACTCCTGCCCGACTCGCCCCACCGCCCCCATGCCACCCTCAAGACCTTCGTCCCGGACCGCCCCGGCCATGACCGGCGCTATGCCATCGACGCCACCCGCCTGAAGACGGAACTGGGCTGGCGCCCCCGGGAGAGCTTCGAGAGCGGCCTCAGACACACCGTCCAGTGGTATATCGAGCATCCCCAATGGGTGCAACGGGTGATGGACGGCAGCTACCGCGGCGAACGCCTGGGGGCCGGGGCATGAAGGCCACCCGCAAGGGCATCATCCTGGCCGGCGGCTCGGGGACCCGGCTCTATCCCCTCACCCGCTCCATCAGCAAGCAACTGCTGCCGGTGTACGACAAGCCCATGGTCTACTACCCCCTGGGCATCCTCATGCTTGCCGGCATCCGCGAGATCCTGGTCATCACCACCCCGCGCGACCTGCAGGCCTTCCAGGAACTCCTCGGCGACGGCGGCCAATGGGGCCTGGACCTGCGATACGCCGTCCAGCCGGAGCCGGGCGGGCTGGCCCAGGCCTTTCTCATCGCCGCCGAATTCCTGGCCGGAGGCCCCGCCTGCCTGATCCTCGGCGACAACATCTTCTACGGCCATGGCCTGGTGCGCCAGTTGCGCCAGGCCATGGCGCGGGAGGAAGGGGCCACGGTCTTCGGCTACTGGGTGCGTGATCCGGAACGCTACGGTGTGGCCGGATTCGATGCCGCGGGCAACGTGGTGAGCCTGGAAGAGAAGCCCAGGACCCCGGCCTCCAACTACGCGGTCACCGGCCTCTATTTCTACGATGGGCAGGTGGTGGACCTAACCCGCTCCCTGAAGCCCTCGGCGCATGGCGAGCTGGAGATCACCGACCTCAACCGGCGCTATCTGGAACAGGGCCGACTGTATCTGGAGCGACTCGGGCGTGGCATCGCCTGGCTCGACACCGGCACCCACGAATCGCTGATGCAGGCCGGCGACTTCATCGAGACCATCGAACAACGCCAGGGCCTCAAGGTGTGCTGTCCCGAGGAGATCGCCTTCCAGCAGGGCTGGATCGGCGCCGGGGCCCTGCGCGCCCTGGCCGGACCCTTGCGCAAGAGCGCCTACGGCGACTACCTGCTCGGCCTGCTGGAACGCACGGGAGAACCCCAATGAAGGTCGTCGAGACCGCCCTCCCCGAGGTGCGCCTCATCCAGCCCCGGGTCTTCGGAGACGAACGCGGCTGGTTCATGGAGTCCTGGCAGGCCGCCCGCTACCAGGCCCTCGGCATCACCGGTCCCTTCGTCCAGGACAACCAGGCCCTCTCGGCGCGGGGCGTCCTGCGCGGGCTCCATGCCCAGAATCCCCATCCCCAGGGCAAGCTGGTGCAGGTGCTCCAGGGTGAGGTCTTCGACGTGGCGGTGGACATCCGCCGGGGCTCGCCCCGCTTCGGTCGCTGGGCCGGGGCGGTGCTCAGCGGCACGAACCATCACCAGTTCTGGATCCCCCCGGGGTTCGCCCATGGCTACTGCGTGCTCAGCGAGGAGGCCCTGTTCAGCTACAAATGCACCGACTACTACCATCCGGCCGGGGAGTTCTCCGTCCGCTGGGACGACCCGGCGATCGGCATCCAATGGCCCCTGGCCGGGCCGCCGGTCCTCTCCGACAAGGATCGTGGCGCCCCCTTGTTGCAGGACATCCCCGATGACCGTCTCCTCCCCTACCGGCCCTGATCCCCGGCGCATCCTGGTGCTCGGCGCCACCGGCCAGGTGGGCTGGGAGCTGTTGCGCACCCTCGCCCCCCTGGGTGAGGTCCTGGGCGCCAGCCGCGACGGCCGTTTCGGCATCCGCGCCGACCTCGCCAAGGTGGTGGAACTCGGCCCCCTGCTCGACCGGACCCGTCCCGACCTGGTGGTCAATGCCGCCGCCTACACCCAGGTGGACCAGGCCGAAAGCGAACCCGACCTCGCCACCCGCATCAACGCCGAGGCCGTGGCCGAACTGGGCCGCCTGGCGGGCGCGCGCGGGCTCCCCGTGATCCATTACTCCACCGACTTCGTGTTCCCGGGCAGGGCCACGCACCCCTACCGGGAAGACGACGCCCCCAATCCCCTCAACGTCTATGGTAAGAGCAAACTCGCCGGTGAGACCGCCCTGCTGGAGAGCGACGCCCCGGCGGTGGTGTTGCGCACCAGTTGGGTCTATGGCGCACGCGGCCACAACTTCCTGCGCACCATGCTGCGCCTGAGCCGTGAGCGTCATGAACTGCGGGTGGTGGACGATCAGATCGGCGCCCCCACCTGGAGCCGTATGATCGCTGCCGCCACCGCCCATATCGCCGCCCGTCTCTTGCATTCCCCCCCGGACGAGTCCACCGGCCTCTATCACCTCAGCGCCGCCGGTCACACCAGTTGGTACGGCTTCGCCCGGGCCATCCTCGATGCCAGGGGGGGGGAATGCGAACTTCACCCCATCCCCAGCGACGACTACCCCACCCCGGCCCTCCGCCCGGCCTGGTCGGTACTGGACAACAGCCGCCTCGCCCGGACCTTCGGCCTGCGCCTGCCCGATTGGCGGCATTCCCTCGGCCAATGCCTACAGGACATGCAGGGGGAATAAGCGGCCGACCTTTTTCCCGAACCGTAGAAGTGGGAGGGACCTTCCCTGGGGGTAGGGAGCCGGCAGCCCCGGACGGGCCGCATTCCCGCGAGACCATCAGACGTGGTGGATCCCCTTCAACTGCTCGAAGGATACCCTTCGGGCCGTATCGAGAAAGTCGTCCATCCAAGCCAATCCCCGTTCTCTGCTGCGCAGGGCGGCAAAGAGGGTACCGTGCAGCCCCTTCTCCCCCAGGGGCCGCGCGATCACCGACCCCCTCTCCAGATACTCCGACAGCGCCCAATCGGGCAGGGCCGCCACGCCCCGGCCACTGGCCACCAACTGGATCATCATCACGGTGAGTTCCGTATGGCGCACGGCCGCCGGCTCCACTCCCGCCGGATCGAGAAACTTGCCGAAGACGTCCAGGCGCCGCCTTTCCACCGGATAGGTGATCAGCGTCTCCCCTTCCAGGTCCTGGGGTTCCACATAGGGTTTTTCCAGCAGCCGATGACCGGGAGGCATGGCCAACAACCCCTGATAGCGAAACAGGGGCTCGTAATGTATCCCCTCGATGACACGTGGATCGGACGTGATCACCAGGTCGAGTTCGCTGGCCACCAAGGCCGGCAGAGGGTCGAAGGCGAGACGGGCGACCAGGTCCAACTCCACTTCGGGCCACAGGCGACGATAGCGGTCCAGGGCGGGCATGAGCCAGGCAAAACAGCTGTGACACTCGATGGCGATACAGAGGCGGCCCACCTCGCCGGAGGCCATGCGCTGGAGATCGCGGCGTGCCGCCGCCACCTTGGGCAGCACTTCTCGTGCAAGCTGTAGCAGCCGCTCTCCCTGGCGGGTGAGCCGCAGTGGTCGCGACCTGCGCACGAAGAGCGGTGCGCCGAGTTGTGCCTCCAACCCCTTGATCTGGTGCGAGAGGGCGGATGGAGTCAAGTGCAGACGCGCCGCCGCTCCGCTGAGGCTGCTCGTCTCAGCCAGGGCCACGAAGGTGCGGAGGTGCTTCAACTCGATATGCATGATGGCCCCGGCAAGCCGTCTGGGCATGATGACAAGGGATGTCGTCAGGTGAATTCTACTCAATAAGACATGAATTATTATGAATTGAATCGAAGAACCGCTTCCCGCAGACTGCCTGCCCTCCATTCAACAACCCCAAGGACAGAGATTCATGATTGCGCACAACCTCGGTTTTCCCCGTATCGGCGCGGGCCGCGAGCTCAAATTCGCCCTCGAACGTTACTGGCGAGGCGAGACCGACCTAAACCGCCTGGAGGCCGTGGGCCGCGATCTACGCGAGAGACATTGGCGCCAGCAGCAGGCGGCTGGACTGGACTGGGTGCCGGTGGGCGATTTCTCGTTCTACGACCAGGTATTGGACCATTCCGCCATGTTCGGAGTGGTACCCGAACGGTTTGGCTGGGAAGGCGGCCAAGTCGGAATAGACCTCTATTTCCGCATGGCACGGGGACGGGCACCCACGGGGGCACCGGCTGCGGCCTGTGAAATGACCAAGTGGTTCGATACCAACTACCACTATCTGGTACCCGAGGTCGTGAAGGGGCAGCGTTTCGCCCTTTCATCCCACCGGCTGTTCGACCAGGTCGCCGAGGCCAAGGCCCTGGGTATGCCATTCAAACCAGTATTGATCGGTCCGCTCACTTGGCTGTGGCTGGCCAAAGGAAAGGGCGAGCCCTTCGACCGGTTGACGCTCCTGAACGGTCTTCTGAAAGTCTATGGTGAGGTGCTGGAACGCTTGGCGGAAGCCGGCGCCGAATGGGTGCAGATGGATGAGCCGGTCCTGGTGCAGGATCTGCCCACGGCCTGGAAACAGGCCTTCGAGTCGGCCTACCACCGCTTCCAGTCGGTACCGGTGAAGATCCTGCTCACCACCTACTTCGGTGCTCTCGATGAGAATCTGTCTCTGGCGGCCGGCCTGCCCACCGCGGGCCTCCACGTGGATCTGGTCCGTGCCCCCCACCAATTGCCGGCGGTGCTGGACCGGCTGCCACCGTACAAGGTGCTCTCGCTCGGGATGGTGGATGGCCGCAACGTCTGGCGCAGCGATCTCGACGCGGCCTTGGAAAAACTGACCCTGGCCATCGACCGCATGGGGAGCGAGCGGGTCTGGGTAGCGCCTTCCTGTTCCCTGTTGCACGTCCCCGTGGACCTGGAACCGGAACAGGATCTGGACGAAGAGCTGCGCGGCTGGCTCGCCTTCGCCACGCAGAAACTCCACGAAGTGGATCTCCTGAAACGGGCCCTGGAGGAAGGCGCCGAGGTGGTGGAGGATGAGCTGACCCGTTCCCGTCGGGCCATCGAGTCCCGCCGTCACTCAAGGCGTATCCACCGCCCAGAAGTGGCCAAGCGGCTGGCCGCCGTGAGCGAGCAGATGCTCCGCCGCCACAGTCCCTATGCCGAGCGCCGCCCTCTGCAACGGGCACGGCTGAAACTGCCACGTTTTCCCACCACCACCATTGGTTCCTTTCCGCAAACGCCGGCGATCCGCAAGGCACGGCGTGACCGGCGGGAGGGTGCAATAGACGAAACGACCTATGTCGCCTTCATGCGCGCGGAGATCGCGCGGGTGGTACAGAGGCAGGAAGCGTACGGCCTGGACATGCTGGTCCACGGTGAGCCCGAGCGCAACGATATGGTGGAGTATTTCGGGGAGCAACTGGAAGGCTTCGCCTTCACCCGTTTCGGCTGGGTGCAGTCCTACGGTTCCAGGTGCGTCAAACCGCCCATCATCTATGGGGACGTGTCCCGGCCGGCGCCCATGACGGTTGACTATATCACCTACACACAGTCGCTCACCGACCGACCCGTGAAAGGTATGCTCACCGGGCCGGTGACCCTTCTCAACTGGTCTTACGTGCGCGACGACCAACCCCGTTCGGTGATCTGTATGCAGATCGCACTCGCCTTGCGTGACGAAGTCCTGGACCTGGAAGCCGCCGGCATCAAGGCCATTCAGATCGACGAGGCCGCCCTCCGCGAAGGACTGCCCCTGCGCCTCTCTGATTGGCAGAGATACCTGGAGTGGACCGTGCGGGCCTTCCGTCTCGCATCCTCGGGCGTGCGCGACGAGACCCAGATCCACACCCACATGTGTTACTCGGAGTTCAACGACATCATCGACGCCATCGCCGAGATGGATGCCGATGTCATTACCATCGAGACCTCACGCTCCCAGATGGAACTGCTCGACGCCTTCGTCGACTTCGAATATCCCAATGAGATCGGCCCCGGCGTCTACGATATCCACTCCCCCAACATCCCCACGGTGGAAGAGATGGTACGGCTCATGAAACTGGCAGCCCAACGCATCCCTCCCGACCGGCTCTGGGTGAACCCCGACTGCGGCCTCAAGACCCGGAGTTGGAACGAGGTGGAACCGACGCTGCGCAACATGGTGAAGGCGGCGCAAGTGTTGCGGAACGAGTTCTGAGTTCTGATCCCTGGGGAGGCCGGGGGATCGGCAAGGAGAGGCTCTCGGGCATCGTCTGACGGTCAGCGACCGCCTTCGGATCCGGGTGGTTGGATCGCGGTGGCGGTACAGCCACCGCACATCCCGCCCCACTTCACCCCCTGTGAAGCAGACCCACTGCCTGTGCTAAGCTTTTGCCCATGAACCTGCAGGCCGAAGATATCGAATTCATCAAGACCCATGTCGCCGAATGGCTGGCCGACCAGAGCCTGGCCAAGCCCCCGGCGGTCTACGAGGTGGAGCTGCGCGAACGCCTGGTCCGGGTGGAGGAGACGCTCAAGCATCAATTGGTATTGATGGAGCGCGGATTCCAGCTCATGGAGAAGCGCTTCGAGGCCGTGGACAAGCGCTTCGCCGAGCAGCGCGAAGACATGGACAAGCGCTTCGCCGAGCAGCGCGAGGACATGGACAAGCGCTTCGCCGAGCAGCGCGAGGACATGGAGAAGCGTTTCGCCGAGCAGCGCGAGGACATGGAGAAGCGTTTCGCCGAGCAGCGCGAGGACATGGAGAAGCGTTTCGCCGAGCAGCGCGAGGACATGGACAAGCGCTTCGCCGAGCAGCGCGAGGACATGGAGAAGCGTTTCGCCGAGCAGCGCGAGGACATGGAGAAGCGTTTCGAGGCGGTTGACAAACGCTTCGAGGCCATGGACAAGCGCTTCGCCGAGCAGCGCGAGGACATAGAGAAGCGTTTCGAGGCGGTTGACAAACGCTTCGAGGCCATGGACAAGCGCTTCGCCGAGCAGCGCGAGGACATGGAGAAGCGCTTCGAGGCCATGGACAAGCGCTTTACCGAACTGCGTGAAGACATGAACAAGCGCTTCGAGGCCATGGACAAGCGCTTTACCGAACTGCGTGAAGACATGAACAAGCGCTTCGAGGCCATGGACAAGCGCTTTACCGAACTGCGTGAAGACATGGACAAGCGCTTCGAGGCCATGGACAAGCATTTCGAACATCTGACCAGGCGCACCGATCGCTTCATGTTCTGGTCCCTGGGCCTCACCTTCACCGCCTTCCTCGGTGTGATCGCGGCGGTCC
>JALSSC010000030.1 GCA_026984455.1 Chromatiaceae bacterium
ACCGACATGTATCCCGGCATGGCCAAGACGGCCCGGGACGAGGGCTTCGACGAGATCGCCGACTGGTTCGAGACCCTCGCCAAGGCCGAGCGTTCCCACGCCAACCGCTTCCAGAAGGCCCTGGACGCCCTCGACGCCTGATCGGGCCAGGGGTTCTGGGTCGGGATAGGGACGGTCGGCAGGGCTGGCCGCCCCTATCGAGACCCACGCGATCTTATACCCGTTCTCGAAGAGGCCGGGCGTCCGGCCTGCGATTCTCCGAGTGCCCGGATGGGTGGCACATGACCGAGGACCACCCGTGGGCTCTTTGCCTATATCCCCGCCCCCTGTGAATATTTCCATCCTTCGGTCCGCAGACGGCGCTTCCCTGTGCCACTCCTCGTTACTGCGGCCGCCTCTAGCACCTCTGGGCCCTGTAGCGATTGCGCGGCAGAGCCCCTACCATGACCCGCTTCGATGCCCTGCCTGGGGGCGTCAGGCACACCCTCGAAAAACGAAATATTCATTTGAAACGGATATCTCCTGAACGATCTTTGACCGCTTCCACTCCCCTGCATCTCCCCACCCCCGAGGACCTGGATGCCTGCCTGCCGCAGGATCGCGCCGCCCTGCGCCGCCGCCGGCGCGGGATCGAGGCCCGCCGGCGCGCGGGGCAACCCTGTGATGAGGGCCTGCAACGCCTGTGGGTGGCGGTGCGGGCCTCGCAGCAGGCCCTGCGCCTGCGCCGTGAGACCCTGCCGCGCCCCGAGTTTCCGGCGGACCTGCCGGTGTCCGCCCGGCGCGGGGAGATCGCCGCGGCCATCGCGAACCATCAGGTGGTGGTGGTGTGCGGGGAGACGGGCTCGGGCAAGTCCACCCAGTTGCCCAAGATCTGCCTGGCGCTGGGGCGCGGGGTCCTGGGCCGGATCGGCCACACCCAGCCCCGGCGTATCGCCGCGCGCAGCCTGGCGGCGCGGATCTCCGCCGAGTTGCAGGCCGAGCCCGGTACCCGGGTGGGCTACAAGGTACGCTTCCACGACCGGGTGCGGCCCGACACCCAGGTCAAGCTCATGACCGACGGCATCCTCCTGGCCGAGATCCAGCACGACCGCCGGCTGTTGGAGTACGACACCCTGATCGTGGACGAGGCCCACGAGCGCAGCCTCAATATCGACTTCCTCCTGGGCTATCTGCGGGGGCTGCTGCCGCGGCGCCCCGATCTCCGGGTGATCGTCACCTCGGCCACCATCGATCCGCAGCGCTTCGCCCGGCACTTCGGGGGGGCGCCGGTGATCGAGGTCTCCGGGCGGACCTTCCCGGTGGAGGTGCGTTACCGGCCGCCGGAGGAGCGCGGCGCCGCTGAGCGCGATCCGGCCATGCAGCAGGCCATCGTGGACGCCATCGACGAACTGGGGCGGGAGGATCGCGGCGATGTCCTGGTGTTCCTCTCCGGCGAGCGGGAGATCCGCGAGACCGCCGAGACCCTGGCCCGTCACCACCTGCCCGGCACCGAGGTGCTGCCCCTGTATGCCCGCCTGGGACCGGCGGAACAGGCGCGCATCTTCCAGCCCCACGGGGCACGGCGTATCGTCCTCGCCACCAACGTGGCCGAGACCTCCCTCACCGTGCCCGGCATCCGCCACGTGGTGGATGCCGGGTTCGCCCGCATCAGCCGCTACAGCCACCGCAGCAAGGTCCAGCGCCTGCGCGTGGAGCGCATCTCCCAGGCCTCGGCCGACCAGCGCAAGGGGCGTTGCGGGCGGGTCGCCCCCGGCATCTGCATCCGCCTGTACGAAGAGGACGACTTCGCCTCCCGCGCGGCCTTCACCGAGCCCGAGATCCTGCGTACCAACCTGGCCGCGGTGATCCTGCAGATGAACCTGCTGGGCTTCGGCGAGGTGGAGGCCTTCCCCTTCGTGGACGCCCCCGACCGGCGTCTGGTGAGCGATGGCTACCGCCTGTTGCAGGAGTTGCAGGCCATGGACGCCGGGCGCCGCATCACCCCCCTGGGGCGCCGCCTCGCGCGCCTGCCGGTGGACCCGCGGATCGGGCGCATGCTCCTGGCGGCGGCCGAGGGCGGGTGCCTGCGCGAGATGCTGATCATCGCCGCGGCCCTCAGCGTCCAGGACCCGCGCGAACGCCCCTTGGACAGGCAGCAGGCCGCGGACGAGATCCACGCCACTTTTGCCCACGAGGATTCGGATTTCCTCACCTACGTGAACCTCTGGGAGTTCCTGGAGGAGAAGCGCCGCCACCTCTCCCGCAACCAGTACCGCAAGCTCTGCCGCCGCCACTTCCTCTCCTGGAACCGGGTGCTGGAGTGGCACGACATCCACCAGCAGTTGCGCGCCCAGTTCCACCAGGAGGGGGTGCGCGAGAACCCGCAACCCGCCGACTACGGGACCCTCCATCGCGCCCTGCTCAGCGGCCTCCTCGGTCACCTCGGTCTCAAGGACGAGGACGCCTGGTACCAGGGGGCGCGGGGCGCCCGCTTCCTGATCCATCCCAGCTCCAGCCTGCACGCGCGCGGACCCAAGTGGATCGTGGCCGCCGAACGCCTGGAGACCACCCGCCCCTATGGCCGCATCTGCGCCCACATCCAGCCCGAATGGGCCGAGGCCGCCGCCGCCCACCTGCTCAGCCGCAGCTATTCCGAGCCCCATTGGCAGTCCCGGCGCGGACAGGTGGGGGCCTACGAGCGGGTGACCCTCTACGGCCTGCCCCTGGTGGCGCGGCGGCGGGTCAACTACGGCCCCGTCAACCCCGCCGAGGCGCGCGAGATCTTCATCCGCGAAGGCCTGGTGGCCCGTGACTTCGAGACCCGCGCCCCCTTCTACCGCCACAACCTGGAGCTGGTGGAGTACCTGGAGCACCTGGAGGCCAAGTCCCGCCGCCGCGGTATCCTGGTGGACGAGGAGACCCAGTTCGCCTTCTACGACGAACGCATCCCCCCGGGTATCTACAGCGCCCCCCGGTTCCACCGCTGGTTACGCAAGGCCAGCCAGGGACGTCCCCGGCTGTTGCACATGCGCATGGCCGACCTGCTCCGCTCCGATGCCGGGGAGGTGAGCGAAGACGCATTTCCCGACCGGCTCCTGGTGGGGGATACCCCGCTGCCGCTGGAATACCACTTCGATCCTGGCCACGGCGCCGACGGTGTCACCCTGGCCGTGCCCCTGGCCCTGGTCAACCAGGTCTCCCCCGAGGCGACCCAATGGCTGGTGCCCGGCCTGCTGGAGGAACTGCTGACCCATCTGCTCAAGGCCCTGCCCAAGGCCCGACGGCGCGCCCTGGTGCCCATCCCCGACACCGTGGCGCGCCTCCTGCCGCGCATACAAGGCGGCGACCGTCCCCTGCCCGAGGCCCTGAGCACGGCCCTGCGCGAGCTGACGGGGATCTCCATCCCGGAGGACGCCTGGGACCTGGAGGCCCTGCCGGAGCATCTGCGCATGCGCTTCCGGATCCTCGACGACGATGGCCGGGAGCTGGCCGCCGGACGCGACCTCCGGCGCCTGCAACGGGAACTCGGTGAACGGGCCAGCCGGCACTTCGCGGCACGGCCGCGGAGTGGACTCGAACGGGAGGGGCTGAAGGCCTGGGATTTCGGTGACCTGCCCGAGATGCTGAAGGTGGAGCGCGCGGGGATCCCCGTGAGCGCCTATCCGGCCCTGGTGGATGAGGGCGCGGGTGTGGCCGTGCGCCTGCTCGATGCCCCCGAAAACGCCGCGGTGGCCCACCGCGCCGGGCAGCGGCGCCTGGCCATGCTCGCCCTGGGGCGCGATCTGCGCTCTCTGCGCAAGAACCTCCCGGACCTGGGCGCCATGCGTCTACGCTATGCGCGGGCCCCGGGACGGCCCGGGGCCGATCTGGGGGAACAACTGCTGGCCCTGGTGGTGGACCTCGCCTGTTTCGAGGGGGGCGATGTCCTAGAGCGCACCCAGGCGGGCTTCCACCGGCGCCTGGCGGCCGGCCGGCCGCGTCTCGCCGGCCTCGCCAACGAGGCCGCCGCCCGGGTGGCGGAGATCCTGGAACGTTACCAGCGCCTCCGCCGGGGCCTCGACGGCCTCACCCAGGCCCAGTGGCTCGCCTCCGTGAAGGACATGCGCGGCCAACTGGACGCCCTGGTCTTCCAGGGCTTCGTGGAGAGGGTGCCCTATGGCCGTCTGGGGGACTACCCGCGCTACCTCCAGGCCCTGGAGACCCGTCTGGAACGCCTGCCCGGGGCGGCCGCCCGCGACCGCCAGAGGATCGCCGAGATGGCCCCACTGGTGGAACGCTGGCAGCACCGCTGGGAGCGCCTGCGGGCCGAGGGCCGCAGCGACCCGCGTCTGGAGGAGATGCGCTGGGCCCTGGAGGAGCTGCGCATCTCCCTCTTCGCCCAGCCCCAGCGAACCGCCTTCCCGGTATCGGTCAAGCGTCTGGAGCGGCGCTGGAAGGAATGGGGACTTTAGCAGGCCGTCGAATAACGGGGTTTTCCGATGCCCCGGGTCCAACCGCCGGCCATGGGAGTCAGGGAGGGTGGGGCCAGTCGGCGCGCGCACGGCGCGGCCTTTGAGAGCGACACCCTTGGGAGCGGGGGGCGATGGCAGTGGCCGACAATCCGCCTGTGATGGGTCTAAACTCCCTATTGGTTGCACGCTGGGAGAGAGACATCTGTCCTTTCGGCCACTGGAGGCGAGCGATGGACGACCCCCTTGGTTTTCTCCATCACGACCGGGAGGAGCCCCCGAAGGAGGCCCCTGAGCGGCGTCTGCGCCACTGGCGGGAATACGTGGCGCGCCTGTCCGGGGCGCGCGCCGGCCGCCAGGCCGGGCGCTGCATGGATTGCGGGATCCCCTTCTGCCATGCCCGCTGCCCGGTCCACAACCTGATCCCGGAGTGGAACCTGGCAATCGCCGAGGGCCGTTGGCGCGAGGCCTATGCGCACCTGGAATCCACCAACAACTTTCCGGAGTTCACCGGGCGCCTGTGTCCGGCCCCCTGCGAGCACGCTTGCACCCTGAGGCGCAATGGCGCCCCTGTGGTCATCCGGGAGATCGAGCGGGCCTTGTCGGAAAGGGCCTGGGCCGAGGGTTGGGTGCGTCCGCTCCGGGCCCGGCGGCGACGCCTTCCGATCGCGGTGGTGGGCTCCGGGCCGGCGGGACTGGCCTGCGCCCAGCAATTGCAACGTGCCGGCTACCGGGTGAGCCTGTACGAGAAGGCCGACCGTCCCGGCGGCCTGTTGCGCTATGGGATCCCCGACTTCCGCCTCCCCAAGGCGGTGCTCGACCGGCGTCTGGAGCAGATGCGCACAGAGGGGGTGGTGTTCCGCACCGGTGAGGAGGTGAACGGTGGCGCGGACCTGGAACGCATCCGGGGCGACCATGCCGCCCTGGTCCTGGCCTGTGGCTGCGAGCAGCCCCGGGACGTCGCCGTCGCGGGGCGGTCGCTCGCGGGTATCCACTTCGCCTTGGATTATCTGCGCCAACAGAACCGCCGCCTGGCGGGCGATACGATCCCGCCAGACACGGCGATCCATGCCCGCGGCCTGGACGTGGTGGTGATCGGCGGGGGCGACACCGGTGGCGATTGCGTGGGTACCGCGCTGCGCCAGGGGGCACGGAGCGTGACCCAGATCCAGTACCACGAGCGCCCGCCGGAGGCGGTGGAAGTGCTCGATCACTGGCCGGAGCCGAGCCCGGAATATCGTCCCACGGACCATGACGACGAGGGCTGCACCCACCTGTGGGGCTGGGACACCCTGGCCTTCGAAGGCCACGGGGGCCGGGTGCGGGCCGTGTCCCTGCGGCGTCTCGCGTGGGTCCCGGACCGCCAGGGCCGGTTGCGCAAGCACCACCTCCCCGGGCCCTGCCGGCGTCTGCCGGCAGGATTGGTGTTGATCGCCATCGGCTATGCCCACCCCCGCCACGAGGGCCTGATCCAGGCCCTGGGACTGGACCTGGGGGCGCGCGGCACGGTGGCGGCGAACGACCGGGATTACCGCAGCAGCGCACCGGGGGTGTTCGCCTGCGGCGACATGCGCCGCGGTCAGTCGCTGATCGTGTGGGCGATCAGGGAAGGGCGCCAGTGTGCCGAGGCCGTGGACCGCTGGTTGAGCGGCGACAGCGATCTGCCGCGGGTGTGAGGACGGCGGCGCGGCGGAAGCCGCTCCCGCGACAAGGGACCGCCCGGCGGATCCGGATGATCTCCACCTCATACGCGACTCGCCGCCCTGGCGCTCAGTCCGGCTCGATCTCTCCCAGGTGACGTCCCACCGCCAGCCAGGCGCCGAGCCAACCGAGCAGGCCGCCGCCGGCGAGCAGGCCGAGGCCGGCCGTGAGCCCGGGCGGATGCAGGCGGAACCCGCTCTGGTAGAGTTCGGCCAGGCGCAGGGCCGGGCCCTGGAGCCACCAGAGCCCGCCGCCCACCAGGGCCCAGGCCAGGGCACCGCCGAGACTACCCAGCCACAGGCCGCGGTACAGGAAGGGCCGGCGCACGAAGGCATCGCTGGCCCCCACCAGCTTGCAGACCTCGATCTCGGCGCGACGGTTGAGGATCTCCAGGCGGATGGTGTTGCCCATGATCAGGAGCACCCCGAGCCCGAGCAGCCCGGCGAGCAGCCAGACCGCACGCCGCGCCAATGCCATCAGGCGTTGCAGGCGGCGCACCCATTGCAGGTCCAGGCGCACCTGGTCCACCTCCGGCAGGGCGGCGAGGAAGGCGCGCAGGCGTTCGAGTTCGGCGTCGCTGTGGCGCCCCGGGCCAGGACGCACCACCAGGACCCGGGGCAGGGGGTTACTGTCCAGGAGTTCCAGGGCGGCGTCGAAACCGGGGATGGCGCGCAGTTCCGCGAGCCCCTGGTCGGGGGAGAGGCTCTCCACCCCGGCCACCGCCGGGTCGGCCTCCAGGCGTCCGGCCAGATCCCTGGCCTCTTCCGCGGTGGTCTTCAGCTTCAGGTAGAGGGACAGGCTCGCCGGCCCCTCCCAGCGCGCGCCCAGGCGCTCCAGGTTGTCCAACAGGGCCAGCAGACCGCTGGGCAGGGACAGGGCGATGGCGATCACCAGCAGGCTCATGAGGCTCGTCAGGGGGGCGCGCCAGAGTTCGCCCAGGGTGCCCACGGCGGCCTGGAGATTGCGCAGGACCCAGCTGGTGAGGGGCCTCACCGCGGTCCCGTGTCCTGTACCAGGACACCCTCGCGCAGGGTCAACACCCGGTGGCCGAGGCGCTTCACCAGGTCCAGGTCATGGCTGGCGACGAGCAGGGTCACGCCGACCTGGTTGAAACGTTCGAACAGGGCCATGATCTCGCGCGACAGCTCCGGGTCCAGGTTGCCGGTGGGCTCGTCGGCAAGCAGCACCGGCGGGCGGTTGACCACGGCGCGGGCGATCCCCACGCGCTGCTGCTCGCCGCCGGAGAGGGTGGAAGGCAGGGCGCGCTCGCGCCCACGCAGGCCCACCTGGTCCAGGGCGGCGCGCACCCGGCGGGTGATCTCGCGGTGGGGGGTGCCGGTCACCACCAGGGGCAGGGCGACGTTGTCGAACAGGGTGCGGTCCATGAGTAGGCGGTGGTCCTGGAAGACCATACCCACCTCGCGCCGGTGTCTGTGCACCTGACGCGCCGGCAGGCGCCCGAGGTTCCGTCCCAGGACCCGGACCTGGCCGCGGCTGGGCCGCTCCAACAGGCCGACGAGCTTGAGCAGGGTGCTCTTGCCGGCGCCCGAGTGACCGGTGAGGAACGCCATCTCCCCGGCCGCGAGGCGAAAGCTCACCCCGTCCAGGCCGCAGCGCCCGCCGGGATAGCGTTTGAGTACCCGCTCGAAGACGATCATACGCGCGCGAACCGGGTATCCAGGCGCACGCGGCCGCTGGCGAGTCGCCGGTACGCCAGGGACGCGCCCTCGCCGATGAAGTGGAGGGGCCTCCCGAAAGGGTCGGCGCTGGCACAGACGGTCGCGTCCTGGAGGGGCTGGGCTCGGTTGCCGAATCCGAACATCGGGGAACCTCGGCTGGGATGAGGGGTCTTGAAACACCGGTGCCTGCGGACTTGGACAAGGCCACGGCACTCTGAAACAATCGTGCGGCATCCTAGCAGATGCCGGATCCGATCAATAACCCAAGGGCACCCCATGCGCAGATCCCCCGCTTTCCTCGGCCCCCTTATCCTGAGCCTGGCCTGGGCCCTCCAGGCCTCCGCGGCCGATGGCGACGTCCACGAGAGCCGCCTCGGCAACGGCCTCAAGGTGGTGGTCAAAGAAGACCACCGCGCCCCCATCGTCACCACCCAGGTCTGGTACCGGGTGGGCTCCAGTTATGAGCATGGTGGTCTCACCGGCATCTCCCACGTCCTCGAACACATGATGTTCAAGGGCACCGCGAAGGTGCCGCCGGGTGAGTTCTCGCGCATCATCGCCGAGAACGGCGGCAGCGAGAACGCCTTCACCAGCCGAGACTACACCGCCTACTTCCAGACCCTCGCCGCCGACCGCCTGGAGGTGGCCATGCGCCTGGAATCGGACCGCATGCGCCATCTGCGCCTGCTCCCGGAGGAATTCACCAAGGAGGTGGAGGTGGTGAAGGAGGAGCGGCGGATGCGTACCGACGACAACCCCGAGTCCCTCACCTACGAACGCTTCAATGCCAACGCCTGGCTGGCCTCGCCCTACCGCATCCCCACCATCGGCTGGATGAGCGACCTCGACCGCCTGCAGGTGGCGGACCTGAAGGCCTGGTACCGGCGCTGGTACGCCCCCGACAACGCCACCCTGGTGGTGGTGGGCGATGTCCACCCCGAGGCGGTGTTCGCCCTGGCCCGGCGCTACTACGGGGGCTTCGAGGCGGAGGCGATCCCCCCGGACCGGGCCACCACCGAACCGCCGCAGAAGGGCATCAAGCGCCTGGTGGTGAAGGCCCCGGCCAAGGAGCCCTATCTGCTCATGGGCTACAAGGTGCCATCGCTGAAGACCGCCCCCGAGCCCTGGGAGGCCTACGCCCTGGAGATGGCGTCCTCGATCCTCGATGGGGGGAGCAGCGCCCGCCTGCAGAAGGAACTGGTGCGCGGCCGCGCCATCGCCGCCTCGGCCGGGGCCGACTACAGCCTCTATGACCGTCTGCCCTCCCTGTTCCTGCTGGAGGCCAACCCGGCCAAGGGCCGTACGGTGGCGGAGATGGAACAGGCCCTGCGCGCCCAGGTGCGGCGCCTGCGCGAGGAACCGGTGGCCCCGGCCGATCTGGCGCGCATCCGCAACCAGGTGGTGGCGGCCAAGGTCTTCGCCCAGGACTCGGTGTTCTATCAGGCCATGCGCATCGGCATGTTGGAGTCGGTGGGCCTGGGCTGGCGCGTCGGCGAGGAATATGTCCGGCGCATGGACGCGGTGACCCCGGAGCAGATCCAGGCGGTGGCGCGCAAATATCTCACCGACGACCGCCTCACCGTGGCGGTGCTCGAACCCCTGCCCTTCGCGGGCCATGCCCCCCGCACCCACCGTGGAGCCGCCGATGTCCTCCGTTGATCGCCTGAAATCCCTCCTTTCCTTCCTGGTCCTGCTGTTTGCCTGGGGCGCGGCGGCGGCCGGCCCCGCGATCCAGAGCTGGACCACCGCCAACGGCGCCCGGGTGCTGTTCGTGCCCGCCCCGGCCCTGCCCATCCTCGACCTGCGGGTGGTGTTCGATGCCGCCGCCTCCCGCGACGGCGACCATCCCGGTGTCGCCAGCCTCACCAATGCCCTGCTCACCCAGGGGGCCGGCGCGTGGGACGCCGATACCATCGCCGAGCGAATCGAGTCCGTGGGCTCCACCCTGGAGACCGGCTCCCTGCGCGACATGGCCTGGGTCTCGGCGCGTACCCTGACCCGCGACGACGCCCTGGCCACCACCCTGGAGACCCTCGCCAAGGTGCTCGCCGAGCCACGCTTCCCGCCCAGGGAACTGGAGCGGGTCCGCAAGGCGGTCCTGGTGAGCCTGCGCCAGGAGGAACAGCGCCCGGGCAAGGTGGGCAAGAAGGCCTGGTATCGGCTGGTCTTCGGCGATCACCCCTATGCCCACGACCCCTCGGGGACCCCGGAATCGGTCGAGGCCCTGACCCGGGACGACCTGCTGGCCCACTATCGGCGCTACTATGTGGCCCGCAATGCCGTGATCTCCCTGGTGGGGGCCATCGACCGCGCCCAGGCCGAACGCATCGCCGAGACCCTGGTGGCGGGGCTGCCGGCGGGTGAGCCGGCGCCGCCCCTGCCGCCGGTGGCCGATCCGGCCGGGGCGAAGAGTGCGGACATCACCTTCCCCTCCACCCAGGCCCATCTCTACACCGGACAGCCCGGCATGGCGCGCAAGGACCCCGACTACTTTCCCCTCTACGTGGGCAACCACATCCTCGGCGGCGCCGGCCTGGTCTCCATCCTCGCCGACGAGGTGCGCGAGAAGCGCGGCCTGTCCTACAGCGTCTCCAGTTATTTCATTCCCATGCGCCGGCGCGGCCCCTTCCTCGCCGGACTCCAGACCAAGGCCTCCCAGCTCGGTGAGGCGGAGCGGGTGTTGCGCGGGACCATCCGCCGTTTCCTCCGCGAAGGCCCCACCGAGAAGGAACTCGATGCGGCCAAGAAGAACCTCACCGGCGGCTTCCCCCTGCGCATCTCCAGCAACGCCAAGATCGCCGAATACCTCTCGCTGATCGGCTTCTACGACCTGCCCCTGGACTACCTGGATCGCTTCACCACGCGCATCGAAGCGGTCACCCGGGAGCAGATACGCGACGCCTTCCGCCGGCGTATCCATCCCGACCGTTTCGCCACGGTGCGCGTGGGCCCGGGCGGAAAGGGCTGAGGCAGGCGGGCCTTGGGAGTGGTGCGCATCGTCGGCGGCCGGCTGCGCGGCCGGCGCCTGCGTTTCCCCGATGCCGCCGGACTGCGCCCCACCGCCGACCGGGTGCGCGAGACCCTGTTCAACTGGCTGGCCCCCCGGCTCCCCGGGGCGCACTGCCTGGATCTCTTCGCCGGCAGTGGCGCCCTGGGCATCGAGGCCGCCTCCCGGGGGGCCGCCGAGGTGATCCTGGTCGAGCGCGCCCGGGCGGTGGCCGAGGCCCTGCGCCGGCAGGTGGCCGACATCGGCCTGACGGGGGTGGAGGTGCGTCGGGCCGACGCCCTGCGCTGGCTCCAGGGCCCGGCCCGGCCCTTCGATATCGTCTTTCTCGATCCGCCCTTCGCCCACGGCCTTCTGCCCCGGGTCACCCGCGCGCTCGCCGGGGGCTGGCTCGCCCCCCAGGCACGGATCTATCTAGAGGATGACGCCGGGCGCGGCCTGCCCGAACTCCCCCGGGGCTGGCGGCTGCTGCGGCAGAAACGGGCCGGCCAGGTGGCCTACGGCCTGGCCGGGGTCGATCCGTGACCCCCCTGGGCCATGCCGCCGTCTCCGCCCTGGCGGCGCGCTTGACGTCCACCCCGCCGGCGGTCTGGCTGGTGGGGGGGATGGCGCCGGATGTGGATTTCCTGCTCCTGCCCCTGCCCGGCTTCGACGCCCTCCACCGGGTAGTGACCCACAACCTGCTCTTCGTCAGCGGGGTGGCGCTGGTCTGCGCCCTGTGGGTGCCCAGGGACCGGGCCCGGGCGTTCCTCTGCGCCCTGATCGCCGGTCTCATGCACTTGGGCATCGACGCCGTGCTGGATTCGAACCCGGCCAATGGCATCGGTGTGGCCCTGTGGTGGCCGTTCGCCGAGACCCTGTTCTCACCGTTCAACCTCCTGGAGCCCGTGCCGGGAGCGGGCTGGTCCGATCCCCTGGACATGTTGCGCCGGGTGGCCGGGCAACTGGGTTGGGAGATCCCTTTCTGGGCGGCGGCCCTGGCGGTGTACGTCCGCGCCCGCCGCCGGGGCGGGGCTCAGAAGCGTTTTTCCTCCCGCACCTCGAAGCCCTTGTCCGGTTTCCATTCCCAGGAATAGGCCTGGAGGTTGCGCACCGCGGCGCTGCGCGCGGCCTTGGCCGAGCGCGCATCGAAGCCGCAGCCGTAGCTGGTACGGTAGTGGCCGCTCCAGGTGACGTAACGGGTCTCGACGAGGACGAACCAGCCGTGCTCCAGCGGGCTCACCGCCTGGGTGAAGACCCCTGCGCGCCGGCCCTTGCCCAGTCCCCGGGCAAGCAGGCGGCGTTCCGCCTCGGCCTGGGCCTCGGCCGGGGCCAGGCCCGGGCGGGCCAGCCAGGCGTAGGCCTTGGAGTTTCCCAGGTGCTTGGCCACGGCACAGGCCCCCCCGGCGAGACTGGCGAAAGGCGGGCAGAGGAAGGCGATGAGGAGAGCGGATGCCTCTGGTTTCATGGGATATGTGTTACTGGTGACGAACATACTCACGTACGGCGGGTACCTTGTCGGCGCAACCGTTGAGATCTTGAGGTCCGGGATCGGGAAGAAGGCTGGAGACCCCAAGGCACCGCGTCCCATCGGCGCAGCCCCCCGAGTCCGGACATAAGGGTGATATATTCCCCCATGGACAAAAGCGAATGGCCCCGACGGCCTTTCCTATGCGAAACTCCCCCGGTTTTCCAAACCACTGATTAAGGAGGTGGCCATGCGTGTCATCCTTTTGGGCGGCCCGGGTGCAGGCAAGGGTACTCAGGCCAACTACATCAAAGAGCGTTACGGTATCCCTCAGATCTCCACCGGCGACATGCTCAGGGCGCACGTCAAGGCGGGCACCGAACTGGGCAAGCAGGCCAAGAAGATCATGGACGAGGGCGGCCTGGTGTCCGACGACATCATCATGGGGATGGTCAAGGAACGCATCCAGGAGGAGGACTGCAAGAACGGCTTCCTGTTCGATGGTTTCCCGCGCACCGTGCCCCAGGCGGAGGCCCTCAAGGCCGCGGGCGTACCCATCGATGCGGTAGTGGAGATCGACGTGCCCGACGAGGAGATCATCAAGCGCATGTCCGGGCGGCGGGTGCACCTGGCCTCCGGCCGCACCTATCACGTGGTGTTCAATCCACCCAAGGAGGAGGGCAAGGACGATGTCACCGGCGAGCCTCTGATCCAGCGTGAGGACGACCAGGAAGAGACCGTGCGCCAGCGTCTCAAGGTCTACCACGAGCAGACCGAGCCCTTGGTGGACTTCTATTCCAAGGAGGCGGCGGCCGGTAATGTCAAGTACATCAAGATCCCTGGTGTCGGCGGTGTGGAGCAGATCCGTGACGCCATCTTCGCCGAGCTGGACAAAGTGAAGGACTGAGCCCGGACGCCTCGGACAGACGCAGAGAGCCGGGCGATCGCCCGGCTTTTTCGTGGCGGACGGAAACGAATCAGGAACCAGCGGCGAATCGCCTCTGCATGTGGGCATCGCGCTGAAAATCCAGGCCAAAGCTGCTATATTCGCGACTTTGCCATCGTTGGAGGTGCCCAAGTGGCCGTCGTTGAACTTACCCAAGAGAATTTTGAATCCACCGTGAGCGAATCGCCCTTCGTGGTGGTGGATTTCTGGGCGCCCTGGTGCGCTCCCTGCCGCAATTTCGCACCCGTGTACGACAAGGTGTCGGAAGATTACGACGATATCGTCTTCGCCAAGGTGAACACCGAGGAACAGCAGGCCATCGCCCAACATTTCCAGATCCGCTCCATCCCCACCCTGATGATCTTCCGTGACAAGATCATCATCTTCAGCCAGCCCGGCGCCCTGCCCGAATCCGCGTTCCGTGAACTCATCCAACGCGCAGGCGAGCTGGATATGGATGACGTGCGCCGCCAGATCGCCGAAGAGCAGGCCAAGACGGCCTGATTTCGAGGCCTCCGACCCTCCTCTTGCCGACCCCGTCGGATGCAAGCCCCATTGTCGTCCCCGCCCTGGTCCGCCCTGTGGTCACCCCGCCCCAGCCTGGGAACTCTGCTGGACCTGTGCGAGGAGAACTACCGCCTGCTGTTGCGTCTGATACCGGATCTGGAGCACCGCCGAGGCCGCTTCAGGGCCCCGCCGGCCACCGGGGGCGTCGATCTGTATCTGGAGATATTGGAGCAGACGCCCTATACGACCCTCCTCCACCTGACCCACAGGTTCGAACAGGATGCGGACCCCGACGTGACCCTCCGCGCCTATCATGACGCCGCCCAGTTGGAGGTCGTGGACCTGCGACAGTCCCGGCTGCCCCCGGGGAAGGGGCCGGGCCTGCCTAATCTGGAGCGTCACTGGCGGCTCAACCTGTTCATGTCAAAGTGGTTGCGCTACTGCGTGGATCAGGAGCGTAGTTTCATACCGGAGGGTATGGCCGTGAGTGCGTGAATGGAATGCCTGTATGTCTCCTGTCCCATGACGATATACCCGTCGCACGTGAATATTTCCGTCCTTCGGCCCGTAAACGGCACTTCCCTGTGCCACTCCTCGTTTTTCGAGGGTCTTCCTCGTGCTCCTGGGCAAGGCGCGGAAGCGAGTCATAGCGGGGGACTATGGCGAGCAATCGCCACACCGCCCAGGGGTGC
>JALSSC010000031.1 GCA_026984455.1 Chromatiaceae bacterium
GCAAACCGAAAAGCGCCTGTTCGCCTTGCGACGAAAATTCCAGGGAGGGAATGCTTCGAGATCCCTTTCACTTCCAACGGCCCGACCGGGGCGGGACCCATGTCCATCCTGATCCAAGCGGCCGCCCGCTGGCTCTACCCCCCCACCTGTCTCCTCTGCGGCGCCCCGGGGAGCGAAGGGATGGATCTGTGCCCCGGCTGTCTCGCGGACCTGCCGCGCAATCGCCCGGCCTGTCCCCGTTGTGCCTTGCCCCTGCCGCCCGGGGGCGTGGCCGGGTGCCCCTGTGGCCGTTGTCAGCGGCGTCCGCCGCCATTCGACCGCTGCCAGGCGCCCTTCCTCTACGGGCCGCCCCTGGACGGCCTGATTACCGGCCTCAAGTATGGGGCGCGTCTCGCTCACGCCCGGGTGCTCGGGGAGTTGCTCGCCCGCCACGTCGAGATGGCGCGGCCCCCCGACCTGCTGATCCCGGTCCCGCTCCATCCCCGCAGACTGCGTGAGCGGGGCTTCAATCAGGCCCTGGAGATGGCGCGGGTGGTGGCCCGGCGGGCCGCTCTGCGGCTCGCCCCGGCGACCTGTATGCGGGTCCGGGACACGCCCCACCAGACCGGCCTCGAGGCGCGGGTGCGGCGGCGCAACCTGCGGGGGGCCTTCGTGGCGGCGCCGCGGGTGCGGGGTCTGCGCCTGGCCGTGATAGACGACGTGGTGACCACGGGGGCCACCGCCGAGGCCGTCACCCTCGCCTGCCGGCGCGCGGGCGCGGCCGGGGTGGAGGTCTGGGCGGCGGCGCGCACGCCCCCGCCCGGATGACAGAAGGGCGGGGGCGGGCTATCCTCGCGCCATCATGTCCAGCGTCGTCTATCCGGGGACCTTCGATCCCGTCACCAACGGCCACGCCGATCTCATCGAGCGGGCCGCCCGTCAGTTCGACCGGGTGCTGGTGGCGGTGGCCGCGGGGCATTCCAAGTCCACCCTGCTGCCGCTCGACGAACGGGTGGGCCTGGTGCGCGAGGTCTGCGCCGGCCGGGTGGGCGTGGAGGTGATGGCCTTCGACGGCCTGCTGGTGGACTTCGCCCGCCAGGTGGGCGTGAGCGCCATCCTGCGCGGACTGCGCGCGGTCTCGGACTTCGAGTACGAGTTCCAACTGGCGGGCATGAACCGGCGCCTCGCCCCCGAACTGGAGACCCTGTTCCTCACCCCGGCGGAGCGGCACGCCTTCATCTCCTCCAGCCTGGTGCGCGAGATCGCGGCCCTGGGCGGCGACGTCTCGGAATTCGTGCACCCGGCGGTGCAGGCTGCATTGCGACGCCGGTTTGGCTAGACTAACGCCTCCCCGCGGATTTTCCCCTCCCCTCATTCCAGGAGTTCAGTCACCATGGCATTGTTGATCACCGACGAATGCATCAACTGCGACGTCTGCGAGCCCGAGTGCCCCAACGGCGCCATCTCCCAGGGCGACGAGATCTACGAGATCGACCCGGACCTGTGCACCGAGTGCGTGGGTCACTACGAGACCTCCCAGTGCGTCGAGGTCTGTCCGGTGGACTGCATCATCGAGGACCCGGATCACAAGGAATCCTATGAGGAACTCTATGCCAAGTACCTCAAGATCACCGGCGAGGGCGGCTGATCCGGTGAGTCTTCCGGTGAAGCGGCGATTGGAGGCCCCCGTTCGGGGGCTTCTGCGTCTGGTCCTCCTGCTGGCCGGCCTGTCGCTGCTGGTCCGGCCGGGCGCGGCGCGGCAGGCGGCCATCGCCAGCGCCCATCCCCTGGCCACCGCGGCCGGATTCGAGACCCTCGCCGCCGGCGGCAACCTGTTCGACGCCGCGGTGACGGTGAGCGCCGTCCTGGCCGTGGTCCAGCCCGAGAGTTCGGGCCTCGGCGGGGGCGGCTTCTGGCTGTTGCGCCGGGCCGATGGCCGGGTGAGCATGATCGATGGGCGTGAGCGCGCGCCCCTGGCCGCCAGCGCCGACATGTATCTGGACGCCGCGGGCCGGCCGATCCCGCGACGCTCCCTGGACGGTCCCCTGGCCGCGGGCATCCCCGGCGAACCGGCGGCCCTGGCCCTGATCGCCCGGCGCTACGGCCGCCTGCCGCTCGCCCGCAGCCTGGCCCCGGCCATTCGCCTGGCGCGGGACGGTTTCGTGGTGGATGAGGCCTACCGCCGTTACGCGGGCTTCCGGCGCCGGGCCATCGCGGCCTCGCCCGGGGCGGCGGCCCAATTCCTCGATCACGGTGAGGTCCCCGCGGCCGGCTGGCGGTTGCGTCAGCCCGACCTCGCCCGCACCCTGGAGCGCCTGGCCGCCGAGGGGCGTGACGGCTTCTATGCGGGCAAGACCGCGCGCCTGCTGGTGGCCGGGGTGCGGGCCGCGGGCGGCATCTGGACCGGGCGCGATCTCGCGGAATACCGCGCCGTGGAGCGCGCCCCCATCCGCGTGGATTACGCCGGCCTGCGTGTGTTCAGTGCCGCGCCGCCCTCCTCGGGCGGGGTCGCCCTCGCCGAGATGCTGCACATGCTGGACCGCTTCGACCTGGACGCCCTCACCGCGGTCCAGCGCAAGCACCTGCTCATCGAGGTGATGCGCCGGGCCTACCGCGACCGGGCGCGTTTTCTCGGCGATCCCGATCAGGTGGCGATTCCGCTAAAGCGCCTGCTCGATCCCGCCTACGCGAATTCCCTGATCCGGGACCTCAGCTTCGGTGCCGCCGGACGCAGCCGGCCCCTGCCCCCGGATCCCTCCGGCAAGGGCCTGGATACCACCCACTTCTCCATGGCCGACAGCGAAGGCAACGCCGTGGCCGCCACCCTGAGCATCAACTACGGTTTCGGTTCGGGTTTCGTGCCCCCGGGCACGGGGGTGTTGCTCAACGACGAGATGGACGATTTCTCAATGCGCCCGGGGGTGCCGAACGTCTACGGCCTGGTGGGCGGCCGGGCCAACGCCATCGCCCCGGGCCGGCGGATGCTCTCGAGCATGAGCCCCACCCTGGTGGAGACCCCCAAGGGGCTGGGTGTGCTCGGCACCCCCGGTGGCAGCCGTATCATCACCATGGTGCTCTTGGGTATCCTCGACATCGCGGCCGGCGAAGGCCCGGACCACTGGGTCCGAAGGCGGCGCTTCCATCATCAGTATCTGCCCGACGAGGTGCAGTACGAGCCGGGGGCCTTCAGCGCGCAGGAGCTGCGGGGGCTGCGCCTCCTCGGGCATCGTCTGAGGCCCCTGGATGACACCTACGGCGACATGCAGGCGGTGTGGCGTGCCAAAGGGGGCCACCTGGAGGCGGCCAGCGATCCCCGCGGTTCGGGGGCGGCGCAGGTGAAGACGATCCGGGTATCCACGTCGCCCTCGGACGGGCCGTGATCCTTCCCCCTGGGGGCAAGAGGAGCGCAAAGGGCGGTCTGCACGATGAATCATTCCATAGCGGGAGGTAAGCACCCCATGTCACGCATCTTCGTCTTCATGTTGACCCTGGTGGTGGGGCTCGGCCTCATCGTCGATCAAGCGGAGGCGCGGCGCTTCGGGGCCGGCAAGTCTCTGGGCCGGAGCTACTCCTTTTCGCACCGCAGGCCGGCCCGCCGGCCCTTCACCGCCCCTCGTCACGCCCAGGGCGCCCGTCCGGCCGGCGCCGTGCCGCGTTCCGGCCTGTCGCGCTGGCTGGGGCCCTTGGCGGGGCTGGCCGCGGGCGGCCTCCTGGCCTCGCTGTTCTTCGGCGACCATTTTCAGGGTATCCAGTTCATGGACATCCTGCTGTTCGGTGGTCTCGCCTTCGGTGCCTTCCTCCTGTTCCGGGCCATGCGCCGCAAGACCGCCGGCCCGGTGGCCGCGGGCGCGGGTGGCGGGCCCCCCGCCTTCCCCTCTGCACCGCCCCTGCCCATGGGCGGGGGAGGGGCCGTGGGCAGCGAGGGCCCGGCGGGTCTCGGCGAGGCGCCGGCCTGGTTCGATGCCAACGCCTTTCTCTCCGGTGCCAAGCGGCATTTCGTGGCCTTGCAGGCGGCCTGGGACCGGGGTGATCTCGATGAGATCCGCACCTACGTCACCCCTGAACTCTACCAGGAGCTGGCGCGGGAACGCGCGGCCCTGGGCGGCCCCCAGCAGACCGAGGTGCTGACCTTGGATGCGGAATTGGTGGGCCTGGAGCGCGAAGGTGACCAGGTGGTGGCAACCATCCTGTTCAAGGGCCTGATCCGCGAACAGGCGGGAGCGGAAGCGGGCGAGGTGAACGAGGCGTGGCACGTGGTCCATCCCTGGGACCGGCCCGAGGGTGACTGGCTCATCGCCGGAATCCAGCCCCTGAATTGAGGTACTGCGGTGGCTACCGAAACGGGCCTGCTGCTGTGTCCCGAGTGTGACAGCCTGCAACGCCGGCGTAACGGCCCGGGTGGCCTCTTGTGGCGCTGTCATTGTTGCGGCGCCCCCCTGGGGTCGGTTCCCCGCTGGGGCCTGGAGCTGCCCCTGGCCTTGGAGAGCGGGGCCCTGATCCTGTTCCTGATCGCCAACGTCTATCCCCTGCTGAGGCTGCACATGGCGGGCATCGAGCGGGAGGTGAGCTTCCTCGGTGCCGTCCTCGCCCTGTGGGATTCGGGCGATGGGCTTCTGGCGGGGGTGGTCCTCCTGGCCAGCGTGGTGGTGCCGGGCTGGGTGATCCTGAGCCACCTCTATCTCTTGTTGGCGGCCTGGCGCGGTTGGCGCCTGCCCTTCGCCCGCGCACTGCTGCGTCTGGTGTCCCACCTGCGTCCCTGGGGCATGCTGGACGTCTTCATGCTCGGTATCCTGGTATCCCTGGTGAAGCTGGGGGCAATGGCCGAGGTGGAGATCGGTACCGGTCTGCTCGCCTTCGCCCCGCTGATCCTGTTCACCGCCGGCGCCACCGCGACCCTGGAACCGGAACTCCTGTGGCGGCGCCTGGGTGCCGAGCCATGACCTGCCGCGGACCACGCGGGATCGAACTGGGCCTGAGCCACTGCCATCTGTGTGGGCTGACCCTGCGTGGCGAGGGCCTGTGTCCGCGTTGCGGCGAGGCGGTACACCTGCGGGTGCCGGGCAGCCTGCAACGCACCTGGGCGCTGCTGATCGCCGCCATGCTCCTGTACGTCCCCGCCAACGCCTTCCCCATCATGCACACCTCGGCCCTGGGCGACGACCGCGCCGACACCATCCTCGAGGGCGTGGTGTATTTCCTGACCGAGGGGGAATGGGCCATCGCCCTGGTGATCTTCGTCGCCAGCGTCCTGGTCCCTCTGCTCAAGATGCTGGCCCTGCTCTACCTCCTGACGAGCGTGCGCCGGCGCAGCCCGGTCCGGCCGCGCGAGCGCACCCGGATCTATCGTCTGACCGAGGTGATCGGCCGCTGGTCCATGGTGGACGTGTTCGTGGTGGCCCTGATGGTGGCCCTGGTGCATCTGGGACAGATCGCCCGGATCACCCCGGGTCCGGGCGCCCTGGCCTTCGCCGCGGTGGTGATCCTGACCATGCTGGCGGCCTCGGCCTTCGATCCGCGCCTGATCTGGGATCACCTGGAGCCACGCCGGTGAGCCCCGACCTGGAGGCCCTGCCGGCGGCCAAGGCGACCCGGGAGCGGCGGGGGATCGCCCTGGTCTGGGTCATCCCCCTGGTGGCCCTGGCCATCGGCGTCTGGTTGGTGGTGGAGAACCTGGTGGAACGGGGCCCCGCCGTGAGCATCCTCCTCGACCGGGCCGAGGGCATCGAACCGGGCAAGACCCGGATCCGCTTTCGGGACGTGACCGTGGGCAAGGTGGAGACGGTGCAGTTCACCCGTGACCTGAAACGGGTTCGGGTGGGCGCCCGCCTGGACAAGGCCTTTGCCGGGCGGCTGACCACGTCCACCCGCTTCTGGGTGGTCCGCCCACGTCTCGAGGGCGCCCGGGTGAGCGGCCTCGATACCCTCCTCGGGGGCGCCTATATCGCCATGGATCTGGGGGCCACCGGAGGCGACGCCCGTCACGAGTTCAGGGCCCTGGACGAGCCTCCAGGCATCCTCTCGGACACGCCCGGCGCCCTGTACACCCTGGATGCCGAGCGCCTCGGTTCCCTGGACGTGGGCTCGCCGGTGTACTTCCGCGGTATCCAGGTGGGCGAGGTGACGGCCTATCGCTTGCGTGGGGACGCCTCCGCGGTGGAGATCGACGTCTTCATCCATGCCCCCCACGCGCGGGCCGTGAAACGGGCCAGCCATTTCTGGGACGTCTCGGGAGTGGCGGTGACCCTCGACGACCGGGGTATCGACCTGCGCCTGGCATCGGTGTCGGCCCTGCTTTCGGGGGGGGTGGCCTTCGACAGCCCGGCGGACGCCCCCACGGCGGAGGCTGGACGCCATTTCCACCTGTTCCCGGACCATGCCAAGAGTCAAGAGCAACCCATCCGGGTCGGCCAACCCTATGTGCTCTACTTCCAGGGCAGCCTGCGCGGCCTCGAACCGGGGGCCGCCGTGGAGTATCAGGGGATTCGGGTGGGCACGGTGCGTGAAGTGGGCTTCGAGTCGAGTTTCGACAAGCGCCGGGTGCGGGCGGTCACGGTGATCGAGATCGAGCCCGAGCGGGTGGCCCCGAAGAACCGCGAGATGCCCCGGGAGGAACAGCTCCGGCGTACCCGGATCGTGATGGAGGAACTCGTGCGCAAGGGCCTGCGCGCCCAGCTCAAGACCGGCAACCTCCTCACCGGCAAGTTGTTCGTGGATCTGGCCTTTTTCCCGGAGGCCCCGGCGGCGGAGGTGGTCCACGAGGGCGGGCGGCTCATCCTGCCCACGGTGCCGGCCACCCTGGAGAATCTCAGCCGCGGCCTGACCCGTTTCATCGCCCGTATCGACCACCTGCCCTTGGAGTCCATGGGCACCCATCTGGAGGGTGCCCTGGCCGGTGCGGACCGCCTCGTCAATGCCCCCGAACTGCGAGGTTCCATCCAGGGGCTGGAGGTCCTGGTGCGCCGTGGAGAGCGCCTGCTCCACGACCTGGACCCCGAACTGGTCACCCTGGCCCGTACCCTGACCCGGACTGGGCGGGACGCCCATGCTCTCATCACCGGGATGCGCGAGACCGTGGACCAGTTCACTGCGGCGGGGGTCGAGGTGAATCGTCTGCTGAAGGGGAAGGGGCCTGTGGGACGGGTGGTGCGGCGGATGTTGGGGGAGCTGGCGGCCACGGCGCATTCCCTGAAGTTGATGCTGGATTATCTGGAGCGCCACCCCGAGGCCCTCATCAAGGGCAAGACCCGTTACTGACCCGGAGATTTTCCAATGCGTCTCCTCCTGTTATGGACTGGGCTCGGCCTGCTGTTGGCCGGATGTGCCGGCACCTCGCCCAATCCCGACTTCTATACCCTGACTCCCGTAGTGGGGATGTCGCCCCCACCGGCCCTGGAGCCCCGGCCGGAGTTGCGTCTGGGCATCGGGCCGGTGGTCCTGCCCGAGGTCCTGCGGCGCCCCCAGTTGGTGGTGCGTTCAGGAACACACCGTTTGCATTACGATGAGTTCAGCCGCTGGGGCGCCGATCCCGGGGCCGAGATCGAACGCCTCCTGGTGTTCAGGCTCATGGAGGCGCTGGGGACCGCCCAGGTCTATCCCCACCCCTGGCCCGACGCCCGCCGGCTCGACTATCGGGTGCGGGTCGAGGTCCTGGACCTGGACAGCGATATGCAGGGGGTGTTGCGCCTGCGGGGGCATTGGGTCCTGCTCGGGCCCAGGGGCGACCAGGAACTGGAGATCCATCCCATCGATCTGCGCGAACCCCTGGGGGATGCGAGTGACCCTCAGAACCTGGTGGAGGCCCAGGGGCGCCTGTTCGCGCGTCTGGCGGACGGGATCGCCCGGCGGATTGCGGAACGGTCGGGCGCTCAGGGTTTTCCCCAGGGTTGATCTTTGCCCGGCTTGGGTGCAACCTCCCCGCGTCCGTGGTCCCACGGGCAGGATTACAACTATTACGATATGTATCGACACTCCAAAGAGGTAACCCAGGGGATGAAAAGCATCACGAAGTTCATGTGGCTGATTCCGCTCTCGATGGTCGCCGCCCAGGCGGGCGCCGTGCCCGGCATGCCCGGGCCCGGCTGGTATGGCAATCCTCCGGCAGCGGTGGCGAGGGTCCGTCCTCAGGCAGGTCCGGAGGCCGTGGTCCAGGCCGGTCTGGAGCATCTGATCGATTTCATGGATCGCAAGCCCCGGCCCACCAAGATGGATCTGGCGGCCTACCTGAAAGAAAAGGTGGCCCCGGGATTCGATTTTCACTATATGGCCCGCGCCGCCCTCGGGCGCGCCTTCGCCGCCCTCTCCCGGGAACAACGCCAGGCCCTGGTGCATCGCATCGAGCAGGATTTCCTGGGGGCCATGGCGCGCCACCTGGCCGAATTCGATGGCCAACGGGTGCGCTATTTCCGGCCGCGGATGCGGGGTCCCAACCGCGCCCGGGTGACCATCGGCATCGCCCGCGCAGGCAGGTATCCCGCCCGTCTGGATTTCTACATGTACCGGGGGCGTGGCGGCTGGAAGGTCTACGATGTGGCCGCAAACGGCCAGAGCGCGGTGTCCCATTATCGCCGTAGACTGGCCTCGCGCGCCTTCGCTCAGCCCGTCGCCTGGCGCCGCTGATCTCTCAGGGAGCGATTGGCAGGCCGTCGGAAAACGAGGTTATGCGATGGGCTGCTTGCGGTACATGGATGTGCCGCCCTGGTCTTCGGCTTTGAGCCGTTGAAAATGAAGGAATCGTGAAAATCGTATTTTCGGTTCCGCGGGCGCGGGCCGCCAGATAGACGCAATAGGCGGGTTGGCTACCCGTCGCACAGGGGTTTCGGCAACGACGGCCGCTCCTCGTACCCCCGGCCGTTGCTTCGAAACCTCGCCATCGTCCCCGCCACGATTCCGTTTCGCACTTTTCTCGGGGTTCAGTTCGACACGTTCGTGCCGCTAGCCTTTCAGGTGAACAGGCTGTGAGCGTCGATGAAACCTCTACCCGAACCAGCGCGTACCCCGGATCAGCCGCCAGGCGGCGCGATCGAAGAGCGGATCAGGCATCTGGTCCCTCTCAATGCCCTGGCCGACGATCTTTTCCAACGTTTGCTGCCCGAGATCCACTTCGCGAACGCGGCCCGGGGTGAATACCTCTTCAAAGAAGGGGACAAGGATCACGAGAACCTGTACCTGCTCGCGGGACGAGTAGTGTTGTTCTCCGGGGACCGGCAGGTGGATCAGGTGGTGGCCGGTTCAAGCATCGCGCGGTTTCCGCTCGCCCACCAGTGGCCACGGCGCTATTCCGCCCGGGCCGCGGATGGGGTGCAGTATATCCGTGTGGACAGTCGTCTGCTCAGCGACCTTCTGGTACGTACCCAGGAACAGAGTTACCGGGTCTCGGATCTGGAGGCGGAGGGGAGCGGCGACTGGATGAGTCAGGTGTTGAGGTCACGCCTGTTCGAGCAGATTCCACCCGCCAACATCCAGAATGTGTTGCGCCGCATGGAAGAACAGCAGGTGGGCAAGGGAGAGGTGGTGATCCGTCAGGGCGACCAAGGTGAGCACTACTTCGTGATGGTGCGTGGCCGGGCGGTGGTCACCCGGTCCAAAGGCGACGGAGTGGAGGTCTTGGCCCACCTGGATGTGGGCGACGGCTTCGGTGAAGACGCGCTGATCTCGGGGCGCCCATGTAGTGCGGCGGTCACCATGACGGAACGGGGTATATTGGCACGCCTGGGGCGTGATGATTTCCTGGATTTGGTGCATCGCCCCCTGTCGCGTTCGCTGAATTTGGAGGCCGGAATCGCCCGGGCAGAGGAGGGGGCGGTCTGGCTGGACGTGCGGCCGGTCGAGGCCTTTGCCGGGAGTCATCTGCCCGGGGCGATCCATATTCCCATGGAGTCGCTGAGGGCACGCATCCCGGACCTCGATGGGCAGAGGGAATACCTGGTGGGCGCGGATGATACGGGTGAGGCGGCGGCGGCTGCCTTTGTCCTTGTGGAGCACGGTCTTCAGGCCTGGGCATTGGATCACAGCCTGAAAGACGCGCTGGATACCATGCTCGCGCCCAGTGATGAGTCAGGGGATAGAATAGAGGGCGAATCGCCCGAAGCCCTGCAGGAGGCGCAGGAGAGGCCCTTGGGGTCCGAGACGAGGGCGGAGGGTCAGGATCCCGCTTCCGATCCGGCCCGGGAGATAGAGCGACTGCGCGCCGAGATCACACGCCGCGAGCGGGATCTGGACGAGTTACGAGGGCGTTTGGCGGAACGTGAGGCCGATGCGGAGGCATTGAGACAGCGTGGCGAACAGCTGGAGCAGCGGGTGGCGGAATTGAAGGCGGCTCTCGACGAATCCGAACAGATTCTGCAAGAGGCCTCCGCCGAGGAGTCCGCCCAACAATGGGAACGTATGCGCCTGCAGGCACGTATCGAGCAGCTGGAGCAGGCCCTGTCGGAGCAGAAGTCCGTCAATGCAGTGCTGGAGGAGGAGAATGCCGAGATCCTGCGCCGAATCGAGGCGTTGCAACAGCGGATGGAGCCTCAGGCCGTAGAGGGCTGTCATCATTGAAGCGCAACCCCGGAGATCGCGTCATCTTCCCTCGAGCCGGTGGTGGGTCGGTGCGCTCCTACGGGCCTGTCCGGCTTTGGGAAGCGGGCTGGGCCATGTGGAGTGGTGGGTGTGATTTCCTTACTGTGGGGGCGCCTGGTAGGGAATGCGTCGTCGGTGAATGGAGGGATGATGTGGACCGTCGTCCCAACTGCGTCCAGGACTTGCCGTTATCGAGTTCTCCATCCTGTGTTCCCGCAACGGCATTTTTTCGTGCTCCAGGGAGAGGCGCAGGAGCGAATCGTGGTGGGAACCATGGCGTGCAATGGCTACGCCGCCCAGGAGTGGCCATAGGGGCCGACGATTCCTATGCCTCAGGCACGGAATCTGCTCCCGAGGGCTGCTCAGCACCGCGATCGCTTCCGGCGCTTCCGAGGCGCTGGGCAAGGAGTGCGCATGGCTAAGGAAAAGCCCCAGCGGCCTCGGGTGGGGGCGGTCGAGTGGGAACGCGCCGAGCCGATCCCGCTCGAAACCATCGCCAGCGAACTGCGGCGCCAATCGGAGATCGATTCGGCAGCGGTACCGTCCAGACCGGCCATCGTTTCCACGCAGCCATCGGAAGAATCCGTTGACGGGGACTCGTTTGCGGGCCTCCAGGCGGAGGTAGAGTGGCTACGGGATCAGAATCGAAGGCTCAAGGCACAGGTCGACAGGCTCAACGAGGGCAATGGGCCGCGGCGAACCAGCGATGTCCTTTCCCGGCAGATGGAGGAATACCTGCAACGCGCCGAGAAGGCCGAGAAGGCACGGCGCGAGACCGAGGCTGAGAATCTCGCCTTACGCAATCAGATCAAGGGCCTGCAACTCAGCCTGCAGCGCAGGTCCGACGAGCGCGAGGCAGGAGGCGGCGCCATAGCCGAGAGTGACGAGGTGCTTGCCCTGAGACATGAACTGGAACTGGTGCGCACCCAGGCCGCGGCGGACATCGAGACCCTGCGCGCGCAACTGAGCAGCACAGCCAAGCGTTCTGCCCGCGATGCGGAGCGGGAAGCGGATACACAGGCCCTGCGCCAGGAGGTGGATCATCTACGGGCCGCCGTGCAGGCCAAAGAGAATGCCTTGGAAGATCTCGCCGATCGCTGTCGCACCCTGGAGGATGCCATCGAGGATCGCGATCGTGCCATGGAGCGGCTGTTGAACGAGACCGAGGAGGCGCGGACGGAGGCCTCCCCACCTCCCATGGTAGCGGCGGGCGATGCCGGTCCACGCCATTCCCTGGAGAAGGAGACCACACAATTCCTCGACCATGAACCCGAGGGCCAGCCAGCGGTGATCCGGCCGGGTTGGCTGCCTGTGTGGGTGGTGGCACTGATCGGTCTGTCGATCGGGGGCGTGGCGGGTTGGTGGTGGAGTGGCGCGGGTACGGTGGATTCACAGAGATCGGGCACGGCCGCCCGGCGGCCCGCCGGGGCCCTACGGGCCGGCGTGCAGGCGGATAGGCCCCGGGTCGTGGCCATCCCTGCGGCCTCGTCCGTGGTCTCCCCTGCGGGCCCTCGCCGTCCCACCCTGGAGCCCTTCCGCGACGCCATGCGGGGAGGCGGCAAGGGGCCCCTCATGGTGCCCCTTCGGGGCGGACAGTTCATCATGGGCAGTGCCTCTTCCCTGGCGGCCGCCAATGAGCGACCGCCCCATCGCGTGGACTTGAGGCCCTTCGCCATCGCCCGTACCGAGACCACCCGGTCCGAATACCGGGCCTTTGCCCGCGCGACCGGCCGGGCGTTGGTCCCCGAACAGCAGGCCGGCCCCGGCAACCTGCCGGTGTCGGATGTCTCCTGGGACGACGCCGTCGCCTATTGCGAGTGGTTGTCCCGGCAGACCGGTCATGGCTATCGCCTCCCCAGCGAGGCCGAGTGGGAGTATGCGGTTCGCGGGGGGAGCGCCGACCACTACTGGTGGGGACGGGGCCGGGCCGAAGGGCGGGAGGTCTGTTTCGATTGCGGCTCCCGATGGGACCGAAAAGGCCCGGCGCCGGTGGCCTCCCTGGCCGGTAACGGCTTTGGCCTGTACGACATGGCCGGCAATCTCAGTGAGTGGACGCAGGACTGTTATCATCCGGACTACCGGAACGCGCCGGCCGATGGCCGCCCCTGGGTGGAACCCCATTGTAGTCAGCGCGTCGCTCGTGGCGGCGCCTACAACAAGCCGCAGACCTCCCTGCGTAGCGCCCAGCGCTACGGCTATGCCCCCGCGACCCGGCTGCCCTTCCTGGGTTTCAGGGTGGTGCGGGAGCGCTGATGCCCTATTCGTGGCGCCCCAGGACGCCCGCCAAGCACACGAGATCCAATGCATTCTTCCAGACCGTCCTCCCGCCTGACCTTCCCCGAGGCCGAGGCCCGCCTGCCCTGGCTGGCCACCCTGTTGGAGATGTACGCGCTCAGCGACCGGGGCGTGGCCGAGGCGATTCGGCGGCAGGAGGTCCTGGGGCGGCGCCTGGCCTGTGGTCCGGGCTGTGCCGCCTGCTGTCGCTGCCACCTGGACATTCCCGTCTATCCGCTGGAGTTGACCGGGATCTACTGGTATGTGCTGGAGGAGACGCAGGGGCCGCAACGGGTGGCCTTGCAAGAGAATCTCGCGGCCTACCGACAGGGGGAGGCCTGCCCCTTTCTGCTGGACGACACCTGTGGGATCCATCCCATGCGGCCCATGGCCTGCCGCAACTTCAACGTCTTCGGCCGGCCCTGTGCCGAAGGCGAGGATGCCTTCCACAGCCGCCGTGGGGACGTGCTCGATCCCCCTCGTGAGAGCCAGCGTGCGGCCCTGGAACGGATGTTGGTGGCCCATGGCGTCCGACCGAAGGCCGCACGCCGCGCACGAGTGCGTAGTGGCCAGGTCCATGTCCTGGCGCAGGTGCTGCAAAAGGTCGATTGGCGCCGCCTGGCCGCGCGTATGGAGGGTGGACAGGGTTCTGGACCGGGACCGGAAGATCCCGGGGCGACGGGTATATAATCGCAGTTTTCCATCAGGTCGAGAGCCATGTCCGTCGAACGCCGGGTCGGAGTCCTCCCCACCATCCGCGAGGTGGCCCCTAACAGCTTCATCTTCGAACGCCCGGGGGCCTTGCCCGCGACCTTCTGCGAAGAGGTCATCCGGCGCTTCGAGGCGCAGCCCGAATACCATCGCGCGGGCCGTATCGGGCAGGTGCGGATGGAAGATCCGGGGATCAAGAAGACCACCGATCTGGTGGTGAGCGACAAGCCAGACTGGAAGGACATCGACCGCGGATTCTTCCGCTGCGTGGCCGCCGCCCTCCAGGAGTTTCGTGAGGTCTATCCGTACTTCAAGGGGCCGTTCAAGGACATGGGTTACCAGGTGCAGCGCTATCTGCCCGGTGAGTATTACCACTGGCACATCGATGGCGGGAGTCACGAGTTCAGCCAGCGTCAACTGGTGGTGCTCTGGTACCTCAACGACGTCGCCGGCCCGGGCGGCGAGACCGAGTTCCTCTACCAGGGGATCAAGGTGCGGCCGGAGCAGGGCAAGCTGGTCCTGTTTCCGCCCTTTTGGACCCACGAACACCGCGCGGTACGGATGGAACAGGGGGTGAAGTACATCGCCACGACCTGGGTGGTGTTCGCCTGAGATGGCCGGTCCCTTGCCATTGCTGGCCATCGTAGAACTCGGTGGCTATCCTAACTTCAGCGGGTTGTACCGGCGTTGCGGGTATGAGCCGGAGATGGTGGCCACTCAGCGCAAGGCCCTGGCGGCCCTCAAGCGCGGGCTGCCGCGGGTGGTGGTGGCGGAATACAACTGGCAATACGACTTCCGCGATCGCAGTTCCAATCTCGAGACCCTGATGGCGCGCCTCCAGCCCCATCCCGAGGTGCGTGTGATCCTGTTCCATCTGCCGGAGCATGGCGGGCGGCTGGCCCAGTTCCGGCGGCGCTTCCGCGTGTTCGAGGCCCTGCCGTTGCCGCTGGACGAGGCCCGTCTGGAGGCCGCCCTGCGCCGGGCGTTGATCTGAGGCATGGACGGGCTCGCCCCCGACCTGCGTCCCTTCATCGGCGTCGGTGTCCTTCTGCTGTTGTTTCTGGCGATGGCCAGCCTGGTCCAGAAGTACCAGGCCTGGCAGGCCGAGAAGGCCGCCCGCGCCCAGCGCCTGATACGCGGGGCGCGGCGTCTCGCCCGTGGTCTGGATACCCTGGGCCCGGGATACCTGCCGCCCGATCTGTTGCAGGTCCTGGAGGACGAACTGAGGACCCGTTATCAGGCGGTGCTCACGCTCTTCCCCCAGGATGCCCGGGTCGCCGCCTGGCTCGAAGAGTTGGGGCAGGGCAGCACCCCGGAGCGCCTCGATGCGGAATGGACCCCTCCCGAGGTGAAGGACGACGCGGATCTCACCCGCTTCAGCCAAGGGCTCACCTTGCTGGTCGTCTGGTTGCGGGAGGAATCCGGGGAGGCCCTGCTGCCAGAGGATGCGCGTCAGTTGCGTGAGCGCCTCATCGCCCTGCGCGCCCAGGTCCACTATGCCTACCGCATCGCTCAGGCCCACGACCGGGCGGCCGAGGGGGACTGGGATGGGGCATTGGCGGCAGTGAACCTCCTGTTGTTGTTCCTGCGTGAGCGGGCCCCACGTGGTGATCAGGGCAAGGCCCTCTATGCCCAGGCCATGGAGGTCTACCAGAGGCTGATGCACAAACAACCCTTGGATGACGAAGGGAAAGGGGCGTGAGCCCCCCGATCGTCATTGGGTTGGCGGCATCTCGAAGCGGGTGAGGGGCATCTCACCGGTGACATCGATCTCCACCGTGTCCACACCGGGCATCCGCGAGAGGATATAGCCCGCCATGAGCCGGCCCAGGCGGGCGTCACGGTTCTCGATGGCCGTATACAGCTTGTCCGCGACGATCTGGCAGCGTTGTTTTCGGTCAGGGTTGGGCACCCATTCGCGGCCCATCTGCCAGCCCCGGTCCAGGTCACGGTCCATCTGGTCGAAAAAACCCTGGGCCTTGTGGAGCAAGTCGTCGGGGACCTGGAGTTCGTAGAGTTCGTCTTCGATGATCGCTTTGAGTTGCATGATTCCGGTCGCGGGTTGAGGTGTCGTCAGTGGGTATTGTATACGCCTGCCCGTCACCTGTGGATTTCCGGTTTCTCAGAGGCGTGCCGGACGAGCCGCGTCTACTGCGAGCGTTTCTCACGGCGATGGCGGGATGCGCTGCCGCTTTCCCGCCCTACGGGCCATCACGGCGATGGCGGGATGCGCTGTCGCTTTCCCGCCCTACGGGCCATCACGGCGATGGCGGGATGCGCTGTCGCTTTCCCGCCCTACCCAACTACCTGTAGTGAACCCCCACCGTCTTTGAGGATCGAATCATGCTTTTGGAAATCCCCCGTATCTTAGAACAGCCTCAGATCGACAAGATCCGCGAACTGGTGGACCGGGCCGGCTTCGTGGACGGGCGCCTTACCGCCGGCAGTGCCGCCGCCCAGGTGAAACGCAATCAGGAGATGCGCCAGGAGCCGGATGCCATGCGCACCCTGGTGCGCATCGTCCTGAGCGCCCTGGGCCACAACGCGACCTTCAAGGCCGCGGCCTTGCCCCTGCGCATGGCCGACCCCATCGTCGCCCGGTATGAACCAGGGATGGCCTATGGCGAACACGTGGACGACCCCATCATGGGCTCGGCGGGTCCGCGTTTCCGCACCGATGTCTCCATGACGGTGTTTCTCAATCCGCCCGAGAGCTACGACGGCGGGGAACTGGTGATCCGCACCACCTATGGCGAGAAGCGGGTCAAGCTGGCCGCCGGCGACGCGGTGATCTATCCCTCCCGGAGCCTGCACGGGGTCGCCCCGGTGACCCGCGGGGAGCGCCTGGTGGTGCTCACCTGGATCCAGAGCTACGTGCGGGATCCCGAGCGCAGGGAACTTCTCTACGAGTTGCATCTGGCGCGTGAGGCCCTGCTGGGCGAACGGCCCGGGGAGGCCATCACCGGCCAGGTGGATCGTTCCTATGTCAATCTGCTCAGGATGTGGGCCGAGTTGTGAGGTCTTCCACCGCCGCCACCGCGGCGTCGAGGTCGGCGTAGTCCAACTCCCAGGCCGGTACCCGCTCCACCACCGAGGCCACCGCCTCGAAGCCGCGGGCCCCCTGGAGGCCGTAGTTGAACGCGTTGCCCGCCAGGCCCAGAAAACAGCGTCCCTTGGGGAAGGGGCGCGGCCGGTGTCCGCCTGCGGGGTGGTAGTGGGGGAACAGGATCCAGCGGGGCCGGGCGGGCTCGCCCGCGCGGGCGAAACTCTCGGCGGTGGGGCGCACATGGGCCACGTCGCCCTTGCGGGTGCGCGGGTACAGGGGGCCGAGCACGGCCTCGGGGACCGCCTTGCGCAGGGCGGGGATGGCGGCGTTCTTCAGCGGGATGGGGCGCGGCAGGGCGCACAGGCACCCGTTCTCGGGCAGGTACAGTCCGAATTCGTCGGAGAGCAGGCGCCAGCCCCGATGCATCAGGGCCGCGGCCAGGGTGCTCTTGCCGGAACCGGGGTTGCCCGGGAGCAACAGGGCGTCCTCCCCACGGGCCAGGACGGCCATGTGCCACAGCAGGTACTCGTGGGCCTGCATGGCGATGCACCAGTTGAGGCCCCATTCGAAGAAGGGGTAGGCGTGATCCAGGGGGAATGGCTGGAAAGGGGTCTCTATATCGGTGTGGAATTGGATCTGGGGGGCGAGCAGGCGGCGCAGACCAGGCACGCGGGCCATGCGGATATGGAAGTCGTGGACGCCATCCTCCGATCCTTGCAGGCGGTCGCCATAGAAGAAGGCCAGGCGTTGCATGAGGGCCGCCGGGCCCTGGACGCGGATGCGGAAGGGACCGGTGGTCAGACTGCGGCGTGGCATTCCGGTGGGCGGTACAGGTCGGGGCCCCGCTCCATGGGGGCGAGGACCAGTCCCATCTCGGCGAGCAGATCCAGGTGGGCGGGGAGCGTGGCGGCGAGACCCTGACGCTCGGCCGGGGCGAGGTCCAGGCCCAGGCGCCCCAGGAGTTCAGCCTCGCTGTGCGGCCCTTCCTGGATCAGGTCGAGCACCGCGGCCGCCATGGCGTTGAGGACATGGGTCTGACCCGAGAAGGGGTCGAACAGGAAACGCTCCCCCTCCCACTCGTGCCAGCGCAGTTGGCCGAGGTGCGAGGCGGGCCGCCACAAGGGGTCAGGCAAAGGAGGCGTAACAGGAGACGGTGACCGCGGTATCGCTGGGATTTCCCGTCTCGATTACCGTGCCATTGTTGTCCACGAAACGTTTAAGGGTCCACTTTTCCTTGGTCAGCATGTTGTTTGGATCGTTTGGATCGGGCACCTGGATGGTATCGGGTGGTGTATTCCAGACCCAATCCGGGTTGGGATTCCCAGCGCCGGGATCCTGGATTACGGGATCGGCGGGGGCGTCGCCGGCCCCATTGGCCATGCATTGAAAGCTGCTGGTGTTGGCCTGGGCGGCACCGTTGGCCAGGGTCAGGATCACCGGGGCGCCGGCCACTGCCTTGATCACGCGGCGGCGGGAGGTGTCCGCAGAACTGTCTCGGCCTTTTCGTTTCGGGTCCATGGTGGTTGCTCGGTTAGGGTAGACTGGACGGGATTTCGCCGGCGGGCGAACGCCTTCTGAGCGGCATGCAAGGTATGGGCCAGTATACGCATGCGTTTGATTTTACAGTGTAAGGAATAAGGTTCTTGGTTTATCTGTTGCTCGATGTAAAATTCATGGACACTGCGCTACAGATTGAAATTGACTGGACGTTTCTGTGCGTCCCTATACAAGAGGGCCGCATGGGGGCGGCCTCGGCCGCCACCACTCCGGCATGGCGTGGCCGTGCCGCGGCCTGCTGATGTCGCTCCGGCGGGGAAATCCGCAGGAGGCAAGATTGGCCTGTACTGTAGGATACGCACGGCCTCCGTGTTGTCCCACTCGCCACTCCTCTGGGGAATTGGGTGCTGTCGACGGAGGGCCTTCACGTGAGTGATTGTAGCTCAATTTGGCCCTTGTCCCGCCTGTTTCCTTTCCTGCGTTCCCCGGAGGGGTTCGCCGATCTCTCCCCTTCGGAGCAGGATGCCCTGCTGCGCCACCTGCGTCGCGCCGGCCTGCTCGGGGTCCTGGCCTGTGCCCTGGGGCGCGAGGCCGTTCCCGACGATCCGCGCAGGCCCTGGCGGCGTCTGTATGCGGCGGCCCTGGAGGCCGCTCAACGCCGCAACGCCCTGCGTTGGGAACTGGCCGAGATCGCCAAGGCCCTGGCCCCCCTGGACATCCCCGTGATCCTGCTGAAAGGGGCGGCCTACGAGATGGAGGGCCTGGCCTTCGCCCGCGGACGCCGCGCCTCCGATGTGGACATCCTGGTGGCGCGGGAGCAGTTGCCGCGGGTGGAGGCGGCGCTCAAGGCCCGGGGGTGGGTGGAGGAAGTCGAGGAGGATTACGACCGGCGCTATTACCGCGAGTGGATGCACGAGCTGCCGCCCCTGCGCCATCGCCACCGCGGCACCCTGCTCGATATCCATCACCGCCTGCTGCCCCAGACCTCACGTCTGCGACCGGATCCCGCGGCCTCGATCGAGGCCGCCCGGCCCCTCCCCGACGCAGCCCCCTTTGCCCTCCTGAGTCCCGAGGATACGCTGCTGCACAAATGCACCCACCTCTGCTACGACGGCGATTTCTCGGATCTGGCGCGGGAGTTGTGGGACCTGGACGGTCTGTTGCGTGCCTATGCCGGACGCGAGGGATTCTGGGCGGGGCTGGTGGCGCGGGCCCGGCGGCAGGATCTGGTCCGCCCGCTGTGGTACGGCCTGCGTTTCGCCCGGCGTTTCGCCGCCACCCCGGTGCCGCAAAGGGTCCTGGCGGAGGCCCGCCTGGGTGGCCCCGACCCCGCCGTGGGCCTGGCGATGGATGCCCTGGTCGGCTGGCGGGCAGGGGCGGTGCCGGTCCTCGGCGGCCTCGCGGCCTGGATGCTCTACGTCCGCTCCCACTGGTTGCGGATGCCGCCGGGGCTGCTGGCCAGACACCTCCTGACCAAGGCCGCGCGGCGCCTCAGAGACTGAGCGCCGGGCTCCGCCACACCTGTTCGGCATAGTCGCGCACGGTACGGTCGCTGGAGAACCAGCCCATGCGCGCGGTATTGAGTATCGCCCGCCGGTTCCACTCCTCGGGTTGCAGGTAGAGGCGGTCGAGGGCGTCGCTGGCCTCCAGGTAGCTGCGGAAGTCGGCCAGGACCATATAGGGGTCGCCGCCATCGGCCAGCAGGCCCTCGCTGAGGGGGCGGTAACGGGCGGGTTCCTCGGGACAGAAGAAGCCCCGCTGCACCAGATCGATGGCCCGTCTGAGTTCGGGGTCGCGTTGGTACCATTCCCGGGGCCGGTAGCCCTGTCGGCGCAGGTCCTCCACCTCGGCCGCGGTGAGGCCGAAGATGAAGAGGTTCTCGGCCCCGACGCGCTCCCGGATCTCGATGTTGGCGCCGTCCAGGGTGCCCAGGGTCAGGGCGCCGTTCAGGGCCAGTTTCATGTTGCCGGTGCCCGAGGCCTCCATGCCGGCGGTGGATATCTGCTCGGAGACCTCGGCCGCGGGGATGATCTCGCAGGCACTGGAGACGTTGTAGTCGGGGATGAAATGGATCTCCAGGCGGCCGTTGATCACCGGGTCGTGGTTGACGATGTCGGCCACGTCGTGGATCAGGCGGATGATGAGCTTGGCCATGGCGTATCCGGGGGCGGCCTTGCCGGCGAAGATCAGGGTGCGTGGGGGGACGTCCAGGCCCGGGTCGTCGAGCAGGCGTTGGTAGAGGACGATGGCGCGCAGGACGTTCAGCAACTGGCGCTTGTATTCGTGGATACGCTTGACCTGGACGTCGAACAGGGTCTCCGGATTGAGGTGGATGCCGTGATGCCTGCGGGCCCATTCGGCCAGACGCACCTTGTTGGCGGCCTTGATCTCCTGGAAGCGTAGGCGGAACAGTCCGTCCCCGGCCAGGTGTTCCAGTTCGTGCAGGCGTTCGAGGTCCCGGGGCCAGTCGGGTCCGATGGCCTCGCTGATGAGCCGGGCCAGGCCGGGGTTGGCCTGCTTGAGCCAGCGTCTGGGGGTGATGCCGTTGGTGACGTTCACCAGCTTGTCGGGCCAGATGGCGTGGAAACCGGCGAAGGTGTGTTCCCGGAGCAGGCGGCTGTGGAGGGCGGAGACGCCGTTCACCCGGTGACTACCCACCACCGCCAGATGGGCCATGCGCACCCGGCGCTCGGGGCCCTCCGCGATCAGCGACAGCCGGCCTTGCAGTTCCCGGTCACCCGGGTGCAGCGCCTCCACCTGTTTCAGGAAGTGGGCGTTGATATCGTAGATGATCTGCAAGTGGCGCGGCAGCAGGCGTTCCAGCAGGGCCACCGGCCAGGTCTCCAGGGCCTCGGGCAGGAGGGTGTGGTTGGTGTAGGCAAAGGTGTTGACGCAGATCCGCCAGGCCGGCAGCCACTCCAGGTGGTGCTGGTCCAGGAGGATGCGCATCAATTCGGGGATGGCGATGGCCGGGTGGGTGTCGTTGAGTTGGATGGCCACCTTGTCGGGCAGTTCGGCGAGGTCGTCGTGATCCACCAGGAAGCGGCGCAGGATGTCCTGGAGGGAGGCGCTGACGAAGAAATACTGCTGTTTGAGACGCAGTTCCCGGTTGCTATAGCTGCTGTCGTCGGGATAGAGGACCTTGGAGATGTTCTCGCTCAGCACCTGGCGCTCCACCGCGCGGATATAGTCGCCCTGGTTGAAGCAGGCCAGGTCGAAGGCGTGGGGGGCCTTGGCCGACCACAGGCGCAGGTTGTTCACGCAGTCGTTGCGATAGCCGGGGATGGGGGTGTCGTAGGCCTGGGCGATGACCCGCTCGGTCTCGATCCATTGGTGGCGCAGGCGTCCCTCGGCATCGTGCCACTGGGAGACGCGCCCGCCGAAGTGGATCTCGTAGGCCACTTCGTGGCGGGGAAACTCCCAGGGGTTGCCCTTGGCCAGCCAGTTCTCCGGTTGCTCGCGCTGCTCGCCGTCGTGGATCTCCTGGCGGAACATACCGTATTCGTAGCGGATGCCGTAGCCGTGAGCGGGGATCCCCAGGGTGGCCAGGGAGTCGAGCAGGCAGGCGGCGAGGCGGCCGAGGCCGCCGTTGCCGAGGCCGGCATCGGGCTCCAGGTCGCGCAGGCGCTCCATGTCGAGCCCCAGGCGGTGGAGGGCCGCGGCGGCCTCGTCCATGAAACCCAGGTTGAGCATGGCGTTGCCCAGGGTGCGGCCGATCAGGAACTCCAGGGAGAGGTAGTAGACCCGCTTGACGTCGTGGCGGTAATAGCTGCGCTGGGTCTCCATCCAGCGTTCGATGAGGCGGTCGCGGACCACGTTGCAGAGGGCGAACAACCAGTCGTTGTCGGTGGCGCTGTAGGGATCCTTGCCCACCGAGTAGACCAGGCGATTGGAGATGGAGCGCTGGATCGCCTTGGCGTCGTTGGCCAGGAAGTCGTATTTGAAGGCGCGGGGATCGACGGGATTCATGGGGGGGTCTTGTTGAGCCTGCTCAGATAGGGGGCGAACCAGGGGGCCAGGGCCAGGCCCGCGGCGTCGGCGGCCCAGTCCAGGAGCGAAAAGGTACGATACCCGGTGAACCCCTGGAGGATCTCGATGCCCAGACCGTAGGCCAGCAGGGGCAGTGCCAGGTGCGACGGATACCGACGCCCAGGATACGCAAGGCCGGCGAGCAGGGCCAGGCCCAGAAAGGCGAGGGCATGGGCGAGCTTGTCGGACTGATGGGGCAGATCCAGTGCCGAGGGGCGCAGCGACAGCCAGGTGACCGTGCCCAGGGCGAGCCAGAACAGGCCGCGCCAGGGGAGCCGTGCGCGGATCTCAGCCATGCGCGAGGGCCCGATGGCCGATGTCGCGGCGGTGGAAGGCCCCCGGCCAGTGGATCCGGTCCACGGCCGCGTAGGCCCGGCGTCGGGCCTCGGCCAGGTCGTCGCCCAGGGCGGTGACGCAGAGCACCCGGCCGCCGTTGGTGAGGACCCGGCCGTCCACCAGTCGCGTGCCGGCGTGAAAGACCTTCACCTCCGGCCCGGGGGCCCGGTCGAGACCGGTGATGACATCGCCCCTGCGGTAGTCCGCCGGATAGCCCTCGGCGGCCATCACCACCCCCAGGGCGGGACGCGGGTCCCAGACGGCCCGTTCGTGGTCCAGGCGGCCTTCCAGGGCGGCCAGACAGTGGGCCACTAGATCGGAACGCAGGCGCATGAGGATGGGCTGGGTCTCCGGGTCGCCGAAGCGGCAGTTGTACTCCAGGACCCGTGGGGTGCCATCGGCGCCGATCATGAGTCCGGCGTAGAGGAAGCCCATATAGGGGGTGCCCTCGGTGGCGAGTCCGGCGAGGGTGGGGCGGATCACCTCCGCCAGCACCCGCGCGCGGACCTCCGGGGTCACGACGGGGGCCGGGGAATAGGCCCCCATGCCGCCGGTGTTGGGGCCCAGGTCGCCTTCGTCGCGGGCCTTGTGGTCCTGGGAGGAGGCCATCTCCAGGACCTGCTCTCCGGCGGCCATGACGATGAAGCTGGCCTCCTCGCCGCGCAACCATTCCTCGATCACCACCCGTCGGCCGGCGCCGCCGAAGCGATCGCCGGCGAGCATGTCGCGCACGGCCCCCTCGGCGGTGGCCAGGTCCTCGGCCAGGATCACCCCCTTGCCCGCCGCCAGGCCGTCGGCCTTGACCACGATGGGGGCGCCCACCTCACGCACATAGGCCAGGGCGTGATCCAGCTCGGAGAAGGTGGCGTAGGCCGCGGTGGGGATGCCGTGGCGCGCCAGGAAGGCCTTGGTGAAGGCCTTGGAACCCTCCAGCCGGGCGGCCGCGCGGCGGGGGCCGAAACAACGCAGGCCGGCGGCCTCGAAGGCGTCCACCACCCCCTCCACCAGCGGCGCCTCGGGCCCCACGATGGTGAGGCCCACGGCCTCCTTTTGGGCGAAGGCCACCAGGGCGGGGATGTCTTCGGCGGCAATGGGGACGTTGTGGAGGCCCGGCTCCAGGGCGGTGCCGGCGTTGCCCGGGGCGACGAAGACCCGCTCGGCCAGGGGGGACTGGGCGGCCTTCCAGGCCAGGGCATGTTCGCGGCCACCGCCGCCGATGATGAGGATGTTCATTTGTGAGCGTAGCGAGTCGGGTGGATGGTTTGAAGATTCGGTTGGTGGGATGGGCCCGGTCAGATACCTGTCATACGTGTCCGATGATGCCCCGGTCACTCCCCGCCACGAAGGCCGCCAACTCCCTGACCAGGGGCTCCCCGTCGGCCGCCAACCGGGCCAGGGCCTCCGTCCGGGGCAGGCCGGCCCGGTAGAGGGTGCGGTAGGCGCGCTTCAGGGCCTGGCGTTGCGCCGGGCCGATGCCGGCCCGGCGCAGCCCCACCAGGTTCAGGCCGACCACCCGCCCGCGGTGGCCGCCCACCAGGGCGAAGGGGGGCACGTCCTGGGCCACGCCCACCAGCCCGCTGACCATGGCCAGGCGCCCCACCCGGCAGAATTGGTGCACCGATACATGGCCCGCCAGGTTGACCTGGTCGGCTATATGCACGTGGCCGGCCAAGGCCACGGCGTTGACCAGGATGTTTCCGTTCCCCAGGTGGCAGTCATGGGCCACGTGGGCATAGGCCATGAGGAAGTTACGGTCGCCGATACGGGTGACGGTGCCCGCCCGGGTCGCGCGATGGACGGTGACGTATTCACGAAACCGGTTGGCGTCACCGATCTCCACCCCGGTCTGCACGGCGGCGTCGAAGTCCAGGTCCTGGGGCAGGTCGCCGAGGACCACGCCCTGACCCACACGGTTGCCCGCACCCAGGCGCACGCACCCATGGATGCGGGCCTGGGCCCCGATCAGGCAATCGGGACCGATGCGCGCGCCCGCCTCGATCCAGGCGAAGGGCTCCACGCGCACCCCCGGGGCCAGTTCGGCCCCGGGTTCCACCAGGGCCAGGGGATGGATATCGGCCATGCTCAGTGGCGGAAGTGGCGCATGCCGGTGAAGACCATGGCGATGTCGTGTTCGTCGGCGGCGGCGATCACTTCCGCGTCGCGCAGGGAGCCGCCGGGCTGGATCACCGCGGTGATGCCCACGGCGGCGGCCTGGTCGAGGCCGTCGCGGAAGGGGAAGAAGGCGTCCGACGCCATCACCGCGCCCTGTACTTCGAGCCCCGCCTGTTCCGCCTTGATGGCGGCGATGCGCGCCGAGTTGACCCGGCTCATCTGCCCGGCACCCACGCCGATGGTCCGGCGCTCGCGGCCATAGACGATGGCGTTGGATTTGACGAACTTGGCCACCCGCCAGGTGAACAGCAGATCCTCCATCTCGCGTGCGTCGGGGGCGCGCCGGGTGACCACCTTCAGTTCGTCGTGCAGGGCGAGGTCGGCGTCCTGCACCAGGAGGCCGCCGTGGACACGCTTGAAGTCGAGCCGGTGGAGTTCCTCGGCGTCCCAGCGCCCGCATTCCAGCAGGCGCAGGTTCTTCTTGCCGCGCACCGCCTCCCGTGCCGCGGGCGAGACCTCGGGGGCGATGATCACCTCCACGAACTGGCGTTCCACGATGGCCCGGGCGGTGTCGCCGTCGAGGGTGGCGTTGAAGGCGATGATGCCGCCGAAGGCCGATTCAGGGTCGGTGGCATAGGCGCGGTCGTAGGCCTCCCGCAGGTTCTCGCCCTCGGCCACCCCACAGGGGTTGGCGTGCTTGACGATGACACAGCAGGGCCGGGCGTACTGCTTGACGCACTCCAAGGCGGCATCGGTGTCGCCGATGTTGTTGTAGGACAACGCCTTGCCCTGGAGCTGACGGGCGGTGGCCACACAGGCCTCGGGCAGGTCGCGTTCACGGTAGAAGGCGGCCCGCTGGTGGGGGTTCTCGCCGTAGCGCATGCCCTGGGCGTGATGCAGTTGCAGGTTGAAGGTGCGGGGAAAATCGGCCGTCTCGCCGCCGACCCGGCGCCCGAGCCAGTTGGCGATGGCACCGTCGTAGGCGGCGGTGTGCTCGAAGGCCTTGACCGCCAGGTCGAAGCGCAGATCGTCCCCCACTCCACCGTCGTTGGCCGCCATGGCGTTCAGTACCCGCGGGTAGTCGGCGGAATCCACCACCACGGTGACATCGGCGTGATTCTTGGCCGCGGCACGCAACAGGCTGGGACCACCGATGTCGATGTTCTCGATGGCCTCGGCCAGGGAGCAGTCGGGATCGGCGGTAGCGCGTTCGAAGGGATACAGGTTGACCACCACCAGATCGATGGGCTGGATGCCGTTCTCCCGCATCACCCGGTCGTCGCTGCCGCGGCGGCCGAGGATGCCGCCATGGATGCGTGGATGCAGGGTCTTGACCCGCCCGTCCATCATCTCGGGGAAGCCGGTGTACTCGGCCACCTCGGTCACCGGCACGTCGTTCTCGGTGAGCAGACGCGCGGTGCCGCCGGTGGAGAGGATCTCCACCCCGGCCGTGGCCAGGGCCCGGGCGAATTCGAGTACGCCGCTCTTGTCGGAGACGCTGATCAAGGCTCTTCGGATCGGGGTCATGGGGTTCTCCAGAAAATGTACAGGGATGCCCGGGGTTCAGAGGCGGTACAGGGCCAGTTTCTTGCGCAGGGTGGAGCGGCTCATGCCCAGAATCCGGGCGGAGCGGGTCTGATTGCCGTCGCAGCGGTGCATCACCGCCTCCAGCATGGGTTCTTCCACCTCCGCCAGGACCATCTGGTAGAGATTGCGGACCTCGTGGCCGTCGAGGTGATCGAAATAGCGCTCGATGGCATTTCGCACACAGGCGCGCAGGGGCTCGCCGCGCTTGTCTGCGCTCACGCTGAAGGTCCCGCCCATGAGATCGTTCATTTCCCCCTCCGCTTTGTCGTTCAAGAGCACGCAGCAGTCTCCAAGGTCGCGAAAAAGGCCTCCACCGCAGCGAGTTGTCCCGCAATGGTCTCCGGGCGGTTGGCGTGGGCACGAAACGCCTCCGCCCCCTCCAGTCCCCGGGTGTACCAGTCGATATGTTTGCGCGCGATGCGCACCCCCCTTTGCTCGCCGTAGAAGGCGTACAGCCGTTCCAGGTGGCGGCGCAATATCCCCACCCGTTGCCGTGGCCGGGGCTCCGGCAGCAACGCCCCGGTGCGGAGATAGTGGTCGATACGTCGAAACAACCAGGGCCGCCCGCGGGCAGCACGCCCGATCATGAGTCCGTCGGCCCCGGTGTGGGCCAACACCCGTTGGGCCTTCTGCGGCGAGTCGATGTCACCGTTGGCCCACACCGGCACGGACACGGCTGCCTTGATGGCGGCGATGGTGTCGTATTCGGCCTCGCCTGCGAACCGGCAGACGCGGGTGCGGCCATGTACCGCCAGGGCCTGGATGCCCAGGTCCTCGGCCAGGCGCGCGATCTCCACCCCATTGCGTTCGGCGGGTGACCAGCCGGTGCGCATCTTCAGGGTCACGGGCGCCGTTCCGGCCGCCCGTACCACCGCGTGCAGGATCTCCGCCACCCTGCGCGGCTCCCGCAGCAGGGCCGAGCCGGCGGCCTTGCGGCAGACCTTGCGGGCCGGACAGCCCAGGTTCAGGTCGATGATCTGGGCGCCCCGCGCGAGATGGAAGCGGGCGGCCTCGGCGAGGGGCCGCGCCTCCGCCCCCACCAACTGCACCACCACGGGTCCCGGTTCTCCTTCGTGGGCCAAACGCCTGGATGTCTTTGCGCTGGCATAGAGGCGGGGGTCTGCGGCCACCATCTCGGATACCGTCAGACCCGCTCCGAAACTGCGGCAGACCTCCCGGAACGGCCGGTCGGAGACCCCTGCCATGGGCGCCAGGGCAAGGCGGCTGGGCAGGAAATAGGGGCCGATGTGCATATCTGGGGGTGGGTCATCCGGGCCGAAAACGGCCCACCATGTTACCGGGAAATGGCGACCGGTAAAATGGCGGAATGCGATACCCGTCACACTGAATATGGCGTGTTTCGAGGGTGTTGCTCGCGCCCCTGAGCAAGGCGCGGAAGCGAGTCATCGCAGGGACTATGGCGAGCAAACGCCACACCGCCCAGGGGTGCGAGGGGCGGCCGCAGTGGCGAGGAGTGGCACAGGGAGGTGCCGTCTACGGACCGAAGGACGGAAATATCCATGTGCGACGGGTATACCGTGGAGGTAGGGGTCACCCCGGACCCAGGGGCCGCCAGCCATCTCTAGGATCCCATGCCAGGCCGCCTTGTGGTACCTTCCTCCGTCTCGATCCCTATCCCTGGACATCCACCATGCCCGAGCCTGACACCCTGATCTTCGATGTGGACGGAACCCTGGCCGATACCGAGCGTGATGGCCATCGCCCGGCCTTCAATGCCGCCTTCCGCGATGCCGGGCTGGACTGGGAATGGACACCCGAAATCTACGGGGAACTGCTCTCGGTCACCGGGGGCAAGGAGCGCATACGCTTCTTTCTGGAGCATTTTCATCCCGGGATGCCCGAGGTAGAGGACGTGGATGCCTTCATCGCCGGCCTCCATCGGGCAAAGACCAAGCACTACACCCGCTTTCTGGCCGAAGGCCGGATCCCCTTGCGTACCGGCGTGCGGCGCCTGATCGGGGAGGCGCGGGCGGCCGGTTGGCGGCTGGCCATCGCCACCACCACCACTCCGGCCAATGTCACGGCCCTGCTGGAACACAGCCTCGCTCCTGGTAGCGAGTCCTGGTTCGAGGTCATCGGGGCGGGTGACGTGGTGCCGGCGAAGAAGCCCGCCCCCGACATCTTCACGCATGTGATGCAGAGCATGGGGGTTGAACCCGGCGAGTGCATCGCCTTCGAGGATTCGGCCCATGGACTGCGCTCGGCCCGCGATGCAGGGATCGGATGTGTGCTGGTGACCGTGAACGGCTATACGCGCGGGCAGGACTTCGCGGGGGCCTGCCTGGTCCTGGACCATCTCGGCGAGGCGGATCGACCCTGCGAGGTTCTGGATCCCGGGTGCTTGGGCGACGAACGACCCCGGCTGGTGGATCTGGACCTCTTGCGCCGCCTGAAGGCCGCCTGCGGGGAATGAAACCCGGCGCCCCACACGCCACGGGTCCGAAGGCCGTGGCATCCCCTTGGGGTGTAGGCCTGTGCCGGAGCACGCCGGCACTGGATGCTCGCGGGGGCCTTGGGGTTCAGGGAGAAGGGGCGGTCGAGGCGTCCAGCCCGGGTTTCGGCGTTCGCATAGTGGAGGATCGGATACTTCAGTTTATTGGCTCGCTGCCGCCACTGGGTTCCAGACGCTCGATCCACAACAGGGTGGCGCCCACCACACCGGCGGGCATGGCCAGGAGATTCAACAATGGGATCGCCATCAGCAGCTGGAGCCCCGCACCGAGCCCGAAGGCCGGCCAGCGTGCCGCGCGCAGGCGTTGGAGTTGTCCGCGGAAGTGGAGGCCGTGGTTGGACATCGGATAGTCGCCATATTCCAGAGACAGGTACCAGGCGTTGAAGGCCAGCCAGAGAAAGGGCGCCACCAGGTTCAGTCCCGGGATCAGGAACAGGAGACCGAGCGGGATGGCCCGTACGAGGAAGTACCAGAGCTTTCGCAGTTCGGAACCCAGGGCCTTGGGGGCGTCCTTGAGGACCTGCCTCCAGGAAAGGGGCGGGGTGGTGCGTCCAGAGAGGAGGCGCTCGGCTCTCTCCGCCAGCAGTCCGTTGAACGGGGCGGCAATCAGGTTGGCCACCAGGGTGAAGGTGAAGAACAGGATCAGGATCAGAGTGAGCACGAACAGCGGCCACAGCAGCCAGGACAGCCAGGCGATCCAGGGATCCTGGGGCAGGAAGCGGTCGAGCAGGTACGAGAAGCCCTGGCTGCCCCCCCAGATCAAGGTCGCAAACACCAGCAGATTGACCATGAATGGGATGGTCACGAAAGGCCTCAGGCCGGGGCGGAAAATGAGCCCGAGGCCTCGGAAGGTGTATTTTATGCCTTGGTGCATAGGTCGCTATCGTGCCTTGCCATTAAAAGTCGTGCCGCGCGCTGCAGACCCTGCTCTGCCTCGCGGGGAAGGGACATTCGAGGCGTCCGCCTCGTTCATCCCCCTGGGTGGCGCGGGGGCCATGGACGTCGGATGTGGCTGGGCCTGCCGATCGGCACCGTAAGCAGGCCCGTTGTGGTTACCGAACGTCCCACTATTCTGCCATAATCCCTGCCCACCGGATGGTGCTGCGGAATCAGACTTCGAGGGTGATGAATCGTGAGGAAGATCAGCGAAATGCGGAAATGGGCGGCTTGGGGCCTGTTGGCGGCGATGTTGGGGTTGCAGGCCTGTGCGCCGAAATACCCCTATCTGCCCGAGGCTACCGGGCACATGAGGTACTCCACAAAGTATCGGATCGGTCCGGGGGACAGGCTGGATATCTTCGTGTGGCGTTATCCCGAGGTGAGCACCAGCGTGACGGTGCGTCCCGACGGCTTCATCACCGCGAAACTGCTCGAGGACGTACCTGCTACCGGCAAGACCCCGACTGAACTCGCGCGCGACCTGGAAAAGGAACTCTCCACCTATCTGCGCGATCCCCTGGTCACGGTCATGGTGAAGGGCTTCAATGGGGTCTATCCGCAGCAGATCAGGGTCCTGGGCGAGGCAGGGACGCCACGATCCTTGCACTATCAGGATGGCATGACCCTGCTCGACCTGATGATCCAGGTGGGGGGGATCACCGACTTCGCCGACGGCAACAAGGCAGTCCTGGCACGGGTGGTGGATGGCGAACAGAAGCAGTACACCCTGCGTATCGACGACCTGATCCGCGACGGTGACCTGACTGCCAACGTGGACATGCGCCCAGGCGACATCCTGATCATCCCGGAATCCTGGTTCTGACCTGGCCGCACCATGTATGAGATCATTCGTCTGGCGCTGGGCTACCTGGTTGGCATCGCGCGTTTCCGCTGGTTGATCGTCATCGTGCCGGCCGTGGCGAGCCCGGTGGGTTGGTTTTATGTGGCCTCCATGCCCGATACCTTCACCGCGAGCGCCAAGGTCTTCGTGGATACCGACTCGGTGTTGCAGCCGTTGATGCAGGGGTTGGCGGTGCGTATGGACGACCACCGTCGTATCCAGATGATGACGCGTCTCCTCTTTGGGCGGTCCACCCTGGAGAAGCTGGCGCGCATGACGGATCTCGACCTGCGGGCCAAGAACCCCAGGCAGATGGACGAGGTGATCGACGAACTGAAGAACAAGGTCCAGCTTCAACGCCAGCGCGGGGACATCTACCGCCTGGCCTACACCGACTCCGATCCGGCCTTGGCGAAGAAGGTCGTGCAGTCCTTTCTTACCATCTTCGTGGAGACCAATCTCGGCGAGAGCCGCAAGGACCAGGATTCCGCGGAGCAGTTCCTGGTGCGGGAGATCAAAGAATACGAACGCCGGATGGTGGACGCGGAGCGCAAGCTGAAGGAATTCAAGGCTCGCAACCTGCCCTATCTGTCGGACCGGGGCGGGTATTACTCCCGTCTACAGAAGGCCAAGAACCAGCTGGCGGCCGCCAAGCTCGACCTCCAGGTGGCGGAAGAGCGGCAGGAGGAATTACAGGATCAGTTGGACGACCTGGAGTCCGGCGACGCCGGGGCCTTGAGTGCGTCGGATACGCCCCTGTCACCCCTGGATGCCCGCATCCAGAAGCTGCAGAAGCAGGTCAACGATCTGCTGCTGCGTTATACGGAGCGCCATCCCGAGGTCATCACCCTGAGACGCACCATCGCCCGTCTGAAGAAGCGGAAGGCCGAGCAGGAGGCGGCAGCGAAGGCCGCCGGCCAGGGCGAGGCCGATGACGAGGCGGCGGCAAGTGAGCGTCTGGCGCAGAACCCCGTCTATCAGCAGATGCGTCTGCTGGTATCGGAGGCGGATGCCGATGTGGCATCGAAAAAGGCCATCCTCAAGGAATACCAGCGCCGTATCAAGTCACTGCAGGCAGAGGTGGACCGCGTACTGCAGGTGGAGACGGAACAGAAACAGCTCAACCGTGACTATGGGCTGATCAGTGGGAATTACCACAAACTGACCCAGAGTCTGGAGAAACTGCGCCTTGGCCGGCAGGTGGACACCCATGCGGAGACCGTGCGCTTTCGCGTATTGGAACCCCCCATGGTCCCGGACAAACCTTCCGGGCCTCCGCGGATATTGTACAGTTCCATGGTGTTCTTCGGTTCCCTTCTCGGGGGGGTGGCCCTGGCATTCATCCTGTCCTTGTTCCGGCCCACCTTTTTCGACCGCAAGCAGTTGGGCGAAGTCCTGGAGTTGCCGGTACTGGGCAGCGTCAATTTTGTCTGGACGGATCGCGAAAAGCGTCGACAGAGACGCGGGCACCTGTTGTTCGGCCTGAGCCTGTTGTCGTTGTTCCTGGCCTACGCAGGCGTGGTGGCGGTCTATCAACTGGACATAGACATCGTGTCGCATCTGCGGCATCTGCGCGGTTGAGTCGTCGCGGGCAAACAGAGGCAATGGCAGCATGAGCATCATCGAAAAGGCCGCCGCCCGGCTGGCGGAGAAGCAACGCACGGAAAAGGCGGCATCCTCTGAGCCTGTTACTGGAGATCGGGGCGAACGGATCCCGGTCGAAGCGGAGGGGGCAGCGCAGGCCGTCTCGCCGGGCGAGTCCGTATCCGTGCCGCCCCAGGCCCCGCCGGTGGAACCGGTGGACGGTGGGCCTTCGGGCAACGAGGTCGTTTCTGCGCCTCCGGCCATGGGCGAGGTGCCGGGAAAACAAGGGGTGGGTGTGCAGACCGAGGCGGCATCGATCGTAGAGGCCGGGTCTCCTACCTTGGAGAAGGGGGGAGGCGACGAAGGTGGAGAAGAGGGGAGGACCTTTGCCTCCGCGGCTACGCCGGGAGATGGGGCCTCACCCTTCATCCAAGTCACCCAGATCGATCCCGAACTGGTGCTCTCGCCTGAAGGCGGGCGTGATCGCCTGGCCGAGGAATTTCGTCTCATCAAACGGCCCTTGGTGACGCGTGCGTTGCAGGATCGTGACCATGCGCAGGGACATGCGAACCTGGTCATGGTCACCAGTTCGCTCCAGGCCGAAGGCAAGAGTTTCGTCTCTCTCAATCTCGCCATCTCCATCGCCATGGAGATGGACAGCACGGTCCTGCTGGTGGATGCGGATGTGGCCAAGCCCGGCCTGTCCCGTTTCCTGGGTGTTGCGGATCGTCCCGGGCTCATCGATCGCCTGGTGGACGAGAAGCGCGATCTGGCCTACCTGCTCCTGCGCACGGATATTCCCAAACTGACGGTGTTGCCCGCCGGCTCCCGCCACAAGCGTTCTACGGAGCTGCTGGCCAGCAGCAAGATGCGCGAGCTGCTGGATGAGATGGCGACCCGCTATGCCGACCGTATCGTCCTGTTCGATTCGCCCCCCTTGCTGGAGAGTACCGAGGCGGGGGTCCTTGCCGCGCAGATGGGGCAGGTGGTCTTCGTGGTGGCGAGTGAGTCCACCTCACAGATGCTGGTGAAAGAGGCCTTGACCGCCTTCGACAATCTCGACACCGTGTCGGTGGTGTTGAATAAGGTCAAAGGCGGTCTGCTCTCGGGTAAATACGGCTACGCCTATGGCTATGGATACGGCTATGGGAGTTATGGCGAGGTCCAGGAATAGATCTCATGCGTCGTCGCGGGCACGCTTCCGGTGTGATTCTGGCACTGCTCTGGACCACCCTCGGATCCACGGCCTGGGCTGGGCCGCACTGGCATTTCCGAAAGGGATTGCGTGTGGATACCGATTGGTCCGGTAACGTGTTCCTCGACGACGCCAATATCCAGAGGGACCTGGTGATTGGGATCCAGCCGCGTTTCTCGATCAACCGCAAGGCCAGACGGTCCAGGACCTCCATCTCCTACAATCCCATCTTCAGGTATTACACCCAGGGGACCCATGCCAACCGCATCGAGCACCGCCTGACCGCCAGCTCGGACGTGGAGGTGATCCGCGACTTGCTCGGCCTGCGCGCGAATGCGGGCATCAGCCAGCGATTGGTGGATCGTCGTCAGGCCTCGGCGGGGGATACCGTCGCCAACCCGGACAATGTGACCGATACCTATACCCTTAGACTGTCGCCCTATCTTCGTCCCCAACGTCTGGGGCGTTATGCGGTGTTGAACGCGGGCCTGAATTTCGATCTGGTGGACTATTCCAAGTCGGGACGGAACACGGCCACCGGTACCGTCCGGGACGGTCGGGCCCGGTCGGTGAATCTGAGTCTCCGCAGTGGCCCCTTTTTCTCCCGCACCCATTGGTCGCTGAGCAGCCGCCGCCGGCTGGAGATCTACAAAGACAGGAACGACAACACCTTCGGCAATATCCTGGCCAACCTCACCTACCGTCTCAGCCGCCACTGGGATGCCCGGGCGCGCCTTGGCTACGATCAGAACGACTACGAATCCAACCACCGCACCAGTGGCACCCAGTGGGGCCTCGGAGTGGGATGGCACCCCAACCGGCGCATCTCAGGGACCTTCGATTTCGGCCGCCGCTATTTTGGGCAGGACTTCAATGTCTCTCTGACCTACAGACACAGACGCTCCTCCCTGTCCCTTCGCTTGGCCCGCGATATCTCCACCTCGCTGAACGACGCCGGGAGAAATGTCGGCAGTCCTCCCCCGTTGGCGCCTCTGAACGCGGCTCAGAATGCCCAGGGCGCGCAAACACAGGAGACAACGGCCGATGCCGGGCAGAATCAGGACAATGGGGCCGCCAGGCAACAGGGCACCGATCAGGGCACGGGCCAGGCGGTGAACCCCTTCGATATCGATACCGGGGCCCCGGATGCCACCGACCAAGTCTTCATCGTCGATTCCTACAACCTCAGCTACAACTTGGCGCTGCGTAGGAGCGATCTGGGCCTGAGCCTCTACCACTACCGCCGTGACTACCAGGCGGTCACTGCCGAGCCCACGGACACCGGGCTGCGTCTGAGCCTGAGCCGCAACCTGACGCCGAAGCTCTCGGGCCGCCTCAACCTGGGACTGACCCTGCATGGCAACGAGCCCGATCCCAACCTGGAATACCGGCAATGGGCGGCCTCCCTGCGGTTTACCCGCAAGCTCGGGGAGGACACCTCCCTGGTCTTCGGCTATCGCTTCACCAAGCGGACCTCGGAGGGCTCCGGTGGGCGCGACTTCTCCGAAGACCGGCTCAAACTCTCCATCGTGAACAACGGCTTTTTCGACTGATCCGGGTGGCCCATGTACGACGAATTCTATGCCTTTACGGGAAAGCCATTCCAGCTTACCCCCGACCAGCGATTCTTCTTCAACAGCCGGGTGCACAACCGCGCCATGGCCTATCTGCGTTACGGGTTGGAACAGGGGGAAGGCTTCATCGTCATCACCGGAGGGATCGGCACCGGTAAGACCATGTTGGTGCGCAACCTGTTCGCGGAGCTGGACGAACGCGAGGTGATGGCGGCGCAGATGGTGACCACCCAAGTGGAGCCGGACGACATGTTGCGCATGGTCTGCGCCTCCTTCGGTCTGGCCCATGAGGGCCTCAACAAGGCGACCCTGCTGCACAACCTGGAGGTGATCGCGCGGGCCCGCCACTCGGAGGGCAAGCGTGTGCTGCTGGTGGTGGACGAGGCCCAGAACCTGCCGCCTCGTTCGGTGGAGGAGCTGCGCATGTTGTCCAATTTCCAGGTGGAGGGCCGTTCCCTGTTCCAGAGCTTCCTCTTGGGTCAGGAGGAATTCAAGCTCACCCTGCGCAAGCCAGAACTCGAACAGGTGCGGCAGCGGATCATCGCCTCCTATCACCTGGAACCCTTGAGCGAAGAGGATACCCGCAAATACGTGGAGTTCCGTCTGGAACAGGTGGGTTGGGCCGGGGATCCGGAACTCACCGACGACCTCTTCTCCTTGCTCTTCCAGTATACCGAAGGGGTGCCGCGGCGCATCAACACCGCTTGTGACCGGCTGTTGCTCCACGGCTGTCTGGAGGAGATCCACCGTCTCGACCGGGCCGCCCTGGAGGCCGTGATCGAGGAGATGGATGCCGAGATCGGTCCGACGCGTGGTGGTATCGGCATCGGTGGGTTCGGTGGCAGCGGGCAGGCGGCGGCATCGCCGGAAGTGTCTGCCGAGCCTCTGGCCCCGCCCACCATCGAGGACTACGCACCCGCGGGCGAGATAGTCTCCGAGATTGCACCCTCCGCGATGAACGAACTCTCCCCGCTTTCCGCGCCTCGGGACCTGGTGCAACGCGTGAACCAACTCGAACAAGAGGTTCACCGGCTCAAGCGGGCCATGCAGCACGAGCGCAAGCTGTTGCGCAAGGCGGTCCTCCTGCAATTGGACATGGATGTCTATGATGACCTCGACTGAGGCCCCGCTGCGGGTCCTGAACATCGTTGGCGCACGCCCGAACTTCATGAAGATCGCCCCCCTGATGCGGGTCTTCTCCGACCCCGGCAGTGGCATCGAGCCCCGGCTGCTGCACACGGGCCAGCACTATGACGCGGCCATGAAGGCCGCCTTCTTCGACCAGCTCGGAATCCCCGAGCCGGACGTGGACCTGGGGGTCGGGTCGGCCAGTCACGCCCGTCAGACCGCCGCCATCATGGAACGCTTCGAACCCGAGCTGGCCGCTTGGCGCCCGGACGTGGTGTTGGTGGTGGGGGACGTCAACTCCACCATCGCCTGTGCCCTGGTGGCGGTCAAGCGGGGCGTCCCGGTGGTGCACGTGGAGGCCGGGCTGCGCAGCTACGACCGCGCCATGCCCGAGGAGATCAACCGCGTCCTCACCGATCAGATCGCGGACCTGTTGTTCACCACGGAGAGGGACGCCCTCGCCAACCTCGAACGCGAGGGCATCGACCCGGCGCGGGTGCATTTCGTCGGCAACGTCATGATCGACACCCTGCGGGCCAATCTGGAGAGGGCGCGGCCCCCCGCGGAGACCCTGACCGCTCACGGCCTGCCGCCCCGTATCCTGGAGGGTGCTCAGGGCCATGGCCTGCTCACCTTGCATCGGCCCGCCAATGTGGACGATCCGGAGGTACTGGTCCGGCTCATGGAGACCCTGGCCGGAGTCGCGGCGCGGGTCCCCCTGATCTTCCCGGTGCACCCGCGCACCCGCGAGCGTATCCGCGCCGCGGGGATCGAATCCCTGTTGCAGGGGAGGGGCCTCTATGCCACGCCCCCCCTGGGCTATCTGGAGCTGCTCGGCCTGATGCGCGGGGCGCGCCTGGTGCTCACCGATTCCGGCGGCCTCCAGGAGGAGACCACGGCCCTCGGGGTGCCCTGCGTCACCCTGCGTGAGAATACCGAACGTCCGGTGACCGTGAGCGAAGGCACCAATACGGTGGTGGGGTCGGATCCTGCGGCCATCCTCGCGGCGGTGGACGAGATCCTGGCCGGACGGGGCAAGGGCGGGCGCATTCCGGAACTCTGGGACGGCCATGCCGCGGAGCGTATCCGCGATTGCCTGGTACGGCACTACCGGCCATGAACCCAGTGATCAATGCCATGAGCGTGGACGTGGAGGACTACTTTCAGGTCTCCGCCTTCGAGCCCTATGTCCACCGCGAGGATTGGGAACGGATCCCCGCGCGGGTGGAGGCCAATCTGGACCGTATCCTCGCCCTGTTCGATCAGGCCGGGATCCGGGCCACCTTCTTCACCCTGGGCTGGATCGCCGAGCGTCATCCGGGGATGGTGCGGCGTATCCTGGAACAGGGCCATGAACTCGCCAGCCACGGCTGGTCCCATGTGCGCGTCACCCAGCAGGACCGGGCCGCCTTCCGCGCCGACGTGACCCGCACCAAGGCCCTGCTGGAGGACCTCTCGGGCACCCCCGTGCTCGGCTACCGGGCGGCCAGCTATTCCATCGGCGCGGCCAACCTCTGGGCCCTGGAGGAACTGGCCGCCGCCGGCTACCGCTACAGTTCCAGCATCTTTCCCATCCGCCACGACCTCTACGGGATGCCCGAGGCGCCACGCTTTCCCTTTCACCCGGACAACGCCCGCGGCCTGCTGGAGATCCCCATGACCACCTTCATCCTGGGAACGCGCCGCCTGCCCTGTGCCGGGGGAGGCTGGTTCCGGCTGTTGCCCTACGCGGTCACCCGCTGGGCGATTCGCCGGGTCAACCGACGGGACGCCCGCCCGGCGGTGTTCTATTTTCACCCCTGGGAGATCGATCCCGACCAGCCCCGCCAACCGGGGCTGGATGCCCGCACCCGTTTCCGTCACTACCTCAATCTCCGACGCACCGAGGACCGCCTGCGACGTCTGCTCGCGGATTTCGCCTGGGCGCCCCTGCGCGATGTCTTTCTGGAGCCAGCCTGATGCGCGTCCAACCCCTCGCCCCCGATCGCCATGCCGCCTGGGACGCCTTCGTGCAGGCCTGCCCCGAGGCCGGCTTCACCCACCTCTCCGGCTGGCGCGAGGTGATCGAGCGCGCCTTCGGCCACCGCACCCATTACCTCCTGGCGGAAGACGACGACGGGGGCATCCGCGGGGTGCTGCCCCTGGCCGAGGTGCGCAGCCGCCTGTTCGGGTACCATCTGGTGTCCACCCCCTTCTGCGTCTATGGCGGTCCCGCGGCGGTGGACGACGTGGCCTACAGCGCCCTGGCCGGGGCCGCCTGCGACCTGGCCCGCGCGCTTGGGGTGGACGACCTGGAACTGCGCAACCTGCGCGCCCACCACCCCGACTGGCCCGCCAAGGACCTCTACGTGCGCTTCCGCAAGGCCATCGATCCCGATCCCGAGGTCAACCTCAAGGCCATACCGCGCAAACAGCGGGCGATGGTGCGCAAGGGCATCAAGGCCGGCCTCGAGGCGGAAGAGAGCCGGGCCATCGACCGCTTCTTTCCCATCTATGCCGAGAGCGTGCGCAATCTGGGCACCCCGGTGTTCGGACGGCGTTTCTTCCAGGTCCTGTGGGAGGTCTTCGGAGAGCACGCCCGCATCCTCATGGTCCGGCATCAGGGGCGCGACATCGCTGGGGTCCTGAGCTTCTATTTCCGTGACGAGGTCCTGCCCTATTACGGGGGCAGCCTCCCCGAGGCCCGCGTCCTCAAGGGCAACGACTTCATGTACTGGGAACTGATGCGGCGCAGCGCCCTCGAAGGGATCCGCTGGTTCGACTACGGCCGCAGCAAGGTGGGCACGGGCGCCTACCACTTCAAGAAGAACTGGGGGTTCGAGCCCGAGCCCCTGGCCTACGAATACTGCCTGGTACGGGCCCGCGAGATCCCCCAGGTCAACCCCAACAATCCCAAGTACCGCCATTTCATCGACCTCTGGCGGCGCCTGCCCCTGCCCGTGGCCAATGCTCTCGGGCCGCGATTGGCCAAGTATCTGGGCTGAGGCGTGTCCCGCCCCCATCTCCTGTTTCTCTGTCACCGCATCCCCTATCCGCCCAACAAGGGGGACAAGATCCGTTCCTGGCATCTGCTGCGTTACCTCCAGGGACACTACCGCGTCCATCTGGGGGCCTTCGTGGACGATCCCGCCGATTGGGTCCATCGTGAGTTCCTGGCGGAGGGCTGCGAATCCCTTTACCTGCGCCCCCTGAATCCGCGCACGGCCCGTCTGCGCAGTCTTCAGGGACTGTTCGATGGGCGCCCCCTGACCCTGGCCTACTACCGGGACCGGGGCATGGCGGCCTGGGTGCGCGGGACATTGGCGCGGCGACCGGTGGAGACGGTATTCGTGTTCTCCTCGGCCATGGCCCAGTACGTCCCGGAGGCGGCACCCATCCGCCACCGGGTGATCGACTTCGTGGACGTGGATTCGGACAAGTGGCGCCAGTACGCCGCCCGTCTGCCTTGGTACAGCGCCTGGGTCTACCGGCGCGAGGCCCGCCGCCTGGAGGCCTTCGACAAGGCCGTGGCGCGGGCCTTCGACCTGAGCCTGTTGGTCTCGGCCCAGGAGGCCGACCTCTTTCGAGGCCTGTTCGGGGACGATCCCCCGGCCATCGAGGCCTTGGTGAATGGGGTGGACACCGATTTCTTCGCCCCGGATCCGTTGCGCCCGTCGCCCTATCCCCCCGGCGAGCGCGCCGTGGTGTTCACCGGCGCCATGGACTATTGGCCCAACGTCGACGCGGTGGTCTGGTTCGCCCGGGAGATCTGGCCGCGGATATGCGCGGCCTGTCCCGAATGCCGCTTCCACATCCTGGGGGGACGCCCCACCGAGACCGTCCGCGCCCTGGTGGATGCGCGGATCCGCGTACAGGGGGCGGTGCCCGACATGCGTCCCTGGCTGCAAGGGGCGGCCGTCGTGGTGGCGCCCATGCGCATCGCCCGGGGCATCCAGAACAAGGTATTGGAGGGCATGGCCATGGCCCGTCCGGTGGTGACCACCGCCAAGGGGCTGGAGGGCATCGCCGCCCGCCCCCGACGCGAGATCCTGGTGGCCGACAGCGCCGACGGCTTTGCCGCGGCCGTGCTGGAGGCCCTGGGGGAAGGCGGCGAGGCCCTGGGCCGGAGGGCGCGGGAATACGTCTGCCGGCAGCATACCTGGGAGGCCAACCTGGCGGCCCTGGGGCGGTTCCTCCAGCGGTGAAGGTTGCGCGGCGACACAGACCGGGGCGTCAGCCGCCTATCCCGCGTGGGGACGATTCAACTCCTGCCAGCGGTTGACCACCTTGCAGAACAGCTCGGCGGTCCGCTGCGCATCGTAGATGGCGGAGTGGGCCTCGCGGTTGTCCCAGGGGATGCCGGCCAGTTCGGCGGCCTTGGCCAGGACCGTGTGGCCATAGGCCAGGGCCGCCAGGGTGACGGTGTCGAGGGTGCTGAAGGGGTGGAAGGGGTTGCGCTTGAAGGCGGTGCGCTTCACGGCGGCATTGATGAAGGAGAGGTCGAAGGCCGCATTGTGTCCCACCAGGACGGCGCGGTGGCAACCGCTCTCCTTGAGGGCCTTGCGGATGGGATTGAAGACCCGGCGCAGGGCCTCGGCCTCGGGCAGGGCGCCGCGGAAGGGGTGGTCGGGGTCGATACCGTTGAAGGCCAGGGCCTTGGGGTCGATACGGGCGCCGGGAAAGGCCTGGACGTGGCAGGCGAGGGTCTCCGCGGGATGGATGCGACGCTCCGGATCCATGCGCAGGGTGATGGCGGCGATCTCCAACAGGGCGTCGGTGTGTGGGTCGAAGCCGCCCGTCTCCACGTCCACCACCACGGGCATGAAGCCACGGAAGCGATCCTTCATCAGCGGGCTATAGTGGATTGCATCGTTCATCCCGGAGAGCATAGGGCATCCGCGGGCCTATGGCATCCCCCCGGTCGAGGAAATGGCAGGGCTCCGTCATCTAACCGCCCCTCTGCCAGTGGCCTTCCCTGAAAAACGCCGTGAATACCTCCCTGTAGGCTTGACTGCGGCATCCCTGCCGCAGACATTTTCAGGGAAGGCCTCTGGCGCGGTTTTCAATGACTTGAGTGGTTGGATGACGTGGTCCTGGAGGAAATGGTTTCTCGCTGTCCCGGGGTCTTGCTATAGTGAAACTCCTCAAATTTTCATGGCGCCGGTCGCCACAGGTATCAGATCTTTCCCCTGACGGAGAGCAAAGGTGTCGGAAACGGTCCCGGTAGGCGGTCCTATCCCCATGCAAACGAACCCTTCGCAACGGCCGGGCCCCTCGGCGGTACGCGCCCTGGCCGCCTTCGTGCTCCTTGGCCTCCTCGCCGCCTGCGCCTCCATTCCCGACGACGAGCGCGACCCGCGCGACCCCTGGGAGTCGTACAACCGGGTCATGTACCAGTTCAACAGCGACTTCGACAAGACCTTCTGGAAGCCGGTGGCGGAGGGTTATCAGTTCATCATGCCCGACCCCCTGGACCGCGGGGTGACCAATTTCTTCAACAACCTGCGCGATTTCACCTCGGCGGCGAACAACGTCCTGCAATTCAAGATGTCCCATGCGGTGAGCGACCTGGGGCGTGTCCTGGTGAACTCCACCCTGGGCCTGCTGGGCTTCATCGACGTGGCCTCGAACCTGGACCTGCCTTCCTACAAGGAGGACTTCGGTCAGACCCTGGGGGCCTGGGGGATCGGCCCGGGCCCCTATTTCGTCATCCCCATCCTCGGGCCGAGCAGTGTGCGTGACGGCCTCGGCCTGATCCCCGACTGGTACACTCAGCCGGTGGCCTATATCGACGACGTGAAGACGCGCTGGGCCCTCAGCCTCACCTACGCGGTGGACAAGCGCGCCGATCTCCTCGGGGCCAGCCGGGTGATGGAGGAGGCCGCCCTGGACCCCTATACCTTCACCCGTGACGCCTATCTGCAACGGCGTCGCAACCTGGTCTACGACGGCAATCCGCCCATGTCGGAAGAGGATGACTATCTCGACGACGAATGAACCGCTGGAACCCGTCGCCGTCCCTGCGTTCGAGGACAACTATATCTGGTGGCTAGCGGGCGGCGACGGTCGGGTGACGGTGGTGGATCCGGGCGAGGCGGGGGCCTTGCTCGACCGCCTGCGGGCCAGGTCGGCGGACCTGGCGGCCATCCTGGTGACCCATCACCATGGGGATCACACCGGGGGCATCGAGGAATTGGCGGAGGCCTTTCCCGGCTGCGAGGTCATCGCCCCCCGGGATCCCCGTATCCCCGGCGTCACCCGGCCGGTGGGGGAGGGCGATCGCGTCGATACGGCGGGGAGGGCCTGGACCGTATGGGCGGTGCCCGGCCATACCCGCACCCACATCGCCTTCCTGGGCGGGGGCCTGTTGCTCTGTGGCGACACCCTGTTTGCCGGTGGTTGCGGGCGGGTGTTCGACGGCACCTTCGGGCAACTCGCGGGTTCGTTGCGCAGGATCGCCGCCCTGCCGGGTACCACCCGGGTATACTGCGCCCACGAGTACACCCTGGACAACCTGGGGTTCGCGGCCTGGGTGGAGCCGGGCAATCCGGCCATCGCCAGGCGGCGGACGGAGGTGGCGGCCCTGCGCGCCCGGGGACTGCCTTCGGTACCCTCCACCCTGGCCACGGAACGGGCCACCAACCCCTTCCTGCGCACCGGGGAACCGGCGGTGTTATCTGCCGCCGAGGCCTGGGCCGGGCATCCCCTTGGGGGTGCCGATGCGGTGTTCAGGGCCCTTCGCGAATGGAAGGACCGGGACTACGACTGAGGTTTCCCGACGAGAGCGGCTGGAGCCGCTCTCACGGGTGGATTCAGGCGTTGCGGCTTTCCATCATGCGTTCGACGATGGGGGTCAGGATCAGCTCCATGGCGAAGCCCATCTTGCCGCCCGGCACCACGATGCTGTTGCGTCTGGACATGAACGAGTCCGGAATCATGTTCAGCAGGAAGGGGAAGTCGGTATCGAACTTCTTGGGATCCTCGAAGCGGATGATGACGAAGCTCTCGTCCGGGGTGGGGATGTCACGGGCGATGAAGGGATTGGAGGTGTCCACCGTGGGCACGCGCTGGAAGTTGATATCGGTGCGCGAGAACTGCGGGGTGATGTAATTGATGTAGTCGGGCATACGCCGGAGGATGGTATCGACGATGGCCTCGGCCGAGTACCCACGTTCGGCGTTGTCGCGATGGATCTTCTGGATCCATTCCAGGTTGACGATGGGCACCACGCCGATGAGCAGGTCCACGTATTTGGCGACGTCGTGTTGCTCGGTCTTCACGCCGCCATGGAGGCCTTCATAGAACAGCAGGTCGGTCCCCTCGGGAATATCCTCCCAGGGGGTGAACTGGCCGGGGTGCAACTGGGTGCCGAGGCGCTCGTTGTGCTGGACCGCCTCGTCCTCGGAGTGGATGTAATAGCGTTTCTTGCCGCTTCCCGTCTCGCCATAGACGCGGAACAGTTCTTCGAGCTTGTCGAACAGGTTGGCCTCGGGGCCGAAATGGCTCAGATTCTTGCCCTGCTCGGCGGCCTTGTTCACCATTTCACGCATCTCCGCGCGGTCGTAGCGATGAAAGCTGTCGCCTTCCACCACCACGGCGTTGACCTTGTCGCGATAGAAGATGTGTTCGAAGGCGCGCTTGACCGTGGTGGTGCCGGCTCCGGAGGAGCCGGTGACGGCGACGACGGGGTGTTTTCTGGACATGGGGCTCTCCCTTATCGTGAACAACTGAACCCGCAGCCATGGGGCCGGAAGGTGCCGTGTGAGCCATCCGACCGCAATCGGCCCGCGGCATCCTTGTCCGTCGACGACTCGACCCCAATTGGCGAGGACGATGCATTCTAACACGAGGAGGAGTCCTGTGTGTGGTGTGCGGAAGTGCCGTTATACCCGTCCCACGTGAATTTTTCGTTTTTCGAGGGTGTTCCTCGTGCCTCTGGGCAAGGCGCGGAAGCGAGTCATCGCAGGGACTATGGCGAGCAATCGCTCCACCGCCCAGGGGTGCGAGGGGTGGTCGCAGTAGCGAAATATTCACGTGGGACGGGTATCTTATTCACGCCTCATCCGCCCGCAGTGCTCAGGGAAGTGATGCGCGCCCGGCGCTTTGCCCATCCTCCCGGCTTGGACCATCCAGCCCGCCAGACGACCGTTCTATGCCGATATGATAGCCATGATCCTGGCCGCCGGGCGCGGTGAACGCATGCGCCCTCTCACCGACCACACCCCCAAGCCCCTCCTGCCCGTGGCAGGGCGGCCCCTTATCGTCCACCATCTCGAGGCCCTGGCGCGTTCAGGGGTGCGGGAGGTGGTGATCAACCACGCCTGGCTGGGTGAGCGTATCGAAGCCGCCCTGGGGGACGGTGGCCGCTGGGGACTGCGACTCCACTATTCGCCCGAAGGGCAGGCCCTGGAGACAGGCGGGGGTATATTCAATGCCCTGCCCTTGTTGGGCGACGGCCCTTTTCTGGTGATCAACGGCGATGTCTGGACGGATCTGGACTATCGCTCTCTGCGCCATCCATTGCCGGGGCTGGCCCATCTGGTCCTGGTGCCCAACCCGGACCATCACCCCGGGGGCGACTTTTTCCTGGATCCTGCCGGGCGGATAACCAACCACCCCGCCGGGCGTCTGACCTTCTCCGGTATCGGGGTCTATCGACCCGAACTCTTCGCGGGCTGCGAACCTGGGGCCTTTCCCCTGGCCCCGCTGCTCCGACAGGCAGCCGCGGCGGGGCAGGTCACGGGCACCCGTTTCCAGGGCCGCTGGATGGATGTAGGGACTCCGGAGCGGCTGGCCGCCGTGGAGCGGTGGTTGTTGACTGGAGACGGCCCTGCCCGATAGGGGATCTGGTCCCGCTCCCCTTGCGAGGGGCGAGGGTGGGTTCCAATTCCCTCAGAGGCCTCCATCCGGTCCACGCCGGGCAGCCGCTGGAGAGGGTGGCCAGACTTCGTGGGCGACCTCCCTGGAGCCCACCAGTGCACCCCATACCCTGTGATGGTCTCCCCAGAAGGCGCGGTCCTTCCTGGAGTGGGGCGGGATCAGGGATGACTCTGGTGGCGAGTTGGGCCTCGTGGTCAGTTCGGTATCCGGGTGCTCGTTCTATGGCGTATCGGAGAATACTCCATAATGATAAGCGCCTTCGATCACACCGCTGGTGTAATATCCACTCAGACCCCTGAAGCCCCCCTTGGCGAAGTACACCCGCAAATCAGGGTTCTCTTTCAAGGACTTTCTGACATTTTCCACCAATTGCTCATCGGCATTCTTCACCAGGACACCGGAAAAGCCCGCCGTCAAAGGAAAGATGTCATTTCCGCTGTCCCCGCAAAACACGACGTCCTCCTTTCTGGATCCGAATTCCTCCGCCACGTATTCCAAGGCGGTCTGTTTGGTGGCGCTTGCCGGTAGGAAATCGAGCAGGCCCTTGCCATCCTGAGAATCGAAACTGTATACGATGACCTCGTCGAACCTTCCCTTGATCCGCTCATCCACCGCCCTCAGCACCTCATCTCTCTTCTCGTGGACGACATAATAGCTCTGCTTGAATCGGTTCAAATGCTCGCTCTCCTGTTCACGTATCCCATCGATTCCCGCAACCGCATCTTTTATTGCCTTCACGTTCCAGCGTGGACTTGCGTGCTCGACATGAGTAATCCACCCTTCGTCCAACTTCCACACGCCGTTTTCATATCTTCTTATGGAAGTCCCCACATCGCCACATAGCACATCGGGATATCTGATGCCGAATTTCCTTATCGCCTGTTCCGTCAGATTCAGGTTTCGCCCGGTTACGTAGACCACCAGGACATGATGTTGCAGTGTCAGCTCATTGAACAGGTCGATGGCCTGGCTGTCGGCTTTCCAGCGGCCATTCGGCAACAATGTCCGGTCCAAATCGGTGGCCAATATCTTCATCTCAGTTCTCCGAGGGCTTGTCCAGGAAGATCACTGCTCAGTCCCCCCCCGGCAAGATTTCCATTGCCCGCCGGAAGAAGGTCCGGGCTAGCGGTACGACATCGACTCGTCGATGCCATTATGATCCCTGTGCGTGATGCTGAAGCTGAGATCCCTCAGGTCGGCATGCAGGGTGGCTCGGCAACCTTGATGTGCCCATGTCAGGTGCAGGATGTGGTCCTCCGCATCATGAACCTCCAACCTGCCGCGGAAGGCAGACGAGTTGTTGCGCAAGCGCATGATCTGAATCTGGTCGCGTACGACGATTCGTGTAAGTCCTTGCTCGACATCGCCGTGGCTGAGTGTGGTGCGATTGATCTCTTTATGCCCTGCAGTGCCACCGTGGTCCGCCGCTGCATAATCGTTTTTTCCGGCAAAGAGATCGAGATACCATACCTGCGGAATGCCCGGCATAAACATCTGGATGGCTCGGGCCAGGCGCAACTTGCGCTCGTCTTCGCCCAACGCACTGAAAAATGTCGCATTGACCTGGTAATAGGATATCTTTCTCCCGTCCGGGCCATACAGGTCTTTTACCCTGCCGCCCCTCTCCAGTATTCTGTCGACGATGGCATCGATCTCTTCGTCGCTCAACAATCCTTCTCTGGAGGCGCCATCCACGTCTTTCCCTTTCAGGTCGAGCACCGGAATACCGTCATGGCAACCAAGCATATTGATGGTCTTGATGTGTTTTTCCGTCAGCTCCCCGATCCAATGCAGGAGATGCCTGCTGGTACCACGGTCCAGCGCATCTATCACCAGGCCAGGAAAGAAAAAATCGTAGATGGGAAACCCTTCGGCGGCCACTTCCTCATACAGTCCACTGCCGTATTCGGAATGAATTTCGGGGAGCAGGATCAGGCCGTGCCTCGCCGCCATCCGTTTCAGCCTGTTCAGATAGTCCCAGGTCCCGGGTTTGTTGAAAAAATTTCTCATGCCGGGTTGCTTGTGCAGGTAGGCAAAGGCATCGAGCCTGACCAGCTTGGCTCCGTATCCGCGCAGCTTTTTCAAGGTCTCGTCGTAGAATTCCCATACCTTTTCCGATTGCGCGTTCAAATCCATTTGCCCCAGATATTGGCGTTTTCGCTCGATGACCGCAACGACGCTCTCCCTGTACTGGGCGAACTCCCCCAGGTCCAAAGCGCCGATATCCATACCGGCCTCTATGGCCTCGTTCACGATCGTGGTGATCGCCTCGGCCTGCTTCCGCTCGATGCCCTCGATTGCCAGCAGGTCTTCGGGGACGAGTTCCCGATAGCTCACCTCCTGATAGAAGGTATTCCAGTAGGGACGCTCGGATCCGTCGGGAAAACGGACCTTGAGGATCGGGAGGCCGGGTTTGCGCATAAAGAGTTTCTTTAGATGCTCCTCTCTCGGGATCACATACCCATCGGCGCCCATCTCGCCCTCGGCACGCCAAAAGTCGTTCCAGTCGATGAAGAAATCCTTGTATTGCGAGGCGTCTCCATGCTTCAGCATATCCTGAAACTGCGGTGAGCCCACGGAAAGGTGATTCAGGACGAGATCGCACTTCAGCATGATGCCGAGATCATGTATTTCCTTCAGATCTCTCCTGGAAACGAGTTCTTCATTGAGGTCGTAGTCGATGATGGAAAAGCCGCGGTCCAGGTCGCTGTGAAAACACGTCGGAAGGATGTAGAACAGGGAGAAGGTGCCTTCGACCTCCGGTCTCTTCAATAAATCCACCGTATCGGCAAGGTGGTGCCCGATGCTGTCAGGATAGGCGTTGAACATGACCCCTTGTGGTAGCTGATCAAGCATCGAATCGACTTTGGTATTCATGGCAGTCTCTCTAGTCATTGCACGATAACCTTGCGCCCGGACAAGCGATTGATCGATCGGCACCGGACACTGGGTCTGAGGCCGGGTGGTGCCCTGTGGCGGTGATTTAAGTGGAAAGCAAAAATGTCTGTGCGTTTATGTGCCTTCCTACGGGAGAGCGCTGCGCGCGGGCCGTTCCAGCCGCGATGACTCCGCACGCAGTGGCCGCGCCGGACTGCGGCTGAGGCCGTTCCTGTGTCACTGCCCATAGGGAGAATGCCGTGGGCTATAGAGTGAATGATCGCCTGGAAAGCCTTGAGCCGCCAGTCCGCGGAAACGATCCAGCACCGTCCTGTATACTACCAAATTGGCGCTGTGGAATTGTCGTACTTTGCGGAGGGAGAACGAATGCCGAACCAGAACAGACCCGGGCTCTACATTGCGATGATCAGTGTGCATGGCCTGATCCGCGGTCGTGACATGGAACTGGGCCGGGACGCCGATACCGGTGGCCAGACCAAGTACGTGGTGGAACTCGCCCGGGCCCTGGCGCGCCAGCCCGGTGTGGCCGGGGTGGATCTGTTCACCCGTTTGGTGTCGGCCCCCGAAGCGGATGCGGACTATGGCGAACGGATCGAAGGGCTGGGGGATGGGGCGCGCATAGTGCGCATCGTCGCCGGCCCCGTGGAGGAGTATCTGCCGAAAGAGGCGCTGTGGGATCATCTGGACAGCTTCGTCGATAACATGCAGGCGTTCATCCGCGAGGCCGGCCGGGTGCCCGACATCATCCACAGTCACTACGCGGATGCCGGCTACGTGGGTAGCCGCCTGGCCCATCTCCTCGGTGTCCCCTTGGTGCATACCGGCCACTCCCTGGGACGGGTGAAGCGCCGCCGCCTGCTGGCCAGTGGCCTCTCCTCGGGCGAGATCGAGGAACGCTACAACATGTCCCGGCGCATCGAGGCCGAAGAGTTGACCCTGGCCAGCGCGGAACGGGTCATCACCAGCACCCACCAGGAGATCGAGGAACAGTACGAACTCTACGACCACTACCAGCCCGACAAGATGCGCGTGATCCCACCCGGTACGGACCTGGAGTTGTTCCACCCTCCTCGGGGCGACGAGTGGGAGAGCCCCGCCGGCGAGGAGATCCGCCGTTTTCTGCGCGAGCCGGACAAGCCTCTGATCCTGGAACTGGCGCGTCCCGATCCACGCAAGAACATCGTGGCCCTGGTGGATGCCTACGGTGGATCGGGTCGGTTGCAGGAAATGGCCAATCTGGCGGTCGTGGCCGGCTACCGCGAGGACATCCGCGACCAGGACGAGGGCGCGCGGGAAGTGCTGACGGACCTACTCATGGCCATCGATTACCATGACCTGTACGGCAAGGTGGCCTATCCGAAGCAATTCGGCATCGCCGATGTGCCGGTGATCTACCGCATTGCGGCCCTGTCCGGCGGCCTGTTCGTCAATCCGGCCCTGACCGAGCCGTTCGGCCTGACCCTCATCGAGGCGGCCGCCAGTGGCGTGCCCATCGTCGCCACCGAGGACGGCGGGCCGCGTGACATCATCGGTAACTGTGACAACGGCGTATTGATCGATCCGCTGGGCAGCGAGGCCATCGCCGAGGCCCTGTTGGAGCTGCTGGGGAATCGGCGGCAATGGCTGCGCATGGCGGACAACGGACTGAAGGGGGTGCGCAGGCACTACGCCTGGGAGGCCCACGCCGAGCGCTATCTGAGCGTGGTCCGGTCGGTGTTGGAGAAGACCGAGGTGGTGAAGCCGGTCCCGCTGCGGCGGCGTCCCATGCTCTACCACGATCGGGCCATCTTCACCGACCTGGACCAGAATCTGCTGGAGGATCCGGCGGTGTTGCCGCGCTTTGTGGAGAGGATGCGGGCAAACCGCAAGTGCGCGACATTCGGCATCGCCACCGGGAGGCGCCTGGACTCCGCCTTCAAGGCCATTCGCAGGCTCCGTATTCCCGAACCGGATGTGCTGATCACCAGTGGCGGGACCGCCATCCACTATGCACCGGACCTGACCGAGGACACCTTCTGGACGCGTCACATCGATCATCGCTGGACGCCCCACGAGGTGCGCCGGGTACTGGCCGGCCTGCCGGGGTTGGAATTGCAGCCGAAGCAGGAGCAGAGCCGGTTCAAGATCAGCTACTATCTCGATCCCCGCATCGCCCCCGGCATGGGGGAGATCAACCGCCTCCTCCATCAGGAGGACCTGGCGGTGAACGCCATCGCTTCCTTTGGGCAGTACTTGGACATTCTTCCGATCCGCGCCTCGAAGGGCCTGGCCCTGCGCTACGTGGCCGACCGCTGGGACATTCCCTTGGAACACATCCTGGTCGCGGGGGGCTCGGGGGCCGATGAGGACATGATGCGCGGCAACACCCTGGGTGTGGTGGTGGCCAACCGCCATGGAGAGGAGCTGTCGCATCTCGGAGACGGCACGCGGATCTACTATGCACAGCAGGCCCATGCATTGGGTATCCTGGAGGCCATCGATCACTACAGATTCTTCGATAGCTGCGACGTCCCGGCGGAGCGGGAATGACTCGATCCGTTGCCTGTGGATCTTCGGCGGGCGGATTCGGGCGCCGAAGATCCCCGTACGCCGCCGATGAGGCCGATTTCCGCCGGCCCTGCCCTGCAGAGCGGGTTACGGACGACGGGTTGGCCCCCCATCGGCGATTTCTTCGGTCGATCAGAGATCTATATCCGGCGGCAGGTTGCGGCCGTGGAAGATCTCCGCCATCTCCCGGCGCAGCAGTCTCCGGATGCGGTCCCGTTCCGCCTCGGGCAGGTCGGCGGCGTCGATGGCGAAGAGGTAGTCGTCCAGGTGGAACGCCTTGCGCCGCATCTTGGTGTGAAACAGGTTCTCCTGATAGACGTTCACGTCCACCATCTGGAATTCGCGGCGGGTCTGCTCGGTCAGGTAGTTCTGGATCGAGGTGATGTCGTGGTCGATGAAGTGCTTTCTCCCCTCGGTGTCGCGGGTGCATCCGCGCACCCGGTAGTCGAGGGTCACGATGTCCGACTCCAGGGAGTGGATCAGGTAGCTCAGGGCCTTGAGGGGTGAGATCTCGCCACAGGTGACCACATCGATATCGGTGCGGAAGGTGGCGATGCCGTTGTGAGGGTGGCGTTCGGGATAGGTGTGTACGGCGATGTGGCTCTTGTCGAGGTGGGCGACGACCTCCGCCGGCAGGGGGCCCGGGCCTCCGGCGGTGACCTGTCCGGAGGTGCCCATGGGCTCCTCGGCGACCAGCATGGTGACGCTCGCCCCCTGGGGATCGTAGTCCTGGCGGGCGACGTTGAGCACCTCCGCGCCGATGATCTCGGTGACCTGGTGCAGGATGTGCGTGAGCCGTTCGCTGTCGTAGGTCTCGTCGATGTAACGGATATAGGCCGCCTGCTGCTCCGCCGAACCCGCATAGCAGACGTCGTAGGCATTGAAGGACAGGGCCTTGGTGAGGTTGTTGAAGCCATACAGCTTGAGCTTCCGGGGCTGGGGCATGGGGGCTGGGCCTGTCAATCTTCGACGATCTCGAAATCGTGGGTGATCTCGGCGGTGGCGCCGAGCATGATGGAGGCCGAGCAATATTTCTCGGCGCTCAGCTCGATAGCACGTGCCACATAGCGCGGGTTCAGATTCCGCCCCCGGAGCACGAAATGGGCATGGATCCGGGTGAACACCTTGGGGTCTTCGGTGGCCCGTTCCGCCTCCAGCTCCAGGGTGCAGCCGGTGACCTCCTGGTGGGACTTGGCGAGGATCATGAGCACGTCGAATTCGGTGCAGCCTCCCATCCCCAGGAGCAGCATCTCCATGGGGCGCACCCCCAAGTTGCGGCCGCCGTGTTCCGGCGGACCGTCCATCACCAGCGCGTGGCCGCTCGGCGACTCGCCCACCATGGTATAACCATCCAACCATTTGACCGTTGCTTTCATCGGGTAGAGTTTCCTAAAGAATGAGGACATCTGAACGATAGGGGACGAGGGTGCATCACCCTGTTGCCGTTCTCGTGGACGTGGCCCTGGACACAACCAGGGCACGTAACGGCGCACGCACCGGAGGCACTGTCAATACGGCCTCTCACCGACTCTGCTCCTTCGGTGGGGCAGCCCTGGACCCGGGGGGGGGGCGGATCGACAGGCCCCGCCTCCTGACCTAGAATCCGGCCAGGACGCGCCTGTTCGAGGATGATCGGAAGCCATCATGCACATTGCCATACCGCCAAAGGAACCGGGTTGGTTGCAGCCCTTTCTTTCCCAGTGTCATCGCCGGCACTACGCCAAGAACAGCGAGGTCGTCCACCAGGGTGACCCCGCCGACAGCCTATATTACCTCATGGAGGGTTCCGTGAGTGTGTGCATGGAGGATGCGGACGGGCGCGAACTGATCCTCTGCTATCTCAACCAGGGCGAGTTCGTTGGCGAGATGGGCCTGTTCATGCCCGAGCCACGGCGTTCCGTCAAGGTACGTACACGCACGGCGTGCCAGGTGGCCGAAATCAGCTACCGCCGCCTCAAACAGGCCTTCGAGCAGGAACTCGCCGCCTACGCCAAGGACATCCTCTATGCCATCGGCCGTCAGCTCACCCAGCGCCTGCAGAACACCAGCAACAAGGTGGGGCACCTGGCCTTTCTGGACGTGACCGGACGCATCGCCGGTACCCTGATCGATCTGTGCGAACAGCCCGACGCCATGACCCACCCCGATGGGATGCAGATCCGCATCACCCGTCAGGAGATCGGCCGCATCGTCGGTTGTTCGCGGGAGATGGCCGGGCGGGTGCTCAAGAACCTGGAGGATCAAGGCCTGATCCGGGTCAAGGGCAAGACCATCGTGGTGTTGGGGGTACGCTGACCGCGGGGATCGCGGCATGGGGCGCTCAACCCCCGGGTGCGAACAGGGCGGCCAACTGCCTGCCCGGGTCCGGGGCGCGCATGAAGGCCTCGCCCACCAGAAAGGCGTGGACCCCCGCGGTCCGCATCCGCTGCACGTCGGCCCGGGTGAGGATGCCGCTCTCGGTGACCAGGATGCGCCCGGCCGGCACCTGCGGCTGCAAGGCCAGGGTGGTATCCAGACTCACCTCGAAGCTGCGCAGGTCGCGGTTGTTTATCCCCAGCAGCCGCCCGGGGACCCCCAAGGCGCGTTCCAGTTCGCCGCCGTCGTGCACCTCCATGAGCACGTCCATGCCCAGCTCCAGGGCCAGGGCGTTGAGATCCCTCATCAGCGTGTCGTCCAGGCAGGCGGCGATGAGCAGGATGCAGTCCGCACCCAGGGCCCGCGCCTCGTAGACCTGGTAGGGATCGATGATGAATTCCTTGCGCAACACGGGCAGGGCGCAGGCGTTGCGCGCCTGTTGCAGAAAGGTGTCGTCGCCCTGGAAGAAGTCCCGGTCGGTGAGTACCGAGAGGCAGGCCGCACCGCCGCGGGCATAGCTCGCGGCGATCCAGGCCGGATCGAAGTCCTCGCGCAGGACGCCTTTGCTGGGCGAGGCCCGCTTGATCTCGGCGATGACCCCGGCCTTGCCGGCGGCAATGCGCTTGTCCAGGCTCTCCGCGAACCCGCGGGGGGCGTCGGCGGCTTGGGCCCGGCGACGTTGTTCGGCCAGCGGGAGCCTGGCCCGGCGTTCGCCGATCTCCTCGCGCTTGCGCGCGAGGATGCGTTCGAGGATGTCGGGCAGGGCGCTCATGGGGCCAACTCCCGGGTCAGCCCGGCCAGGGCCTGCAGGCGTTTCAGGGCCTCGCCCGAGGCGATGGCGGCGCGCGCCGCCTCCACGCCGGCGGCGAGGTCCGGGGCGCGTCCGGCGGCATAGATGGCCGCCCCGCCGTTGAGGGTGACGATGTCCCGCGCCGGGCCGGGACGGTCCGAGAGGGCCTCGCGGATCTTCTCCAGAGAGGCGTCGGGGCCGTCCACGCGAATCGCCTCCAGGGAGGCGGGCTCCATGCCGAATTGCTCGGGCCGGATCCGGTAGCGGGTGATCCCGCCATCCCGCAACTCGGCCACCTCGGTCTCGGCGCCGATGCCGATCTCGTCCAGGCCGTCGCGCGAATGCACCACCAGGACATGCGCGCTGCCCAGGCGCTGGAGCACCTCCGCCAGGGGCTCCAGGAGTGCCGGGCTGAACACCCCGAGCAACTGGTTGGGCACCCCGGCGGGATTGGTGAGGGGGCCGAGGATGTTGAACAGGGTGCGCACCCCCATCTCCCGGCGCGGGCCGATGGTATGTTTCATGGCGCCATGATGGGCCGGGGCAAACATGAACCCGACTCCGAGCCGCCGGACGCATTCGGCCACCTGCTCCGGACCGAGGTCCAGGCGTACCCCCGCCGCCTCCAGGACATCGGCGCTGCCCGAACGGCTCGACACCGAGCGGTTGCCGTGCTTGGCCACGTGACAGCCGGCCGCGGCGGCGACGAAGACACTCGCCGTGGAGACGTTGAAGGTCCCGGCCGAATCACCGCCCGTGCCCACGATGTCCACCGCATGGGGCAGGCCCGAGATGTCGACCCCGGTGGCCAGCTCGCGCATCACCGTGGCGGCGGCGGCGATCTCCGGGACCGTTTCGCCCTTCATGCGCAACCCCACCAGAAATCCACCGATCTGCGCGGAGGTGGCCTGGCCGGTCATGATCTGCCGCATGACCGTGGTCATCGCTTCGGAGCCCAGGTCGCGGCGGTCGATCACCTGGGTGATGGCTTGTTGAATGTTCATGTTGGGTCTCCGTCTGTTGTCTCCTGAGCCGCGCATTCGGCCCCATGGGCCGCCGGCTGTCCAGTCCCGGTCAGGAGGATCTGAGATCGAGGGGTTCAAAACTAACTTGATCTATGCTTTACTTTTTTATTTGTCGTTTCAAGGGTCCCGCAGACTCATGGCCCTCATCGTCCAGAAATACGGTGGCACCTCGGTGGGCTCGGTGGAGCGTATCCAGAGCGTCGCACGTAAGGTCAAGACCGTGCATGACAGCGGCGGTCAGGTGGTCGTGGTGGTCTCCGCCATGTCCGGAGAGACCAACCGCCTGATCGGCCTCGCTCACGCCATCCAGCCGCGTCCCACCCCGCGGGAGCTGGACGTGCTCCTGTCCACCGGCGAGCAGGTCACCATCGCCCTGCTCACCATGGCCCTGGAGGAGACCGGCTGCCCCGCGCGTTCCTACACCGGTGGCCAGGTCCATATCCTCACCGACAGCGCCCACAACAAGGCGCGTATCCGCGACATCGACGGCGCCCGGGTGCGGGCCGATCTCGACGCGGGACGGGTGGTGGTGGTGGCTGGATTCCAGGGCGTGGACGCCGAAGGCAACATCACCACCCTCGGCCGCGGCGGCTCCGATACCACGGCGGTGGCCATGGCCGCCGCCCTCCAGGCCGACGAGTGTCAGATCTACACCGACGTGGACGGCGTCTATACCACGGATCCACGGATCGAACCGCGGGCCCGACGCCTCGACCGCATCACCTTCGAGGAGATGTTGGAGATGGCCAGCCTGGGCTCCAAGGTGCTCCAGATCCGGGCGGTGGAATTCGCCGGCAAGTACAACGTGCCTCTGCGCGTGTTGTCCAGTTTCGAAGAGGGGCCGGGCACCCTCATCACCTTCGAGGAAGACGCAATGGAACAGGCCAGGATCTCCGGGATCGCCTTCAACCGTGACGAGGCCAAACTCACCATTCGTGGCGTGCCCGATCAACCCGGTGTCGCCCATAAGATCGTCGGCCCGGTGGCGGACGCCAACATCGAGGTGGACATGATCGTGCAGAACATCGCCGCCGACACCACCACGGACTTCACCTTTACCGTGAATCGCTCCGACTATCCGCATGCCCTGGAGATCCTCCGGCGTACCGCCGATGAATTGGGTGCGCGCGAGGTCCTGGGCGACGACGGGATCGTCAAGATATCGCTGGTGGGCGTGGGGATGCGTTCTCACTCGGGGATCGCCAGCCGCATGTTCGCCGCCCTGGCCGCCGAGGGCATCAATATCCAGATGATCTCCACCTCGGAGATCAAGATATCGGTGGTGGTGGCGGAGAAGTATCTCGAGTTGGGTGTTCGAGCCTTACACGAGGCCTTCAGCCTTGCAGCATAGGAATGAAAGAAGCGAAACTGGATCCAATTTCGTCCCATGCGGTCAAAGCACTTGATACAATCATACGGTTCGTCATATCTGTATGGCGGCGCTTGGTTGGCGGAGAGCGTCTCGAAGGCGGTCCCCCAGATCGGACAAAGACTTAAATAGATCAGGGAGAAAATCCAAATGTTGATTCTTACCCGCAGAGTGGGAGAAACCTTGATGATCGGTGACGATGTCACCGTGACCGTCCTGGGTGTCAAGGGGAACCAGGTGCGCATCGGGGTCAATGCCCCGCGCGACATCAGCGTGCATCGCGAAGAGATCTACGAGCGCATCAAGCGCGAGGAGGCGGAAAAGGCCGCGAGTGCGGGCGACGTGACCCAGGAAGCCGACTGAGGCCTTGCGGGGCTGGTCAATCTTATCGGGCGGGCTGTATAATCCTGCCCGTTTTTCCTTATGTGGCCTGTGCGGCAGGGAGGCCCCGGCACACCGACCCGAAAGGGTGGAGTACAGGGAGGTACGGAATAACGCGCGACCTGCGCAGCAGGGGAGCGCCGACCCGCCGGCTTGGCCGAAGCCGGTGCCGGTGAATCAGTTTTTATCTGGAGAGATGGCCGAGTGGCTGAAGGCGCTCCCCTGCTAAGGGAGTATGGGTTAAAAGCCCATCGAGGGTTCGAATCCCTCTCTCTCCGCCATATCCTCTATGCCGCCAGCGGCGCCCCAGTCCCCTGGAGGGGAGAATGAAAGGGGCGGTTGCCTTTGCGCGGGAGAAAAACCCCCGCACCCCTGGGCGGCGTGGCGATTGCTCGCCATAGTCCCCGTTATCACCCGCTTCCGTGCCTTGCCCAGGGGCGCGGGGAACAGCCTCGAAGAACGAACAATTCACATGCGACGGACTTAGTGTTCGTCAAAAAAACTCGCCTTGGGTTTTTCTGCCGTCGGCAGGGGAAGAGGCGATCTCCCCCTTCCTCCCATTTTCCCATCACCGGTCGCGGTAGAAAAAGGCCGGGGCCCAGGACCACGTCATCCAACCACTCAAGTCATTGAAAACCGCGCCAGTGGCCTTCCCTGAAAATGTCTGCGGCAGGGATGCCGCAGTCAAGCCTACAGGGAGGTATTCACGGCGTTTTTCAGGGAAGGCCACTGGCAGAGGGGCGGTTAGATGACGGAGCCCTGGGCCGGGGCCGTCCTGACCCGGACCCGATCCGAGCGAAAACCTCGTCTTCGTTCAGACACTGAGTGTCAGTCCCACGCGAATATATCCATCCTTCGGTCCGTACACGGCACTTCCCTGTGCCACTGCGGCGAGTCTCTCACGCCTTGCCCATGAAGTGCCGGGGCCGGATGCCCAAGGCGGTGAGGAGGGCGAAATAGGTGGCGCCGCCCGCGAGGATGAGCCCGAGGAGGCGACCGACGCGGGCGATGCCGGATTGGGCCAGCCAGTGGTCGAGGTGGCCGCTGCCGAAGTAGAGGAGCAGGCCCATCCCGAGGCAGGCCGTGAGGGTGCGCAAGGTGAGGGACGGCCAGCCGGAGGCGGGTCGGTAGACGCCGGCGCGGCGAAGGGCACGCCACAGCAGCAGGGCGTTGACGGAGGCGGAGAGGCTGGTGGCGAGGGCGAGGCCGGCGTGGCCCAAGGGCCACATGAGGATGAGGTTGCCCAGCATGTTGACCCCCATGGCGACGACCGCGATGCGCACCGGGGTGCGGGTGTCCTGGCGGGCATAGAACCCGGGGGCGAGGACCTTGACGGCCATGAAGCCGGTGAGGCCCAGGGCGTAGGCCTGGAGGCTGCGGGTAGCCATGGCGGTATCGTGGGCGTCGAAGCTGTGGGAGTAGAACAGGGTGGCCATCATCGGGCCGGCGAGGAGGACGAGGCCGAGGGCGGCCGGGAGGCCGAGCAGCAAGACCCAGCGCAGGGCCCAGTCGAGGGTATGGGAGAAGGCCTCGGCGTCGGCCCGGGCATGGCGTCTGGAGAGCCCCGGGAGGATGACGGTGCCGAGGGCGACGCCGAGGATGCCGAGGGGGAACTCCATCAGGCGGTCCGAATAGTACAACCAGGAGATGCTCCCGGCGGCGAGAAAGGAGGCGATGAGGGTGTCCAGGAGGAGATTGATCTGGCCCACGGAGACCCCGAGCAGGGAAGGCCCCATGAGCCGGAGGATGCGCCGGACCCCCGGGTCTCCCCAGCCCCAGCGCGGCCGGGGCAGGAGGCCGATGCGGCCCAGAAAGGGCAGTTGCAGGGACAGCTGGGCGAGACCGGCGATGAGCACCCCCCAGGCCAGGGCGGTGATGGGCCGCTCCATCCGCGGCGCCAACCAGAGGGCCGCGGCGATGAGGCAGACATTGAGCAATACCGGGGTGAAGGCCGGTACGCCGAAACGATCATGGGCGTTGAGGATGCCCCCGGCGAAGGCGGTGAGGGCGATCAGAAACAGATAGGGAAAGGTGATGCGCAGCATGTCCGCCGCGAGGTGGAACTGTTCCGGGGCGCCGCTGAAGCCCGGCGCGAACAGCAACACCACCCCCGGCGCGGCGGCCATCCCCAGGGCGGTGACCCCCAGGGTGGCCGAGGCGAGACTGCCGGCCACGTCGTCCACGAAGCGCTTGAGCGCGTCCGGGCGGCGTTCCTTGTACTCGGAGAGCACCGGCACGAAGGCCAGGGAGAAGGCCCCTTCGGCGAACAGGCGGCGCATGAAATTGGGGATCTTGAAGGCCACGAAGAAGGCATCGGTGCCGGCGTCGGCGCCAAACACCCGGGCCAGCACCAGGTCGCGGACGAAGCCGAGGATGCGTGAGGCCAGGGTGTTGCCGCCGACGGTGGTGAGGGAACGGAGCAGGGAGGGCAGGGGGGTCTCCTCGGGGTTCGGTCCGGGGGCGGGGAGCATAGCACGACCGCCCTGGGATCGCCGGGCTGCCGCCGCCTTGTTGCCCCCGCACGGCGCGAAGGCACATGAGGCGAGGTGCCGGTGGCACCAAAAGGACGGAAATCTTCCCGCATGACGGGTATATTCAGGGGCGATGCCCACGAAGACCTGTCAGCCCGGGAGTCGGCCCTTGTTCGTCCTGTTCAACTTCTTCCTCGATCTCTGCCTGTTGCGCACCCGCCCCCAGGACCTGCCCGCCTCGCCGGTCCTGCTGCGTTTGCTCGTGATCCTGGCGGTGCTGGTCAATCTGACGTTGGTGGGTGGTCGTGGCGGTCTCTGGGCTGCGCTGGGCGAGTCGCTCGCGGAGGTGGCCCTGATGCTGGCGGTGCTCTATGTGGCCCTCGATCGTTACGGCCATCCGGGGCGTTTCACGCAGACGGCCAGCGCCCTGCTCGGCACCGGGGTGGTCATGGGGCTGATCGCCCTGCCCCTGAGCGGGCTGGGCGGCGGCCTCGCGGCCCTGGCCCTGCTGGCGCTGTTGGCATGGAATATCCTGGTGATGGGCCACATCCTTCGTCATGCCTTCGACATCGGCCTCGCCCTCGCCAATTTCGCCGCCCTGGGCTACACCTTCTTCTCCTACAGCCTCCTGTCCATCCTCTTTCCCGCGGGGGCCTGACATGCACATCCACATCCTCGGGATCTGCGGCACCTTCATGGGCGGGATCGCCCGCCTGGCGCGGGAACTCGGTCACCGGGTCACGGGCTCGGACGCCGGGGTATACCCTCCCATGAGCGATCAACTGCGCGATGCCGGCATCGAGGTGTGGGAGGGCTACGATCCCGGACATCTGCGCCCGGCCCCGGAGCGGGTGCTGGTGGGCAATGCCCTGTCCCGCGGCAATCCGGCGGTGGAGTACCTGCTGGACCAGGGCCTGCCCTACACCTCGGGACCGCAGTGGTTGAGCGAACAGGTGCTTCAGGGGCGCTGGGTGCTGGCGGTGGCGGGCACCCATGGCAAGACCACCACCAGCGCCCTGTTGGCCTGGATCCTGGAACAGGCGGGCCGGGCGCCCGGTTTTCTCATCGGCGGTGTGCCCCTGGGCCTGGGGGCGTCGGCCCGCTTGGGCGGGGGGCGCTGTTTCGTGGTGGAGGCCGACGAGTACGACACCGCCTTCTTCGACAAGCGTTCCAAGTTCGTCCACTACCGCCCCCGGACCCTGCTGTTGAACAACCTGGAGATGGATCACGCCGACATCTTCAGCGACCTGGGCGAGATCCAGCGCCAGTTCCACCATCTGGTGCGGACCGTACCCGGCAGCGGGCGGATCTTCCGTCCGGCGGGCGACGCGGCCCTGGAGGAGGTCCTGGCCATGGGCTGCTGGACCCCGGTGGAGACCCTCTCCCTGGGGGCGGGCGGGGACTGGCGGGCGCATCCTTTGCGGGCCGATGGCGGGGCCTTCGAGGTCTTCCACGGGGGACGGCGGCTGGGCGAGGTGCGCTGGTCCCTGAGCGGTCGCCACAACCTCGCCAACGGCCTCGCCGCCTTGGCCGCGGCGCATCATGCGGGGGTGGCCCCGAGCGAGGCCCTGGCCGCCCTGGCGGCCTTTCCCGGGGTCAAACGGCGCATGGAGCTGCGCGGCGAGGTGGGGGGGGTCGCGGTGTACGACGACTTCGCCCATCACCCCACGGCCATCTCCACCACCCTGGAGGGCGCCCGGGCGCAGATGGCGGGCGGGCGGTTGCTGGCGGTGCTGGAGCCGCGTTCCAACAGTATGCGCATGGGCCTCAACCGTGAGCGCCTGGCCGAGGCCCTGGCACCCGCCGACCGGGTGTGGATGTACGCCCCCCCCGATCTGGCCTGGGACGCGGGGGCCGCGCTCGCCCCCCTGGGCGAGGCCGCCCGGGTGGTGGGCGAGGTGGGGGCCATCGTGGCGCAGGTGGCGGCCGAGGCGCGCCCGGGCGACCGGGTGGTGGTGATGAGCAACGGCGGCTTCGAGGGGATCCATGGGCGCCTGTTGGAGGCCCTGGCGTGAGCGCCGGACCCATCGCCCTGGCCATCACCGGCGCCTCCGGGGCGCAATACGGCCTGCGCCTGCTGGAGTGCCTGCTCGATGCCGGGCGCGAGGTCTATCTGATGATCTCCCAGGCCGGGCGGGTGGTCCTGAGCATGGAGACGGACCTGGAGCCGCCGGCCCATCCCCAGGCCGCCGAGGCCTGGTTCCGGGCGCGGCACGCCCAGGCCCCGGGGCGCCTGCATCTGTTCGGTCCGCGCCAGTGGAACGCCCCGGTGGCCTCGGGCTCGAATCCACCCCAGGCCATGGTGGTCTGTCCCTGTACCACCGGCACCCTGGGCGCCCTGGCCGCCGGCCTCTCCAGCGATCTGATCGAACGCGCCGGGGACGTCATGCTCAAGGAGCGCCGGCCCTTGATCCTGGTGGTGCGGGAGACGCCCTTGTCGGAGATCCACCTGGAGAACATGCTCCGCCTCGCGCGCATGGGGGCCCTGATCCTGCCCGCCAACCCCGGCTTCTACTTCCGCCCCCGCTCGGTGGACGATCTGGTGGACTTCATGGTGGCGCGGGTGTTGGATCATCTGGGGATCGCGCACCGGCTGGTGCCGCGCTGGGGCGGCGGCCCGGAATTGGACTGACTCACGGGCCTCCCCGGGGCGGCACCTAGGCGCGGGGCAGGGCTCCGTCATCTAACCGCCCCTCTGCCAGTGGCCTTCCCTGAAAAACGCCGTGAATACCTCCCTGTAGGCTTGACTGCGGCATCCCTGCCGCAGACATTTTCAGGGAAGGCCACTGGCGCGGTTTTCAATGACTTGAGTGGTTGGATGACGTGGTCCTGAGGCGCGGGGTGAAAAAAAACAAATCCCCCGCCCGACGGGTATACTTGGCGGTTTTGCATCGTCCGGCGGGCGTCATTCCCATGCAGCATTCAGAGAATACTCACTATCGGGTCGAACCCGGGGGGCGCCTGCGCGGTTGTCTGCGCGTCCCGGGCGACAAGTCCATCTCCCACCGGGCGGCGATGCTCGGCGCCCTGGCCGAGGGCGACACCGAGGTGACAGGGTTCCTGGAGGGGGCCGACAGCCTGGCCACCCTGGCCGCCCTGCGCGCCCTGGGCGTGGAGATGGAGGGGCCGGAACAGGGCCGGCTGCTGATCCACGGGGTCGGGCTGCACGGCCTGAAGGCCCCGGCCGGGGCCTTGGACCTGGGCAATTCCGGGACCTCCATGCGCCTCCTCTGCGGCCTGCTCGCGGGGCAGGGCTTCGAGGTGGTACTGACCGGCGACGCCTCCCTCTCGCGCCGCCCCATGCGTCGGGTGACCGAACCCCTGGCGCGGATGGGGGCGCGCATCGAGACCACCGCCGAGGGCACCGCGCCCCTGCGTATCCACCCCGCCGGGGACCTCCACGGCATCCACTACGAGCTGCCGGTGGCCAGCGCCCAGGTCAAATCGGCCGTCCTGCTGGCCGGGCTCTACGCCCGGGGCGAGACCTGCGTGAGCGAGCCGGCGCCCACCCGCGATCACAGCGAGCGCATGCTCGAAGGCCTGGGCTACCCGCTGCGGCGGGACGGCGCCCGGGTCTGCCTGGAGGGGGGAGGCCGCCTCCGCGGCACTCGCATCGACGTGCCCGCGGACATCTCCTCCGCGGCCTTCTTCATGGTGGGGGCCAGCATCGCCCCGGGTTCCGAGATCCTGTTGCGCCATGTGGGCATGAACCCCACCCGTACCGGCGTGGTGGAGATCCTCCGCGCCATGGGCGCCGACATCCAGGTGTTGAACCCGCGGCGGGCGGGCGGCGAGCCGGTGGCCGACCTCCAGGTCCGCCATGCCCCCCTGCACGGCATCGAGATCCCGGAACGCCTGGTCCCCCTGGCCATCGACGAGTTCCCGGTCCTGTTCGTGGCGGCGGCCTGCGCCGAGGGTGAGACCCTGTTGACCGGCGCGGGGGAACTGCGGGTGAAGGAGAGCGACCGTATCCAGGTCATGGCCGACGGACTCCGGGCCCTGGGGATCGAGGCCCGGCCGCGCGAGGACGGCATCCGTATCCGGGGCGGGCGTTTCAGCGGCGGCGCGGTGGACAGTCACGGCGACCATCGCGTGGCCATGGCCTTCGCCATGGCCGGCCTGGTCGCCGAGGGCCCCGTCCGCATCTCCGATTGTGCCCATGTGGACACCTCTTTCCCCGGGTTTCCGGAACTCGCGCGCGAGGCCGGTCTCGACATCCGCCGGGAGGGCGCCTGAGGTGGTCCCGGTGATCGCCATCGACGGCCCCAGCGGTTCGGGCAAGGGCACCATCGCCAAGCTCGTCGCCCAGCGCCTGGGCTGGCACTATCTGGATTCCGGCGCCCTCTATCGCGCCCTGGGCCTGGCGGTGGACCGGCACGGCATCGATCCCGCCGATCCCGCGGCCGTGGCCGACCTCGCCCGGCGTCTCGACCTGCGTTTCGACGGCGAGCGCATCTGGCTGGATGGCGAGGATGTGAGCGCGGCGATTCGCAGCGAGGCGGCCGGCAATCAGGCCTCGCGGGTGGCCGCGATTCCCGAGGTGCGCGCGGCCCTGTTGCAATGGCAGCGCGACTACGCCCGCCCACCGGGGTTGGTGGCCGACGGGCGCGACATGGGCAGCGTCGTCTTTCCCCGGGCACCACTCCGGATCTTTCTCGACGCCAGCCCTGAAGAACGCGCCCAGCGGCGATATAACCAGTTGAAAGAAAAAGGAATGGATGTTAGCCTGCCCGCGCTTGCTGAAGAGATCCGGGAACGCGATGCGCGTGATCGTGGGCGTGCCGCCGCCCCCCTGGTGGCGGCGCCGGGGGCGTTCGTGCTGGATTCCACGGGGCTGTCCATCGACCAGGTCCTTGCCAGGGTGCTGGCGTGGGTCGGTGCCGCCCTGCCCGGATCCCTTCCGCAGTGAGGCCTCTCGGCCGTGCTCCCGTGGCCGGGGGCCTGAACCCGGGGTCGGTCACGACCCGACCCCGTCCTTGCAACTCAACCTAACTGACCAGCGCATACGGATTCCCTGGGGCGCCTGTCGGGATACTCGATCAAATGACTGAAAATTTTGCAGAACTCCTCGAAGAAAGCCTTTCCGCCACCCAGCTCAAGCCGGGTTCCATCGTCGTCGGCACGGTGGTGGCCATCAATGACGACTCGGTGATCGTCAACGCCGGTCTCAAGTCGGAGGGGGTGATCCCCCGCAACCAGTTCATCGGTCCCGACGGCAACCTGGAGGTCCAGGTGGGCGACCAGGTGGAGGTGGCGGTGGAGGCCGTGGAGGACGGCTTCGGCGCGACCCGCCTGTCCCGCGAGAAGGCCAAGCGCGCCCAGGCCTGGGAACGCCTGGAGAAGGCCTTCGAGGACGAGGAGATCGTCAAGGGCATGCTCACCGGCAAGGTCAAGGGCGGCTTCACCGTGGACCTCGGCGAGATCCGCGCCTTCCTGCCCGGCTCCCTGGTGGACGTGCGCCCGGTGCGCGATACCGCCTATCTGGAAGGCAAGGAGTTGGAATTCAAGGTCATCAAGCTGGATCAGAAGCGCAACAACGTGGTGGTCTCCCGGCGCGCCGTGGTGGAACAGGAATACAGCGAAGAGCGGGAGAAGCTCCTCGAGAATCTCCAGGAAGGCGCGGAGTTCCCCGGCGTGGTCAAGAACCTCACCGACTACGGCGCCTTCGTGGATCTGGGTGGTATCGACGGCCTGCTGCACATCACCGACATGGCCTGGCGGCGGGTCAAGCACCCTTCCGAGGTGGTCTCCATCGGTGACGAGATCCGTGTGAAGGTGCTCAAGTTCGACCGCGAGCGTCAGCGTGTCTCCCTCGGCCTCAAGCAGCTCGGGGACGATCCCTGGATCAACATCTCGCGGCGTTATCCCGAGGGCACCCGGGTCTGGGGCAAGGTCACCAACATCGCCGACTACGGCTGCTTCGTCGAGATCGAGGAGGGGGTCGAAGGCCTGGTGCACGTCTCCGAGATGGACTGGACCAACAAGAACATCCATCCCTCAAAGGTGGTCCAGGTGGGCGACGAAGTGGAGGTCATGGTCCTCGACATCGATGAGGACCGCCGCCGTATCTCCCTGGGCATGAAGCAGTGCCAGCCCAACCCCTGGGAGGAGTTTGCCCAGAATCACGACAAGGGCGATCATGTCACCGGCCGGATCAAGTCCATCACCGACTTCGGCGTGTTCATCGGCCTCGAAGGCGGCATCGACGGCCTGGTGCATCTCTCTGACCTGTCCTGGGACGACACCGGCGAGGACGCCATCCGCCGCTTCAAGAAGGGCGACGAACTGGAGACCGTGGTGCTCTCGGTGGACCCCGAACGCGAGCGCATCTCCCTGGGCGTGAAGCAACTGGACAAGGATCCCTTCTCCAGCTTTGTCGCCCTCAACCCCAAGGGCAGCGTGGTCAAGGGCGTGGTCCGCGAGGTGGACGCCCGGGGCGCCACGGTGGACCTGGGCGAGGGTGTCGAGGGTTACCTGCGGGCCTCCGAGATCTCCCGCGACCGGGTGGCGGATGCCCGTAGCGTGCTCAAACCCGGCGATCCCGTGGAGGCGAAATTCATGGGGGTCGATCGCAAGAACCGCACCATCTCCCTGTCCATCAAACAGAAGGATGCCGACGAGGAGGCCGCCGCGATCAAGGGCTATAGTCGCGAGTCCTCAGCAGGTACCGCCACCCTGGGTGACATCCTCAAGGAGCAGATGAAGGCCTCCGCGGCCGACGACTGATCTCCAGGGCAAAACGGATCAGTCTTTTCTGCGCGGTGGAGAGGTGCCACCCTCTGCGAGGGTGATGAGCCGTCGAAGATGGAGGAAACCGGAAATCGCCCTCTCGGGTTTCCGGGTCGAAGAAGGCATTCCTGGCGTTTTTCGGCATCTCCTTGGGGGGCGGGGCCAGAAGGATTCGGGCCCTGCCCAATCGGACTTTGGAGCAGGAGCTGCACGCATGACCAAATCGGAACTGATCGAGGTGCTGGCCCAGGCCCAGGGCCAGTTGGCCTACCGCGACGTGGAGCTGGCCGTAAAATACATGCTCGAACACATGAGCCAGGCGTTGGCCACGGGCGAGCGCATAGAGATCCGTGGCTTTGGCAGCTTCTCGTTGCACTACCGTCCACCACGGGTGGGTCGCAATCCCAAGACGGGCGAGGCCGTGGAGTTGTCGGGGAAGTACGTCCCCCATTTCAAACCAGGCAAGGAACTGCGGGAGCGGGTCAACGACGCCTATCAGCGCTCCCTGCTGTCGCAGGAAGTGCATGGCAGGGATAAGGCACATGAAGAGGTGGCCAGGGAGTCGGCCTGAACCGGGTCCGGGATCGATGAAGAAGCGCCTTTCCGGGCGCTTTTTTTTCGTGCGCCAGGCATGGCGCTATTCCCCGAGCTGCGGTGGCGAGGGGATGACTTGGGGGTGGAAGTCCCCTGCCGGCCCGGCAGGGGGAACGGTGGGCCCAACGGGAAGGATGCCCACTGCGAGGTGGGATCCGCAGGAAGCCGAAGGCAGGGCACTGGCCAATCGCCGGGAGCGGGTTTGCGCAGGCGCGGGTCTGGCCGCGAAGGGGTGGCCCCCAGGGATGGGGCGAATGGCAGGCCGCGCATACGCGGACCCTGGTGGAAGAGGGGCACGAGCCACAGGAACCAGACGCGGCACACGTGCCGGTCTGATCGCCGGGGGCGGGTGTCGCTGCTCGACAGCGTGGACGACTTCCATGTATCTCGTGCGCCGTCGGATGCGGCACGGGACCCCACGCCCACTGGTGTGAGAGGACGGCGGGAGCAACCCCGCCGTTTACTCGATCACAGGGGCGCCACGCTATCTGTTGGCGATGGCCTCCAACTGCTTGGCCGGGATCACTTGGCCGTCCAGGGCGGCATCCTTGGCGGAACGGCCGAAGGCCACGGTCATGAGGGTGGAGTAGTAGACCACGGGCATCTTGAACTTGGTGCCGTAGGTCTCGTTGATCTGGTCCTGATAGACCTCCACGTTCATCTGACACACCGGGCAGGGGGTGACGATCATGTCGGCGCCGTTGTCGTAGGCGGCTTCGATGATGCCCTTGATCATCTCCTGAGACTTCTCCGGCTCGGAGAAGGCCAGGGCGCCGCCACAGCACTGCACCTTCTTCTCATAGGCGGGGATGGACTCGGCCCCCAGGGTGTCCACCAGCTTGTCCAGGTACATGGGGTTCTCGTAGGACTCGCCGTGGATGCCGAAGGGGCGGTTGGTCTGACAGCCCACGTAGCCGGCGATGCGGATGCCCTCCAGGGGCTTCTTGACCTTCTCGCCGATCTCGTCGTAGCCGATGTCCTCCACCAAGACCTCGCACATGTGCTTGATGGGGGTCTCGTTCTTGAGCTTGAGGCCGGCCTCGGCCAGGGCCTGATTGGCCTCGGCGAACAGGGACTCGTCCTCCTCCAGGCGCTCGGAGGTCTCCCGGGTGGCGAGCCAGCAGGCGGCGCAGGTGGCCACGATCTCCTGACCGGCGTTGTGTTGCTCGGACAGGGCGATGTTGCGCGCCGACAGGGCCAGGCGCGGCAACTCGCCGCCGCCGGCGTAGCCGATGGAGGCGGAACAGCAGTTCCAGTCGGGAATGTCGTTGAGCTGGATGTCCAACTCCTCGCACATGGCCTTTACCGAGCGCAGGTAGTTGGACGAGGACGCCCCCTTCTGGGAGGAACATCCGGGATAGAAGGAATATTCTCGCTTTGCCATCTGTGCCTCCTCAGCCGGCGTTCTGCTTGATACGGGCGTCTTCCAGTTCCTGCGCCTTGCGGATCATCTTGTGAAAGCCGTCCAGGTCCTTGACGGCGTGTCCGCCGACGACCTCCATGGGGTTCATGCGCTTGGTGCGCAGCATCCCCAGGCCGATGGCCTGTTGTTTCATGGCCACCTTGATGCCTTCACCGAAGCCGTTCATGAAGTACAGGGACAGGCCCAGCTTGAGTTCGTTGACCCGGCCCTTCTTGACCAGGTTGTCCCAGAACAACTGGGCGAACTTGGCGGTGGGCTGGTTCTTGGGGGCCAGCCCCAGGCGCTTCGCATAGGTGGCGAGGCCGTGCATGATGTGGGTGATGGGCAGGCCGCGCGGGCAGCGCACGATGCAGTTGTAGCAGGAGGTGCACATCCACATGGAGTCGGAGGTCAGCACCTCTTCGCGCTTGCCGGCGCGGATCATCATGAAGATCTCCTGCGGGGGATGCGCCCAGTGCTTGCCCAGGGGGCAGGAACCCGAGCAGACGCCGCACTGCATGCACATCTTGACCCACTCGCCCTCTTCGACGTTGGCCTCCACTTCCTGCAGGAAGCGGGTGCGGTACTGCTCGATCATCTGTTGGTTGAGTTCGCTCATTGGCCGTCTCCCTTAGAACTTGAACGGGCTCATGCCGATCTCGTCCACGGTCTTGGCCATGTCGTTGATCAGCTGAGGCGCGCGCTTGGTGTCGGTGATGGCGACCTCGTAGACGGCCACCCGCTCGGTCTCCAGGTTGAGCTGCTGGAGGGTGTCGCCCACCTTGGAGAGGCGCTCGTGGGCCATGGCCGAGCCGCGCACGAAGTGGCACTGATAGTCGTCGTCCTTGCGGCAACCCATGAGGACCACGCCGTCGTAGCCCGAGTTGAGGGAGTCGGTGATCCAGGACAGGCTCACCGAGCCCAGGCAGCGAACCGGGACGACACGCGACCAGGGGCTGATCTCCTCGCCCGCCATGGCGGCCATGTCCAGGGCCGGGTAGGCGTCGTTCTCGCAGGCCAGGACCAGGATGCGCGGCTTCTCGGAGTATTCGTCCGGGACGTCCACGGCCTTGATCTGCTGGCCCACCGTGTCGATGGAGTAGTTGGCGAAGGAGATGACCCGCACCGGGCAGGCGCCCATGCAGGTGCCGCAACGCCGGCAACGGGCCTCGTTGAACTGGGGATAACGCTCCTCGTCCTCGTTGATGGCGCCGAACGGGCACTCCACCGTGCAGCGCTTGCACTGGGTGCAGCCCTCCTTGCGGAAGCGCGGGAAGCTGAGGTCGCCAGCGCGGGGATGCACGGCCTGTCCCCAGGCGGCGTGGACCGTGGCCTGAATGGCCTTCATGGCGGCCCCGGCGGCGTCGTCGCGGGCCTGGGCGCTGTCCATGGGACGGCGGCAGGGGCCGGCGGCGTAGATGCCGGTGCGGCGGGTCTCGTAGGGGAAGCAGATGAAGTGGGAGTCCACGAACCCGTGCCTCAGATGGGGCAGGTCGGTGCCCTGGCGGTAGTCCAGGTTGAGGATGGACTCCACGGAGACGCTCACCTGGGGCGTGGCCTCTTCGCCGGCGGTCTCACCGCCTTCCTCTTCCTCGTCCTCGGCCTCCAAGGGTGCCGCGTAGGGATCGGGGCCGGTGTTGGGCACCTGGCCGGTGGCCAGCACCACCAGGTCACAGGTCATCTCGGTGTCCTCGTTCAGGATCAGGTCCTTGAACTTCACCCGCAGTTCGCCGTCCGCGCTCACCACCTCGGAGACCTCCCCCTTCGAGAAGGTGACCTCCTTGCGTTGGGCGGCGCGGTAGAAGTCCTCGCCGGGGGCGCCCGGAGTGCGCAGGTCGGTGAACAGCACGGTGGTGTCGCAGCCGGGGTTCTGCTGCTTGAAGTACATGGCCTGCTTGATGGAGGTGGTGCAGCAGAAGCCGGAGCAGTAGGGCAGGTGGCCCTCCTTGTCACTGCGCTGGCCGGCGCATTGGACGAAGGCCACGGCCTGCACCTCCTTGCCGTCGGAGGGGCGCTTGATGGGGCCGCCGTCGGCCTCCCTGGCGAGGCGTTCGAGTTCGAGGTTGGTGACCACGTCGGGGGTCTTGCCATAGGCGAACTCAGGCAGGTTGTTGGCGTCGTAGGGCTTGAACCCGGAGGCCTGGATGATGGCTCCGAAGCTGCCGTTGAGGGTCTCGCCCGACTCGCGGGCGATCTCGACGGAGAAACGTCCGGGGGCGCCGGAACTCTGCGCCACCCGGGCATTGGTATAGACGGTGATGCGCTCGTTGGACATCACCCGGGAGACGAGATCGGCCACCTGGGTGTCCTGGGGGTCCACATAGGGCGAGCGGGTGGGCACGCGCCTGTAGACCTGGGCCATGTGTCCGCCCAGTTGGGCGGCCTTCTCCACGATGGTGGCGTTGTAGCCGGCCTCGGCCACCTCCAGGGCGGCCTGCATGCCGGTGACGCCACCGCCCACCACCAGGATGTGCTTGTTGAGTTCTTGTTCCCCGGAGGGTTCGGGGATCTCCATGAAGCGCACCTCGGCACAGCCCATGCGCACGTAGTCGTCCGCCTTCTCCTGGGTGGTCTCGCGGTTCTCCTCGGTGTCGGGACGGCTCCAGATCACCCCCTCGCGGAGGTTGGCCCGGGACAGGGCGACGCGGGGGAAGTTGAAGGCCTCCACCTTGGCGCGGCGCGAGCAGGCCGCGATCATGACGTGGTTGACGCCCTCGTTGTCGATGTCGTCCTGGATCATCTGCACGCCTTCGGCGCTGCACAGCATGGGGTGCTGGCGGCAGAGATTCATCTTGCCCTCGCGCAGGGCGATCTGTTCCAGTTGGTCGGTATCCAGGCGTTCGCCGATACCGCAGCCGGTGCAGATGTATCCGCCGAATTTCTTGTCGTCTGCCACTGTATCAAGCCTCCTGACCTGCGACTCGGTTGACCACCTGGACGGCCTTGAGGGCCGCTCCGGTGGCATGCTGCACCGCGCGATTCACGTCCAGGGCGTCGGACGCCACGCCGGCGGCGAAGATGGCGCCGTTCTCGGGCGCGGGCTCGATGAAGCCCTCCTCGTTGAGGGCCAGCTTCACTGGGAACTGGTCCGAGGGGACCGACGGCTGCATGCCGATGGCCAGTACCACCAGGTCGTGCTCATTGGCGTAGCGGTGATAGCCCTCGGTGTCCACCCCGTGGAGCACCGGGTTGCCGTTGGCCTTGTTCTCCTCGATCTTGGCCACCTTGGACTTTATGAACCGGGCCCGGGTGGTCTCCCGGACCTTGGCGTAGAAGTCCTCGAAGCGGTCGATGGCACGAATGTCGATGTAGTAGACGCTGATGTCGGCGTCGTCGCCCCAGGCGTCGGCCACATAGGTGGTCTGCTTGAGGGTGGCCATGCAGCAGATGCGCGAGCAGTGCAGCAGGTGATTGTGATCGCGGGAGCCGGCGCACTGGATGAAGGCCACGTTGCGGGCCTCCTTGCCGTCGGAGGGGCGGATCAGCCGGCCGCCGGTGGGCCCGCTGGGGTCCGCCATGCGTTCGAATTCCACGCTGGTGATGACGTTGGCGATGCGGTCGTAGCCATAGGGCTGGATGCGGTTGGCGTCATAGGGCTGCCAGCCGGTGGCCCAGATCACGGCGCCCACGTTGAGGGTGAGATCCTCGCCCGAGTCGTCCAGGTCGATGGCGTCGTATTTGCAGGCGGCCTTGGCCTTTTCGGCGTCCTCGCTGCCGATGATCCGCGGGTCCAGGACATAGCGCAGGGGGTGGGCCATGCGATGGGGCAGGTAGGCGCCCTTGCGCTTGGACAGTCCATAGTTGAATTCGTCGTCGAATTCGCTGCTCACGGCCCGCTCGCAGTCGCCGCAGGCGGTGCAGTTCTCCTTCACATAGCGCGGGGAGATGTGCACGCCCACCCGGTAGTTGCCGGGCTCCCCCTCCACGGAGGTGACTTCGGCCAGGGTCAGGATGCGCAGGGCAGGGTTCATCTTGGCCCGGCGCTGGTTGATCTCCAACCCACAGGTGGGAAAGCAGAGCTTGGGAAAATATTTGTAGAGCTGGGAGACGCGGCCGCCCAGGTAGGGGCGTTTTTCCAACAGCACGACCTGCTTTCCGGTCTCGGCGGCCTCCAGGGCAGCGGTCATCCCGCTGATCCCGCCGCCGACCACCAGAATGGTCTCGTTGGTTGCGATCACTTCCGTCATGGACTGTCCTCCGTCGTACCGGAATGGGTCTGGGTCTACCTGTGCAAACCTGACCGGACTGATGAGTTTTTGCGAGTTTTCCGAGTCTTAGACCGGAAATATCAGGGGATGGTAATCTACTCCCCTTGCCCGCCCGCCGCCAGCGTGGACGGATCGAAATTTCCGATACGCGGATAGAGTTCCATTATTTGGGAATCCGCGCCGAGGGGTTATGCTGGCGATCCTCGCCCCTCGACCCGGGGGGGCGTGCGCCCCGCGGCGCGGCGTCTTTAAGCTTGGAGTGGCCTCGGTGCAGCAGATCAAGACCGAAGAATATTATATCCGCGAAGAGCCCTACTACGAGCCCGTGGGTGACGAGATCGAGATCTTCGAGGCCGCCTACGGCAACGGTCTACCCCTGTTGCTCAAGGGCCCCACGGGTTGCGGCAAGACCCGTTTCATGGAGCACATGGCCTGGCGCCTGCAACGCCCCCTCATCACCGTCTCCTGTCACGACGATCTCACCGCCTCGGACCTGGTGGGGCGCTTTCTGGTGAAGGGCGGTGAGACCCTGTGGGTGGACGGCCCCCTGGCGCGGGCCGTGCGGGTCGGGGGGATCTGCTATCTGGACGAGGTGGTGGAGGCGCGCAAAGACACCACAGTGGTGATCCATCCCCTGGCCGACGACCGCCGGGTGCTGCCGGTGGAAAAATTGGGGGAACTGCTCGAGGCCGGCCCCGAATTCTGTCTGGTGATGTCCTACAACCCGGGGTATCAGAGCGTGCTCAAGGACCTCAAGCAGAGCACCCGGCAGCGCTTCGTGGCCCTGGAGTTCGACTATCCAGAGGCCGCCCTGGAGCGGCGCATCCTGGAGACGGAGACGGGTATCGACGCGGAACGGGCGCGCCAGTTGGTGAAATTCGCCCACATGACCCGGAATCTCAAGGGTCAGGGCCTGGACGAGGGCGCCTCCACACGCCTCCTGGTCCATGCGGCCAAGCTGATGGCCTCGGGGGTGACGCCGGTGGCGGCCTGCCGCTCCGCCATCGCCCAGGCCCTGAGCGACGATCCGGATATGCTGGCGGCGGTCAACGAGTTGAGCGCCTCCCTGTTCTGATTGGGCGGGCGGCCCCGGCGGCAGGTGGCCTGGCCGGTCTCGTGCCTGGATGATCCTGGCCAGCTGGTCAGGCCGTAGGGCGGGAAAGCGGCAGCGCATCCCGCCGTTTGCGGCGGATCGAATCCGTAGGGCGGGAAAGCGGCAGCGCATCCCGCCGTTTGCAGTGGACCGAGTCCGTAGATCATTCCTGATCCATGTCCCGTATATCGGGGCTCGCCGTCCAATTCCGCGGATAGATGCCCTTCCTGACATATTTATGAAAGCTGGAGTATGGCCAGTCCACAACCTGATCGACGTGCCCATGCTTCAAAGGGTTGTAGTGGATATAGTCGGCATGGCGTTCGAAATCCCGCTCGTCACGGATGACGTGTTCCCAGAAGCGCCGCTGCCAGATCCCGCGTTCTCCTTTCGCAACGCGCCGCGCCGAGAGCCGTTCATCCCGGGGGATCCGCGCCGAGAAACGCGATTTGATATCGTGCCAGCGGGTGGAGAAGTCCGCATCGTCAGGTGGTAGTGTCCAGATGCAGTGCAGGTGGTCGGGCAGGATCACGATCGCATCGATGGTAAAAGGTCTCCGCTGACGTGCATCGGAGAATACGGTGCGCAGGTCATCGATATGATCGACCAACAGTGGGCGTCGCCGTTCGAGCAGCGCCACGGTGAAGAAAAAGGTACCACCGGGAACAAGAGCACGGATGTATCTGGGCATGTGGATACTCTACCTCAAACGGCGGGATGCGCTATCGCTTTCCCGCCCTACGAATTACCCTCTCGATGGAGCCACGTTCTCAACCCCGCGCAGATCTGTTCGACAACGCATGAATCTGCCTCACATGGGTTTCCCCCTTTATCCCAGCATTTCTAGGCCGGGAAAGCGATAGCGCATCCCGCCTTTGCGGCGAATCGTCACCCTGTAGTCTTAATCCCCTGGTTATCGGGTCTCAGACCCCGTAGACCCCGTAGGGCGGGAAAGCGACAGCGCATCCCGCCTTCGCGGTGAATCGTCACCCTATAGTCTTAATCCCCTGGTTATCGGGTCTCAGGTTTGGTCACGCACCTTCAAAACTCACGATGAATTCCAGCGTCTTAATCCCCTGGTTATCGGGTCTCAGGTTTGGTCAGGACGGAAAACCCATATTAGTGTACTCGGGTCTTAATCCCCTGGTTATCGGGTCTCAGGTTTGGTCAGCGCTACAGCGTGCGGGCCTGTCTGTCACATTCGAGTCTTAATCCCCTGGTTATCGGGTCTCAGGTTTGGTCCGGCCAGATCACGCGGATTGTGCAGCGGATCTGGCCGTCTTAATCCCCTGGTTATCGGGTCTCAGGTTTGGTCGTACGGCGAAAGGATGAAGGCGTGAACATCATAGAGTCTTAATCCCCTGGTTATCGGGTCTCAGGTTTGGTCCAAACTCGCGGTCCGCGCCCTCCTTAGCCAGCCGTCTTAATCCCCTGGTTATCGGGTCTCAGGTTTGGTCAGAAGTTACGGTCTCTTTGGATGAAGAGACCACCGTCTTAATCCCCTGGTTATCGGGTCTCAGGTTTGGTCACGTGAAGAATGTGAACCGCGTTATGCATCGCGGTCTTAATCCCCTGGTTATCGGGTCTCAGGTTTGGTCGAAAGGCAATAAAACTAACCCTTTAACTAGGGTCTTAATCCCCTGGTTATCGGGTCTCAGGTTTGGTCCTTCCGGTGTTCTGCGACTAGGGGGGCGAAATGAGTCTTAATCCCCTGGTTATCGGGTCTCAGGTTTGGTCGATCAATGATCCGCAGATACTGCAAAGACTGCCAAGGTCTTAATCCCCTGGTTATCGGGTCTCAGGTTTGGTCGTAGAAAAATGCTATTTGTCAGATACTATAGAGGTCTTAATCCCCTGGTTATCGGGTCTCAGGTTTGGTCCGCAAAGACTACCGTGGGTAGTATACTCTCTACTTGTCTTAATCCCCTGGTTATCGGGTCTCAGGTTTGGTCGGCACTCATCACCATTAACCACCTTGAAACATGGGGTCTTAATCCCCTGGTTATCGGGTCTCAGGTTTGGTCGCGCGTCCGCGCTAAGCGCGGATCTACCTGGAGGTCTTAATCCCCTGGTTATCGGGTCTCAGGTTTGGTCAGAGGCCCAGGAAGAGGTCCAGGAAGAGGTCCAGTCTTAATCCCCTGGTTATCGGGTCTCAGGTTTGGTCAAGGAAGCGCTCTAGCTTCCTTTCCGCCGCAATGTCTTAATCCCCTGGTTATCGGGTCTCAGGTTTGGTCGCGATCAGACACGAAGCCGCCATGAATGCAGGTCTTAATCCCCTGGTTATCGGGTCTCAGGTTTGGTCGAAATCCGAAGTGAAATTCTACCAGGGCGCGCGTCTTAATCCCCTGGTTATCGGGTCTCAGGTTTGGTCAGATCCCGACGGGATCTTTGAGGATGAGCACACCAGTCTTAATCCCCTGGTTATCGGGTCTCAGGTTTGGTCATAACCCATAAAGAAATCCGCAAAGACTGCCAAGTCTTAATCCCCTGGTTATCGGGTCTCAGGTTTGGTCGGTGCACCACATGACCGGATGGAAGCGTATGACAGTCTTAATCCCCTGGTTATCGGGTCTCAGGTTTGGTCAGCCAGAAAGTCAAGAAGGTGTACTGCCAGGAGGTGTCTTAATCCCCTGGTTATCGGGTCTCAGGTTTGGTCATCGGCATCCTGCCGATGGCATCAACAAAAGAGGGGTCTTAATCCCCTGGTTATCGGGTCTCAGGTTTGGTCTTACAGCCCGTCCTGGGCAAAGGTTAAGAAGGAGTGGTCTTAATCCCCTGGTTATCGGGTCTCAGGTTTGGTCTGCTCGCCGCCAGAACAGCCGTTCAAACAGCGGGTTACAAGGGGGGTTCCACAAGAATCCGGAATCCGGAAAGTTGGCTGCATGGCGTCTCCTTTTTTCTGGTCAAGGGTATCGGCTCAGTGCACTTCGTCCGCCACTTCGTGGCGGCGGTCGGCTCACTGTTCGGCCATCTTCGGGTGCAGAAGGCTTTCGAGCGCCGCGGACGGCCCATGGGTCTCGACGCCCTCGGGGAAGAGTTGGCGGCCGAGGTTGAAGACCTGCAGGCGATCCGGCAGCGGGTAGGCGCGTACATCGTCCGCCCTGGCGTCGATCAGCCCATCGATGTCACGGAAGTATCCGGCCAACATGGCGGGGGTCGCCCGCAGCACGAAGATCGAGTACTGGATGGGGACCGCCACGTCACGCAGATAGCGATGCACCCGTGCCAACCGCTTGGGATCGGCTATATCGTAGCACACCAAGTAGAGTCTCGTTCTGCCGTGGGCCATTACGCTTCCTTCAGCCATTGGTGGAGACGGTTGATGAGGCCGCGCCCCACGCGGTACACCCGCGGCCGCTTGTCCTCGAACAGTTTGACCATGTCGCGCATCTTCACCGGGCGGGGCGGGCTGGCGTGGCGCTCCATCCAGTGATGACGGCGGCGCAGCCAACCCAGCCGCAGGGGCTCCAGTTCCCAGGCCATCACCTGGCTGAGGTCGCCGATGAGGTCGGGCCCGCCGTCGAGCAGTTCGGACTCCCGTGCGCCTATGCCGAGATGTTGCAGTTGCTCCGCCATCCAGACGTAGCACAACAGGTGAAACCACTCGCGGGTGTTGGCCGCGGTCTCGGGATCGGAATATCTCCGCGCCTGGCGGAAACTCCAGTCGGTCATCTGTCGGGGGGTGCGGATGTCCAGGCCGATGTGCAACGCCTTTCCGATACGAATGACCGCCATGCGCTGGGTGGCATAGAGCCAGAGGTCGTAGCGCTCCTGCCAGTCGTAGCGATCCAGCAGGTCGGCCAGGCGCTGACCGAGGGTGGAGAGGAGACCCGCCCTGCCGCTGAGGCGGGCGATCACCTGCCCCCGGTCGTCGTAGAAGACCACGGGGATGCTCTCCTCGGCACAGGCCAGCAGGGCCCGGCTGTCGATGGCGGTGCGGCGGTGCAGCACCAGCCGGGAAAGGCGGCGCAGGGGGATGTAGCGGTCCGCGCTGGCGGCGCTGCGCAGCTGCAAGGCCCGCTCTTCCAGGCAGATCCGTACCGGACGGCGCCGGTCCACATACAGGGGGACCCGCTGTGCGGTCATCGTTCGGATGCCTCCCGGTGGTGTTCCTCCAGGGCGCGGAGCAGATGCCGGACACCGCGGCCGAGCGCTCGCCGGTGGGGACCGGCCCAGGCCTCGTAGGCGCCGTAGAAGATGCCGCGCCCAGCCTTTCCCAGCCGCATCCCACCCTGCTCCTGGTGAAAATGGGCGGCCCGCAGCCGCTCGTCACGGAACAGCTGCCAGACCCAGCGGTCCACCCGCGGCCGGAGCGGTTCGATCAGGTCGGAGGCCAGGGATTCCCGGCCATGGGCGAGGTCGTGGAAGAAGCCGATGTAGGGGTCCAGGCCGGCGGCCAGCAGGGCGCTGACGGCCTCGAAGTGCAGTAGGGTGTAGGCCAGGGACAGGGTGGCGTTGACCGGGTCCGGCGGTGGCCGGCGGCGGCGGGCGTCGAAGCCCAGGGCGGGCGCGAACAGCCGGGTATAGGCCGCGAAGTGGGCGGCCGCGGCCGCGCCCTCCAGGCCGCGCAGGCGCGCCCTGTCGAGGGGGGAGGACAGTTGCGCGAGGATGCCGTCGAGGGTCTCCAGGCCCCGGCCGAGGGGACGGCGCAGGTCCGGGCGCGCCTGTCGCGCCAGGCCCAGCAGGCGCCGCTGGCCCAGCACCTTGTGCCGCACGATGCGCCAGGAGAAGCGGTCGCGCCAGACGGTGTCGTCGTGGGCCCGGGCCTGGTGGAGGCGGCGCCGGGCGTCGCCGCCCGCGGGCATGCCGAACAGGGCCTGGCGCCGGCCCCCGCGGCCCCCGAACACCAGCAGGCCGACGCCGGCCTCTCCGAGCGCGCCCAGCACGCCGGTATCGAGTTGCACATTGGCGCGCACCACCACGCGCTCCAGCATCCCCAGGGGCAGGGTCCCGGTGCGCCGGTCGTCCTGGTAGACGACCAGGGTGCGGCTCTCGCGCTTGAGGCGCAGGCCTTTGCGATCCAGTATGAGGGTGCTCATGTCGGTCAGCCGAGGTAGAAATAGTCCGGGTCCGCGGGGCGGACGGCGATGCCCAGGGTGGCGACCTTGGCGCGGCGGTCGAGCCGCAGTAGGAAGAAGCGGTCTTCCTCCCGGTCCATGACCTCCGTCACCGCGGAGAGCAGATCGTCGCGCTCGGACTCGGTGAGGAAGCACTCGTAGGCGGACTTCTGCCCGCCGGTGCTGTATTCGCGCACCGCCTTGAGCATCAGGTGCAGGCGCCGGGGGGCGCTGATGTCGTATGCCGCCAGATAGAGTTGCCGTGGGCTCATGGCGGATATTATGGGGCCGCGGCCCGGTTTTTGCCGGGTTGGCAAGATTGCCGGGGGCCATCCGCGTGGCGGACGCCCTGGCCGATGATGGACGTCATTTCTATGCCCCTGTATGACGATGCCTTATGCCTGAGGGAAAGAGACGGAGCATGGCTTCTCTTACCCTTTGGCTGGATGACGGCTGGACGACATGCTCACCCGGCTGGCCAGGGCCCGGCGGCACTCGAAGAGCGACCAGGTGCGGGAGATGCTGTGCCGGCAACTCGCGGTGACGGCTTTCGATGAGGCACGCGGCAGGCTCTTCCCTCTGGGTGAACGGGCGGGATACCTGACCGGCGGGGATGTCTTTCGGGAGATCTCGTGAGGTGTTGCAGGATGCGGGAGAGGTCGAGGTCATGACATGCCGTGCCGTTCTGGCCGAGGCACATCGTTACCAGCGACAAGGCACCGCTGGAACTCGGCGGGGCCGAAGGCGTGCCCGTCGTCCCGGCGTGATCTGCATTCGTCAGGCTGCGGTGCCTCGAATTGCCTCTTCACGCGATCGGCGGACATAGCGCCCGACAGCGAAACGTCACGCCTTTCCTTCGAACCGGTCGGGGAGCTGCGGTGGCAGTGACTTGACGCGGTATTCCGGGCGGCCGGCCTGCGCCAGCAGAAAAGGCAGCAGTCTGTCTTCGGCCCACCTTGCAAAGTGTTGCCAGGCGGTCTTCTGCAAGGGTTGGAACCCATGTGCGAGGATGGAGTGGTTCCGCGCCTGGAGATGATCGAGCATCGCCTTGTGGTTGTCTGTCCAGAAAGCGGTCACCTCGCCGCCGCAATGGTGTGCAGCCAGCACCCAGGCGCTGTAGAGGCCGGCCTGTCGGCGACCATTACGGTTCTCTGTCAGGGTGATGCCTTCGGGGATCTTCTCTGCCGGTACGTCGCTCGTATCGATTTGCTTCTCCCGGAGCAACCACTGGGCGCTCCACTCCAGCAACCGGTAGATCCGCGCGACGGCATCGTCGTAGCGCCCCTGGGCCGCGCGCCGTTCGGCATTGCGCCAGAGGTCGAAGAGGCGCATGGGCTCGCGGGATGGATGTTCTCCGGTCAGGCGATCCAATGCGCTCAGCAGGGGACCATGGTCCGCCCCCAGCTTTGGACGGTAATGCTCGATGATCCCTTTCGCCCCGGCGTGGTCGAAACGGTCCCATCGGGCGAAGGCACGGGAAAGATCCCTGGCACGCTGGTATTCGCCCCTCGATAACGGCCTTGAGGGTGGCTTCATGGCATCGAGCAGCCTCTCTGCCTGGTCGTAGGCATATGCCCCCCAGGGCAGCAGCGCCTGTCGGAAACGACGGTGAAAGCGCGTCTCTTCCACGCTGGCGGGTATGCTCTGTTCGTGCCCGTCGTCCACCCTGAGCAGGTTGGATCGGCTGCCGGTGACCAAGTGCAGCGCCACCCGTTCGTGATCGAGGGCGGCGGCCACCAGGGCGGCGCTCATGGTCTTGGTACCGCCGGTGTAGTCGGCCACCATTCGCCCCGAACCGGAGAGGTGCGCCTCCAGCCAGCGGCCCGCCTTGCCGTAGATGTCGTCGAAATCGTCTGGCGAGACCTCGATCACCTCGAAGCCGTCCGCTGACATTCCCACCTGGCTGGGGATGTTGGGAAGCGTCGGCTTCTCGTCTCCGTGCCTGGCGCGGATGACGTTGCCCCGGCCGGTGATCTGAATGTAGGACCCCTTGTTACCGGTGGCCGGGTCGTCGGCGGAGCAGATGAAGCAGATACGCGAGGGCCGCAGGTCTTCGATGGCGCGCACGATGGGCTGGTGGGAGCCGCCGACGGTGCAGATCAGTACGGTCTTGTCATTCATCGTTCCTTCTCTCGTGTTGTACAACTCACGTTTCGGGGTTCGTATTCCAGGCCGGCATGGCCCGGGAGACTGCGGTGGCAGCCTGCGCAGCCTGGATGAAGGCCACAGGCCGGAATCCGGGGATGCGGGCCGGAGATGTAAGAAACCCGATGGTGGGTGGCATGGCGGGCGTCGCCCGTGTGGCACTCCGGATTCCGCTGCGCTTCACCCGGGCTACGAAACGTATATGGGTTCATCGGGTTTAGGTGGATGGGCGCAGGTCATGAGGCATTTCTCAATGCATCGATCATCTCGCGACGCTTCGCCGTCTGCTTTCTGCGCCGATCGGACTTGAGGCCGGAGGGGGCCCAGCCGAAGCGTTCGAAGGCGGCCTGGATGGCATCGGCGGCCTGGGCCCGGTCTTCGGCGGACCAGGCTTGGGCGTCGTCTCTCAGGCGGTTGATGGTCCCCATCAGGTCGGCAAAACGGTCCTTGTTCAAGGGCGCCGTGGTGTTGAACGCGCTCAGTTCGTTCTGGAAGCGGTGCAGGCGCTTCGCGGCTTCGGGCAGGGCCTCGAATTCCGCCCGTTTGCGGGCGGCCTCCGCCTCTTCGGCGGCCCGGCGGGCGGCTTCCTCTTCTGCCTTGCGGCGCAGCTCGGCCTCTCTTTTCTCCTGTTCCCGTTGTGCCGCACGGCGTTTTGACTCGACCCGCTCCTGCACCCACCGCAGCCAGTCACGATCCTCCGCGGGCGGCTCGAATCCCCGCCAGGGATCGTCCGTCCCGTCCGGATCGATCTCCACCAGCAGCCAGCCGAAGGGCAGGAGCCCGCGTTGGGCCTGGCGCTCGTGACCGGCGAGCCATAGGGTCTTGCTCTTCGGGAGAAAGTAATAGAGTTCCCCTGATTTAGTGACCGACAAGTCACGCAGCTTGACCGGCAGAGGGATTTCTTCCCCCTTATAGATCAATACGTTGTCATCCATCGAAGTGTAATTTCTCTTTGCGTCCCGAATCTCATTCGCGAAGCCCTTTTCAACCCTCCTGTCTTTTATACGTATCGAACGCACCCCATTGAGGGTGACCGACTCGGCGCCGCTGTGGCGCCCGGCGCGCAGCAGGAAGGCGCGGCCGGCATCGAAGGCCGGTTGCAGCGCATCCAGGAGGCGTTCGATCCGCTTCTTCCAGTCTGTATCCACATAGCCGCGTTGTGCCAACAGTTCCAACTCGTCACCCAAGATGGACCGGTAGAAGCCGTTGCAGGCGAGGGCGATCTCGTCGATCGAAAACCGCTGCTTCGGGGTGTTGGGGGCGTTGCCGACCGGGTCGAGATCCTGAACCGTCAGGCTGCCGGCGAAGGCGCGCGGGTGCAGTGGCGGCAGGCATTCGAGCAGTTGGTAGAGGTTTCTCTGCTCCGCCTGGGACTGGATCAGGACGCCGTTTTTCTCCACCGGGTGCTTCTTGCGGTTGAGGGCGAACCAGACCCTGGTGGCCAGTCCGACACCGGCATCCAGAGGGGCGTCGCCAAGATGGATCAGGCGCATGGGGTCGAGTTCGAACTTGCCTGGGCGAAAGTCGAACAGCCGGGTTTGGAGTTCGCCGTTACGTTCATTGTGTTTCAACCGCTGTCCCCTATTGACCTTATTGAGCAGTGCGGTATTGAGCAGCGCGGTGCGGATCGCCCCCTTCAGGCCGCTGCCGGGTAGGATGGGCCGGCCGCTGACCGGGTTCCAGGCGGTGCGTTGGATCTCCAGTTTGTTCTGCACCTTGCGGCCGCCCTGTTCATGCTGGGCGACCTGGCCGACCCGATCCTTGTAGAAGGCCTCGATGGTGGGGTTGACCCGCACCTGCCGTCGGGAGTGGCCGATCAGCCGTTCCCGGTTGGCGTGGAAGAAGCCCTGCACCTCGCGCAGCATCCGGTCGTCTGCCTTGGCCGCGAGGATCCGGTCGAGCCGCTCACGCTCGGCCGCGGGCAGGGCCGCCAGCGCGCCGATCCCGTCGAACTCGAACAGGGCGCCGTCGTCGATGACGTAGCCGGTGGGTTCATAGTCGGCGTCGGTCCCCATGTGCACCGGTGACAGCGGGGTGACGGCGAGCCGGTAGTGTCTGTCTCTGCTCATGCCGCGCCCTCCAGGTTGACGAACAGGCAGGGGGCATGGCCCTGCTGGACGGTGGCCCCGATGGCCTTGGACAACTCGCCATGGCCCCCAAGGCCGCGGCCGATGAGGGGTGCCGCGGGCAGCCGGGATGGCGTCAGCAGGGCGCCGGTATCGGCGAGCAGCACCGGGTTCTTGAACGGCCGGCCGCTGTGCACGGCGCGGTCGCCGTGGCGGCCGAAACGGGTGAAGGGGTGGTAGAAGCTGCGCGCGTCGTCCAGCGCTACGCCCTGCGGGGCGCAGGGGGCCAGCGTATAGCAGGCGTCGGCGCCGGGCGCGGTGGGCAGTTGCTGGTCGTCCGCCTCGACGGTGAACTTGCCCAGGCCGATGCTGGCATCGCGGCCGTGGCCGGTCAGGCCGATGTCGCCCAGGCCGCCGGCCAGTTCTGCGGCGTCGATGCGATCGGGGTCGTGGACCACCCAGAGATCGAAGGTCACGCCCCGGCCGTACCAGGTCTGGGGCAGGCTGTAGGGGGCGAATTCACCGCCGTGGGTGGTGCCGAGCCGGCGGTGGATGCTGTTGTGTGGCTGGGGCTGGGCCAGGCTCAGCTGCGGCGCGTCCGGGGATGCTCCCAGGGCCTCCGCCACCTCGGCGTCGGTCCTGCACCGGGAGAGCCACTGCCGCACCGGCCGGGTGGCCGCCTCCAGTGGCAGCCAGCGGCGCTTCTTGATCCGCTTGCGTGCCTCGTCGACCCGCTCGAAGCGGTGCAGCGGCAGGGCCGGACGGGGCAGAAATCCACGGGGGAAGGCGTCGGAGCAGACCGCGAAGGGGTGCTCGGCGTAATCCCTCAGCAGTTCGGTCAGCCGTGCCTCGCCGTGGCGGTTGCGGAGCGCCCAGCAGAGCTGGCCGAAGAGGGTGTCGCCGCGTATCGGGCCGCCGAAGGCGGTCAGGGGGCGGAGCCGCAGGTGCAAGGTGTTCATCGCGGTTTCCCCGGCGCTCAGATTTCGACGGCGGCGAGCCGCTCCATCAAGGATTCGTTTCCCTGTCGCAGAGCGGCGAAACGGAGCTTGCCGTAACCGCGCGAGCCGGAGCCGCCGATGCCGGAGAGTTCCAGCAGACGCAGGCCGCGCAGGATCTCGTCGCGCAGGTCCTCGCCGTCGTGGATACGCAGGGTGAGCCGGAACTCGAAGCGGGCGCCGGCGGGGACGCGCTCGGTGTTGCGCGGGTTCTCGGCCACCCCCCGGATACGGTCGATGGCGTTTTCCATCTTCACCTCGGTCAGGAGCAGGTTCTTCTCGTCACGCATCTCCTCGACCCAGGCGGGGTCCAACTCGCAGTCCCAGAACGAGAGGCGGGTGGGCCCGATCCGTTCCACCAGGGCCAGATCCTGATCCGCCCCCTCGGGGGCCCCGCCGAACAGGCGCAGGATCGATTCACCTGCCTTGAGCTGCTTTTCCTCCTTGATCTCCTTGAGATGCTTGAAGCCAAGCGGCTTGCCACCGGTGAGGCCGACCACGCCGGCGCGCCACTCCATCAGGCTGCGCATCTTGCCCTTGAGGCTGGAGCCGGGGATGTAGGGCTGGTTGCTGACCGGGTTCTTGATCACCGGGTTGTCGGTGCCGCCGATGTGCATCTCGGTGTTGCCGCTGCCGATGTGCAGGCCGGAGAGCAGTTCGATCTGGCCGGTGATCTGGGTGATCTGAGTCAGTTGCATCGTGGTACGCTCCTTATCCCTTGGGACCATGCAGTTTGTAGAAACCGAGGAAGGCCTCGAAAAAGAGTTTGAAGTTGCGCAGGGTCTCCAGATCGTCCACCTGTTTCAGACAGTGGGCGATCAGGTCGACGAAGTTGTCGTCCACATTCTTCCGGCCTTTGGCGTAGGCGGCCTTGGCGTTGAGCATGCGGATGAAAGGGAGATATTCGCCGAAGCGCTCGGGATTCTGCCGGGCGCGCTCCTCCCACATCACCAGTTCTTCATAGAACTGGCGGATCTGCGACGGTTTGTTGCCGCGCTCGTTGGCGCCGATGGTCCGGGCGACTTGCTCGGCGATGGCGCTGAACAGATCGGGGTCGAGGCTCGCGCCGTCGCGGGCCCTGATCACCACCTTGTCCAGTTGTATGGCCTGGCCCTGGGTGCTGCCGCGTTCCCGCCCGCCGCCACGCTGACCGTGGCCCCCTCGTTGTTGTCCATGGTTCATGAGTCGGGTCTCCTCAGTTTCTCAGTTGGTAGAGATGCGCAAACAGCGCGATCTTGTAGGCGGCGCCGTGCCGGTTGATGGCCCCGCCGACGAACGTGCTCAGCTCCTGCTGCAGCCGCCGCCGGGCCTCCCGGTCCAGCCCCCGCCGCTGTTCCAGCATGCGCGCGGTGCGGTAGCTGAAACGTGAGTGCCACAGGGCGCTTTCGATCTTCGGGATGTGTCTCGGGTCGCGTGCCCGGCGCAGGTCCTCGGCCATGTCGGCCAGGTCTTGCAGACCGTAGAGGTAGCCGGTGCTGAGCCGCAGGCCGGCGCGTTCGCGATCCAGTTCCAGGGCGTGTTCGAGCAGTTCGGCGAAATCGTCCCAGCCGACGGTGTGACCGAAGCAGGTGACGCCGTCCTTGCGCAGCGTGCCGTCGTCGCCCCGGCGTTCCTTGGCGGCGTCCAGTGCCTGCTCCGCCCGTTCCCCCATCTGCCGCACCGGCATGCCCGGTTTGGTCATCGCCAGCCCGGCGCTGAAGTGGATCTGCGGGTTGTGGGCCACGTATCCGGTAAACTTCTCGCGCATCTCGCGGGCGAGCCTCAGGGTGCCGCGCCAGGGGCCGATCAGGAAGAAGTCGTCGCCGCCGGCGAAGACGGTGTAGGTGGAGGGGTGGTTCTTGCTGGCGAACCATGGCAGCCAGAGGGCGAAGAAGTCGTTCATCTGCCGCGACAGGGCGGCCATCTTGGCGAAGGTGGGGCGTTGCAGGCCGCGCTCGAAGATGGCGCCGAGATCGTCCACGTCGCCCTTGAGGGTGGTCAGGGCGCTGACGCCGAGCCATTTGCCATGCTCTGTCAACGAGCGGTCGTCGCAGGCGATGAATTCGAAGGTCTTGGGTTCTTGCGGGTCCTTGCCATCGACCGGTTCGTCCAGGTGATCGTAGCGGCTGCGCTCCCAGGCGTTGAGTTCGCCGAACAGCGGCACGTGGCCGTTGATATTGCGCCGGGCATAGCCGTTGAACAGCGGGGCGTCGGCCTCTTCGGGCAAGCGGTAGTCCCAGGCGCGCAGCAGTTTGCCGGCACGCGCCAGCGGGCCGAACTTCCCGCTGCTCTCCTCGCCGCTGGTGAAGGTCACTCGGTAGCCGAAGATGGGCACGCGCAGGGTATCGCGGCCGAGGGGGTCACGGGTGATCAGTATCCGCTCCCGGTGCGCCAGTTGTCTGCCGATGGCGATCTGGTCGGCGGCGAGGTCGCTGACCGCGGTGTCGCTGCCGTCCAGACGGTGGGTCGCCGGGGAACGGCCGTCGATGGCGCAGACCCCGAGGTCGTTGTCGAAACGGTCGAGAAAGGCCTCGAACACCGGCGCGGGTGCGTCCTCGCCACAGAGGCCGAAGCGGCGCGCCTTGGCATCCCCCAGGGCATCGAACAGGCGGTCGATCAACTGGCCGAAGCGGGAACGCCCGCCCTCCTTGCCGTCGTCGAGGAAGTCGTTGCAGCTCGCGCCGATCCAGGCGATGCCGATCCCGGCCTGACCGTGGGCATGGGCCAGAAACCAGTCGTCGAGCCGTTTCTGCACCTGTCGCAGCGTCTCGCGGGCCGCCTCGGTATTGGGGGCGACGATCAGGAACTTGCCGGCGGCGTTGATCACCTGGCTGGTCGGCGGCAGGGCCAGTTCGTCCAGGATCGCCAGCGCGGCGCATTCGGTCAGCAGGGAGACGTAGAACGAACGACCGCGCAACAGGCGGGCGGCGCGCTTCTGGGTCTCGCCGCCGGTGGCGAACAGGAACTCCTGAATACCGAAGAAGTCGCCCTGGACCAGCAGCAGCTTCTGTTCGTCCCAGTCCGGGCGGTCAAAGTCGGACAGGCGCTTGCGGACCTGTTCCGGGTCGTCGCCCCGGTCGTGGTGGTACCGCCAGAGTGAGGTCGCCACTGCCGCCACGGCGCAGCTGTGGTCGTACAGGGAGACCTCGGGGCGGGTGCCGAAGGCGGTGGCCGAGGGGATCGCCTGGGTGTAGCAGGCCCAGGCCGAGTCGAGGTGGTCGAGCCACAGGGGCCAGTCGGCGCGGTGGCTGGCGGGGATCCTCTCCAGGCCGGAGATGAAGGCCTGCCAGAGTTCGGCGTATTCCCGCTGCGCCTGTCGTTCGTTGGAGGTTTCGTAGCCCCCGGCCGCCACTGGGAACAGCGCATCGACCGACAACGGACGCAATGGGTAGCGGTAGCGCAACTCGCCGCGGGCCGGCCGGTGTAGCGTATCACCCAGGTCGATCTGCTCGAACAGGGTCAACTGCCGCGCCGTGTAGTGGGTGCGTCCCTTCCGGGTCTCGTCCCGGGCCTGGTTGTATGCCGCGAATTTCTCCCGCTCGAAACCGGAGGCGACCCGGTCGGCGGTGGCCACGATCCACTGCAGGAAGGTCTCCGGCCTGTGGTGGCGGGCGGCGGCGTTGACGACGGAGTCGTCCACGTCCGGGTCGTTCCAGGCGGCGAAGGGGGCCACGTCGTCGCCGATCAGTTCGGGAAAGCGCCGTTCGAGCAGGTCCCAGGCCAGGGCGGTGTAGGCGGCATGCCTGTGGCTGTGATAGCCCTGCCGTTGCCGGAAGGGACAGTACTGGCTGACATGGCTGTCGAGCCTGTCTTTGTCCACTTCGATGCGGGCACGCTCGGCGAACTTGCCCAGATCGTGCAGGAAAGCGGCCAGCGCAACCCGGCTGCCAGCCCGTAGTGACTCGGCTTTGCTCAAGATTTCGGTCTCCTTCATGGGTCTGTCTCCGGGTTGTCGGTGCTATGATGCATATCAGGAGGTGTATCGAGATGAGAACCAATCTCGTGCTGAACGATGAGCTGGTGGCCGAGGCGCGGCGTGTGACCGGCGCCAGGACCAAGCGGGAGGTGGTGGAGATGGCGCTCAACGAACTGGTCATGCGCCATCGCCAACGGCGGCTCAAGGAGCTGAAGGGGATGGGGCTCATCGATCCGGACTACGACATCATTGCCGAGCGGCGCAATACGCGAAGCCGTGTACCTGATTGACACCTGTGTCTGGATCGACTGGCTGTGTGAGCGGGAAACGGCGGTGACCAGGGCGCTCGACGGCTGGCTCGACGAAGGGACGGCCCGATTGGCGCCAGTCAGCGTCCAGGAGCTGCTCCACGGTGCACGGGGCCCCAGAGAACTGGACATTCTGCGGCAGCGCTTCACGGCCCTGCCGCGGTTGCCGGCGACCCTGGCGACCCATGCCGAGGCAGGGGCGCTGTACGCCCGCTGCCGTTGGCAGGGCATCACCATCCGCAGTCCCCATGATTGCCTGATTGCCGCCCTGGCCATCGAATACGCCACGCCGCTGTTGACGCTGGACCGGGATTTCGAGGCCATCGCCGCCATCGAGCCGCGCCTGGTCCTGGAGAAACCGGAGTCCCTCTGAACGCTTTTGGCCGGGAGCGTCGTTGCCCTCCACCCGGGTCGGCGAGGGTGGGTGGCGTTCTCCTTTCCCGCTTCCGTTCCGCTCATCGCCGTTCTCATCCGATCTCGATCTGCTCCGGGGCCAGGCCGAACAGGCCGTAGCTCTTGTGCAGACGCCCTCCCTCCGACCGGATCTGGTATTTCTCCGCCACCAGGTCACCCAATGCCTCGCTCAATGTGCCTTTGATCTTCGACAGATGCGGGCGCAGGTAGGCGCCGTCCATGCCGTGCCGAAGCGCCTTTTCCATGCGCTCGTAGTCGGCGCCGTACTCGCCATGCAGCCGGCGATACCAGCTCAGCAGCTCTGCGGCGTTGCGCGGGGCGCCCGCATCGACGGACTCCCCGTTACGGCGCTTGGCGGCGAACCAGCAATAGATGGCCAGGCGGGCCGGCGGCAGATCGACCGGCTCGCCGCCACAGCGGAGGCAGCGTCTGCCCAGGTCGATCTCCACCCTCGCTGGCTCGAACACCTTGGAGGCGGCGGCCACCGCCTGGCTGTAACTCACCCTTCGCTCCAGCAGCGGCCTGCCCATGCCCTGCCGCAGAGGCACGAAGGGGATCTCGGCGAGGGTGACCTTTCCCTTGCGGGTGTCGATCGGAGCGTCGTCGCGGGCGAAGATCACCTGCCGCTTGCGTGTCGGATAGAAGAATTCCCAGCATGATTCATAGGGTTCCGAGACCAGGACATGGGAGAGCCGGTCCTGGGGGCGCCCGTAGAGCGACAGGGCGTAGCCGACGAAGAACCCCATGCTCTTGCGTCCCCCGGCGATCGAGACATGCAGGGCGCTGTGGTCATCGGCGGTGAGCCGCTGGACCTGTTCGGTGATGAAGTCGGCGGCCGCGCGCTGCTCCTCCGGCGTGCGGATGTCCTCCAGTACCCGGCCCGTGGCACCGCGCAGGAGATGGATCTGTTCCTCGCCGAAGCGGATGGGGGGGAGTTCGTATTCCCGACACAGGCGATGGAACCAGCCCGGTTCGTCGCTGAGCAGTGTGAGGCGCACGCGCTCCGCCCCTTTCTCGGTGGAGATGACGTGGATCTCGTGTGGAACGAAGGGGGCCTCTCGGGTGGCCAGGGCGTACAGGGTCTCGGTGATGACCTGGGGCGACAGCCCGGTGACCGCGAGCAGGATACGCCTCGGAAAGTGGTGTGGCCGCAGTTCCATCGGTTGCGTCGGGTCCATCGGATTCATCGAAGGCCCAGTCTAGGGTCTTCGGACCGGGTCTGCCGTAACGGCAACATTGCCGTGGAGGTGATAGGCGCCGAGGCCCATGGACGGGATCTTGCCCAGGTGCAGCCATTGGCCGAGCCAGAGCAGGTCGGCCCAGGGCGCCAGGGCGCCGGGCGCGAAGGTCAGGCTGCCGATCAGCCCGCCCAACTGCATGGGGCGCTTCTGGCGCGAGGAGTAGCGGGTCCAGTCCCACCAGCGCAGCTCCGTCTCCAGGGGTTCGGGCAGGGGCCGGTCACCCAGGAGGTCGGGCCAGTGGATGGCCTGGCCGTTGTCTCCGTAGTGCTCCCCCATCTCCGCGATCCGGCGGGCCAGGGCGGTGAAGAAGTGCTCGATATGGAAGGTGGCGGGGGTGATGAGGCGCCCAAGGCGTTTGATGCGTAGCGGTGTGGAGAGGGTGATGCGGGTCACCGTTGATGCCTCCGGGAACAGCAGCGGTCCATCGCGGAGCACGGGACCCTGCATGCGGCCATCGGCATAGGCCGTCGTCCAGGGGCCGCTGCCCGCGGCGGCGGCCTCCACCCGCTCCACCTGGAAGCGGGCGTGGTCACGGCCGATGCCGCGTTGCCCGGCGAGATCGAAGGCGTGGATCAGGTAGGGGAGGTGGTGGTTGGCGCGGCCGACCAGGCGGATCTCCAGTGTGAGGATGTCGCCGGCCGCGAAGGTCCGCTGTCCTTGCCGTTGGAGATGCAGGATGTAGGGCGGGGGGATGTGGTCGGAACGCCGTTTTGCCCGCTCGCTGCGGGCCGGGGATTCGAACAGGAAGGCATAGGCGCAGTCGTCCGCCAGGAGGCAGTCGCGGCAGTCGGTGTCGCGCGTCATGCACACCGCCCGCCGCAGGCCGTGGCCGAGGAGGCCGCGCCAGGCGGAACCGCTGTAGGGGGGCAGCCGGACCGGATCCCGTGCCTCGAAGAAGAACCGGCAACGGGTGATGGGCGGGTAGCCTTTCAACCGTGGGGGCTCGGGTTGTGTCGATCCGGGTGACATCTCTGGGCCTGGCCCGTCCGGTTCCTGGTGGATGGTGACTCGTGTCACCGGGGAATCGCATCTGCCGGTTTCATAGCTGAAACAGCCCTGGGAAGGAGGTTTTCAGCGTTCCGGCAGAATAGATGTAGCACAGAGATCTGTCCAGCGACCGTCCCATGGAGGGTGAATCCCCGGTCCCTTCCGCGCCGGAGGTCCTGCCCCGGTGCGTCATCGGTAGGGCTCCGGGCATTTGCCGTGGGACTGAGAGCGGGAAGGGGAGGATGTCATCCCTCCCCCGTTCCAACCACAGGGGCCGCCAACGCGGTCTCCCGAGCCAAACCAGCATTGGATGAGGACTCGGAAACCTGGCCTTGGGCTATACTGCATCGAAGAGGGGGTGAGAACGCCCCCGGTTCCACTTCATCTAGGGTCGCACCCTCCTATGTCCTGGATCGCCATCCTCGTCCTCATCGCCGGCGCCCTGATCGCCGCCCTCTATCTCTGGAGCCATCTTTCGGCGCGACAGATGCGCGGGCGCCCGGTCTCGGCGCTGAGGGAGGCGATCCCCGAACTGGGCGACGCCCGCGGCCGCGTGGTGGTCTATTGCTATAGCGAGCACTGTGCCCCCTGCCGGCAGATGGCGCCTCACATCGACGCCCTGCGAGCACGCCACGGCCAGGTCTTCAAACTGGATGTGATGCGCCATCTGGAGGCGGCGCGCGGCCTGGGGGTGCGCGCCACCCCCACCACCCTGCTGATCGAGGACGGGCGGGTGGTCAAGGCCCTGCTCGGCCCGGGGGCGATCCGCTCGGTACGGACCTTTCTGGGGGCCGCCTGAAGACGGCGCTCAGCCGCCTTCGCACAGCGAACAGGGCCGCCAGGACCGCCCGTCGGATCGCAACAGCCGTTCGCCCGCCTCGGGTCCCCAGGTGCCGGCCGCATAGTTGGGAAAGTCCCGTGGCGGTAGGGCCTGCCATACGTCCAGGACGGGTTCCACGATCTCCCACCCCACCTCGATGTGGTCGGCGCGCTTGAACAGCGTGGCGTCGCCGTTCATGCAGTCGTACAGCAGGGTCTCGTAGCCGGTGTGCGGGCGGCTGCCGAAATAGTCTGCGTAGGAGAAGTCCATCTCCACCACCCCGAGCCGGGGGCTGGGCCCGGGGACCTTGGCGTTGAAGCTGAGGCCGATGCCCTCGTTGGGCTGGATGCGCAGGGTCAGGCGGTTCGGCGACACCCGGTGCTTGACCGCCCGCCGGAAGAGGGCGGTCGGGGCCTGGCGGTATTCCACCATGATCTCGGTGAAGCGCCCGGGCAGGCGCTTGCCGGTACGCAGGTAGAAGGGCACCCCGGCCCAACGCCAGGAATCGATCTGCAATCTCAATGCGGCATAGGTCTCGGTGCGCGAATCCGCGGCGATACCCGGCTCCTGCCGGTAGCCGGGCACGCGGGTGCCGTCGGGGAGGATGCCCGGGCCATACTGTCCACGCACGCTGTGGGTCAGCACCTCTTCCGGGGAGAGGGGCTGGATGGCGCGCAAGACCTTGCTCTGTTCGTCCCGCACCTCGTCGGCGCCGAAGCTGTTGGGCGGCTCCATGGCGATCACGGCCAGCAGGGCCAGTAGGTGGTTGGGGACCATGTCGCGCAAGGCGCCCGCCTCCTCGTAATAGGAGGCGCGATTCTCCACCCCGAGCGATTCGGCCACGGTGATCTGCACGTGGTCGATATAACGGTGATTCCAGATGGGCTCCACGGTGCTGTTGGCGAAACGGTAGGCGAGGATGTTCTGCACCGTCTCCTTGCCCAGATAGTGGTCGATACGATAGATCTGGTCCTCCCGCATACACTCGTGCAGGATGCGATTCAGGGCCCGTGCCGATTCCAGGTCGTGTCCAAAGGGCTTTTCGATGATCAGCCGCCGCCAATAACCCCCTTCCTCCGAGGTCAAGCCGGCCTGAGCGAGCCGCGGCGCGATCTCGCCGAAGAAGCGGGGGGGCGTTGCCAGGTAGAAGAGGTCGTTGCCGGCACAGTCCAGCTCCAGGTTCAGTCCCCCGAGGCGGGTGGCCAGACGTTGGTAGGTCTCCATCTGCAGGAAGTCGCCGCGCAGGTAATGACTGCGCGCGAGCAGTTCCCGCCAGCGGGTGTCGTCGAGTTCGCCGCCGACGAACTCCCGGATCTCACGGTCCAGATGCTCGCGGAAGGCCTGGTCGGTGAAATCCATGCGGTCCACCCCGAGCAGGGCGAAACACGCGGGCAACAGGCCCTGAATGGCCAGGTTGTGCAAGGCGGGCACCAGTTTGCGCCGGGTGAGATCGCCGCCGGCGCCGAAGATGACGAAGATACAGCTGGGCGCCCTGGAGGGACGGTCCTGGGCTGGGTCGAGGGGGGTGGCAAGGCCGCTCATGATGGTCGGGATCCGCAGGAGGGGAGGGGATACACCCATCGTACAGGGCGCAATGCCGATTATACCCGTCATATACCCGTGGTACGTGAATATTCAGTTTTTCGAAGGTGTTCCTCGTGCCCCTGGGCAAGGCGTGGAAGCGAGTCATATGTAGGGGCGGTGCGCCGGCTCCGATGAGGGGCGCGTTTCTCAGCCTGGGCCACTCAGGCGCCCGTAGATGAGGAACCCCGCCAGCCAGGTGCCCAGGGCCGAGCCCAGGGTGCTGAGGAGGAACACCAACAGGGTGCGCGAGACCCGGTTGCGCCACCAGCCCCGCAGGGATCGGGTGTCGTGGCGCAGGCGCGTGAAGTCCCCTACGCGCGGCCGGCGCAGCCAGAGTTCCACGGCGGCGGTGACCATGCCGGCCCCCACGGTGGGGTTCAGGGAGGTGACCGGGGCGGCCAGGAAGGCGGTGGCCACGGTCAGGGGATGGGCCGCGGCGAGCAGGGCGCCGAGGGCGGACAGGCCGCCGTTGACGAGCACCCAGTCGCCCACCAGGGACCAGCCCAGGGCGGGGCTGCGGGCGAATCCCCAGACGAATCCGGCCAACACCAGGAGCACGATCCCCCAGGGCAGGAGGCGCGGCCAGCGGCTCGCGGGCGGCACCTGTTCCAGCTCGCGGATCAGGGCCTCCGCATCGGCGGGCGGCTCCCGCAGATGGCGCTCGATGCCGCGCAGATGGCCGGCCCCCACCACCACGAGCAGGTTGCGATAGTCGCCCTGCTGTAACTCCTGGTACAGACGCGCGGCCATATACCGGTCACGCTCGTCGATCAGGGGGCGGTAGAGGGCCTGTCGGTCGCGGGCGAATTCAGTGAAGGCGGCCTCAAGCATGTCACCCTGCTTGAGCCGTTCCACCTCTCCCGGCTCGATACGCTCGCGGGTCAGGAACCCGGCGACCAGGCCCGAGATCAGCGTAAGGCGCTGCCAGAGGGACAGCCCGCGGACGATGCGTCTGAGGGTGATGCCCAGATCGCGGTCGAGGAGCAGCACCGGCAGGCCGCGGGCGAGGGCGCCGTCCACCGCCGCCCGCTGCTCGGCCCCGGGCTCCACCCCGAGCTGCCCGGCCAGGCGCTGCTGATAGGCGGCCAGGGCGAGATTCCCCGCCACCATGGCCGCCTTGCCCTGGCGCAGGACCCGGAGCAGGTCCAGGTGGGCCAGGCTCTCGGGGTCCAGCAGGGCGTTGTAGCGGGCGAGGCAGAGTTCCACCCCGACGGCATCGAATCCCCCACCGTCCAGGAGGGCCCGCACCTGTGCCGTGCTGGCGCGGGAGACGTGGGCGGTGCCGAGCAGGCGCAGACGTCGGGGGCCGATGCGGACCTCGCGCATGGGCTCCTGGGCCGGGGGTTGCGAGACGGGGGTTTGCGACATCCTGTCGGGGGATGAGGGGGGCATGGCCGATCCTGATCGCGGGGAAACGGCCATGCTAATATGCCCGCCTTCTTTCCGCGAGTGATCACCGCCGCCCATGAGACCCTTCCTCAGCGCCATGCTCCTGGTCTTCGCCACCTGCGCCCAGGCCTACCGCTTCATCGACGAGACCGAACCCGACCGCCCCACGGTGGAGGACGGCACCCCCTGGAAGGAGGGCAAGGTCCGATTGCCCCCCTATCCGGCCAGAGACGATCTGATGCCCCTGTCCCTGGACGACCGTCGCGGCTATCGCTATTACCTGGACAAGACCCACCTGCGCGTCGATCCGGACCAGGTGGTGCGCTATACCCTGGTGATCGAGCCCCGGCCCGGGCTGTGGAACGTCTCCTACGAAGGCATCCGCTGCAATGCCTGGTCCTACAAGCTGTACGGCTACGGAGATGGGCGTGGGCGTATGCGGGCCCTGCCCAAGGGGGACTGGCTGCCGCTGCGGACGGGCTCCCCGGCCTACCAGCGGCAACTGCACGACCTCTATTTCTGCCGTGAAGGCAGCTACACGCCCTATTCCAGAGAGGAGATCCTCTACCGCCTGCGGTCCAATACCCCCACGGTCGATCGGAGCCTGTTGCCATGAAGGACGACACCAATCCCTTGCTGGATCCGGAGGGCCTGCCCCCCTTCACCCGGATACGTCCGGAACACGTCCAGCCCGCAATCGACGCCTTGCTCGCCCACAACCGCGCGGCCGTGGCGCGGTTGCTCGCCGACGGCGGCCCCTACACCTGGCAGGGTCTGGTGGAGGCCCTGGAGGTCCTGGATGACCGTCTGAACCGGACCTGGTCGCCGGTGAGCCACCTCAATGCGGTGATGAACACCCCGGAACTGCGCGCCGCCTACAACGCGTGCCTGCCCAAGCTCTCGGAATACGCCACCGAGATGGGCCAGAACCAGGCCCTGTTTCTGGCCTACAAGGCCGTGGCCGAGGGGGGCGGGCACCTGGACGCCCCCCGTCGCAAGCTTCTGAGCGACGCCCTGCGCGACTTCCACCTCTCCGGGATCGATCTGCCCGCGGCCGATCAGGCCCGCTTCAAGGAGATCGGCCAGGAGCTGGCCCGCCTCGGCAGCCGCTTCGACGAACAGGTGCTCGATGCCACCCAGGCCTGGACCCGCACCTTCACCGACCCGGCCGGCCTGGACGGCCTGCCCCCGGCGGCCCTGGAACAGGCCCGCCAGACCGCGGAGCAGAGGGGCGAGGAAGGGTGGATGATCACCCTGGAGCTGCCTTCCTATCTGGCCGTCATCACCCATGCCCACGACCGGGCGTTGCGCCGGGAGATCTATACCGCCTACGCCACCCGCGCCTCCGACCAGGGCCCGCACGCGGGCCGTTGGGACAACGGCCCGATCATGGAGGAGATCCTGGCCCTGCGCCACGAGCAGGCGCGGCTGCTCGGCTTCGCCAATTACGCCGAACGTTCTCTGGCCACCAAGATGGCCCACGATCCCGACCAGGTCCTGGGGTTCCTGAACGATCTGGCCGCCCGCTCCCGCCCCCAGGCCGGGCGCGAGCTGGAGGAACTGACCGCGTTCGCCCGCAGCGAGGGGGGGCCGGAGCGCCTGGAGGCCTGGGACATCGCCTATTATTCCGAACGCCTGCGCCAGGCCCGGTTCCATTTCGCCCAGGAGGACCTGCGGCCCTATTTCCCCGCGCCACGGGTGATCGAGGGGCTCTTCGGGGTCGCCCAACGCCTGTTCGGGATCCGTATCCACGAGGTGACCGGGGTCGATGTCTGGCACCCGGATGTGCGTTTCTTCGAGATCCACGACGAGGAAGGTCACCTGCGCGGCCAATTCTATCTTGACCTCTACGCGCGCCCCCACAAACGCGGCGGGGCCTGGATGGACGGCTGCATCGACCGCTTCTTCACCGATACCCTCGACCAGATCCCCGCGGCCTGCCTGGTGTGCAACTTCACCCCGCCCCTCGGTGACCAGCCCGCCCTGCTCACCCACGACGAGGTGGAGACCCTATTCCACGAGTTCGGCCACGGTCTCCACCACCTCCTCACGCGCGTGGATCACCCGCCTGTCGCCGGGATCAACGGCGTCCCCTGGGACGCGGTGGAACTGCCCAGCCAACTCCTGGAGAACTGGGCCTGGGAACGCCCGGCCCTGGACCTGTTCGCCGGCCACTGGGAGACGGGCGCCCCCCTGCCCGACCACCTCTACCGGGCCATGCGCGCGGCGCGCAACTTCCAGTCGGCGATGCAGATGGTGCGGCAACTGGAATTCGCCCTCTTCGACTTCCGCGTCCATCTGGAGTATGAACCGGCCCGCGGCGGGCGCATCTACGAGGTCCTGGAACAGGTCCGCGAGCGGGTGGCGGTGGTGCGCCCTCCGGCATTCAACCGCTTCGCCCACGCCTTCTCGCACATCTTCTCCGGTGGTTACGCGGCGGGCTACTACAGCTACAAATGGGCGGAGGTGCTCGCGGCCGACGCCTTCGCCCTGTTCCAGGAACGCGGCATCTTCGACCGGGAGACGGGCCGCGCCCTGGCCAGGGAGATCCTCGAGCGCGGGGGCTCGGCCGAGGCCATGGACCTCTACCGCGCCTTCCGCGGGCGCGAACCCCGGGTGGACGCCCTGTTGCAGCTGAGCGGCATCCAAGGGTGAAGGGGTGGCGGCCGCGGGCGATGGCCTGGCTGCTGCTGGCCTGGAGCGTCGCGGCCCCGGCCGCCTACGTCACCGACCGTCTGGCCGCCGGGCTCTACGCGCAGCCGCGGGAAGGCAGGCCCCTGCGCGTCCTGCCCAGCGGCACCCCGGTGGAACGCCTGGGACGCAAGGACGGTTTCTGCCGGGTGCGCACCGGATCCGGTGAGACCGGGTGGATCCGCTGCCGTTATCTGAGCGAAGACAAACCGGCCCGCCAGGCCCTGCTCCAGTGCCTGGCCGAGAAGGCCGAATTGCGCCGTGAAGCAGAAAAGCGATGCCCCGCCACGGCCCCGGCGGAGACGCCGGCGAGTCCGCCCTCCGCCCCTTCAGGTTTTCCGTGGAACGCCCTCCTCGCCCTGGGAGCCGGCCTCGCCCTGGGGGGGCTGGGCGGCCTCCTCCTGGGGCGGCGCTGACCCCGCCGCACGCATCCCGGCCAGGATCGCCGGCAGGTTCTCCTCGAGGTCATGGGCCGGGCGGAATCCCAGCTCCCGGTGGATCCTGGCGCTGCAGTACCAGGCCGACCCGCGCAATTTCCGTAGATTGGCGGAATTGAGCGGCAGATTCAGGCCCAGAGCGGCCAGCGCGTCGCCGCCCAGCGCCCCGACCCGCAGGAGGCCCAGGGGCACCTCCCAGCGCGGCGCCCCGAGCCCCAGGGCGCGCCGGATCAGGTCATAGAGTTCGCGACTGGAATAGTCGCGGCCGTCGGTGACGATATAGACCTGCCCGCGCGCCTCGGGACGCACCGCGCACAGCAGCAGGGCGCGCACCGCATCCTCCACATGCACCATGGAGCGGCGGTTGCCGAATTCGGGCAGCGGCGGGAAACGCCCCTGGCCGATGGCCTGGATCATGCGCGGCAGGTTGCCCTTGTTGCCCGGTCCGTAGACCATGGGCAGACGCAACACCGCGGCCTGCCAGTGCAGGCGGTCACCCACCTCCAGGACCGCCCGCTCGGCCTCCAGCTTGGCCTTGCCATAGGGACTCTCGGGCCGCGGCGGACTGCTCTCGTCCAGACAACGGTCGTCCTCCTCGCCCATGGCCTTGACCGTGCTCACGAACAGAAAGCCTTGCACGGCGGCCGCCTCGGCGGCGGCCAGCAGGTTCAGGGTGCCCTGGACGGTGACGCGATGATGGCGGTCGGCCGGGTCCGCGCTCTGGTCGAGCATGTGGGCATGGCTGGCGAGGTGGAAGACCAGGTCCATGCCGGTACAGGCCCCTTGCAGGGAGTCGGCCCGCTCCAGATCACCCCCGACCGCCTCGACCCGGCCACCCCAGAGGGCGGAGACCCCCTCCGCGCGGCGGCTGAGGACACGCACCCGGGCGCCCAACCGCAGCAGTTCCCCCACCAGGTGCCGACCGATGAAGCCGGTCCCCCCGGTGACCAGCACCCGCCGTCCCGCCAAGGCCCCCAGTTCCGGGGCGTCGGCCACGGCGGGCGGCGGTGGCACCGCCAAGGGCGCCTCGGCCTCCCGCCCGCCGCGGCCCCGCCACCACGCCAAGGGCGCGGCGGCCAGGAACCGGGCCCAGACGCCGAACGTCACCAGGGCCTGCACGGCCCGGCCATAGCGGTGCGCCAGGTGCTTGCGATAGAAACGCACCATCCCCCTGTGTTTGTGCCAGAGCACGAACAGGGGCCGGCGCTGACTGCACATCCCCTTGTGATGGACGATGCTCACCTGGGGCACGAACAGCACCTCCCAGCCGGAGTCGGTGAAGGTACGGCACCAGTCCAGGTCTTCGCAATGGAGGAAATAGCCCTCGTCCATGGGGCCCACGGCCTCCAGGGCCTCGCGCCGCACCAGCATGAAGGCCCCGGAGATGGCCTCCACCGGCACCGGGCCCTCGGGCAGGGGCTGGTGCAACAGATCCACCTGGGGCATGCGGGTCCGTGCCGGCCGCCAGCGTTGCAGGTGCAGGGCCCGGATCAGGCCGGTCCAGGGCGTGGGGATGGTCCGCCGGCAGCCCGCCTGCTCGCTGCCGTCGGGATTGCGGATCAGGCAGCCGGCCATGCCGGCCTGGGGATGCGCGGCCATCACCTCCAGCATCCGTTCCAGGGTGTCCGGCGCCAGGGTGGTGTCGGGATTGAGCAGTAACACGTAGTCGCCCCGGACCTGCTCGAAGGCCTGGTTGTTGGCGCGGGCGAAGCCCAGATTACGGGCATTCTCGATGATGCGCAGGCGCGCGTCGTCCCCCGACGCCCGCCGCAGCAGGCGAAGGCTGCCGTCTCTGGAGGCGTTGTCCACCACCAAGACCTCCACCGGGACACTGGAGGCGAGCGCCGAACGCACCGCATCGAGCAGGTAGGGTCCGCCGTTGTAGTTGACGATCAGCACCGAGACCAGGGGCGAGGCATCCATCGTGGGTTTCCATCGGGTACAGACCTGAAGCTATGATATACCCGTCGCACGTGAATATATCGTGTTTCGAGGGTGTTCCTCGTGCTCCTGGGCAAGGCGCGGAAGCGAGTCATAGCGGGGACTATGGCGAGCAATCGCCACACAGCCCAGGGGTGCGAGGGGCGGCCGCAGTAGCGAGGAGTGGCACAGGGAGGTGCCGTTGACGGACCGAAGGACGGAAATATTCACGTGCGACGGGTATATACCCTCTTGCGAAGAGCAACGACCGGCCGCGCCCCATGAACGCCACCGACCTGCGTGAATTCATCCGTCTCCTGGAGGCCCGGGGGGAACTCAAGCGCATCGCCCTGGAGGTGGACCCCCACCTGGAGATCACCGAGATCTGCGACCGTACCCTGCGCGCGGGCGGGCCGGCACTCCTGTTCGAGCGGGTCCGGGGCAGGCGGATGCCGGTCCTCGCCAACCTCTTCGGCACCCCCCGGCGGGTGGCCCTGGGCATGGGTGCCGAGGAGGTCTCGGCCCTGCGCGAGATCGGCCGCCTCCTGGCCATGCTCAAGGAGCCGGACCCGCCCAAGGGGATGAAGGAGGCCTGGGAGAGGCTGCCCGTATTCCGCAAGGTGCTGGACATGGCCCCGCGCGAGCGCCGCTCGCCGCCCTGCCAGGAGATCGTGCTGGAAGGCGCGGAGGCGGACCTGGGCCGGCTGCCGGTGCAGACCTGCTGGCCCGGGGATGCCGGCCCCCTCATCACCTGGGGACTGGTCGTCACCCGCGGGCCCCAGCGCCTGCGCCAGAACCTGGGCATCTACCGGATGCAGGTGCTCGGTCCCCGGCGGGTCATCATGCGCTGGCTCGCCCACCGCGGCGGCGCCCTGGACTTCCGCGCCTGGCAGGCCGCCCATCCCGGCGAGCCCTTCCCCGTGGCGGTGGCCCTGGGCGCCGACCCGGCCACCACCCTGGCGGCGGTCACCCCGGTCCCCGACAGCCTCTCCGAATACGCCTTCGCCGGCCTCCTGCGCGGCGGCCGCACCCAGGTCGCCCGCTGTCTGCACAGCGACCTCCAGGTCCCCGCGACCGCCGAGATCGTGCTCGAGGGCCATATCCATCCGGGCGACGAGGCCGAGGAAGGCCCCTTCGGCGATCACACGGGTTACTACAACGAGGTGGAACCCTTCCCGGTCCTCACCCTCGACCGCATCACCCACCGCCGCGACCCCATCTACCACAGCACCTACACTGGCCGCCCCCCGGACGAGCCCGCGGTCCTCGGCCTGGCCCTCAACGAGGTCTTCGTGCCCCTGTTGCAGAAGCAGTTCCCCGAGATCCGCGACTTCTATCTCCCCCCCGAAGGCTGCTCCTACCGCCTCGCCGTGGTGAGCATCCGCAAGGAATATCCCGGTCACGCCAAACGGGTGATGTTCGGGATCTGGTCCTTCCTGCGGCAATTCATGTACACCAAGTTCGTGCTGGTGACCGACGACGACATCGACATCCGCGACTGGAAGGACGTCATCTGGGCCCTCACCACACGCATGGACCCGGTGCGCGACACCGTGCTCGTGGAGCGCACCCCCATCGACTACCTGGACTTCGCCTCGCCGGTGTCCGGCCTGGGCGGCAAGATGGGCCTCGACGCCACCCACAAATGGCCCGGAGAGACCGACCGCGAGTGGGGCCGGCCCATCGTCCGTGATCCCGAGGTGGTGCGGCGGGTGGACCGGATCTGGGAAGACCTGGGGATCCTGGACGACGGGGCCGCAGGGGATCGCGCAGAGGCCGCCGGCGGCCCGTGACTTGCACGATCCCCCCGGGATCTGCAACATGGGGGCACTCATCCGCCCCCTGCCAAGGAGCCCCATGCGCCCCCGTCTGCTGCTCTCCGTCCTCGAACGCGAATTCCTCAGTACCCGCGACGCCCAGCACACCCCGGTCATGCTCTGGGGCCCGCCCGGTGTGGGCAAGTCCGACATGGTGCGTCAGATCGGCGCCCGCCAGGGCGTGCCGGTGATCGACATCCGCCTCTCCCAGATGGAGCCCTCGGATCTGCGGGGCATCCCGTTCCGGGTGGACGAACGGGTGGAGTGGGCGGTGCCCTCGCTGCTCCCCGACGCCCGGCGCCACGGGCCCGACGGCATCCTGTTCCTGGACGAGATCACCTCCACCCCCCCGGCGGTCTCGGCCGCCGCCTACCAGCTCATCCTCGACCGCCGCCTGGGCGACTACCAGGTCCCCCCGGGCTGGGCCATCTTCGCCGCCGGCAACCGTCAGGGCGACCGTGGGGTGACCTACACCATGCCCGCCCCCCTGGCCAACCGCTTCTCCCACTTCGAGGTGGAGACCCACCTCGACGACTGGGTGGCCTGGGCCTACGACCGGGCCATCGACGAGCGGGTGATCGCCTTCCTGCGCTTCCGCCCCGAGCTCCTGTTCGAATTCGATCCGGCGCACAATCCGGTGGCCTTTCCCTCGCCCCGCTCCTGGGAGTTCGCCCACCGCGCCCTGGCCAAGTTCCAGGACCGGCCCGATCTGCTGCGGGGGACCCTCCAGGCCTGCGTGGGGCCCGCCGCCGGGGTGGAGCTGCACGCCTTCGTGCAGAACCTCGAGCAGATGCCTGACCTGGACGCCATCCTGCGTGGCGACCCGGTGCCCACGCCCAAGGAGATCGACCTCCAGTACGCCGTCGCCGCGGCCCTGGTGGGGCGGGCGATCCGCGCCCGGGAGGCCCCCGAGGCGCAGGCCGTCTGGGGCCGGATACTGGACTACGCCACCCGTTTCCCGCAGAGGGAGATGGGGGTCATGCTGGTCTCGGACCTCCACCGCGCCCTGGGGGATGTCCTGTTCGAGGTCCCCGAGTTCGCCGCCTGGGCCGAGGCCGTGGCCGACGTGATGCTCTACAACTGATGCCGTCCGCGTCCCTGGAGACCAAGCTGGCCGCGGCCCGCACCCGTCTGATCCTGGACAAGCCCTTCCTGGGCGCCCTGGTGCTCCGCCTGCCCCTGACCGCCGCCGACCCGGACTGGTGTCCCACCACCGCCACGGATGCGCGCGCCTTCTACTACAACCCCGACTACATCCGCTCCCTGAGCCTGGAGCAGACCCAGTTCGTCCTCGCCCACGAGGCCCTGCACTGCGCCTTGTCCCATTTCGCCCGCCGCCGGCACCGCGTCAAACACCGCTGGGACCTGGCCTGTGACTTCGCCATCAACCCCTTACTCGTGGAGGACGGTCTCCCCCCGCCCGATCGGGCCGTGGTCCTGGACCTGTACAAGGGCATGACCGCCGAAGAGATCTACCCCCTCCTGGAGGACAACGACCAGACCGAGACCCTGGACAGGCACGTCTACGACAGCGAAGGCGAGGGCGGTGAAGATCAGGGCGGGGAGGGCGATGCGCCACGCCCGCCGCCGCAAGGGGGGGAGGGCGCCGGGGAAGGTGGCGGAGCCGGCGCCCAAGGGCCGCGGGAGGGCGCGGGGGGCCAGGCCCCGGGCGGGACCCCCGCCGATGGCGAAGCCCCGGGGGCCGGGGGTGGGGCGCGGGCCGCGGCGCCACCGCCCCTGACCCCCGACGAACGCGAGACCCTCGCCATCCAGTGGCAGCAGCGCATGGCCGGCGCCGCCCAGCAGGCCATGCAGGCCGGCCGCCTGGGCGGTACCCTGGCGCGCCTGATCGATCATCTGCTGCAACCACGCCTGCCCTGGCGCATGCTCCTGGCCCGCTACCTGACCGCCCTGGCCCGCGACGACTACAGCTACACCCGTCCCTCACGGCGGGAGGGCGCCTTCATCCTGCCGAGCCTGCGCAGCCAGCAGATCGACCTGGTGGTCGCCCTGGACACCTCGGGTTCCATCCAGCCCGCCGAGATCCAGGAATTCGTCTCCGAGATCGACGCCATCAAGGGGCAGATGCGCGCCCGTATCACCCTCCTGCCGTGCGACGCCGAACTCGCCCCCGGTGCCCCCTGGGTCTTCGAGCCCTGGGAGGCGTTCCATTTCCCCGACCGGGTACGCGGTGGTGGCGGCACCCGCTTCACCCCCGTCTTCGATTGGCTGGAGGGGCGTGACCGTGCCCCCGAGGCCCTCGTCTGGTTCACCGATGCGCAGGGCGAATTCCCCCATCGGGAGCCGAACTATCCGGTGTTCTGGCTGGTCAAAGGCCGCAGCCCGGTCCCCTGGGGCCAACGCATCCAGCTCAACTGAAGGTCCTCGTGCGCACACTCCTCCTCGCCCTCCTGTTCACCCTGGCGCCCCATGCATACGCCGACGAACTGCGACTCCCCGACATGGGCGCCAGCGCCCAGGGCGTGGTGAGCGCCGCCGAGGAGGAACGCCTGGGGCGGGAGTTCATGCGCAACGTGCGCCGCGCCCTGCCGGTGATGGACGCCCCCCTGTTGCAGGAATACATCCAGGACCTGGGCACCCGCATCGCCCCCTACGCCCACCCGGCCGGGCGCCGCTTCCACTTCTTCCTCATCGACCAACCGGTGGTGAACGCCTTCGCCGGACCCGGCGGCTACATCGGCGTCTACACCGGCCTCGTCCTGGCCACCGAGAGCGAGGACGAGCTGGCCTCGGTGCTGGCCCACGAAATCGCCCACGTCACGCAGCAACACCTCCTGCGCAGCATCGAGGACGCAAAACGCATGAGCGGGCCCATGGCCGCCCTGCTCCTGGCCGCGGTGATCCTGGGCGCCAGCGTCTCCAGCAACCTCGGAGTGGCCGCCGCCCTGGGCGCCCAGGCGGCCTCGGCCCAGCACCAGATCAACTTCACCCGCGCCAACGAAAAGGAGGCCGACAGCCTGGGCATCCAGGCCCTGGCCGCGGCCGGCTTCGACCCCACGGCGATGGCCGTGTTCTTCCAGCGCCTGGCCAGGAACAGCCGCCTGTACGCCAACAACGCCCCCGAATTCCTGCGCACCCACCCGGTGAGCAGCAACCGCATCGCCGACGCCCTCGGACGCGCGGCCCGTTATCCGCACCCCAGGCCCCACGACCAGTCCACCTATTTTCTGGTGCGTGCCACCCTCAGGGAGAGGGGCTTCGAGCGGCCCGGGGACGCCGAGCGGTTCTTCGCCGAGGCCCTGAAGAGCGGCCGTTACCGCAACCGCGAGGCCTGGACCTATGGCCTCGCCCTGGCGCAATTGCGCGCCCACCACGCGCAGGCGGCGCGCCATACCCTCGTCCCTCTGCTCAAGAAGGAGCCCACCAGCCTCTTCTTCATCCTCCTCGCCGCCCGCGTCGAACGCGCCCTGGGCCGCAACGAGGCCGCGCGGCGGGGCCTGGAGGCCGCCCTGACACTCTTTCCCGGCGATTACCCCCTGTCCCGGCCGCTGAGCGAATGGCTGCTCGCCGACGGTCACCCGGAGCGGGCGGAAGAGATCCTGAAACAGGCCCTCGAACGGCGCCCCGACGCCCCCGACCTGCACCGGCTGCTGGCCGAGGCCCTGGGCCGCCGCGGGCGCGTGGCCGAGGCCCATCTGCACTTGGCCGAGGCCTTCGCCTTGCAAGGCCAGCTGGAGCCCGCCATCCACCACCTCCAGCAGGGCCTGCGCGAACCCGGCCTGGACAACTATCTGGGGGCGCGCCTGCAGGCGCGGCTGCGGGCGTTGCGCAAGACCGAAAAGGCATTGCGGAGGCATTGAGGGGCCCGATGCCCGGCACGCCCCTCCATCGGCCGACCGCGTCCGCAATCCGCGTCCGACGCCTCCCGATGGCGTTGTGCCTGTTCGTTTGCGCCCTCGCGGCGTCGGCCGCCGCCGACGAATTCACCCTCCCCCCCGACGACGTGGACCTGATCGGGCGCCTGCGCACGGTGAAGGCCCGCCACGAGGACACCCTCCTCGACATCGCCCGGCGCAACGACCTGGGCCGGGACGAGATCGTGGCCGCCAATCCCGGTGTGGACCCCTGGCTCCCCGGGGCGGGCCGCGAGATCCTCCTGCCCACGCGCTTCATCCTGCCGCCGGGGCCGCGCCGGGGCCTGGTGCTCAATCTCCCCGAGATGCGCCTCTACTACTACCTGCCGGGACAGGGCGGGAGGCCCGGGCGGGTCGTCACCCACCCCGTGGCCATCGGACGCATGGACTGGCAGACCCCCCTCGGAGAGACCCGCATCGTCGCCAAGCAGAAGGATCCCGTGTGGCACCCGCCGGCATCCCTGAAACGCGAGGCCCTGGAAAAGGGCGAGACCCTGCCCGACCGGGTCCCCGCGGGCCCGGACAACCCCCTGGGCACGCGCGCCCTGCGCCTGGGCGTGCCGGGCTATCTGCTGCACGGCACCAACAAGCCCTACGGGGTCGGGATGCGGGTCTCCCACGGTTGCATCCGCCTCTATCCCGAAGACATCGAGGCCCTCTTCGACCAGGTCCCGGTGGGCACCCCGGTGCGCATCGTCGACCAGCCGGTCAAGCTGGGCTGGCTGGCCGACACCCTGTTCATCGAGGTCCACCCGCCCCTGGCGGAGGAGGCCCACAGGGATCTGCGCCGCCAGGCCCTGGAGCGGGTCTATGCCGAGCTGGCGCGACATCCGGCGGTGCTCGACGGTGCGGCCCTGAAACGGGCCTTGCGGGAACGGCGCGGCATCCCGGTGCCCATCACCCGCTGACGCGCACGGCCATGCCCGGGTCTGTGCCCGTGCCTCGCGCCCCGGGAGCGGCCCCGCGCCCATCGGAAACCGGCGTGCCCAGCCGGAATTCCGTCAACGGTGAATATCCCCCGGTTCTTTGTGGTCCAAAGGGTCCAGACCTTCTATCCTCAAGGTAACGTCCGTGACGTCCACGCCACCCCGGAAGATGAAAGCCGCCGGACTCCTCACCCCCCTGCGCGTGGGGAAGGGCCCCTCGCCGCTGCGGGGAGAGGCCGGGGTGAAGGGGGGCCGAGACACAGACCTTGCGACAACCAGCATTCGCCAGCATACCGCCGCACCCATGAACCGCCGCACCCTCCTCGCCTTCGCCGCCGGAGCCCTGGCCGCCACCCTGGTGGCCTGGCTCATCGGCGGGCACGAGGAACGTGCGAAGCAGAAGACCCCGACGGCCGGTGCGGAGCAAGCTCGGCGGACCTATCGGCCCATCGCGCCGCCACCCCGCAGACCGGCACAGGGATCGCCCGCGCCGAGCCGCTATCCGCCGTCCGGGTATGGTGAAGGGCCGGGGCGGGACCTGTACGGACCCCCGTCGCCCGGGGGCCTGTCCGGCCTCCCGGGGAGGGACGACTACGGCATGCCCTATGGCCAAGGCCGATCCACCGTCCCCATCGGGCCGCCCGCGAGCACCCCCAACGGCTTCGGTGGCTACCGTTTCCGGCCCCTGGACAAAGACGAGAGGCAGGCCTCGCGTCCCCGGCCGCCGGCGCCGCCCCCCGGCCCCCCCGGTTACGACTATTATCCTCCCGTGGCCCCCGTCCCGGGCTACGAGGACCTGTACTCCCCGGTGACACCGTCTCCAAGGCAGGAACGCCGCTGGATCGGGAACTATTGAGCCAGGAGGATGGGCACGCTGCGCTCTGCCCATCCATATCCGGCCCTTTCCGGGCCGTTCGATGGTGAGAGGGGTGGGTCGTTCTACTTTGTCACATCGGCTTCCCGGGCCGCCGGTAGCCCGTAGCCCGTAGGGCGGGAAAGCGATAGCGCATCCCGCCGTTGCCGCGAAAGGCGCCCGCACCGACCTGTATCCCGTTTTGTCACATCGGCTTCCCGGGCCGCCGGTAGCCCGTAGGGCGGGAAAGCGATAGCGCATCCCGCCGTTGCCGCGAAAGGCGCCCGCACCGACCCGTATCTCGTTTTGTCACATCGGCTTCCCGGGCCGCCGGTAGCCCGTAGGGCGGGAAAGCGATAGCGCATCCCGCCGTTGCCGCGAAAGACGCCTGCGCCGACCCGTATCTCGTTTTGTCACATCGGCTTTCCGGGCCGCCTGCAGGTCGGGTGGGCGTAGCGTAACCCAACGGATCGCATGGGGGGTTCCGGGTAATACTGCCGCTCATCCCGACGGCTGCGGAGGCAACCGCTCATGTGACAAAGTAGAAGTGATATGGCGTAATCGATACCCCATTCGGACCCGAGACATGGCAGAAACCCGCTCCACCCCGTCGCTTTCCCTCCTCGCCGATCGGCTCACGGAGGCCGCCGCCCTGCCCGGCGTCTCGGCGGCGGCCCTGACCGATCTCAGGGCCAAGTTGACCGGCCACCATTTCCATCTGGTGGTGGCCGGTGAGTTCAAGCGGGGTAAGAGCAGCCTCATCAATGCCCTCCTGGGTGAGGATGTCCTGCCTACCGGGGTGGTCCCCCTCACCTCGGTGGTCACTCGCCTGGAGTTCGCGGAGACCGTGACCGCGCAGGTACTGTTCGAGAACGGCCAGAGGCGTGACATTCCCCTCTCCGCCCTGCCTGACTTCGTCACCGAGAAGGCCAATCCGAGAAACGCCAAGAAGGTGGTGGAAGTGGTGGTGGGCTATCCCGCCGACTGGCTGCGTGGCGGCTTGCGGCTGGTGGACACCCCAGGGATCGGTTCCATGCACCAACACAATACCGACGTGACCTACCGCTATCTCCCGCAAGCCGATGCGGTGATCCTGGTGACGGCCGTGGATCAGCCCATGACCCGGTACGAGTTGGATTTCCTCGAGGACGTCCGCCAATACGCTGGTAAGGTCTTCGTACTCCTGAACAGGATCGATCTGCTCGATGCGGCCGAGCTGGCGGAGTCCCTGGCCTTTGCCGAGGCCGCCATCCAGGAAAGACTGGGCGGACAGGCGAGGGTCTTCCCGGTCTCGGCGCGACTGGCCCGTCGAGGCCGGCTTGGGGAGAGCCGGCTGCCGGAGTTCGACGCGGCCCTGCGTCACTTTCTGCAGGCCGAGAGCGGCGAGGTCTGGGCCGATTCGGTGCGGCGCAACCTCCAGCGTCTGCTGGCGGAGGCCCGGCTGACCGATGAATTGGAACTGAAGGCCTTGACCGCGCCGATCCGGGACCTGGATGCCAAGCTGGCCGCCTTCGCCGGCAAGAAACAAGAGACCTTGCAGGCCCGCCTGGACTTCGATGCCTTGTTGCAGGCGGATACCGCCCGTCTTCTGAAAGAACGACTCGAACCCGACCTCGATGCCTTCAAGGCGCGTTTGCTGCCCGATCTGCTGGGTGATCTGGATGCCTGGTATCGCGCATTGAGACCCCAGGGCAGCAAGATCCTGCAAGAGGGTCTACAGCAGCGCTCAATCGCCGCCGTCCGGAGGGCCTACGACGCCTGGCGGATGGAGGAGGACATGGCCCTGGGGAAGGAATGCGAGGCCCTGTGCGAACGCTTCTGGATTCGGATCCAGGAGAACGTGGATGAACTCCTGCGCTATTCGGCCGATCTCTTCGAGATACCCTATGTCACCGAGATGGCCCGCTCCCTCTGGCAGACCCAGGCCGGCTTCTACTACAAGTTCTGGGAAGAACCCCCGGCCCTGTTCACTCTCACCAATGGCTTCATTCGCCTCTTGCCCGGCTTCATCGGCCACCGCCTGTTGTTGCGCCAGGCGCAACGGCGCATGGCCGAATTGGTGGATATGCAGGGTGGACGCCTGCGCCACGATTTCGCCCAACGCATCCACCAGGGGGTGGAGGTCTTTGGAAACGACATGCAAAGGCGTCTTCAGGAGACCTTGGCCGGTATCGAGGCCGCCCTGACCCAAGGCCGCAGTCTGCGCGACCAGGGCGAGGCACAGACCTCGGCCCGGATAGCGGAGCTGGAGCAGGCCCTGAAAGACATCGATGTGCTCGAGGCCCGGCTGGCCCCCTGAGCAAGAAAGATGATGGGCACGCTAGCCGCCCCTACAATGAAATCCAGCCCGTAGGATGGGCAAGGCGCAGCGTGCCCATCAGCTAGCCCGAATATTGCACCAAGGCGCCAGCGGGCGGGGAAAAAGTGCTTTCATGACCAATCGTTACGTTCATTTTCAAGCGATTTTGCGGGAGTACACTTTCTCCCTCCGCCCGCTGGCTACTACTTCTACTTTGTCACATGAGCGGTTGCCTCCGCGGCCGTCGGGATGAGCGGCTGCATCACCGAACCCCCCATGTGATCCGTTGGGTTACGCTACGCCCACCCGACCTGCAGGCGGCCCGGGAAGCCACTGTGACAAAACGAGATACGGGTCGGCGCAGGCGTCTTTCGCGGCAACGGCGGGATGCGCTATCGCTTTCCCGCCCTACGGGCTTCTACTTTGTCACATGAGCGGTTGCCTCCGCGGCCGTCGGGATGAGCGGCTGCATCACCGAACCCCCCATGTGATCCGTTGGGTTACGCTACGCCCACCCGACCTACAGGCGGCCCGGGAAGCCACTGTGACAAAACGGGATTCAGGTCGGCGCAGGCGTCTTTCGCGGCAACGGCGGGATGCGCTATCGCTTTCCCGCCCTACGGGCTGCCGATCGGTCGGTGGATCACTTCCCCTTGGGCCGTGAAGGCCGCTCGATACTGTCGATGGGCACCACCTTGGCCTGGGGCTCGTCGCTGTAATGGGGCCGCAACTCCGCCCGGCCGGCGGCCGCGCCCAACTCCCGCTCGCGCGCGGAGATGAGGCCCAGGCACTGGCGCACGTCCTCGATGGCCTCGTCGCTGAGGGGATGACGCATCCCCGGCGGGGGGGCGAGTTCGCGCACGATGCGGGTGAGCACCTTGCGCATGACGATGAGGATCTGCTCTTCTTTGCTCTGCTCGTTCATGCGTTCTCTCTTTGGTTGAATTCGCGGGTGGCATCGGCCAGCAGGGCCTGGAGCCCGGCCTCGTCCAGGACCGCCACCCCCAGGGATTCGGCCTTGGCCAGTTTGGACCCGGGATCGGCCCCGGCCACCACATAGTCGGTCTTGCGGGATACGCTGGAGCTGACCCGGGCCCCCAGGGCCTGGAGTCGGGCCTTGATCTCTTCGCGCGGGCGCGAGAGGGTGCCGGTGAGGACGAAGGTGCGGCCCTTCAGGGGTTGCGGGGGGGGCCGAGGCGCGCCCTCCCGCAGACGGATACCGCCGATGGCGGGGTCCAGCAGGCGGGCGATGACCTCGCGGTTGTGGGGCTCCTGGAAGAAGGCGCGCACGTTCCCGGCCACCACCGGTCCCACGTCGGGGACCTGGAGCAGGCGCTCCTCGTCGGCCTCCATGACCGCCTCCAGGGTGCCGAACTCGGCGGCCAGGGCGCGCGCCGTGGCCTCGCCCACCTCACGGATGCCCAGGGCGTAGAGGAAACGCGCGAGACCGACGTCGCGGCTGCGTTCCAGGGCGGCCAGGAGGTTGTCCGCCGACTTCCCGCCCATGCGTTCGAGGCCCACGAGCTGTTCGCGGGTGAGGCGGTAGAGGTCGGAGGGGTCCTTGACCAGGCCTGCGTCCACGAGTTGATCCACCAGTTTGTCCCCCAGGCCCTCGATGTCCATGGCTCGGCGCGAGGCGAAGTGGCGCAGGGCCTGCTTGCGCTGGGCCGGGCAATAGAGCCCGCCGGTGCAGCGGGCGATGACCTCGCCCTCCGGCCGGACGACCCGGGAGCCGCACACCGGACAGCGGGCCGGCAGCTCCACCGCGCGCACGCCGGGAACGCGCCGCTCCAGGATCGGGCGCACGATCTCGGGGATCACCTCGCCGGCGCGGCGCACGTAGACCCAGTCGCCGATGCGCACGTCCTTGCGCCGGATCTCCTCGATGTTGTGGAGGGTGGCGTTGCTCACCATGGCCCCGCCCACGAACACCGGCTCCAGGCGGGCCACGGGGGTGAGGGCGCCGGTGCGGCCCACCTGCCACTCCACGTCCAGCAGCCGGGTGATCTCCTCCTCGGCCGGGAACTTGTAGGCGATGGCCCAACGCGGGGCGCGGGCCACGTGGCCCAGGATCCGCTGCTGGTCGTAGCGGTCCACCTTGACCACCACGCCGTCCATGTCGTAGGCCAGGGACTCGCGCCGGGCGAGCATCCGCCGGTGGTAGTCCAGGGCGGCCTCGATCCCGTCCAGGCGCTGCCGCTCGCGCGCCACCGGCAGGCCCCAACGGGCGAAGCGCTCCATGGTCTCGCTGTGGGTGGCCGGCAGTTCCCCCCCGGCCACCTCGCCGATGCCGTAGCAGTACAGGCTCAGGGGGCGTCGGGCGGTGATCCGCGGATCGAGCTGACGCAGGCTGCCGGCGGCGGCGTTGCGGGGATTGGCGAAGGTCTTGCGGCCCTCCGCGCGCATCCGCGCATTGAGGGCCGCGAAGCCGGCCTTGGGCATATAGACCTCGCCCCGTACCTCCAGGACCCGCGGCCAGTCGCCTGCCCGCAGGCGCAGGGGGAGGGCGCGGATGGTGCGCACATTGGCGGTGACGTCCTCGCCCCGCTGGCCGTCGCCCCGGGTGGCGGCCTGGACCAGCGCCCCCGCCTCGTAACGCAGGCCCACGGCCAGGCCGTCCAGTTTGGGCTCGCCGTGATAGGCCACGCGCGCGACGCCCAGGCGTTCGCGCACGCGCCGGTCGAAGTCCAGCATCTCGGCGTCGGAGAAGGCGTTCTCCAGAGACAGCATGGGCACCCGGTGGCGCACCTCGGCGAAGCCCTCCAGGGGCTCGGCGCCCACCCGCTGGGTGGGGGAGTCGGGGGTCACCAATTCCGGATAGCGTGCCTCCAGGTCCTGGAGTTCGCGCATCAGGCGGTCGTATTCGGCGTCCGGGATCTGGGGTTCGGCGAGGACGTAGTATTGGTAGTCGTGATGGGTGATCTCGCGCCTGAGCCAAAGGGCCCGCTCGCGTGCTTCGTCGGGAACGCTCAAGAGCGCCCCCGGGCGATGCGCAGGCGGCGTTCGAAATCGAGGATGCGGTGGCGGGTGTGATCCATGGTCTGGCGGGTCAGGGTGCTGTGGGTCTCGTCGCGCACCTCGCCGCCCAGGGACTCGGCCAGGCGCTGGGCGAGGGTGACCATCTCGGCGTAGAGGGCGGCGCCGGGCTTGGGGCCGGGGATCTGGGTGAACAGGGTGAGGCCGGGACAGGTGAAGCCTTGCGGCCGCTCTAAGGGAAGTCGGCCGGGGGCCGCCATGCTGGCGACACGCAACAGGGCCGGGCCCTCGGGGTGGTCGCGGAGGGCGAGAAGGCCCATTTCATCCTCCAGCAGATCCAGGTCGTGGGCGACCCGCGCGATCTCCGGTCCCTGGAACCAGTCGCCCCGGGCGTGGACGTGCAGCACCAGGATCAGGGGCTCCGTGACCTCTGCCACGGGCGCTTCGGCGGGGGCGGCGGCTCCGGCCTCCGGCGCCGGGGGTGGCGCATCCACCTCCGCCGGGGACTCGGATGGGGAATCGGGCGCCTCCGGGATTCCCGGGGTGAGGCGGGGGCCTTCGGCCGGCGGCTCCACCCCCAGGTCACCCAGGCGGGGCTCCCGCCGCGGGGCCCCCCAGCCGTTTCTGAGGGCGTCCTTGCGGCGCCCCAGATGGCCCCTGAGTTCCCATACCGCCAGGCCGACCACGGCCAGGCCACCCAGGGCGATCAGGCCCATACGCAGGCTATCCATCATCTATACCGCCGCCATTTCCAGCGCTTCGTCCACGTCCACCGAGACCAGCCGCGAGACCCCGGGCTCGTGCATGGTGACGCCCATGAGCTGGTCCGCGAGTTCCATGGTGACCTTGTTGTGGGTGATGAAGATGAACTGAATCTGCCCGGACATGGATCTCACCAGTTCGCAGAAGCGTCCGACGTTGGCGTCGTCCAGGGGGGCGTCCACCTCGTCGAGCATACAGAAGGGGGCCGGGTTGAGCTGAAAGATGGAGAATACCAGGGCCACCGCGGTGAGGGCCTTCTCGCCCCCGGAGAGGAGGTGGATGCTGGCGTTGCGCTTGCCCGGCGGGCGCGCCATGACCGTCACCCCGGTGTCGAGGAGGTCCTCGCCGGTGAGTTCCAGGTAGGCGTGGCCGCCACCGAAGAGGCGCGGAAACAGGGACTGGAGGCCGGCGTTGACCCGCTCGAAGGTCACCTTGAAGCGCGTCCGTGTCTCGCGGTCGATCTTGTGGATGGCCTCTTCCAGGGTGGCCAGGGAGGCGCTGATGTCGGCATGTTGATCGTCCAGATAGCGCTTGCGTTCGCTCTCTTCCCGGAACTCGTCGATGGCGGCGAGGTTGATGTTGCCCAGGCGTTCGATACGCCGCCCCAGGTCCCCGAGGCGGGCGTCCCATGCCCCCGGGTCGGCATCGGCGGGGAGGGCCTGGAGCAGGGCGGGGCGCTCGAAACCGGTCTCCTTCAGCCGCTCTTCCAGGCCGCGTGCGGCCACCAGGACCTCCTGACGCCCAAGGCGCGCCCGCTCCAGGGCCTCGCGTCGGACCTCCACCTCGCGTTCGGCCTGAAGGCGCTCCTGGTCCAGTTCACGCAGGCGCTGTTGCAGGGCCTCCAGGCGGTCGCGGGCAGCGGCCAGGGCGGCCTCCAGGTGCAGGCGACGCCCGAGCTGGGTCTCCAGCGCGGTCTCCATCTCCGCCACCGGGGCCTGCTCGCGCCCGGCGTCGGCCACACACTCGGCGCGGCGGGCCTGTAACTGGCGGCGGCGTTCCTCCACCCGTTGCAGGGCCGCCACCAGGGCCTCCCGCTCCGTATGCAGGCCGTGGACCTGCAGGGCCAGGTCGTGGGCCTGCTCGCCCAGGACCCGGACGCGGGTGCGGGCCTCCTCCAGGGCCTCGCGCAGGCCCTGGCGTTCGGCCGCCAGGGTATCGCGGCGCTCGCCCAGGCGCTCCACCACCTCGAGGGCCCGGTGCAGGCGCGCGCGGCTCTCCTCCAGGGCCTCCCGCGTCTGCTCGCGCTCGGCGGCCAGCTCGGCGCGCTCCAGGTCGATCTCCTGGCGCCGGCCACGCAGGTGGGCGAGGCGGTTGGCCTTGCTCTCCAGCTCCGCGCGCACCCGCGCCAGGGCGCGATCCAGTTCACGTTGCTCCGCGCGCAGGCGCTCGCGTTCCGTATCCAGGGCCTCCAGGGCCTCGTGCCCCTGGAGCAGTTCCTCCTCCCAGGCCTCCAGACGCGCCCCGTCTTCCTCCAGGCGGGCCAGGAGTTCACGCATCTCGGCGGCGCGTTCCAGGACCCCGGCGGCGCTGTGGCGCTCCCCGGGGACATGGGTCCAGTGGCGGCCGAGCCAGAGGCCCTCGGGGGTGACGACGGACTCCCCCGCGGCCAGGCCGTCGCGGGCCGCCAGGGCGGCCTCCGGATCGGCGGCGCAACGCACCCCCCGCAGCAGGCCCGCCAGCCCGGGCCTGCGCACCTCGGCGGCGAGGCTGCCGGCCGGGGCGGCCTCGGGGTCCGCGGCGATCAGATCCAGGGGGCCTTCCTCCAGGTCGGTCAGGGCGCGGCCGGGGTCCTCCACCAGCAGGGCCTGGAGGCGTTCCCCCAACACCACCTCCAGGGCCCGCCGCCAGCGCGGCCCGACCTCCAGCACCTCGCCCAGGCGCGGGGCCCCGGCCAGGCCCCGGGCCTCCAGCCAGGCGGCCACGCCCTCGCCCTGCGGCGCCAAGGCGGCCTGTTGCAGGGCCTCCAGGGAGGCCAGGCGGCCCTTGTCGGCGTGCAGGGCCTCGCGCAGGCGGTCGCGGCGACGCTGGAGGTCGGCCACCGCCTCCCGGCGCCCACCCAGGGCCTCTTCGCCCTCCGCCAGGGCCTCCAGGAGCGCCTGCTCGCGTTCGAGCAGGATCTCCTTCTCCTCGGCCAGGCGCGTCAGGTCCTCCTCCAGGCGCGGGTCGCCGAGGCGCGCCGCCTCCTCGTCCAGGCGCGCCTCGCGCCGGGCCAGGCGTTGCAGGTCCTGTTCCAGGTGATCGATACGCGCCCGCTCCACCTGGGCCTGCTGACCCGGCCCGGCCGACTCCCGGGCGAGGGCCTCCCAGGCCTCCTGCCAGGCCTGCATCCCGGCCTCGGCGGCCTCCTGGGCCGCCCGCCGCGCCGCCTCCTCCACACGCGCGGCCTCCAGACGCGGCGCCAGTTCGTCCAGGGTCTCTTCGAGCACCCGCAGGCGACCCTGGTCACGCTCGTACCGGCGTTCCAATTCCTCCGACTCCCGGGCGATCCCGGCCAGGGTCCGCTCATGGCGATGCCTGGCCTCGCGGGCGTATTGCAAGGCCTGCTCCAGGCGCGAGATCTCGGCGCCGACGGCATAGAAATCGCCCTGCACCCGATTGAGTTCCTCGCCGGCCTCGATCTCGGACTCGCGCACCCGCTCCATTTCGCTCTCCAGACGACGCTGGCCGGCCACCGCCTCCTCCACCCCGGTCTCCAGCCCGGCCAGGGCGCGGTCACGGGCCTCCAGGTCGGCCTGCATGGCCTGCCAGCGCAGGGCCAGGCGTTCGGCCTCCAGGCGTTTCTGCTCGGCGCGCAGGCGCCTGTAACGCTCGGCCGCGGTGGCCTGGCGCTCCAGGCGCTGGACCCGCCGCCCCACCTCCTCGCGCAGATCCTCCAGGCGCTCCAGGTTCTCGCGGGTGTGGCGGATGCGGTTCTCGGTCTCCCGCCGGCGTTCCTTGTACTTGGAGATCCCCGCGGCCTCCTCCAGGAACTGGCGGAGTTCCTCGGGGCGGGCCTCGATCAGGCGCGAGATGGTGCCCTGCTCGATGATGGAATAGCTGCGCGGCCCCAGGCCGGTCCCCAGGAAGAGATCGGTGATGTCCCGCCGGCGGCAGCGGGCGCCGTTGAGATGATATTGGGACTGGCCGTCACGGGAGAGCACGCGCTTCACCGCGATCTGGCCGAAGCGCGCATACCGGCCGCCGGCGCTGCCGTCGCTGTTGTCGAACAGGAGTTCGATGCTGGCCGTGCCCACCGGTTTGCGGCTGGTGGAGCCGTTGAAGATGACATCGGCCATGGACTCGCCACGCAGCATCTTGGCGGAACTCTCGCCCATCACCCAACGCACCGCGTCGATGGTGTTGGACTTGCCGCAGCCGTTGGGGCCGACGATGGCCACCAGGTTGCTGGGCAGGTGGATCACCGTGGGATCGACGAAGGACTTGAAACCGGCGAGCTTGATCTTCTCCAGGCGCATGGGGCGCAAAGATACCCGAATGGGGGGGAAATCCAAGGGGTTCACCCGCAGCGGGAGAGACGCGGTGCCAGGCCAGTGGCAATGAATTCTGCTCTCCAGGCAAGGCGCGCTCCTGCTCTGGGAGGGGGGCGGAAGGGTCCTTCCCTGGACCCGTCCGACCGCGGAAAACGTCGGACCGCCACCCCCCCCCCAAAAAAAAAGCAGCGTCAGGGCGGTCGGAGGCTCCGGTACCGTCGATCCGCTCACCACATCAGCGGGCGGGGCCAGGCTGATGTCGGCGAAGTTCTGCGTCCCCGATGGATCGCGGGGTGACCTCGCCGCTCACCAGTCCCAGGCCGGAGGTGTCCAGACCCACCGGCAGCGGTTCGGCGTCGGCCCGGCGGCCAGGGCCGCTGAGGGCGTCATTGATGACGGCGACCGGGGGGTCTTGTCGGCGATGGCAATATTGCGGGGCTTGACAACGGCCGAGTTTCGATTACAGCTATACCGGGGTCGGGATGGGCTGGCGGTGGAGCGGGGTCGACGTGAAGGTGGCGCCGCAATAGCCGTCCCGTCACACGGGAACATTCGCATCCCTCGATCCCATACGGCACTGCCCTTGGCCGTCCCATCCACCACCCACAGGTATCCGCCCATGGAAAGACGCCCCCTCGGCCGCAGCGGCATCCAGGTCAGCCGCCTTTGCCTCGGCACCATGACCTTCGGCGAGCAGAACGACGAACGCCAGGCCCACGCCCAACTCGATCTGGCCCTGGAGCGGGGCCTGAATTTCATCGACACCGCGGAGATCTATCCGGTGCCCCCACGGGCCGAGACCCAGGGCCTCACCGAGACCTATATCGGCACCTGGCTCGCCCGGCGCAAGTGCCGTGGAGAGGTGGTGCTGGCCACCAAGGTGGCCGGCCCCGCGGACTGGCTGCCGTACCTGCGTAGCGGACCGCGGTTGGTGCGGGCGCACCTGGAGCAGGCCCTGGAACAGAGCCTGCAGCGGCTCCAGACCGACTACGTGGACCTCTACCAGGTCCACTGGCCGGCGCGCCCCACCAACTATTTCGGCCGGCTCGGTTACCCCTGGGCGGAAGAGGCCGACGCCACTCCCATCCACGAGACCCTGGAGGTCCTCGACGGCTTTGTTCAATCCGGACGGGTGCGGGCCATCGGGGTCTCAAACGAGACCCCCTGGGGCCTGGGCGAATACCTCCGCCTCGCCCGGGAGCACGGCCTCGCCCGGGTGGTGAGCATCCAGAACCCCTACAATCTGCTCAACCGCAGCTTCGAGGTGGGCCTCGCCGAGTTCAGCCGGCGCGAGGATGTCGGCCTGCTCGCCTACTCCCCGCTGGCCTTCGGGGTCCTCTCGGGGAAATACCTTCGCGGCGCCCGGCCCGAGGGGGCCCGCCTTACCCTGTTCAGCCGCTTCGACCGCTATTCCAACCCCGAGGCGGAACGCGCCGCCGAGGCCTATTGCCGCCTCGCCCGCGCCGCGGGCCTGTCCCCGGCGCAGATGGCCCTGGCCTATGTCACCAGCCGCCCCTTCGTCACCGCCAACATCATCGGCGCCACCACCCTCGAACAACTGGACGAGGACCTGGGTGCCGCCGACCTGCGGCTCCCGCCCGAGGTCATGGAGGCCATCGAGGCCATCCACCGGCAGCAACCGAACCCGGCCCCCTGAGGCCGAACCCGGCCCCATGCCGATTGGATGTTGAATGGGCGTGTCGGCCCGACCTCGCCGTGAAAAGCGCCGGGGATGGACAGGCTGCCCCCAGGTCGAAGAGCGGGGTCCCCGCGGTGGGATCGAGGTCGCGCGGGATCTCCGGATCGCTCTCGGACAGATCCGGTGGGCCGACTGGCCGTCCTGCCTCCCTGGACCATAGCGCCCAGACATGTGCGGGGTATACCCGTCGCCCGTGGATATTTCGCTACTGCGGCCGCCCCTCGCATCCCTGGGCCGTGTTGCGCAAGCTCGCCATGGTCCCCGCCATGACTCGTTTCCGCCCGCCTGCGGAAGGCAGGGCCGTGCCTTGCCCAGGGGCACGAGGAACGCCCTCGAAAAACGAGGGGTGGCACAGGGACGTGCCGTTTACGGACCTCACGAGCGACGGGTATATACTCCATACCCCTTACTCATCGCCCCCCAAGGAGGTTTCCCCGTGCGTCTCTCACTGCTCTTGCTCCTTCCCCTGCTGCTCTCCCCTTGGGTCCAGGCGGCGGAGGATGCCCAGACCTACGACCGCATCACCTTGTCCGCCCGCGCCGGCGCGGAGGTGGCCAACGACCTGCTCAGCGCGGTGCTCTACGTGCAACGCGAAGGGACCCGGCCCGCGGATCTGGCACGAGAGGTGAACCAGGCCGTGGCCTGGGGGGTGGAGCGGGCGAAGAAGGTGCGCGGTCTGACCGTGCGCACGCTCGACTATCAGACGACCCCGCTGTACAAGGACCGCGCCCTGGTGGGCTGGCGGGTGCGTCAGTCCCTGCGCCTGGAGAGCGGCGACTCGGCGGCCCTGAGTGAACTCATCGGGGTCCTTCAGGAGCGGCTGGCGGTGGCCTCGGTGGGCTATCGCCTGTCGCCGGCCCAGCGCGAACGGGCGGAGAACCGCCTCATCGGCGAGGCCCTGGAGGCCTTCAAACAGCGTGCGCGCCTGGTGACCAAGGCCCTGGGGAGGAAGGACTACCGCATCGTCAAGCTGGACCTGTCCACCTCGGGGGGTACACCCCGTCCCTTCGTGCGTACTATGCGGATGGAGGCGGCGGCGCCCGCGCCGGTACTGGAGGCGGGCAAGGGCCACGTGGAGGTGAGGGTCTCGGGGACCATCGAGTTGCGCCTGCCCTGATCCCGGGCGGCAGCGCCCGCCTTGCCCAAGGGGGTCGGCCGGGAGGGCGGTGGGAGCGGAGGCCCGCCCGCCGGGTCCGCCCGGGGCTCGGCGGGGTATATAATGCCGTTTTGCTCCCTTACCCGCCTCTTTCCTAATGGATATGGCCCTTCATTCCACCACGCCCGCCGAGTCTCCCCCGGAGCCCCCGCCCCACCAGGACCCCCTGTCCTGGCTGGAGGCGGAGGGCCGGGTGAGCGCGGCGGACATCGCCCGCGCCCGGCGTCTGGCGGAGGACGCGGGCGAGCCGGCGACGCGGATGCTGGCGCGCCTGGGCCTGGTGTCCGAGCGCGATCTGGCCCAGGCCTTCTGCGAGACCCTGCACCTGGCCCTGGCCGAGGGGGACGCCTACCCCGACGTGCCACCGGTGGAGGAGGGGATCAACCTGCGTTTCCTGCGTGACAGCCAGGTGGTGCCCCTGGGTCTGGAGGGTGAGGAACTGGCCGTCGCCCTGGCCGATCCCCAGGACGAGTTCGTCCCCCGGGCGTTGAGTATGGCCCTGGGGATGCCGGTGAAGGTCTACGTGGGCCTGCCCGGGGAGATCGAGGCGGCCATCGAGCGCCTCTACGGCGAGGGCCGCAACGAGATGGAGGGGATCGGCGCCGGCCTCGAGGGCGGCGAGGACGAGGAGGACATCGAGCACCTGCGGGACATGGCCTCCGAGGCCCCGGTGATCCGCCTGGTGAACCTCATCATCCAGCGGGCGGTGGAGGCGCGCGCCTCCGACATCCACATCGAACCCTTCGAGGGCAGCCTCAAGGTGCGCTACCGGGTGGACGGGGTGTTGCAGGAGGTGGACGCGCCGCCGGCGCGCTCCACCGCGGCGGTGATCTCGCGCATAAAGATCATGTCCCGGCTGAACATCGCCGAACGCCGCCTGCCCCAGGACGGGCGCATCCCCCTGCGGGTCCAGGGCAAGGAGCTGGATCTGCGTGTCTCCACCGTGCCCACCCTGTATGGCGAGAGCGTGGTCATGCGCCTGTTGGACAAGGCCAGCGTGCAGTTCGACTTCGCGGCCCTGGGCTTCGACGGCCAGCCCCGCGAACGCCTGCTCCAGGTCCTGGAGATGCCCCATGGCATCATCCTGGTGACCGGCCCCACCGGCAGCGGCAAGAGCACCACCCTGTACACCGCCCTGGCGCGCATCAACACCCCCGGGCGCAAGATCATCACCGTGGAAGATCCGGTGGAATATCAGTTGGAGGGGATCAATCAGATCCAGGTGAAGCCACAGATCGGCATGACCTTCGCCGGCGCCCTGCGGGCCATCGTGCGCCAGGACCCGGACGTCATCATGGTGGGCGAGATGCGCGACCTGGAGACCGCCCGCATCGCCGTCCAGTCGGCCCTCACCGGCCATCTGGTGCTCTCCACCCTGCACACCAACGACGCCGCCGGCGGGGTCACCCGTCTCCTGGACATGGGGGTGGAGGACTATCTCATCACCTCCACCGTCAACGGTATCCTCGCCCAGCGCCTGGTGCGCCGGCTCTGCCCCCATTGCCGCGAGGCCTACGAACCCCTGCCCGAGATCGCCGAGGGCCTGCGCCCCCTGGCCGCCGACGGCCGCCTCTCCCTGTACCGCGGCCGCGGTTGCGAACACTGTGGGGGGACCGGCTATCACGGCCGTCTGGTGATCGCCGAGATGCTGACCCTGGACGACCCCCTGCGGCAGGCCATCCTCGCCCATGCCACCGCCGGCGAGATCCACCGCCTGGCGGTGGCTGGGGGCATGCTCACCCTCTATCAGGACGGGGTGCGCAAGGCCCTGGAGGGGCACACCAGCCTGGAGGAGGTCATCCGCGTGACCCAGGAGGCCTGAGCGGGTGCCCCGCTACCGGTTCAAGGCGGTCCGCCCCGACGGCGAGATGGAGGAGGGCGAGCGCGAAGCGGCCGACGAGGGCGCCCTGGTGGCCGCCCTCCAGGGCGAGGGCCTGATCCCCCTGGAGATGCGCGCCGCCGGCGGTCTGCGCGACCTGTTCCGGCGTGGCGGCCCAACGGTGAGCGCCGGCCAGGTCACCCACATCACCCGCGAGCTGGCCACCCTGCTGGAGGCCGGCCTGCCACTGGACCGGGCGCTGGAGGTCCTCATCGGTCTGGCCGACGACGAGGCCGTGGCGCGCCTGCTGGGGGCGGTGCAGGAACGGGTGCGGGCCGGAGCGGCCTTCTCCCAGGCCCTGGAGGAACAGGGCCGGATCTTCTCCCGGCTGTACGTCAACATGGTCCGCGCCGGCGAGGCCGGCGGCTCCCTGGACGACGCCCTCGCCAGCCTGGCCGATTATCTGGAGAGGGCCGATCGGTTGCGCGACGACATCCGCTCGGCCCTTACCTATCCCTTGATCCTGCTGGTGGTGGCGGGTCTCTCGGTGGCCGTGTTGCTGATGTTCGTGGTGCCCCAGTTCACCCAGTTGTTCGACGACATGGGCGCGGCCCTGCCCACCTCCACCCGCATCGTCATCGGTGCCGGCGACCTCCTGCGCGACTGGTGGTGGGCCCTACTGGCGGGCGCCGCCCTCGCCGCCGCCGGGGTGCAGCGCGCCCTGCAACGGCCGGAGGTGCGCCTGGCCTGGGACCGCCGGGTGCTGCGCCTGCCCTTGTTCGGCGATCTCCTGTGGCGGATGGAGACGGCGCGTTTCTGTCACACCCTGGCCACCCTGTTGCGCAACGGTATGCCCCTGTTGGGGGCGCTGGGCCTGGCGCGCGAGGTGATGGGGAACCGGTACCTGGTCCAGGCACTCGAAGCAACGGGTGCCGAGGTGCGTCACGGTAAGGGCCTGGCCGCCCCCCTGAGCGAACGCCGGGTGTTGCCCAAGCTGGCCCTGCAGATGATCCAGGTAGGCGAGGAATCCGGCCAGCTCGATGCCATGTTGGCCAAGGTGGCCGCCATCTTCGAGGCCGAGACCCGGTCCGCGGTGCAGCGCCTCCTGACCCTCCTGGAGCCCGTGCTCATCATCGGCCTGGGCCTGCTGGTGGCGGGCATCATCGTCTCCATCCTCGCCGCCATCCTGGGGGCCAACGATCTGGTCTTTTGAAGATGACGTCCCATGGCGCCCAGCGCCCCGGAGGATGAAAGCCGCTCCCGCACGCCGGAATGTACTGAACCTTGCACACGATGCCTTTTTTCAACTCGAGGTAGCCGACCATGACACCCCCCCTTCGCCGCCCTGGCGGCTTCACCCTGATCGAACTCCTGGTGGTGCTGGCCATCCTGGCCCTGCTCGCGGGCCTGGTGGGCCCCCAGGTGATGAAATTCCTCAGTGGCTCCAAGACCAAGACCGCGCGGCTCCAGGTCGAGGATCTGGGCTCGGCCCTGGATATGTATCGCCTCGAAGTGGGCCGCTATCCGAGCACCGAGGAGGGCCTCAAGGCCCTGGTGGAGAAACCCGCGAATGCCGCGAACTGGAACGGTCCCTATCTCAAGAAGAAGAAGGTGCCCCAGGACCCCTGGGGGCGCCCCTATCACTACGCCTCGCCCGGCCAGCACGGCGACTACGATCTGTACAGCCTCGGCGCCGACAACGCCGAGGGCGGCGACGGCGAGAACCAGGACGTGGTCAGTTGGGAGTGATCGCGGATGGATGCGCCGAAGCCGGGCCGCCCCCGCCCTGCCGGCGGATGCCGGGGTCCGGCCCCCGGCTTCACCCTGATCGAACTCCTGGTCGTGCTGGCCATCTCCGCCCTGGCCCTGGCGGTGGTGCCGCCCCTGTTCTCCCGGGCCCTGCCCGGGGTCCAGCTCAAGGCCGGCGCGCGTGATCTCGCCGCTGGGCTCAGGGCCGCCCGCGCGCGCGCCGTCGCCCGCCATCGCCCGGTGGCCCTGCACCTGGACCTGGAACGGCGCGAGGCGCGGGTGGATGGACGCCCCAGGGCGATCCATCTGCGGGGGGACTGGCCCATCCGCCTCACCGCCGCCGAGTCGGAACTCGGCGATCCCGCGCGCGGGGCGATCCGTTTCTTTCCCGACGGCAGCTCCACCGGTGGGCGTATCGCCCTGGGCGAACCCGGCCACGGCTACCGGGTGGACGTGGACTGGCTCACCGGGCAGGTGACCCTGCACCCACTGGAGCCCGGGGCATGACTCTGCGCCAGGACGGTTTCACCCTGCTCGAGGTCCTGGTGGCCTTCTCCATCCTCGCCCTGTCCCTGGGGGTCTTGATGCGCCTGTTCTCGGGCAGCCTGCACAACACCCTGGAGACCGACCGCTACGTGGCCGCCGCCGATCTGGCCGAGTCTCTGCTGGCGCGGGCCGGACGCGAGTGGCCCCTGGACGCCCTGCCCCCGGAAGGCGAAGAGGACGGGTTCCGCTGGCGGTTACAGGCCAGCCCCGCGGCCCTGGAGGAAGGCCTGCAGACGCCTCCCGGCCTGACCCCCTACGATGTGCGGGTGACCCTGACCTGGGCGCAGGAGCGTCGCACGCGCCGCTTGCAGGTCGCCACCCGGCGCCTGCTGTCCGGGAGGCCCCGTGGGCGCTGATCGCGGGGGCAACCGCGGCTTCACGCTGCTGGAACTGCTCATCTCCCTGGCCCTCATGGGCCTGTTGTTGGTGGTCCTCTACGGCGGCCTGCGTCTGGGGGCCGACAGTTGGGAACGCCTGGACGCCCACGTGGCGGCCAGCGGCGACCTGCGCCTGGTGCGCGCCTGGCTCGGCGATGCCCTGCGCCAGACCCAGAAGGTCCACGCGCGTATCGGCAACCGCCGGCGGCTGTTGTTCCGGGGCGGGCCGCAGAGGCTCGACTTCGTCACCCCCCTGGCCCGCTACGCCGGGGTGGGCGGACTCTATCTGGTGCGCCTGTTCGCGGTCGAGCGCGAAAAGGGCTGGGAACTCTGGATGCAGCGCTGGCTCGCCCATCCCGAGGTTCTCCAGGGCGAGACCGATGCCCCGCGCTGGGACCCCGAGGATCCGTCGCCGCCCGTGCTCGAGGATTTCGAGGGTGCCATGGGCACCTATGGGGTCAAGCGTCTGCTCAGCGGCCTGGAGGAACCGCGCCTGAGATACCTGGAGGCCCCCGGGCGGGGCGAGGCCGGTTGGCGGGAGGACTGGAAGGATCCGAACCACCTGCCCACCCTGGTGGAGCTGACCCTGCAGCGTCCCGACCACCCCCTGGCCCCCCTGGTGGTGGCCCTCCCGCAACGATGAAGCCCGCCGTCAGACAAACCGGCATCGCCCTGGTCCTGGTGCTCTGGGTGCTCGTCCTGCTCACCACCATGGCCGGCTCGGTGGTCCTGCTGGGGCGGGGCGAGACCGAGTTGGCGCGCAACCAGGTGCAGGGGGTGCGCTTCCGGGCGCACGCCGCCGCGGGCTTGACCCAGGCGGTCCTGCGCCTGCGGGCGCGGGACGAGGAGGCCCGCTGGTACCCGGACGGCACGGCCTATGGCTGGCGTTTCGACGGCGAGGCCCTGGAGATCCGGATTCGCAACGCCGGTTCCCTGGTGGAGTTGAACGCCGCCGGCGAGCCACGGCTCCTCGCCCTGCTGAAGGCCGCGGGGCTGGAAGAGGAGCGCGCCTCGGCCCTGGCCCAGGCGATCCTCGACTGGCGCGACGCGGATCACGACCGTCGCGCCGACGGGGCGGAGGATGACGACTATCGCGCGGCCGGCTACCCCTACGGGGCCGCGGACCGGCCCTTCCCGGCACTGGAAGAGCTGCTCCAGGTACAGGGCATGGATCGCGCTCTGTACGGGGTCCTCGCCCCGAACCTGTCGGCGGTGGCGGTCGGGAGCGGATCGCCGCGCCTGGCTCCGCCCCTGGTGCGGGCGGCCATGGCCGAAGAGGGGCGCGGCCCGGTGGGTGACGCGGGGCCGCCGCCCCGGGGTGGTCCCTTCTACCGGATCAGGGTAAAGGGTCAGGACGGGCGTTCCATGGAGGCCCTGATCATGGTCTCAAACACCCTCCTGGTGATCTGGCGGCGTTATGCCTGGTGAACCGCCGGCCTCTCGCGCCGGCCGCTGTATATACCCGTCGCTCGTGGATATTTCCGTCCTTCGATCCGTAGACGGCACTTCCCTGTGCCACTTCTCGCTACCGCGGCCGCCCCTCGCCCCCCTGGACGGTGGAGCGATTGCTCGCCGTAGTCTCTGCGATGACTCGCTTCCGCGCCTTGCCCAGGAGCACGAGGAACACCCTCGAAAAACGAAATATTCACGTGCGACGGGTATAAATTGCGTCCCCCGTCCCTGGGGTCCACCTCTCCTTGGAGGGCAGTCTGTCCATGCAGGCCACGCAACTGAGCCTGGAACTCAAACTGCCCATGGCCGACAGCATCATCCGCACCGCAGTTCCGCCACCGGAGGTGACTGTCGCCGCAGGGGCCGGGTCCGGCGGCAGCATCACCCGGGAATCCCTTTGTGATCTGTTGGGTTACGCTGCGCCAACCCAACCCGCGATGATTCCCAGACAGTCCTGAATCCGGCGGTTGCCCCGGGAGCCCGCCCAGGAGGATCAAGCATAGGTATCCAACTTGCCGGGGGGGACCGGGCCGGCGCTCTGCGCCGCCGGGGGTTCCGGTACCGCCTCCAGCAACTGCTGGACGTTGGCCTGTTGCATGTCCAGTTCCTTGCGCAGGATCCGGTTGCTCACCTGTTGGTGGAGGTCGGCCTGTTGTAAGGCGGACATCCGGGAGCCGATGGACATCTCCATGAGGGGCCTCTCTTGGTCGAGTGATTCGGGCCGGTCGGATTCGAAGTCCCGCAGATCCCTTCCCAAGGGCCGGCCGTCCTCGGAGAGGGACGGGGTCTGCGTTTGCGTATCAGGATAACGGCCGGTGTCCGCGGGACTCCAATCGCCTCGTTCTCAGGATGTTAGAATGGGGGCCCGTCACGGTCGAGGTCGTCCCCCATGCGCGAGTTCATCACCCTCTCTACCCCCCGGCGCGAGGTATTGGTGGATATCACCCCTCAGGTGGAGGCCGTGCTCGGCCGCAGCGGGATACGTGACGGCCTCATGGCGGTCTATGCCCAGGGTGCCACCGCCGCCCTCATGATCCAGGAGAACTGGGACGAGAGTGTCCAGACCGACGTGGTGGACCTGTTGCGCAAGCTCGTTCCACGGGGCGTCTGGCGGCACGACCAACAGGACGGCAACGGCGACGCCCACCTCAAGGCCGGCCTGATCGGCCCCTCCGAGACCCTGCCCATCATCGACGGGCGCCTGGGCCTGTCACGCTGGCAGAACCTGTTCTTCTGCGAGTTCGATGGGCCGCGGCAGGAACGGCGGGTGGTCTGTACCCTGTTCTCCGACCCGGCATGAGGCTGTACGACTACGTCACCCGGCTCAACCGCTGGGATCCGGCCCATTTCCTTCCCTTCGCGGTGGATGCCACGCGGGTGGGCTGGGTCAGGCCCGAATTCGCTGCCCACCTGGCGGCCTGGCCGGAGGTCTTCCGGCTGGAGGCGGAAAGGCTCTCCCTGGCCCCCGGTCTGGAGGGGTTCGAGGCCCGCACCCGGGCGGTGGCGGGGGTCCTGGAGCACCTGGTGGCCGAGGGCACCCTGCCCGGGCTGCACGGTGAGCGCTATCCGCTGGGCCGGGAACGCACCGCCCCCCTGTTGCTCATGGATCGGGCCGCGGTGCCCTTCTTCGGGGGGCGGGCCTATGGCCAGCACCTGAACGGCTACGTGCGGCGCGTGGACGGTCCCTGGATGTGGATCGCGCGGCGCGCCGCCGACCGCCGCCACTATCCCGGTCGTCTCGATCAACTGGTCGCCGGTGGCCTCCCCCATGGCCTGACCCTGGCGGAGAACCTGGCCAAGGAGTGCGCCGAGGAGGCGGGGATGCCGCCGGAACTCGCGGCCGAGGCGCGTCCGGTGGGGGCCCTGACCTATTGCCTGGAGACGGCCCATGGGCTGAAGCCCGACACCATTTACTGTTACGATCTGGAATTGCCGGAGGGGTTCGAGCCGCGCAACACCGATGGTGAGGTGGCGGCGTTCGAACTCATGCCCCTCGATGAGGTCGTAGAGGTATTGAGGGCAGCCGAGGCCTTCAAGCCGAACTGCGGTCTGGTGGTCATCGACTTTCTGATCCGTCACGGCCATTTGGATCCGGAACGGGCCGACTACCTGGATCTGCTCCGGGGCCTCCATGCCCCACTTCCTTGAGAATGCCCATCCATGGGATGAAACTATGACCAAACTTCCTGTCCGAGTCCTGTTCCTGCTCTGGCTGCTCCCCCTGGGGGGGCTCCAGGCCAAGGTCCAGCCTGTCCCCAACGACGCACTGACGGCCAACGAGCGCCTGGACAAGACGGCCGCCATCATCACCCAGGTGATCCAGCGCTTCCACTACAAGAAGGCGCCTCTGGACGACGCCTTCTCCGAACGCATCCTCAAACGCTACCTGGATACCCTCGATCCCAACCACTCCCTGTTCCTGGCGCGCGACATCGAGCGCTTCCGGCGCTGGCGCCACCACCTCGACGATCAACTGCGCATGGGTCGGGTGGATGCGGCCTTCGAGATCTTTCGCACCTACCGCAAGCGGGTGAACGATCGGGTGGCCTATGCCCTGAAGCTCCTGGACAAGGGCTTCGACTTCAGCAAGGACGAGCGCTTCCGGGTGGATCGCTCCGAGTCCCCCTGGCCCAAGGATCGCGCCGCGATGGATGAACTCTGGCGCAAGCGGGTGAAGAACGACTACCTGAACCTGCGCCTCGCCGACAAACCGGACGCCAAGATACGCGAGACCCTGCGTAAGCGTTACCAGGGCCTGCGCCGGCGGATCAACCAGTTCACCGCCGAGGACGTGTTTCAGTCCTTCATCAATGCCTACACCCTGAGTCTGGAACCTCATACCGGCTATATGTCGCCGAGCCTGTCGGAGAACTTCGACATCAGTATGCGCCTCTCCCTGGAGGGCATAGGGGCGGTGTTGCGCGCCGAGGACGAGTACACCCTGGTGCAGAAGGTCATCAAGGGCGGCCCGGCCAGCGCCAGCGGCCAGTTGCACGGGGGCGATCGCATCGTCGGCGTGGCCCAGGGCCTGGACGGTCCGATGGAGGACGTGGTGGGCTGGCGCCTCCAGGACGTGGTGGACAAGATCCGCGGTCCCAAGGGCTCGGTGGTGCGTCTGGAGATCCTCCCCAAGGGGGAGACGGCCAAGCGCCGCGAGATCACCCTGGTGCGCAATAGGATCAAGCTCGAAGAACAGGCCGCCAAGAGCTACGTGATCGATAAGATCCCCGGGCTCGGGGGGCTGAAGATCGGGGTGGTGGAGGTGCCCGCCTTCTACCGCGATTTCGCCGCCGAAGCGCGTGGTGACAAGGCCTTCCGCTCCACCACCCGTGACGTCCGCAAGTTACTCGCCAGGCTCCATGAGCAGGGGGTGGACGGAATCATCGTGGATCTGCGGGGCAACGGTGGCGGTTCTCTCTCCGAGGCCACCGAACTCACCGGCCTGTTCATCCCGCAGGGGCCGGTGGTGCAGGTGAAGGACGCCTTCGGCAAGGTGGATGTGGAACGGGACCCCGACCCCGCCGAGGTCTATACCGGCCCCCTGGCGGTGCTGGTGGATCGCAACAGCGCCTCGGCGTCGGAGATCTTCGCCGCCGCCATCCAGGACTATCATCGCGGCATCATCATCGGCGAGCCCACCTTCGGCAAGGGCACGGTGCAGACCCTGGTGGACCTCGGCCGGTTCGTGCTCGGCAACGACAAGGATCTGGGGCGCTTGCGTCTCACCATGGCCCAGTTCTTCCGCATCGACGGCGGCAGCACCCAGCATCGCGGGGTGGTGCCCGATATCCTCTTCCCCACTGCCTCGAAGTCTGGGGATCACGGTGAACGTGCCCTGAAGAACGCCCTGCCCTGGAGCCATATCACCCCGGCCGCCTATCGTCCGGAGGACCTGCATCCCCCGTTGGCCCTCCTGCGTAAACGCTCCGCGGAGCGTATCGCCCGGGACCAGGGCTTCAAGATGCTCATGGATCGTCAGCGGGTGCTGGACGAACTGGACGAGACCAAGGAGGTGAGCCTGAACGAGGCCAAGCGCCGGGCCACGTCCAAACACCGCGAAAAGCTGCTGAAGGATCAACGCAACGCCTTTCTCCGCAGTCAGGGTATCGAGCCCTTGCCGACGGACGGTGACCGGGACTCGGATGCCATCGACAGCAAACGCGAAGAGCAGGAGCAGAAAGCGATCGACCGGATCGAGATCCGGGAGGCGGCGCGTATCCTGGCCGATGAGATCCGCTTCACACGCGCCCCGAAGGACGCCCCCCGGGCGGCGGAGGTGGAGCGCATCGCGTTCCCTGCCACGCCCTAGCGGGCCGTTGAAAAGGCCTCTCCCTGGATTCTTGCAAGCGCGGAACCGGAAACGCGATTTTTCGGTTCCTTAATAGTCCGGACGAGGTGACGGCGGTGCGTCAGCCCTCCCGCACCGGTGGACGGGACGGGCGGGCCAGGGCGGGTAGGTCGCCCGCGAGGCCCATGGCCCGGCGGATCAACAGATGCTTGAGGGGGCCCGCCCGGTCCGCCAGGTCCAGGCCGAGGTTGCGGGCCAGACGCAGCGGGGGCAGGTCGTTGCCGAAGAGCCGCTTGAACAGATCCATGGCCGCGAGCATGGCCAGGTTGTCCCCCTTGCGGGCCCGTTCGTAGCGGCGCAGGGCGGGTTCGCCCCCCAGGTCGCGGTGCCGGTAGCGGGTGGCGGTGAGGGTCTCGGCCAGCTGCGCCGCATCCAGCAGTCCCAGATTGACCCCTTGTCCGGCCAGGGGATGGATGGCGTGGGCGGCGTCCCCCACCAGGGCCAGGCGGGGGGCGATGTAGCGGGTGGCGTGTTGCAGGCGCAGGGGGAAGGCCGCGCGTGGGCCGCTGGCGGTGATCTCTCCCAGGCGATACTCGAAGGCCGCCCCCAGGGCCGCATGGAAGGCCTCCGCTTCCATCTCCAGGAGTTCCCGGGCGTGTTGGGGGGAGGTGGACCAGACGATGGAGCTGCGCCCGTCGGCCAGGGGTAGGAAGGCGAGGGGGCCGGTGGGCAGGAAGCGCTGCCAGGCGGTGGCCTGGTGGGGACGTTCGTGGACGACGTTGGCCACCAGCGCCTGTTGATCGTAACCCCAGCCTTGGGTGGGGATGCCGGCGCGTTCCCGTACCCAGGAGTCCCGCCCGTCGGCGGCCGCCAGCAGGGCCGCGTCCAGAGGGGGGCCTTCGGCCAGGTGGATGCGCATGGCGTCTTCGCCCTGGAGATGGAAGTCGCGTATCTCCGCGGGGCAGAGGATCTCCACCGTATCCAGGGCCTCCAGGCCCTCCCACAGGGCCAGGCGGATGACCCGGTTCTCGACGATGTGGCCGAGATCGGGCTCGCCCAGGTCCGCGGCGTCGAAACGGATGTGGCCGTGGCCGCCGGCATCCCACACATACATGGCCTCGTAGGGGCTGACGCCGAGTTCCACCATCCTCGGCCAGGCGGCCAGGTGTTCCAGGATGCGTTGGCTGGCGCGGCTCAGGGCCGACACCCGGTTGGCGATCTCGCCCGGCGGCCACTGGCGCTGGGGCGCGTGGCGTTCCAGCACGGCCACGCGCATGCCCTGACGGCCCAGGGCCAGGGCCAGGGCCGCGCCCACCATGCCACCGCCGGCGATGGCCACGTCGAATCTGACGTTCATGGCGTTTGCTCGTTCGCCTCCTGGAGACTGGGGTTCGGGCGTGTTCGTGCGTCTGCCTCATCTGGCCGGCAGTCCCTCCCCAGGTGGAGCCCCCGGGCGAGCCGGGGCAGCGGACCCAGGAGGCCCATGAACTGTCGGTTCACCCGGTGCTTGGCGGGCGGCGCGAGATCCAGGGCGAGCAGGCCCAGGTCGCGCGCCCAGCGCAGCGGCGGCAGGGGGTTGGCGAAGCCGCGGGCGAGGAGGTCGGTGATGAGGGCGATGCGGCGTTGGTCGGGGGCGCGGCGGGCCTCGTAGGCGCGCAGCAGCCCGGGATCGCCCGCGTCACCGCCCTGTCGGGCGGCCCGGGCGAGGCCTTCGGCCAGCACCGCCACGTCACGCAGGCCGAGGTTGTAGCCCTGGCCACCCACCGGGTGGATGCTGTGGGCAGCGTTGCCGATGAAGACCACCCGCCCGTGGACAGCGGGGCTCAGGCGGCGCAGGCGCAGGGGATAGGCGCTGCGCCGGCCGGCCTCCAGGAAGCGCCCCAGGCGGTAGCCGAAGCGTTCCTGGAGGGCGGCCAGAAAGGCCGTGTCCTCCAGGCCCAGGATCCCCTCCACCTGATCGTGACGGGTGGTCCAGACCAGGGCGCAACGGCCGTCGGCGAGAGGCAGCAGGGCCAGGGGCCCGGTGTCGGTGAAACGTTCGTAGGCCCGCTCGCCCGGGGAGATGTGGCTGCGCACGTTGGCGATGATCGCGGTCTGGGCGTAGTCCCAGTCGCGGGTGCCGAGGCCGAGCATCTGCCGTACCGTGGAATCGCCGCCGTCGGCGGCCACCAGCAGGCGGGTCTCCAGCTCGGCCGATTCACCGGCCCGGTCGATGCGTACCCTCACCCGATCGTCCCCCGGGGTGAGGCCGAGCAGGCGCGCCGGACAGTGCCAGTCCAGGTCCCCCTGGCGGTCGTTGCCCGCCAGCAGGGCCTGGCCGATGACCCGCGCCGGGGTGACGTAGCCCAGCGCGGGTACGCCTTCGTCGGCGGCGTCCAGGTGGGCGAAGCCGAAGTGGCCGCGGTCGGAGATGTGGATGTGACGGATGGGGGCCGACGCCTCCGCCATGGCCCCCCAGACGCCCATCCCCTGGAGGATGCGCTGGCTGCCCAGGGAGAGGGCGATGACGCGCTCGTCATAGCTGGGCTGCACGGCTGCCGTGCGCAGGGCGGCCTCGATCACCCCGATGTGCAGGCCGCAGCCATCGAGGGCGCGCGCCAGGCTCGCTCCCACCATGCCGCCGCCGACGATGAGCAGGTCGTACATCACCGCTCCCCCATGAGGTGTTCGATCTCGTCCATGTCCTTGGGGGCGTCCGAGGAGAGGACTTCATGTCCCTCCGGGGTCACCAGCACGTCGTCCTCGATGCGGATCCCCGTGCCACGCCAACGTTTGGCCACGCCGCCGGCGTCCGGGGCGATATAGAGGCCCGGCTCCACGGTCAGACACATGCCCGGCTCCAGCAGACGCCACTCGCCATCCACCTTGTAGTCACCCACGTCGTGGACATCCATGCCCAGCCAATGGCCGGTACGGTGCATATAGAAGCGCTTGTACCGGGCGTCCCTGACGATCTTCGCCAGGGTGGCCTTGCCCCCCTTGACCAGGCCCAGTTCCAGCATCCCCTTGGCCAGGGTGCGCACCGCGGCCTGGTGCGGATCGTCCCAGTGGTTGCCGGGGCGGACCTTCTCCAAAGCGGCCTTCTGCGCCGCCAGGACCCATGCATAGAGATCGCGCTGGGCCGGGCTGAAACGCCCGTTCACCGGAAAGGTGCGGGTGATGTCGGAGGCGTAGTAGTCCAGTTCGCAGCCGGCGTCGATCAGGACCAGGTCGCCGTCGCGCAGGGGCGAGGCGTTGTCCACGTGATGCAGCACGCAGGCGTTGGCGCCACCGCCCACGATGGGCGCGTAGGCCTGGGCGCGGGCGCCGTGGCAGGCGCACTCGTGGAGGATCTCGGCCTCCAGCTCGTATTCCATCATCCCGGGGCGGCAGACACGCATGGCGCGTTTGTGGGCCTCGGCGGAGATGGCCGCGGCCCGGGCCATGACCTTGATCTCCGGGCGGCTCTTGAACAGACGCAACTCGTGCAGATAGTGGTCCAGGGCGATGAACTCCACCGGCCCCGTGACCCCCTCCCGGGCGCGGCGGCGAATGCCGTTGACCCAGTCCAATACGCGCTGGTCCAGGTCGGGATGGGCGCCCATGGCGTAATAGACCCGCCGTGCCTGCTCCAGCATCCGCGGCAGGATCTCGTCCAGGTCGGTGATGGGAAAGGAATCGTCGGCGCCATAGCGTGCGACGGCGCCCTCCTGGCCGGCCACCGGACCGTCCCAACGCGCCTTCTTCTCGTCGTGCTCGCGGCAGAACAGGATATATTCCGCCTGGGCGCGTCCGGGGATCAGCACGGCCACCGCCTCGGGCTCGGGAAAGCCGGTGAGGTAGTAGAAATCGCTGTCCGGGCGGTAGGGGTAATGTACGTCGCGGTTGCGCACGGAGATGGGGGAGGCGGGCAGGATGGCGATGCTATCGGGCTCCATCATCTCCATGAGGGCCTTGCGCCGGCGTTTGAACTCGGACCGGGTCATGCGCGCACCCTCGGGTGGCGGTCCTCGTAGAGCAGCATGGCCGCCACCCAGACGAACTCGGCCAGTTCCTCCAGGGCCTCGGCGGCCTCCTCGCTCTCTTCCTCGTCCTGGTCGTCCACCTGGGCAATGGCGGCGAGGTCGCGCAGGGCCTCGCGGGTATCGGCCGCCAGGGCCTTGTCGTCCACTCCGGCCAGGCCGACCCCGTAGAGGAAGCCCTGACACCAGTCTCCGAGCCCGCGGGCGCGCCTGGGGATGGGGGCCTCGTCGGAGGGGAGCAGGGGTTCGAAACCGAGGCCCACTCCTTCGATGGCCTCGCGGGTGGCGCGGGCCAGCGCGGCCAGGGCCTCGCCGGCGTCCCGCACCAGCAGATCCGCGGGATCGGCATCGGCCAACAGGGTGGCCACCAGGGTCTCCTCCGGTGCCTCCGCGGCGGCGCACAGGAGGCCGCAGCACAGGCCGTGGCTCTCGGCGGCCGAGGTGTCCAGGCCGAGGGTGTTAAGGCGTCTTTCGAGTTCCTCGTGATCCAAGGGCGGAGCCTCTGAATATATGGGCCAGGGCCGAGTGTAGCATGGCCTGCGGCGATGGCGGCCCTCGAACCGGGCCGCCGGGAGACGCGGGCGCATGGCGGGGGGTGGCGGGCAGGGTCCGGGGGCGTTGACCGCCGCCGGGCCAGTCTCTATATTTTCCGCATGGATTCAGCGCCTGCCAACACCTCCTCCGAGCGGGACATCCAACTCCTGGAACGTCGGGTGGAGGCCCTCATCCATACCTGCGAGGAGTTGCGCGTGTCAAACCGCACCCTGCGTGAGCGCGAACAGGACCTGGTGGCCGAACGCAGCCGTCTGATCGAGAAGACCGAGCGTGCGCGCACCCGGGTGGAGGCCATGATATTGCGCCTCAAGGCCATGGAAGACGGCCTGTGAATGCATCCGGCGTCACGGTATCGCTGAAACTGCTGGGCAAGGAATATCTTCTGGCGTGTCCGCCGGAGGAGCGCGAGTCCCTGCTGACCGCCGCCGAAGACCTGGATCGGCGCATGAATGCGGTGCGTGCATCCGGACGGGTGATCGGCAGTGAGCGCATCGCGGTGCTTGCGGCCCTCGACCTCGCCCACGAACTCCTCCTTCTGAAACGTGGGCGGCGAGACGAGGAACTGGCGGTGGCCGAGCGCATTCGGGGGCTGCAACGCCGGATCGAGCAGGCCCTGGCCGAGGGTCGAGACGAAGCATGATATTGAGCTGCGCCTGTAGCACCCTTGTACGAGAACTTCAAGCTGGAACTTCTTCCCGAAAGCGTATAGCCTTCTTACCCAAGGCACTCCCTGCGGTGTTCGCCAGTGACCCGGGTATTTTCTTGAGCCTAATTCATACCCCGGGAGCATGAAGCGGGCCTTCGTGTGCATGTCCGCCTCGTTGCGGGAAGCCTGAGATGGCCGGCGGTTGCGCCCACTTGAACCTCTTGGTTCAAGAACGACGGTCGCAGCGGCACAGGTGGGGGGTGCCTTGTTTTTTATGAGTCCTTCGCCCCCCGGCCCCAGAGATCATCCCGTGGAACCTGAAACCATCGCCCGATTGATTCGTGCCGCCCTGCCCGGGGCCCGGGTGGAAGTCTCCGGCGACGGCCGCCATTTCGAGGCCTTGGTGGTGAGCCCCGCCTTTGCCGGCGAGTCCCCCTTGCAGCGGCAACGTCGGGTCATGGCCGCGGTGCGTGCGCAGATCGACAGTGGCGAGCTGCACGCCCTCTCCATCCAGGCCAGGACTCCGGAAGAGGTGGCTTGATCGGGGTCAAGGGCCTCACCTTTGCGCTTGTTTTTGACTCTCGCGGATCCATAATCCTGAATGAAACCAATCAACCGGGAGGGTAGGCCATGTTCCTCAAGCACAAGACCGACAGGCGTCTGGTGGAAGTCCTCAGCCTGAAGGACCTCTTCAACCCCATGCACGGCGAGATCGTCGGCCGCTACAATGCGGGCGAGGAGTTGCAGGATCCCGAGAAGTTCTCCAAGGGGGAACTCGAGTTCCTCTCTGGCGAGCCCCTGCCCAGGTGCTGGACCGACGTCCACTACAGGGATGCAGAGCTGAAGCGCTAGCCCGTCGGGCCAGGCGGGTTCTCACGGTCCACGGCAGGATAGAGCGACCCTCAGGTCGAGCTGGACATTCCCCGGGAGCGCCGGGACGTCGCCCCATGACTCCTTCTTCCACCAGGCCGTGCCCTCCCTGACGGGAGGGCACGGCCTGCCGTTCAGCGGTTGATCCGATTTTCCACCAGATCCTCCACGACGTGAGGATCGGCCAGGGTGGAGGTGTCGCCCAGGTTGTCCAGTTCGTTGGCGGCGATCTTGCGCAGGATCCGGCGCATGATCTTGCCGGAACGGGTCTTGGGCAGGCCGGGGGCCCATTGCAGGGCGTCGATGGTGGCGATGGGTCCGATCTCCCTGCGCACCTGCTGGATCAGCTCCTTGCGCAGCTCGTCGCTGGGCTCGGCGCCCTCCACCAAGGTCACGTAGGCATAGATGCCCTGGCCCTTGATGTCGTGGGGGAAGCCCACCACCGCGGCCTCGGCGACGTCCTTGTGCAGCACCAGGGCCGATTCCACCTCGGCGGTGCCTAGGCGGTGCCCGGAGACGTTGAGGACGTCATCCACCCGCCCGGTGATCCAGTAATAGCCGTCGGCGTCGCGGCGGCAGCCGTCACCGGTGAAGTAATAACCTGCGTACTGGCTGAAGTAGGTCTGGGCGAAGCGTTCGTGGTCGCCGTAGACGGTGCGCATGATGCCTGGCCAAGGGCGCTTCATCGCCAGATAACCGCTGCCGGGGCCTTCGAGTTCGTGGCCGTCCTGGTCGAGCATCGCCGGTTCGACGCCGAAGAAGGGGAGGGTGGCGGAACCGGGCTTGAGGTCCATGGCCCCGGGCAGGGGGGTGATGAGCTGGCCGCCGGTCTCGGTCTGCCACCAGGTGTCCACGATGGGGCAGCGGGCCTCGCCCACCACGTGGTAGTACCACTCCCAGGCCTCGGGGTTGATGGGTTCGCCGACGGTGCCCAGGACGCGCAGGGAGGCGCGGGAGGTGCGCTTCACCGGCTCGTCGCCGGCGCGCATGAGGGCGCGGATGGCGGTGGGCGCGGTGTAGAAGATGGCCACCTGGTGCTTGTCCACCACCTGCCAGAAGCGCGACATGTCCGGATAGTTGGGCACCCCCTCGAACATCAGGCTGATGGCGCCGTTGCAGAGCGGGCCATAGACGATGTAGGTGTGGCCGGTGATCCAGCCCACGTCGGCGGTGCACCAGTAGACCTCGCCCTCCTTGTAGTCGAAGACGTACTTGTGGGTCATGGCGGCATAGACCAGGTAGCCGCCGGTGGTGTGCAGGACCCCCTTGGGCTTGCCGGTGGAGCCGGAGGTGTAGAGGATGAACAGCGGATCCTCGGCGTCCATCTCCTCGGCCGGGCACTCGGCGGAGGCCCCGGCCATGGCCTCGTGGTACCAGAGGTCGCGGCCCTTGGTCCAGGCGATGTCACCGCCGGTGCGGCGCACCACCACCACGGTGGAGACGTTGGGACATTCCTCCAGGGCGCTGTCGGCGTGTTTCTTGAGGTGGACGTGCTTGCCGCCGCGCAGGCCCTCGTCGGCGGTGATGAGGGTGCGGCAGTCGGAGTCGAGGATGCGGTCGCGCAGGCTGTCGGGGGAGAAGCCGCCGAAGACCACCGAGTGGACGGCGCCGATGCGGGCGCAGGCGAGCATGGCCACCGCCGCCTCGGGGATCATGGGCATGTAGATGCACACCCGGTCGCCCTTCTTCACCCCGCGGGACTTGAGGACATTGGCCAGCTTGCAGACCTCGGTATGGAGTTCCCGGTAGCTGATGTGGCGGTCTTCGTCGGGGTCGTCGCCCTCCCAGACGATGGCGGTCTGATCGCCGCGGGTCTCCAGGTGGCGGTCCAGGCAGTTGTAGGTGACGTTGAGCCGGGCCCCCTCGAACCATTTGATGTGCAGGTCGGCGGTGTCGAAGCTCCAGTCCTGCACCCGCTCCCATTCGCGTGACCAGGTGACGAACTCGCGCGCCTGTTCGGCCCAGAAGGCATCCGGATCCTCCAGGGAACGGCGGTACATCTCTTCGTACCTGGCCTTGCCGATGTGGGCCTCGCGGGCGAATTCAGGGGGGACGGGGTAGATCTTCTCGCTCATGGGGGTCTCCTTGGGAGTGGGTTTACAGACCGGGCATACGGTCGGGGTAGGGTATACCTTTTTCGTCCTTGGAGGGCGGGGCGCATCGTCCCTGACGGCATGGGCCGCCGGCGCAACCCAGGCGCCCGTTGACCCGGAAGAAGGCCGGCAGCAACAGGGGGAAGGCCAGGGCCCAGAGGGTGTCGGCGAGGCCGTCGAGACGTTCTGGTTCCAGCAACCAAGTGGTGGCGGCCAGGCCGGAGGTGTAGAACACGGCGGCGAACAGGACCCAGGCGAGGCGGCGGAGCAGGGGGTGGTCCATGGCGTCATATCCCCGGGAGGCCGTGCTGGCGCAGCAGCAGTTCCTGGGTCGGACGCGAGGGCCTGGCGACGCGCGGCGCCAGGCGGCGGAACATCTCGGCGGTGATGCGCACGTCGCCGAGGGCGCTGTGGCGGTCCTTGAGGGGCACTCCCACGAAGGCGGCGGCCTGTTCCAGGCTGGAGTGCCCCATGCGCCCGCTCACGGCGAGGTGGAGGTTCATGGTGTCCACCCCCGGATGGCGCAGGTGGCACAGGAGTTCCCGTTGCAGGGTCTTGTTGAGGAAGCGGATGTCGAAGGCCAGGTGATGGCCCACCAGCACCGACTCGCCGATGAAGGCGGCGATGTCCAGGTAGAGTTCCTCGATCACCGGCGCCGCGGCCACGTCCGCGTCGGTGATGCCGTGGATGCGCGTGGATGCCGTGGGGATGGGGCGCCCGGGATTGACCAGGCTGGCGAACTCCCGTCCGGTGGGGGTCAGGCCCTGGAGTTCCAGCAGGGCGATGGAGACGATCTCGTCGCCACCGTAGGCGTGCAGGCCCGTGGTCTCGGTGTCGATGACCACGAACCGGGTCTCGGCGATGGGACGGCGCACCAGTTCGCGCGGGGCGAGGGCCAGGAGGCGGTCGTGGAGGGCTTGCATGTGCGGGTCGGAGAGCAGGGCGCCCCGGGCCAGGCGGCGCCTGAAGCCGGCATGGACGCGCGCCATCATTTCGCTCAATCGCTCCATGGGGTCAGAACAGGTCCACTTCGTATTCGTGTCGGAGGTAGTCCTGGAGGCGTTTGACGGCGCGCATGGCCACCCGCAGACGGGCGCGATCCTGTTCGCCCAGGGCCGCGGGATCCACCCGCTTGTCCAGCGGCCGGCCGTTCCGGGCCAGGTCGATCTGGTGGCTCAGGAGCAGATCGAGCAGGGTCTCGTGGGCCTCCCGCGCCGAGGCGCTGAATTCCTCCGACAGCTTGCCAATCCGTACCAGGGCCGTCAAACGGTCGCGGGTGGCGGTGGCGGCGATGCCGTTGCCCAGGGCGAGGATGCGGGCGGCGTCGGCGAGGATGCGCAGGCCGTTGCGCTTGAGGTCGATGCGCGCCCCCTGGTCGTCCTTGACCGTGGTGATGAGCTGGTTGAACAGGCCGATGGCGGGGCGGCCCTCGGCGTCGTCCTCGGTCATGAGACGCAGCAGGCGCGGGCGTTCGCCGAGGCCGGCCAGGAGGTGGCGGCGCAGGGCGGTGGTGAGGCGGTCCTCGCCATAGAGGGTCTGGAAGTCCAGGACCACGTTGCACCAGCGCGCGGCCTTGGGGGTGGGGTGGTCGAGGATGTGGTCGATCTGCGCCTGCCAGCGCCCCAGGGTCTTTCGGTAGAGGGGGTTGCGGGCCATGATGTCGCCCGGACAGAGGACGTAGCCGACGCGATGCAGGGCCTCGTTGAGGCGTTCGGCAAAGGCGCCGAACCAGGCCTGGCGGTCCGTGCCGTCTTCGCCTTCCCGGGGATCGTCCAGGATCAGGCCGTTGTCCTGATCCGGGTCCAGCATCATCTCCTTGCGCCCGCCGGAGCCCATCACCAGGAAGGCGAAGGGGCAGGGCGGGGGCGTCTCCATCCCGGCGAGGACCAGTTCCACCGCGCGCCGCTGGATCTCCAGATGGGTCTCCGAGAGCTGTCGCACCGCCGCGCTGGGCAGGTGATGGGCCTCGCGGGCCTCGTTCGCGGCCTCCACGATGGCCCGGCGGATGGCGGCCAGGTCATCCAGGCTCTCCGCCTCGGGGATGCGCAGGGCGAGGGCGGTGGGCTCGCGGGCGAGGGCGCGGAGGATGTCGCTCTGGGAGACCATGCCCAGGGGACGCCCCTCCTCGGCGACGATGAGGTACTTGGCGCCGGTGGCGCGTTGCATGGCCTCGGCACGCCATAGGGGGGTGTCGGGGGGGATGGTGTAGGGGCGTTCGCAGGCCGCGCGCATGATGCTCTCGTGGGGGCGCGCCCCGGCCTCGATCAGCGCCCCGGCGAGGCCGGCGAAGCTGAGCAGGCCGATCAGCCGGCCGTCCGCGGCGGTGACCACCAGGCTGCCCACGTGGCGCTCGCGCAGGGTGCGGTAGGCGGTGGCCAGGTCCATGTCCGGGCCGCACCCGGCCAGGGGCGACTTCATCACCCGGCTCACCGGTTGGGCGAGGGCGCCGCTGACGGTGCCGGCGCCTGGCGCCCGCTCGCGCAGTTTGTGGGCGATCACCCGGTTGATGGCGTCGAACAGGGCCGGCTGTTCCTGCTCCAGGCGGCGCAGCGCCTCTGCCGGGACCTCCAACACCCGCACCCGGGTCTGGGCCAGGGCGGTACTGAGGTGGGGCTGGCCGTCCAGATAGTTGGCCAGGGCCACGAAGTCGCCCACCGGCACCTCCCGGGTCTCGCCTTCCGGGCGTTGCAGGCGGAGCACGCCGCTGTAGTGGATGTAGACACAGGGACAGGCGGGGTCGCCCACCCGGAACAGGGTCTCGCCGGCGGCCACCTCGCGCCAGCGGGCGGCGCCCACCAGGGCGGCGAGGGCGGCCTGGGGGACGCCGGCGAAGTTGCGGGTGGCGGCGAGGACCTCCAGGGTCCTGGAGGGGCTGTGCGCCGCCGCTGCCGTGGCTATCATGGGGCTCTATCCGTCATAGGAGGGTATCCATGCACGCTTCCCCGTTGGACTGGGGCTTTCTCCTGGTCACCGGTTTCATCGCCTGGCACGCCCTCACCCATCGCAACGCGGATGGGGAGAACGACATCGGCCACCTGCTGTTCGGGGCCATCGCCCTGCTGTTCTTCATGCGTACCCTGTTGGTGGACATGCTCGGGCTGTTCTGATTCAGCCCCCCGGGAGCGCCGGGTTGCACCCGGCCCTCTCCGGAACGGCCGGCCTGACGCTCAGAGCTTGTAGGGCCGTTGCGCCGCGTCTCTCTCCGGCACCCGCAGCAGCCGTTGCCCCTCCGGCAGGCTGAACTGGCGGCGCAGGTATTCCAGGCGGTCCTTCACCGTGGGGGGCACCTCGGGCTGGTTGCGCATGAAGCGGGTGAGCCAACCCGGTCCCTCGGCCACCTCGGGCTCCAGTTCCAGCGCCCGGGCGTAATCGGCCATGGCCGCGCGGTAGTCGCCCTGGCGGTCTTCGAGGATCCCCCGGTTGGCATAGGTGACGCCCAGGCGGGCGCGGCGCTCGGGATCGTCGCCGGCTTGGGCCTCCTCGCGGCGTATGATCTCGTCGTATTCCGCGCGGGCCTCGTCCAGGCGGTCGCCGAGCAACAGGGCCTGGGCCCGCCCGCGGCGGGCGGCGAGGTCGTCCGGGTCCGCGTCCAGGATGGCGTCGTAGGCCTTCAGGGCCTCGGCGTAGCGGCCGTCCTCCAGCAGGCGGAGCGCGGCGGCGCGATCCTTCCGCGCGGGATCGCCGCCGGCGATCAGGCCGTCGTAGAGGCCCCAGGCGATCCAGGCCGCCGCCAGCCCCAGGGCGATCCGCTTGAGCAGGCGGTAGAGGTGCTCATCCATAGAAGAGCCGGAGATTGAACAGGTAGGAGAAGACCAATGCCACCAGGGCGGCGATCACCCGGGCGCGCCGGCGTTGGCCCTGGATCTCCGCGGGCTCCAGATCCTTGCCGAGGCGCCGTTGCAGGCGGCGCACCGCGAAGGTCCAGATGAGATTGGTGACGGGGAAGAACAACAGGACGGCGAGGATCAGGACAGAGGCGTAGAAATACAGCATGGGTCTGGCGGGAAGACGGAAGGACGGGGGACAGGATAACCCGTCCCCCGTCCGCTGTCCCCCGGTCTCCGGTCTCCGGTCAGGACGGGCGGTCCACGTCGAACTCGATGTCGCCGATGTCCTCCTGCAGGGCCTCCACCTCCTTGGAGGGGATCCGGGACATCTCCATCTTGTAGGCCAGGAACCACATCATGGCCACGCCCAGGGCCCACCACAGCAACTGCCAGGCCCAGATGGAGGGGATTCCGAACAGCCACGTGGAGGCATCGTTGGGGCTGCCGAAGATCCAGTTACCGATCACCGCGCCCGGGCCGATGCCGAAGAAGAACCAGAGGAGCACCACCAGCCAGGCCAGGGGGATCCAGTTGCGCTTCTCTCCGGTCAGGCCCGCGTGTTCACGCAGGAAGTCGTGGAAGGTCATACGGTGGGCCATCTCCTCGCGGTTCTGGGTGAAGGCGGAGACGACGATGGCCAGGCCGAAGTTGAACAGCATGCCCCAGCCCGCGGAGTGGATGGTCCAGGGCCAGCGCCCCCAGGGCATGAACTGGGCGCCGATCTTCTCGGTCAGGGTCACCGCGATCAGACCCGCGATCAGGCCCACCACGATCCCCTGACGGGTCAGCCAGGGCCACCAGCAGACCGCGATCAGGGCCGGCCACATCTGGAAGCCATAGGCCACCGCCAGGCCGCCGAGCAGCACCAGGGCGTCGGTGGCGGTGGTAGCCACTACCAGGGCGGCGAGGACGATGATCAGGACCCCCACGCGGCCCCAGAACTTCTGCTGACTGTGGGACGCCTGGGGCATCACGAAGCGCTTGAGCACATCCCGGGTGAGCATCCCCCCGGCGGTGGACATGTAGGCGGCGCCGGTGGACTGCATGGCCGCCAGGGCGCAGACCGAGAGCAGGCCCACCAGCCAGGGGGCGGTGTCGGCCATGAGATGGATCAACTGGGGCACCAACATGCCCTGCTTGCCGGCGGCCTTCATGATGTCGCTCACCCCGAGCTTCTGCAGGCCCTCCAGCATCACCGGATTGACCAGGTCGGGATGGGCCGCGGCAAAGGCCGAATCGGCCCCGAGGAAATGCGAGCCTATGCCCTGGATGGCGGTGAAGACCATGAGGATGAAGCCGATGCCGAAGGACGAGGCCCACACCTGCTGAGGGGCGAAGGGGGCCGGGCTGTGATTGCCGAAGGCCCACATGGAGAAGGCCGGGGCCGACTGGATGCCCATCAGGGCGAACATGTAGGTGAGGACCATGATGCCTGTCCAGGCGCCGCCCTGGGGGTTTTCCACCCCGAGGCCGGAGACGAACTGGATCACCCCCGGGATGGCCACGTAGGAACTGTAGCCGTCCGGCGTGGTCTTGCCGAAGAAGGCCTTGCCGGTGGCGGGATCCACCGCGGACAGGGCGGCGAGGCCTTCGTGCAGCCTGGAGAAGCCGCCGATGTTCACCAGGGCGATGATGCCGATGGCGACGATGCCCGCCGCCAGGAGGATCGCCTGGGCGGTGTCCACATAGGCCACCGCGCGCAGACCGCCCGAGGCCACGTAGATCACCACCACCGCCGACAGCAGCCACATCCCCGTCTCGACGTTGAGCATACCGTCGGTGAGGACGTTGAACAGGAAGCCCGAGGCGCGCAGCTGCAGGCCCAGGTAGGGGATGGAGAAGACCAGGGCCACCAGCACCACCAGCAGGCGCACGGTGTCCGAGCGGAAGTAGTAGGCCATCATCTCGCCCGGGGTGACGAAGCCGAAACGCTTGCCCAGCATCCACTGGCGCTTCAGGAAGATGACCCCGGTGAAGGGGATGGTGATGGCGTAGAAGGACGCATAGGCGTATTGGAAGCCGTCACGGTAGACGAGCCCCGGGTGGCCCATGAAGGTCCAGCCGGAGAAGGAGGTCGCGGTCGCGGCGAGGATGAACACCCACAGCGAAATCTTGCGACCGGCGACGAAATAGTCGCTGGCGGTCCTGGCCGAGAGGGCACCCTTGATGCCCCAGAAGATGCAATACGACCAGTACAGCGCAACGAACACGAACAGCCAGATCACTTTCGCATCCATAAGGAACGGTACCTTGAGTTGTGGAAGGGTTGGGAAGTCTCCGTACCGGTTGCCCGGGCCATGGGGCCTTGGGGGCCGATACGGCCTCATTCCGCCGCGATATCCGTGCCAATGTGGAAATCCAGCTAGATCAGGCAGATAGGGGACCCTCCATGGATGGGGTGTTACCAAAGGTGACGTGCTTTGTTACCTGGGGTGACATTCGGGGGATGAATTCGCCCCCCCCACATCTCCCAATTGCAGAGGGGGATCTGCGGAAACGGGGCAGGAGCGTCCTCTGCTCTGGGGTGTTCCTGTCGTCGGCCTACGGGGGGCGGTCACGCCGGTCATGGGTCACCAGCGCGCCGGCAATCTGCGCTGGATCACCACCCGTTTCTTGTCCAGGCTGATGTAGCCGCCCTGGCGCAGCTCGCGGAAGATGCGGCTGATCATCTCCCGCGAGGCGCCCACGCGCTGGGCGATCTCCTGCTGGGTGATGGGCGGGGTGACCAGGCGCCCATCCTCCTCGCGTGCCTGTTCCGTCAGGGTGGCCACCACCCGGCCATAGACATCGCGCAGGGCCAGGGTGCTCACCTTCTCGGTCAGGGTGCCGACCTGCTCCACCAGGTGGCGGATGAGATTGAGGGCGATCTGCGGGCGTTCCCGCACCAGTTCGAGAAAGTCGTGCCTCCCCAACGTCCGGCAGCGGGTCTCCTCCAGGGTCATCACGGAGGCCGTGCGCGGGGTCTCCCCCAACAGTGCCAGTTCCCCGAAATAGTCCCCGGCCCCCAGGGTGTTGAGCACCACCTCCTTGCCGTCGTCGTCCGCCACGAAGACCTTCACCGCGCCCGACTCGATGAAATACAGGGACGAGGATTCGTCGCCCTTCTCCAGGATGATGGTGTGTTTGCGGTAGATGCGGGGATGGGCGTGGCCCTCCAGGGTCTCGATCTCTTCGTCCTGCAGGCCCTCGAACAGGGGGATCTTCTCGAACATGGCGGCGCCTCCGGCGGTCGGGTTCCCGTGGCCGTGAATGTACCCGCCCTGAAGGCCGGGGGGAAGTGCAACGAATACCTAAAGTCTCGCCCGCCACGGCCGCTACAGGCACCATCAGTCCGGCCGGAGACCCCTTCATGTCCACTCCCCACAAACGCTTCATCCGCCTCAACCGCTACCAGGTCAGGGTGCTGGTCCTGGTGCTCGCCCCCGTGGTGATCCTGTTCCCCGCCCTGGCGGCGATCTCGGCGCTGTTCTTCGATCAGTTGATAGAGGCGGTGCAGACGGGTCACACGGCCTCTCTTGTGGATTTCCTCGGCGAGTGGAAATTGCGTTTCGTCTTCGCCATTGGCGCCCTGATGGTGGTGGTGGTGGCCTTGACCTTCACCGTGTCCAAGAACCTCCTCGGGGCCTTTGGCCGCATCTTCCGCGAGCTGGACGAAAAGATCGCCGGCCAACACCAGGGGCCCATCACCGCCCGCAAGGGCGACGATCTGGCCAACGAACTGCTGCGGCGCGTCAACGTCCTGGTGGAGGGCGCCTCCCGGAAAGGCTGAACCGGGCGTTCATTCCCTGAGATCGGCGCCCAGGGGCCGGCCACTCGCCGGGGCGCTCAGGTCCTCTCCCCCCGGGGCCAGGATCCGGCTGAGGGGCGACCGGCGTATGGGCCAGGTGCCCTTGGCCTTCAGGCGGGGCCCCGCGCCCGCGAATACCAACCTTGCATAGCGGCCATAGTGGGGCACCTTGCGCGCGAGGCCCGGCAGGGCCGCCGGGTCGCGCGCGCCGAGCCAGGCCTGGGGCGGCCCCTTGCGGTCGGCCGCCACCAGGACCAGGGCCCCGGGGGCGGTCGATTGCGGGCGGGCATCCACGGGCAGGCGTTGCTCGAAGTCATCGCGGAAGAGGTTCTCCCAACCCAGTATCCAGGCCGGGCGGTCCCCGGGCAGTCCTTGCAGATCGGTGTCCTCGACCACCCGCCAGCCGGGCCGGTCCCGGGCCCAGTCCGCGGCGAGGCGGGCGTAGGCCTTGGCCAGGGCGGGCGTGGCCGCGGCCGGCAACACGAGCAGCCCTTCCGCGCTCCCGAGCAGGCCGCTCAGGACGGGGGGCGATTCCTCGGGATAGAGCCGGCGGAACAGGTCCCAGCGTGGGTCGAGGTCGAGCCGCAAAGGCCGCTGGTTGCAGGGGAAGGCGAAGGAGATCTCCCGCTGTCGCATGTCCAGATAGTGGTAGGTGGCGCCCGCGGCCGTGTACAGCACCAGCGGCAGGTGCGACAGGGAATAGGGCGCACCGGCCTGGGTCTGGCGTATGCGGCCGCTGACCTGCCAGGCGTCGCCCGCGGGCGATGCCCGCACGTCCTCCAGGGCCAGGCCCGGGGCCCCGGTACGCCCCGTCCATTGCGTGAAGAACTCGCCCAGATCGCGGCCGGAGGCCTGCGCGAAGGCCCGTCGCAGGTCGTCGTAGCCGGCCGTGGCGAAGCGGTGTCGGCGGTAGAAGCGGCGCAGGCCGTCCACGAACACCCCGTCCCCGAGGATGTGGCGCAGGCGGTGGAACAGGAACATGCCCTTGCCGTAGCCCACCGCCTGGGTGGCGCCGCTGTGGCGGGCGCGGAAGGACTTGAGCGGCAGATCCTGTCCCTGGCGGACGAAATCCCTGTAGTCTTGCAGGGTCCGGCGGCGATACTCGGCATCCTCGCCACGGTATTCGCGCCACAGGTGATCGGCGAGGTAGGTGGTGAGGCCCTCGCTCCAGTTGCCCCCGGAGAGGTCCACGAAGACGCCGTTGCCCCACCAGTCGTGGAGGATCTCGTGGGGGAAGCTGGTGTGGACGATGAAGGGCAGGCGGATCACCCGCGGTCCGAGGAGGGTGAACGAGGGCATCCCGTAACCGCTCTCCCAGAAGTTCTCGGCGAGGGCGAATTTGGCGTAGGGGTAGGGGCCGAGCAGACGGCTGTAGAAAGCCAGATACTTGGGCGCGGCCTTCAGGTAGCGCCCGGCCAGGGCCTCGTCGGGGGTGCGCAGCCAGACCTGGGCCTCGGCCGTGGGGCCGGGCGAGCGGTAGAGGTGGTAGCGGCCGGCGATGAGATAGAGGTCGTCCTGGGGGTGGTCCTCGCGCCAGTGGATTCGGGTGCGGCCGCCTTGCCGGCGGATCAGGGGGCCGGCGCCCTGGCTCAGGGCGAGCCAGCCGGCGGGCAGGTCCACGGCGAGGTCCATCCGCGGCAGGGCGTCCGCGATCCAGGGATACCAGCCGCTGTCGCCGTCCAGGAACACCCCCTGGGGGGAGATCGTGCCCGTCAGGTGTCCCCGGGGGCGGCCCGGGGCCTCACCGCGCTCTGCCAGTGGCTGACGGACGACGCCCCCATAGATGATCTCCACTTGGCCGCCGGGGGTTGGGATGCGATAGTGTTCCAGGTGGCCCCGCCGGCCGGCGAGACGCGGTTGGGGGCCGTCCACGGCCCGGGGGGCGAGCCCTCGATGGAGCCAGAAGTCCAGGACCTGGGGTTTCGTCGGGAGTTCGATCCGGTCGCGTACCTGGATGCGCCCCCGGTCGGGCTCGATCTGCACCTCCAGGTGATGCCGCGGGCTCGTGGAGGCTGCGGCCCGCGCCGCGGAGAGCAGACACCCAAGCAGAAGCAGCGCCACGACGGGCAGACCCTGCGCCCATCCCTTCCCTAAGGTGACCTTCATGTTCAGACTCCTGTTCCTCGCGTTTGCCTTCGCCATCCCGTCCGCCCCGGCCCTGGCGGGGGCCCCGCCGGTGCCCCGCACCCTGGTGCTGGATCTCTCCGCCCTGTCCGGCCTCGATCGCCTGGTGGAACGCCTGAGCGCCTCCCGGGTGGTGTACGTGGGGGAACAGCATAACCGCTACGCCGACCATCTCAATCAACTGGCGATCCTGCGCGGCCTGTACGACCGCCATCCGGACCTGGCACTGGGGGTGGAGTTCTTTCAGCAGCCCTTCCAACGGTATCTGGACGACTACGTCGCCGGCCGCATCCCGGAGAAGGAGATGCTGCGCCGCACCGAGTACTTCTCCCGCTGGCGCTACGACTATCGTTTCTACCGGCCGATCCTGCGTTTCGCCCGCGCCAAGGGGATCCCGGTCCTGGCCCTGAACCCGCCGCGCGAATGGGTGGATCAGGTGGCCGAAGGCGGGGTCGCCTCGCTCTCCCCGGCCATCCGCCGCCGCTTGCCGGAGATGGATGCCTCGGACCCGGCCTACCGTGAGCGCCTCCGCAAGGTCTTCGCCTATCATCGCGGCCGGCGCGGGGCCGGGAAGGGGGCGGACGGCTTCGGGCACTTTCTCGAGGCCCAACTCCTCTGGGACGAGGGCATGGCGGCGCGGGCCGCGGCCTGGTTGCGCGCCCACCCCGGGCGGCACCTGTTGATCCTGGCCGGGAGCGGGCACCTGGAGTACCGCCAGGGCATCCCCAGCCGCTTGCAGCGGCGGATCCGGGTGAGGGATGCGGTGGTGTTGAATGCCGATTCACGCGATCCGGATGTCGGTCTGGCCGATTTTCTGCTCTATCCCGAGCCTGAGCGGCTGCCGCCGCGCGGCCTGATCGGGGTCCGCCTGGACACCGAACGGGGGGTGCGGGTGGCCGGATTCACCAGGGACAGCGCCGGGCGGGAGGCCGGCCTGGAGGTGGGCGACCTGATCCTGGAGGTGGCCGGCGAGCCCGTGTCCGGCTATCCCGACGTCCGTCTGGCCCTGCTGGATCATGGCCCGGGCGACCGGGTGAGCGTGCGGGTCCGCCGTGGCGACGCCTTGACGGGCAGCGAGGAACGCGCCTTCCAGGTGCGTCTCAAGGCCCCGCCACGGCGTTCGAGGCCCCACTGAGGCCACCCGGCGCGGAGGCACGGCAGCTCTGCCAATCCGTTGTCAGAAGGCCTCCCCGGCCCGGGACAGCGGATCCTGACGGTAGAACAGTCGCAACTGGGCGAATACCGCGGGGCATTCCCCAGCCAGTACCTCGGGAGTCTCGAAGAAGGCCTCGCTGAGCACGGCGAAGAACTCGCCAGGGCTCTCGCCGCCATAGGGGTCGATGGGGGTGTGATGATGGTGGGCCAAGCGGTAACGAAGGCGATCGAACGCCTCGCTGAAGGCTCGGGTCCAGTCCTCGCGCACCATGCCGGGATGGAGTGGGGGAAAGCCGTTGGCGCTGCCGTTGCGCATGTCGAGCTTGTGGGCGCACTCGTGGATGACCACGTTGCTGCCGCGGCGGCGGTGTTCCAGATCGGCCCAGGCCAGGATCAGGGGGCCACGATTCCAGGCCTCCCCGCTCAGGGCACGGCGCTGTGGGTGGACCACTCCGGCGGCATCCACCGTCTCCTGTTCGACGATGAAGCCCTCCGGGTAGACCACGACCTCCCGCCAGTCGTCGTACCAGTCGAGGCCGAGTTCGAGGATGGGCAGGCAGGCGAGGGTGGCGATGGTGACGGCCTTGGGTTCGTCGAGGGTGAGGCCCTGGACGGCGTTGAGGGCCTTGTCGCGCAGGAACAGGCTTGCGAGGGCGCGCAGGCGCGCCCGCTGCACCTCGTCGAGGCGGCGCAGGGGGTGGAGCCTTTGGGTGACCTCCCGCCAGGCAGGCTCGGGAATGCGGTGACGACGCAGCCAGAGGGCGTCACGCCAGCTTCGCCAGCCCATCAGGGTCTATCGTCAATCGACATGGCGGTGATTCCCGAGGCGCCGGTGGACGCCTTCGGCGATGGCCTTCAAGGCCTCCAGATCATGGACGAACAGGCTGCCCTCTTGGTTCTCCGCAATGCCCGCACGATGCAATTGGCGCAGGTGTCGGTTTACCACCTGGCGCACCGAACCGATCATCTGCGCCAAACGTTCGTGGGTGAGGTCGTGGATTAGGCGGACGGGGACGGTGCCGTCGAGTTCCTTTGCCGCCTCTTGGTCGAGGTGTCTCAGGATGAGTCGCGCCAGGCGGGTGAGGGTATCGTGCATGGCGAGGTCGGTGGCGAGGGCCTCCAGGGTGCGCATGCATTCGCCGAGATAGGGCAGAAAGTTCCTGTTCAGGTCGGGATTGTCTTGCAGCCAGTGGCGCATCAGGTCCAGGGAAAAGGAGACGGCCAGGGTCTCTTCCAGGCATTCCAGGTGGGTCTCGTGCGGGTGCCCGTCCAGCAGGGGCACGAAGTCGTAGCCGTCACCAGCGCCCAGCACGAACAGGACGAAACGCTTGTCGTTCTGCCCTACCGAACCCACCACCTGGGCACGGCCCTGGGCGAGGACGCAAAATTCGTTGGAGAAGAAGGGGGACTCGAGTGCCTCCCCCTTGGCCCAGGCCCGTTGGGTCCCCTGAGCGAGTATCGAGTCGATGAGCTTGTCGTCCAAGCCGCGGAACAACGGTGAGCGCCGCAGGACGGTGCGTAGGTGATTTCGCAGTGGCGGCGGGTGAGGGGTATGCACGGATCCTTGGATGACGGGGTATTCGGCCCGGGGCCGATCTCTGAGGTGATGGATGTGAGCGAGTATACCCGTCGCAGGTGGGAGGGGGATACAGGGCGACAGAGAGACGTCGAAACGGTTGTCTTCGACCGTCGTACGCTCGTGCGGACGGTCCTTGCGCGTATTGCGCCGAGCCATCCCGTGAGGGGGCCCTGTCAACAGATCCGGGGCAGGGGATCGTCCTCCAGTTCCGGGAGCAGGCGTTCTCCGCCCAGGTCGGTCTCGATCACCACCCGGCCCTCGATGGCCATGATTTCACCGATCACCGCCGCCTCCGCGCCGCCGGGCAGTCGCCGCCAGGCGGCCAGCAGGGCGTCGGCCTCGGACGCGGCGATCACCGCCACCACCCGTCCTTCACAGGCGAGGAACAGGGGGTCGTAGCCGAGCATGTCGCAGACCGAGCGGACCGGGTCGCGGACGGGGAGCCCGGTCTCCGCCAGACGGATCCCAAGGCCCGTGGCTTGGGCGATCTCGTGGCAGACGCTGGCCAGACCGCCGCGCGTGGGATCCCGCATGAAACGGAGACCGCTGAATGCCAGTGCGGCGCGGGTGAAGGGCAGTACGCTGGCGGCGTCGGAGCGCAGATCACCGCGCAGGCCGAACTGCTCGCGGGCCAACATCACGGCGATCCCGTGGTCCCCCACCGGGCCGCTCACCAGGAGGCGGTCACCCGGCGCGATACGGTCGAAGGCCAGCTTGGGGCCCGGCAGGCGCAGGCCGATGCCGGTGGTGGCCAGATAGAGCCCTCCCCCCTCGCCGCGGCGCAGGACCTTGGTGTCGCCCGCCACCACCGACACCCCCACTTGGCGGGCGGCCTCGGCGAGGGAGGCGATCAGGCGCGCCAGCAGGGCGATCTCCAGGCCCTCCTCGATGAAGGCATTGAGGCCCAGATATTTCGGCAAGCCGCCGGCCACCGCCAGGTCGTTGGTGGTCCCGTGGACCGCCAGGGAGCCGATGTCGCCGCCGGGAAACTCCAGGGGCTGGACGGTGAAGCCGTCGGTGGTGAAGAGCAGATCGTCGCTGCCCGGGTTCAGGGCGGCGGCATCCACCGAGGTGTCGAGCCCCGGGTTGGCCAGGTGGGTGGCGAAGACCTCATCGATGAGTTCGCGCATGTATCGGCCGCCGTTGCCGTGGGCGAGGGAGATGTGCGTATCCTGCATGGTCGTCTTCCGATTGGATCGGGGCATCGATCCGGGATTGTCGGTCTGGGACCGCCGAGTTCTACTCGGCAAAGGGGCAGGGCCCAGCCTACACCCGAAGAGGCCGGGTGCAACCCGGCGATCCCGGGGCCTCATAGGCATCCCCGGTGGTGGTGGACTCTGAGCCACATGGGCGAACCCGCCCAGCCGCCGCCCGCCTCGGCGCGCGTTCCCCCGCAGTGGGAGGAGGGCGACTCCGGGGCCGTTTTTCTCGATGAAGAACGGCTTGCGAGCGCCCCACCCACCCAGGCGGGGCCCGATTTCGAATTCCATCAGCGCACAAGCTGGCAACTGGTGCCGTGGCCGCCGCCGATCCCTGTGTGGTCTGTCTTGTGCGATCCGGTCTTTCTTGTCCTGAACGACCGCCGCCCGGAACCTCCCTCCGCCCGGCCCGCCTTCCGAGGTCCTGTCTCTCACTGGACGACACTCAGCGGGCGCCAAGACCCGCGAGATCATATACCCGCTTCGTGGAGAGATCGGGGCGCCGGGCCTTTCCAGGGATCGGCCTATACCCGAGAGAGCCGGGTTCAACCCGATGATCCGAGGGCGGCGTACTCGATCACCTGGCCGTAACTGAGACCCGCGTCGTTGATGGGGACCCGCCGGGCCAGGCGGGTCTCGAAGCCCTCCTCGCGCAGGCGCGCCCGAACCCGCCCGGCCAGGATGCGGTTCTGGAACACGCCCCCGGCCAGGCCCACCCGCGCGATGCCCTCCGCCTCCCGTATCTTCAGCGCCTGCGAGACCAGGGCCTCGGCGAGGGTGGCATGGAGCAGGGCCGAGGCCGTCGCCGGCCCGGGGCGCTCGTCGAGCAGGCGCTCGATCAGCGAGCCCCAGTCGCTCACCCAGAGGCCCGCCGGGGAGCGGCTCAGGGGCAGGGGCACCCAGGCATCCAGGTCCCCGCAGCGGTGCTCCAGATACAGGGGGCCCTGACCCTCGAAGCTGGCCCGGGTGCAGACCCCGGCGAGGGCGGCCACGGCGTCGAAGAGGCGTCCCACGGCCGAGGTGCGGGGGGCGTTGAGGCCCCGCCTCCAGGCGTGGCGCAGCAACGCCAGGTCGGCGTCGGCCAGGCCTTCGGGCCGCCAGTCGCGGCCCAGCTCCCAGCAGAGGCCGAGGGCACTGCGCCAGGGTTCCCGCGCGGCCCGCTCACCGCCGGGAAGGCGGAAGGGCCGCAGGCTCGCCACCCGCCGCCAGGCGCCGGGCCGGCCGGCCAGGGCCTCACCGCCCCAGAGGCCGCCGTCCTCGCCCAGACCCACTCCGTCCCAGGTGAATACCAGCCAGGGGTGGTCCGGCCCGTGCTCGCCGGCCAAGGCCGAGGCGTGGGCGGCATGGTGCCAGACCCGTTGCACCGGCAGGCCGCTGGCCGCGGCCCAGCGGCTGGTGGCATAACCCGGGTGGGCGTCGCAGACCAGCTCCCGGGCCCGCGTCCCGTACAGGGCCTGGAGGTCGGCGGCGACCTGTTCGAACACCGCCAGGCCGCGGGCGCTCTCCAGGTCGCCGATGTGGGGGGAGACCACCACCCGCCGCCCCCAGGCCAGGGCCAGGGTGTCCTTCATGTGCCCGCCGGTGGCCAGCACCGGTCGTTTCAGGCACATGGGCAGCTCCAGTTCCAGGGGTGCCAGGCCACGGCCCAGACGCAAGGGGCGCAGCCGTCCGGCGATGGGGCGGAGGACGGGGTCGTCGGCCGGGCGGAGGATGGGGCGGTCGTGGTGGAGGAAGGCATCCGCCACCCGGCCCAGGCGCCGGCGGACCGCCGCGGACTCGGTGAGCACCGGTTCGCCGCTGAGGTTGGCCGAGGTGGCCACCAGGGGATGCCCGATGCGCCCGAGGAGCAGGTGGTGGAGGGGCGAGTAGGGCAGCATGGCCCCCACCTCGCCGAGGCCGGGGGCGATGCCCGGGGCGAGGGCATAGCCCGGCCCCTTGCCGATCAGGACGATGGGCCGGGCCGGTGACCGCAGGGCCGCGGCGGCCTCTGGCCCCGGGGCCAGGTGGCGGCGTACCTGGGCCAGGGGGGCGTCGGCGGGGGCGGGGAACATCACCGCCAGGGGCTTGTCCGGCCGTCCCTTGCGCTCTCGCAGACGGGCCACGGCCTCCGCGTCGGTGGCGTCGCACAGCAGGTGATAGCCGCCGATCCCCTTGAGGGCGAGGATCAGGCCCCGGGCCAGGAGGTCCACGGCGGCGGCCAGGGCGGCCGCGTCTCCCTGGACGATCTCGCCATGGCGTTCGAAGGTTAGATGGGGGCCGCACCGCGGGCAGGCCAGCGGCTCGGCGTGGAAGCGGCGGTCCAGGGGGTCCGCGTATTCGGCCCGGCAGTCGCCGCAGAGGGGGAAGCCGGCCATGGCCGTGTTGGCGCGGTCGTAAGGCAGGGCGCGGATCAGGGTGTAACGCGGTCCGCATTGGGTGCAGTTGATGAACGGGTAGCGATAGCGGCGGTCCTGCGGGTCCTGCAATTCCCGCAGGCAGTCGTCACAGGTGAAGAAGTCCGGGGGCAGGTGGATCTCCCGTTCTCCGGCGGCCTCGCTGGGACGGATGACGAAGGCCTCGAAGCCCTGGGGCGATGTGCTCTCCTCGCTGAGGATACGGGGCGCGGCGATGGCCGGGGCGTTTCCGGTCAGGGCGCTGCGGAAGGCGGCCTGGGCGGTGGGGTCGCCTTCGGTGTGGATCTCCACCTGCCCGGTCCGGTTGCGCACCCAGCCGGTGAGGCCGAGGGAGACCGCCAGGCGATGGACGAAGGGGCGGAACCCCACCCCCTGGACCCGTCCCCCCACCTGCCAGCGGCGGGCCTCAACCGCCATGGGGCATCGCCCGGGCGCTCAACGCAGCAGCCCGTCCACCATCCCGATCTGCCAGACCAGATGACCGCCGATGCCCAGGGTGACCACCCCGACGAGGGCCGTCAGTCCCTGGTGCAGGCGTTGCATGCGCTGGCTGGAAAGGCGCAGCGGGATGGCGATGACGGTGGAGACGGCGGCCATCCCGGCCATGGAGCCGAGGCCGAACAGGGCGATGTAGAGAAGGCCGGTGAGGGGCGACTGCACGGTCTTCAGGGTGAGCAGGATCAGCGCCGCGGAACCGGCCATGCCGTGCATCATCCCCACCACCAGGGCGCGCAGGGGGAAACCCGGGTGGGCATGGTCATGCCGATGGGATGCCTCCCGCGCGTGGAGATGGAGGTGGAGGGTGCCGTCGGCGTGGCGGTGGGGGTGGATATGCAGACGTTCCCGGCGCAGGCGGCGCAGCACGTCCAGGCCCAGGGCCAGGAGCATCAGGCCGACGGCGAATTCGAGGCCGCGCGCGAGCTGCTCGGGAACGAGCCGGTCGGTGACCAGTACGACCGCCCCGAACAGGAACAGGGTCAGGGTGTGTCCCAGGCCCCAGACGGCACCCTGGCGGATGGTCTCGCCGAGGGAACGGCTGCGGGTGGCGAGGGAGGCCACCGCGGCCAGGTGGTCGCTCTCCAGGGCGTGGCGCATCCCCAGCAGGAAACCGAGGAGGAGCAGGCCCGGGTTCATGGCGCTTGGACCCCGGCCGGAATCTCGGCGGGGGCGGGGGCACGGACCCCGCCCGTCCACCAGATGCGGCAGGCGCCCTCGTCGGAGACCATGCAGGGGCCCACCGGGGTACGCGGGGTGCAGGTGCGTCCGTAGAGCTTGCAGGCGTCCGGGTAGATGCGCCCCAGCACGACCCGGGCGCAGTCGCAACCGGCCGGCATCCCTCCCGCCCGGGGGCGGTCTCGGTGGTCGGCGGGTGGGTGGCGGCGGCGGGCGTCCCATGAATGGGCGGCGAGGGCGAACCCCGAGGCGGGGAGGATGCCGATCCCGCGCCAGGGGGCGTCCACCACCTCCAGGGTCCGGCGGAGCAGGGCCCGGGCCTCGGGGTTGCCACCCGGGCGCACCACCTCGGGATAGCAGTTGTCGAGGAACAGGCGCCCTTCCAGATGCTGGCGCAGGGTGGAGTAGATGGCCGCGAGCAGGGATTCCGGGGTGAAACCGGCCACCGCCGTGGGTATACGGTGCTCCCGCACCACGAATGCCCATTCCTCCGGACCCATCACCGTGGCCACGTGACCGGGGGCGATCAGACAGTCGAAGCCCGGCTCCCCGGAGGCCAGGAGCATGGCCACCGCCGGCCAGGTGAGGCGCCCGGAGAGCAGCACGCTGAGGTTGTCCGGGATGCCCTCGGCGAGCATCGCCGCCACCGGGGCGATGGTGGTCTCGAAGCCCGCGGCGAAGAAGACCACGGGTCGTTCCGGCGCGGCGGCGGCGATGCGCACCGCCTCCGTGGGGGAGGCCACAGGGCGGACGTCGGCCCCGGCGGCCCTGGCCTGTTCCAGGGAACGGATCTCCCGCCGCGGGCGGTCGATTGGCACCCGCAGCATATCGCCGAAGGCGACCAGGGTGACGCCCGCCGTCAGGGCCCAGTGGATGGCCTGGTGGATGTCCTCTTCGGGGCAGACGCAGACCGGGCAGCCCGGGCCGGGGATCAGTTCGATCTCCGCGGGCAGCAGGGTGCGCAGCCCGGCACGGGTGATGGATCGCTCGTGGCCGCCGCAGACGTTCATGATCCGCACCCGCCCGCGCAGGGGCAGGGCGTGGATGCGTTCGAGCCAGTCCCGGGCGGAGCGGGTGGCGGACATCCTCAAGGCCCGTCCAGGGGCGGATGTGGATGGGGGTGGTGGTGCGGGGGAGCGGCCGGGATGGGCCGGCGCTCTGCCGCCATTTGCGCGTGGAGCCATTCCAGCCAGGGGCCGATCTCTCCCTCGGTGGCCGCCAGGGGGAGCAGCGGTGCGGCACTGGCGAGTTCCCGCAGACCGCGTTCCGCCCGCGCCGGAGCGAACGCCTTCAGATAGGGCAACAGGTCGGTCTTGGTGAGCAGCACCAGGTCGGCGGCGCGGAACATCACCGGGTACTTGGCCGGCTTGTCGTCCCCCTCGGGGACCGACAGCAGGGTGACGTTGCGGTGTTGGCCGAGGTCGAAGCCGGCCGGGCAGACCAGGTTGCCCACGTTCTCGATGAAGAGGATGTCGATGGCCGCGAGGTCGAGGTGGTGGAGGGCGTCGTGGACCATGTGGGCGTCCAGGTGACAGGCGCTGCCGGTGGCGATCTGCACCACCTCCACCCCCTTGGCGCGGATCCGGCGGGCGTCGTTCTCGGTCTCCAGGTCGCCCTCGATGACGGCGATGCCGTAACGCCCGCCCAGGGCCTCGATGGTGGCCTCCAGGAGGGCGGTCTTGCCGGCCCCGGGGGAGGACATGAGGTTGAGGGCCAGGACCCCGTGGGCGTCGAGGTGGGCGCGGTTGTGGGCGGCCTGGTGATCGTTCTCGCGCAACAGGGACTCCAGCACCGTCACCGCCTCCCGGCCCTCGCCGGTGTGGGCCAGGCGTCCGCCGGGACGCAGCAGGTGTTCGTTGCCCGGGGTGAGATTGCAGCCGCAGGTATCACACATGTTCCCCTCCTGAGGGTGCCGCGGCCTCTTCGGCGGCGAGCGCCCGGTCGAACAGTTCCCAGGTGGAGCGCGCCTCCTGGGGGGTCATCTTCTGAATCGCATAGCCCACATGCACCAGGACCGGGTCGCCCACCTGCAAAGGCTCGTCCTGGAGCATGAACAGGCTCACCTCCCGGGAGACCCCCTTGGCCTCGCAGCGGGCATTCACGCCGTGGATCTCCACGATCCGCATGGGTATGCCAAGGCACATCAGTCGTTGTCCTCGTCGATCTGTGACAGGCCCACCTGGGCCAGGAGCATCTCGTCGCCGCTCACCAGGCGGGTCTGCCAGTCCCCGCAGGCGCCGCAGAGCAGGCGGTTGGGGGTCGCCGCGGTCTCCGCCCCGCAGCGGCTGCAACGCACCCGCACCGGGGCCGCTTCGCAGACCAGTTGCGCATTCTCCGCCAGGGTGCCGGCCGCCGCCAGGGGCCAGGCCCGTTCCAGGAGCGGCGGCTCCACCCCGGAGAGGGGGCCGATGCGCAGCAGGATCCGGTCCACCTTGCCCGCCCGGTGTTCGCGGGCGACCCGTTGCACCTGTTCCAGCAGGGCGATACAGAGAGAATATTCATGCATTGGCGAACCCCCCGCCGCGCGTCCTATTCCCAACGGTCCATTAAGGGAATACAGTGTCCGACAAGAGGTCGGGGGTGGCCTGCCGCCTCAGGATCGACGGGATGGAGGAATGTTCAAGGCGCCCGCGGCTGTTATCTTCCAGGGTGGCGCGGGCACCGCCGGCGTTACAGTGAAGGCCGGGTTGTCCGGGCTTTGGCTCCCCCTTGCCCCGACCCCTTGCAGGTGCAGACATGTCAGCCCCTTTGGCAAGAAGGCGGTGAGGCCATCCCCGCTGGATCGATGTCGTGGCGTGGACCGTGGACCGCGCACCCCCCAGGCGAATTCTGGCACACAAGCCACCCTGTGCCCAGCCTGACGGCGGGCGCGCTCAGCGAGCCGCAGACCCCGACCGACGACCTGTGGCACAAGCTATGCATCTCAGTACAAGGTCCTGGCGCCCTTGACCTCATCAGAGGTGCCGATTAGAATCCGCTTTTCATTTTTCCCCGATAGCTCAGTTGGTAGAGCAACTGACTGTTAATCAGTGGGTCGCTGGTTCGAGTCCAGCTCGGGGAGCCAGATTTCAATCCGCCAACTCTGGCGGTTCTTAGTTAACGCGAGACCCCGTTGGGATGACCCGGCGGGGTCTTTGCCTCTCTACGTGGTTGACTCGTGCCTTGGCTGACCCTCAGCCCCACCTCAAGCGGCACCGGTTTCGCCTCTCCCGCCTCTTCCCTGTACCCGAGTCCTCCCCCGCTGGGAGATGGAGATTTCGTGGCAGGTGACTGAGGGGTCGCCGCAAGCGCGTCGGAAGGGTGCGAGCCAGGGGTGGCCGGCATCAGACCGCTTGGCAGCAATGGTCACTGACTGCCCCGTTCCGGCTCTTCGTAGCGGCAGAGGCTGTCTTGATCGTAGAGGACGTCCTCATCATCCAGCACTCGCTGTGTCCACCGCCGCACCATTATCCAGCAGAGGGACGGCGACGTTCGGGCAACCCGTAGCCGGATGGAACTCGGTCTGGGCTATTGGAAACCTGGCGAGAAGGGTACTGGATCGGCCGTTCGCACGCGATGGGACAAATATACCCGTCACACATGAATAGTTCGCTACTGCGGCCACCCCTCGAACCCCTGGGCTGTGTGGCGATTGCTCGCCATAGTCCCCGCGATGACTCGCTTCCGCGCCTTGCGCAGGGGCACGAGGAACGCCCTCGAAACACGACATATTCACGTGCGACGGGCATACGTATAGAAATGCCCACAAAATGAAGTCTATGCCAATGTTTGCATGGATCATCGCGTAGAGGGGAGAAAGGAGGTGATCAATGAGCCGGATCACGTTCATCCATACCGCTGACTGGCAACTCGGCAAGCCTTTTGCCCAGGTGCGGGACCCCGACAAGCGGGCGGCGATCCGGAAAGCGCGCATCGCGGCCATCGACCGCATCGGAGAAGTCGCTGCCCAAAGAGGCGCGGCGTTCGTCCTGGTTGCCGGGGACCTGTTCGACTCGACCACCGTTGACAAGCCGACGGTCTCCGCCGCCTGTGCAGCCATTGGAAGGATCCCGGTGCCAGTGCTCGTGATCCCGGGCAATCATGACCACGGTGGTCCCGGGAGTATCTGGCAGCAGCCATTCTTCCGGCGTGAGCGCGAGCAGCTGGCGCCGAACCTGACCGTATTGCTTGACCCCACGCCCGTGGTATTGGAACAGGCCGTGATCCTGCCCTGTCCGTTGTTGCATCGGACAGTGGCCGGTGATCCGGCCGCATGGCTGCAGGGCAGCGAGGTTTTTGAGGCATTGCCTGCAGGCCTGCCGCGGATCGTCCTGGCGCATGGTTCGACACAGCGCTTTGTCGGTGCCTGGGCCGACGACGAGGAAGAGGACGCATCAACCAATCTGATCGATCCCGACCGGATTGAGGCCATGCCCATCGACTATGTCGCCCTGGGAGACTGGCACGGGACGCTGCCGGTGGGAACCCGGACCTGGTATGCGGGCACGCCCGAGCCCGATCGCTTCCCGAAAGGGACGGATCAGGACCCGGGAAACGTCCTGGCGGTTCGTGTGGGTCACGGTATGCCGCCAGAGGTTGAGCGGATCCGTACCGCACGGCTCGCCTGGCGGCGGATGGCATTTCAGTTCACCGACGATGCCTCCCTGGATCGATTCAAGGATGAGATCGACCGGTTCATCGGCGAACGAGCGGTTGAGACGCTGCTTCGCCTCGAACTCAGCGGTTCCCTGGGCATCGAAGCCCATACGGTGCTCGAGCAGATGCTCGAATCGCTGGAGGCGCGCCTCGCTTGGCTCAGAATAGTCCAGGATGTGCAGGTTGCACCCACGGATACCGAGATTGCGCAATTGAAAGAGCGTCCCGGCGATCCGTTGATCGCGGGCGTCGCAGCCAGCCTCGTCGATCGCGCCACCCAGGACGAGGATCCACAAACAGCCCAGCTCGCGCTGCGTCTGCTCCATGTGGCCTCTCAGCAGGCGGAGGGGGGCGCATGAGACTCCAGTCCGCCAGGGTGCGCAGTTATCGCCTGCACCAGGATCTCACCGTCGAGTTTGATCCTCACAGGACCCTGATTGCCGGAGACAACGAGAGCGGCAAGAGTACCCTGGTGGAAGCGATCCACCGGGCCCTGTTCCTCAAGGCCACCGTCACCGGCGCTATCCTCGCGGGGATGCGTTCCCGCATCTACACGGGCCATCCCGAGGTCGAACTGCGCTTCACCGTCGGTGATGACGCCTATCACCTGCGCAAGCATTTCTCCGGTCAGAACGGCACGGCGACTCTGAGCCGGATCGCTGGAGAGACCTGGCAGGGGGAGGAGGCCGAGGAACGGCTCGCCGATCTGCTCGGGGTCGAACCTGCGGGGGGCGGCAGGGGTATCGACAAACGCTTGCAGGCCCAGTGGGCGCACCTGTGGGTCTGGCAGGGCCAGGGCGGCGAGGATCCTGCGCAATACGCCGCGGCCCAGCAGCATCAACTCCTCCAGCAGCTCCAGCGCGTCGGTGGTGCCGTGGCCATGCAGTCTGCGCTGGACGGGCGCGTCGCAGAGCACTTCGCAAGACTCTACGACGGCATTTTTACCCGAAGCGGGAAACCCAAGGCCGGATCGGCGCTGGCCTCCGCCGAGGCCGAACACGAAAGTGCCCAGGAACGGTTTCAGCAGGCGAAATCGCGCATGGCCCGCCTGGAAGAGGCCATGGGCACTTTCGAGAACGCCAGGGAGACCATCCGCCAGGCGAACGCCAGCCTGGCGGAGGCCCGGCAGCAACTGCAGGCGACCACCGAAAGGCTTGAAGGACTGGGGAGGCTTCGCGAGCAGGAGCGGACCCAGCGCCTGGAGATGGAAGCAATCCAAGGCCGGCTGGGGGCGGCCGAAGAGGCCGACAGGAAGATCAGTGAGCTTCAGGAACGGGCACAAAGACTTCAGCATGCCCTGTCCCCGCTCCAGAGCGAACGGGCACGCAAGGACCAGAGCCTGGCCGACTTGCGAGAGCGCGTGGAACGAGCGCGGAAAGGACACGAAGAAGCCAAGGAACGGGCCCTGAAGGCGCGCAGGATGCGGGACTTGGCCGTTGTCCGCGAGCGCGTAATGGACGCCGGGCAACAGCATCAGGCACTGGAGCGACAGGTTGCGGAAATCGAACGCCACGAGCGCAAGATCCAACAATTCCGGGACCGGCTCGCCCGGCTCCCGGCCATCGGCCGGGAAGCGCTGGACAGGCTCGAAAGGCTCGATCGTGACCGTGGAAAGGCCAAGGCCAGCCTGGAGGCGGCCGCACCGGAGATCGAACTGCTCGAAGCCTCCCTGCCGGTGCGCATCGGGGACAGAACACTGGCACCGGGCGAGCGGCTGTCCGTCACCGAGACCGAGGAACTGGAGGCCGGTGATCTCCGGTTGCGCATTCACCCTGGTGGTGGGGAGAGTCTTGGGTCGCTCCGGACCCGGATCTCGACGATCGATGGAGAGATTCGGGAGGCGCTCACCGGCTGGGGGCTGGCATCGCTCGACGAGGCCACGGAGGTTGTCGTCAAACGGCAGGAGATCCAGCGGGAAATCGACCGATTACAGGCCGCACTCGATGCGCTGAATCCAGAATCGACCCGGGAGCAGTTCAAAGAGGCTCAGGTCCATCTGGCCGCCACCCAGGCCGAAGTCGACCGGTTACAGCAGGCCGTGGGCGAAGGAAAGGTTGTCCCGGAAGGCCTCGAAGCCGCCCGGCAACAGGTCCGGCACGCGCAGCAGCAGGTGGATTCCGCCGAGACCGAAGAGCAGAAAGCCGCAAGCGGCCTGGAGACGTTGGCCAAGCAAGTTGAGCAATTCGCCCAAGAGCGAGACGAGATCGAGCAGTCGATTCGGGACCGGAAACATGAACAGAACGAGATTGAGACCACCATCCGCATTCTCGTCCAAAAAGCGGGTGATGAGCTCCAGCGCCGCATTGAGCGACAGCGCCTTTTGGAAGCCAAGCAGGCTGCCGAGCAACAACTCGAACAGGTCCGTGCCGCAATCGCTGAATTGCAGCCCGATCTCCTCGATGCGGACAAGGAACGCCTTGAGCGCGTGATTCAGAACGGCCGGGAGACGATCAGTCATGCCGAACAGCAGCGCGCCGCGGCCCAGGCACTGCTGCAGACCGACGGCACCGAAGATCCCCGCGCCGAACTCGCCCAGGCCCGCGCCGGGTTCGCTGCAGCCGAGGAACGGTTGCAAGCCGCGAAGCGTCATGCGAGTGCCATCGCGCTGGTACACGAACTGTTCGAGGCGCAGCAACGAGAACTGGCCGAGCATTTCTCGCGCCCCCTGGCGGAGAAGATCACCACCTACCTTCAGCCCGTGTTCGGACCACAGGCACGAGCGGTTGCCATGTTCGACGGCAACGATTTTACTGGCGTGGAACTGGTGCGCCCGGACATGCCCGGCGCCCTCTCTTTCGACACCCTTAGCGGCGGGACGCGGGAGCAGGTTGCCGCGGCAGTCCGCCTGGCCATTGCCGAGCTGCTGGCGGCGGACCATGACGGTACGTTACCCATTGTGTTCGACGATGCCTTCGCCAACTCCGATCCCCGCCGCATCTCGCTCTTGCAGCGAACCCTCGACCTCGGCGCCCGCCGCGGCCTGCAGATCATCGTCCTGACCTGCCACAGCGCCCACTACACCGCCCTGGGGGCACGCCAGGTCTGCCTCGCTCCGTCACGAACCGACACTGCCGCCACCCATCGCCGTCAATGAGCATGCGGAACCTGTCCGTCTCCGTGATGTTCCGGGCCGTCCGATAGGTGCCAAGGCGATGCGTGGTCGCCTTCAGGGACGGCAGCGTCGGGTTCCTGGGGCCTGGGCACGGCCTGGAGGGGGGAAGGGTTCCGGGCGGAATGCGCCTGGGCTCCGGGTGCATGTCCGTGCTCATGGGCATGTTCGGGCGCCGTGCGCAAGGCCTCCTGGTAACCGTTGACCGAGAGTTTCGGTAACTGCCGGATGAAGGCGACCAAGTCCCAGATCTGGCGGTCCGTATGGCTTGCTCCCCAGGCGGGCATGCCGGTCATGCGGATGCCGTTCTTGACCACCCAGAAGAGTTCGGCGGACGAGCGTCGGGGAGCGACCTTGGCCAGATCCGGCGGCGCTGGATTCATGTCCCCGGCACCGAGGAACGGCCGTTTCCCGGGCGCCCCGTGGCAGAGGGCGCACATATCGTCGAAGGCCCTGGCCCCGGCCCGCCAACGGGCATCTCCGGTCAGTTGCGGGACACGGATCTGCTCCGCGCGTCGGCGAATGGCCTGTTCCCGGGTGTTCTCGATCAGCCAGGCGATGGCCGCGGGCTCCTTCACGGTGGCCGCAATGTTCGGCAGGCCGGAATAGGACAGGGCGACCGCGCCCGCTGCCAGGAGGGCGAGGCCGAGAACGACGAGTGTCAGGGTCTTCATGGAGGGTTTCCTTGTGGATGTGGCTGTGCAGTCCCCTGGACGCTTCACCCTCACCCGGGCTTCGCCAGGGAGGGGATGCGTGGACGGGGCGCAGGTTCACTCTGTCCCACCCCCTTCCCCCCTGCCTGCCGCTGGCGCGGCGCAGGCAGGTCTCCCGCTGGGAGAGGGCGTGTTGCTGGGAGAGGGGCGGACGGTTGCGGGGGGTGTGCTTCAGCGCTGGAGCAGACGTTCGAGCATGGCCTCGATCTTGGCGAGGCGGGCATCGATCAGGTCGAGGCGGTTCACCAGTTGCCTGTGTTTCGCCATCATCATCCTTTTCCCCATCATGCCCTTATTCATCATCCCTTTGCCCATCATGCCGCCCCCTTCCTTCTGCGCGCAGGGGCGGCCCATGCCCATCCGGCCCGCCATGGGCATCTGTGCGGTGGTCTCGCCGGCGGCGCCGCCGGGCCTCATCATCTTCTGCATCATGCCGCCGGCCGGGCCCATCATTCCTCTTCCCGGCATCTGTCCGGACGGGACCCCTCCACCCATCTTCATTTCCCCCCTCATGGGGCTGCCTTTTCCCATGGGCATGGCGGTGTCGGTGGACGCCGTCCCGGTGGGTGCAGTCTGGACGGCGGCAGGCGCCTTGGCCCCATCCGCCTGATCGGAAGGGTGGGCCTCTTCGGCGAGGACGGCAGGGCCCGAGCCGAGGAGCCCGGAGATGGCGAAGGTTATGAGGATCTGCTTGAACATGGTGTCTCTCCGAGGTGAGTGCCGTTGGATCGGCGAATGCGCCGAACGGCGGGGGATGGCCCCGGGAGCGATCCCGGGGCCGGATACTCGATGCTTCAGATCTTTACCCGCTTCAGGCGCAGGGCGTTGCCGATCACCGAGACGGAGCTGAAGCTCATGGCCGCGGCCGCGACGATGGGCGAGAGCAGCAGGCCGAACACGGGGTAGAGGGCGCCGGCGGCGAGGGGGACGCCGAGGCCGTTGTAGACGAAGGCGAAGAAGAGGTTCTGGCGGATGTTGCGCATGGTGGCGCGGCTCAGGCGCAGGGCACGGACGATGCCGCGCAGATCGCCCTTGACCAGGGTGACGCCGGCGCTCTCCATGGCCACGTCGGTACCGGTCCCCATGGCGATGCCCACGTCGGCCCGGGCCAGGGCGGGGGCGTCGTTGATGCCGTCGCCGGCCATGGCCACCCGGGCCCCTTCGGCCTGGAGGCGTTCCACCACCCGTTGCTTGTCCTCGGGCATGAGTTCGGCCTCCACCCGGTCGATGCCCAAGGCCCGGCCGACCGATTCGGCGGTGGCGCGGTTGTCGCCGGTGAGCATCACCACCTTCAACCCTTCCGCGTGGAGGTCGCGGATGGCCTCGGCACTGCCGCTCTTGATGGGGTCGGAGATGCCGATCAGGCCGGCGATGCGGCCGTCGAGGGCTAGGTATACGAGGGTCTGTCCCTGGCGGCTCAGGGCGGCGGCGCGATCCGCGAGGGGGCCCGGATCGATATCCAGGGCCTCCAGCAGGCGGCGATTGCCCAAGGCGACCTCGTGCCCCGCGGCGCGGGCACGCACGCCCTGGCCGGTGAGCGACCGGAAGTCCGCGGCGGTCTGGGGCTCCAACCCCCGTTCCTGGGCGGCGGCGACGATGGCGTCGGCCAGGGGGTGCTCGCTGGCCCGCTCGATCCCGGCGGCGATGCCCAGCAGTCGGGACTCGTCTTCGCCCGGGGCCGGGACCACGGCCGTGACTCGGGGCCGACCCTCGGTGAGGGTCCCGGTCTTGTCCACCACCAGGGTGTCGATGCGTTCCAGGGTCTCCAGGGCCTCGGCGTTCTTGATGAGGACCCCGAGTTGGGCGCCGCGACCGGTGCCCACCATGATGGACATGGGGGTGGCGAGGCCGAGGGCACAGGGACAGGCGATGAGCAGGACCGAGACGGAGGCGACGACGGCGTAGGCCAGGCGCGGCTCCGGACCCCAGCCGAACCAACCGATGAAGGCGATGACGGCGACCGCCACCACGGCCGGCACGAACCAGGCGGAGACCCGGTCCACCAAGCGCTGGATGGGGGCACGGGAGCGTTGGGCCTCGGCCACCATGCGCACGATCTGCGCCAGGAGGGTGTCGTTGCCCACCTGTTCGGCGCGCATCAACAGGCCCCCCTTGGCATTGAGGGTGGCCCCGATCAGGCGGTCGCCGGCGGCCTTGGCGACGGGGACGGGCTCGCCCGTGACCATGGATTCGTCCACGTGGCTCTCGCCTTCCAGGACCACGCCATCCACCGGGACCTTCTCGCCAGGGCGCACCCGCAGGAGGTCACCGGGGCGGACCTCTTCCAGGAGGACGTCGGCCTCGGTCCCATCCTCGTTCACCCGCCGGGCGGTCTTCGGGGCGAGGTCGAGGAGGGCGCGAATGGCCGCATTGGTGCCACTGCGGGCGCGCAGCTCCAGGACCTGACCCAGGAGCACCAGGACGGTGATCACGGCCGCGGCCTCGAAGTAGACCGCCACGGTGCCGTCGGGGCGGATCATGTCGGGGGGGAAGATCTCCGGCCACAACAGGCCGGTCACGGAATAGAGCCAGGCGGCCCCCACCCCCAGGGCGATGAGGGTGAACATGTTCAGATTCCAGGTGCGCACCGACTCCCCGCCGCGCACGAAGAAGGGCCAGCCGGCCCAGAGCACCACGGGGGTGGCCAGGGCGCATTCGATCCACTGGACCCGCTCCAGGCCGAGCCATCCCGGCAGCCACTGGGGCGCGAGGTCGGCGATCATGGCGAGGACGAAGGTGGGGATGGCCAGCCAGGCACCGACCCGGAAGCGGCGGGTCATGTCCTCCAGTTCGGGGTTGCGGTCCTCCACGCTCAGGGTCCGGGGTTCCAGGGCCATGCCGCACTTGGGGCAGTTGCCGGGGTGGTCCTGGACCACCTCGGGGTGCATGGGGCAGGTGTATTCGATCCGGGTGGCCATGGCCGGGTCCATCACCGCTTCCAGGGCCATGCCGCACTTGGGACAGGTCCCGGGCCGGGATTCCCGGATCTCCGGATGCATGGGACAGGTGTAATAGGTTCCGGCGATGTCGCAGGTCCCGGAGGCGCAGGCGGCATCCGCCTCCGGCGCGCCATGGACATGTCCGCGTTCCTGTTCGTGCTGCCGAGAGCGGGCCGTGGCACCGGGCTCCGGGGCGGGGAGGTAGTCCTCCGGTCGCGCCGCGAACTTGTTCCGACAGCCTTCGCTGCAGAAGAACCAGGTGCGCCCTCCATGGTCGAGATGGTGAGGACTGTCGGCGCTGACGTCCATGCCGCAGACAGGGTCGTGCAGAGAGGGGAGGGGTGCGTTCATGGGTTCTTCCTGATGGCTGAGGTGGGTCATACCCGTCGCACGTGAATATGTCGTGTTTCGAGGGTGTTCCTCGTGCCCCTGGGCAAGGCGCGGAAGCGAGTCATCGCAGGGACTATGGCGAGCAATCGCTCCACCGCCCAGGGGTGCGAGGGGCGGCCGCAGTAGCGAGATATTCACGTGCGACGGGTTCACTTCCGGGGCCGTGGAGGCTGGTTGCAACAGGCCGGGGCCGGGGCCCGGGCGTTCGTCCGCGCGTTCTGTTCGCGGTATAGGGCCCAGCCTTGACGCAGCCGCTGGCCGAGCCCGCGGGAAGGGGGCAGGCCGATGGCCTGCAGGCGGCGCAGGATCGGTTCCAGTCCGGTCCGGGTCACGTCATAACGGACATGGAGCCTGCGCCGCTTCCGGTCGAGGCGCGATTCGACGAGGCCGTCGATGGCGACGAGGGCCTGGTTCAGGGTCTGGACCTGGGCCTCGTCGAGGCCGTGCGTGAAGGTCAGGTGGGCACCCAGGGTGGTGTCGCTGCGTGGGGCAGGGGTCATCTCTCCGCTCCCGGGGGTGGATTCAGGACTGGAGGCGGCGTTTGCGCCGCTCGAACTCGGCCTCATCGATCTCGCCCCGGGCGAAACGCCGGCGCAAGACCTCCAGGGCGTCGGTGGATCCCGTGTCGCCGCCGCGGGATGAGGCAAGGCCCCGCACGAGCAGGACGACTGCCACGATCAGCAGGATCCAGAACAACCACATGAAACCACCTCCAAGGCCCATCCAGCCGGTACCGTTCATCATCATCTTGCTTCTCCTGTGTGAGGGGGGCTGCATATCTCCCGCCCCCTGGCGGGGACGGGGAGGCCGGGTGATCCGCTACTTGACCGGATAACCCATGTCGTGGCCGGACATGGCCTTCTCCATGCTGCTGGTGTAGTTCCCGTCGTCGTGTTTACCCGATCCCTCGCCGCCATAGACATCGTGGCTGCCTTTGTGGAAGGCCTTGAGGCCGGGGACGTGGGCCTTGCCGGTGGGGTTGCGGGTCGTCGCCGGGGCGTCGCTGCCGCCCATGTCCACGTTGCCGTGCTCGACCCTTTCGAGGCTGGTGTCGCCGGTGGTCGTGGTGTGATCGCTGAAGGCGGGGCCGGCGGCCAGGGCGAATACGAGGGCGGCGGTCGCGGTGAGGGGCTTGTTCATGATCTTTACTCTCCGATTGTCAGAATGCGTCGGTCAAAGGGGTCTCTACTCTTGTTGAGCGTTGGTTGTGCTCGGTATCCGTATCGCATCGACCGTGCCAACTCTTGAAACAAGTTCTAACGGCATGAAAAAAAAGGGGAATATGTCGTCGTCACGGGGCCTGTCCGGGGCCTCCGGGGGCGGCGGTGTGTACGCTTTCGTGGACGGGCGTAACGTTTCGTTATACCCGTCGCAGGTGGATAGGCCGCCACCGGGGGCATCGCCTCGTGGCGGATGACCGGCCCCCGCCGGCGCCTGCTTCTGATACAATGCCCTGTTCCTTCCCTCACCCACGGTTCCCTATGTCTTCCGATACCCCCGCCGAGAGGCCGTTCAGCGATCTCGGTCTGTCCCCCGCCTTGCTCTCCCGCCTCGACGAGATCGGCTACGAGGCCCCCTCACCGATCCAGGAACGCGCCATTCCCCTGCTCCTCGAAGGCCGCGATCTGCTCGGTCAGGCCCAGACCGGCACCGGCAAGACCGCGGCCTTCGCCTTGCCTCTGCTGGACCGCCTCGACCTGGCCGACACCCGTCCCCAGCTCCTGGTCTTGACCCCCACGCGGGAATTGGCGATCCAGGTGGCCGAGGCCCTGCAACACTACGCCGCGCACCTGGAGGGCTTTCACGTCCTGCCCGTCTACGGCGGCAGCAACTATGCAGACCAGTTGCGGCGGTTGCGCCGCGGAGTGCAGGTGGTGGTGGGCACTCCGGGCCGGCTCATGGATCACATGGAGCGGGGCACTCTGGACCTGGGTGCGTTGCGCGCCCTGGTCCTGGACGAGGCCGACGAGATGCTGCGCATGGGCTTCATCGACGACGTGGAATGGATCCTGAAACGCACCCCGGCGGAACGCCAGACCGCGCTGTTCTCGGCCACCCTGCCCGGGCCGGTGCGGGCCATCGCCGAGCGCCACATGCGCGAGCCCGTGCGCGTCGCCATCGAGGCGCGCACCCGCACCGCCGACACCATCCGCCAGCGCTGGCTGATGGTGGCGCCGAGCCAGAAGCTGGAGGCCTTGACGCGGCTGTTGGAGGTGGAGCCGGTGGAGGCGGCGATCCTGTTCGCGCGCACCAAGACCGCCACCGTGGATCTGGCCGAGCGCCTGGCCGCGCGCGGCTATGCGGTGGCGGCCCTCAACGGGGACATCCCCCAGGCCCAGCGCGAGCGTACCGTGAAACAGCTCAAGGCGGGGCGGATCGATCTCCTGGTGGCCACCGACGTGGCCGCGCGTGGCCTCGACGTGGACCGCATCAGTCACGTGATCAACTACGACGTGCCCCACGACACCGAATCCTACGTCCACCGCATCGGCCGCACCGGGCGGGCCGGGCGCGAGGGTCAGGCCATCCTGTTCATATCCCCGCGCGAGCGGCGCATGCTCTACGCCATCGAGCGCGCCACCGGCACGCGCATCGAGCCCATGCCGCTGCCCAGCACCGAGGCGGTCAACGACCGGCGCATGGCGCGCTTCATGCAGCGCATCGACGCCGCCCTGGCGGCCGACGACCTGGAGCCCTTCCGCGCCCTGGTGACCCGCTACGAAGAGGAGCGCGACCTGCCGCCGCTGGAGATCGCCGCCGCCCTGGCGCGCCTGGTGCAGGGCGACGAACCCCTGATGGTGGACGACCTGCCTGCGCCGGCGGCACGCCAGGGGCGGGGCGAGCGGCCCGCGCGCGGCCGGGAGGGCGGGGGCCGCCCGCGTCGGGGTCCGGACCCCTCGGTGAATATGGAGCGCTTCCGGATCGAGGTGGGGCATCGCCACGGGGTCCGCCCTGGCAATATCGTCGGGGCCATCGCCAACGAGGCGGGGCTGGAGAGCCGTTACATCGGGCGTATCCTCATTCGCGAGGATCACAGCATGGTGGAACTGCCCGAGGGCATGCCCAAGGAGGTCCTGCGTGACCTGAAGCGGGTCTGGGTGGCCGGGCGGCCGCTCAATATCTCACGCCTGGGCGGGGCGCACCGGGAGCGCGGCAGGCGCTCGTAGGGCACGGCTTCGCGCATCATCCGGGCCACGGCCGGATTTCCGCCGATGCGCCCGCCCACGGGGCGTGCGCGGGTGCCGATCCGACTCCCTGTGGGCGGCCCGTACCCCACCTCCGCCCGAGGTCAGGATGACGCCGGGCGGTCTCTTTTCCCGTCGTGCCCGAACCAGCGCATGGCCTCTCTGCGCAAGGCCTCGCGCAGCCCGGCGTCGTCGCGGCGGCCGTAACGCTCGTAGAGCCGTGGCGCCAGTTCCAGGAAGGGCTCCAGGATCTGCGCGTCGAAATGGCTGCCGGCCCCTTCGCGCAGGATGTCCAGGGCCTTCTCCAGGGGGAAGGCCTCTTTGTACGGGCGTTCCGAGGTGAGGGCATCGAACACGTCGGCGATGGCAAAGATGCGGGCCACGAGGGGAATGGCCTCTCCCTTCAGGCCTGCGGGGTAACCCCCGCCCGAGACCTTCTCGTGATGGCCGCCCACCACGGCGGCGGCGTCCTCCAGCCAGGGCGAGCTGGAGACGATGTCCAGGCCGTGTTGCACATGGGTGCGCATGAGGGCGAACTCATCGGCATCCAGGCGACCGGGTTTGAGGAGGATCCGGTCGGGGATGGCGATCTTACCCACGTCATGGAGGAAGGCGCCCTTGGCCAGGGCGCGCATCCGGTCCGCCGGTAGGCCCAGGGCCTCGCCCAGGGACAGGGCGTAGAGGGTGACCCGGTAGTTGTGGGCGTCGGTGTCGCTGTCGCGCTTGGCGATGGCCGCGCCCAGGGTGACGAGGGTGGCGAGGTTGGCGTCGAGGAGTTCCCCCGAGAAGGCCTCCAGGCGGCTCACCAGGTGCCTCACGAGGGGATACAGGACCAGGACCGTGACGAGGATGGCCAGGGCCACCACCAGGGCCCCCTGGAAGGCCGCGGTGCGGCGCCGCCCGGCCGCCAGGGGGCTGAAGCGGTAGAGGGCGTCCACATAGGCCAGGACCCGATGGGAAGGATCCACGATGGGCAACACCAGGTGGGCGAATTCGCCGTCCCCGAGCCGGCGATCCCGGGTCCAGGCCCCGCCGGCCCCCGGGCGTGCCGGCAGGTCCGGCCCCAGTTCCCTGGCCAGGCGGTCGGCCTGTTTCAGCTCCGGGTCGGCATAGGCGCGCAGGGCCTTGCCATCGGGGGAGAAGAAACGCACCAGCACGAAGCGGCCCAGGGGGCCGGGCGCAGCCGTACGGGTGCGGCGCTCGAAGGCGGCGAAGAAGGCGCTGGGGGCGTCTTCGCCGCGTGCGCGCATACGCAGGCCGGCCTCGGCCACCAGGGTGGCCAGTTGGGTGCGGGCGTCGCCGAGCAGGGCCTGGGTCTGGGCGAGGGTCTCGAAGCGGTAGCTCAGCGCGCCGCCGCCCAGGAGCAGGATCAGGGTGGCGATGCCCAGGCGCAGGGGCAGTTGGCGGTGGATCCAGCGGCGTGGGTCGTCGAGGTGGGGCATGGTCCTTTACTCTGTACGCCCGGAGAACACTGTGTGGGAGCGGTTTCAGCCGCGATCCGGCGTGGCCACTCCGTGCGGGAGTGACTGCGGCTGAAGCCGCTCCCACGTCACTACCTAACCCTAAGCGAAAAGTGCAGTGAACTATACCCCGGAAGCCGCACCCTGTAACGGGAGACAGGCGCGATAGCAGGGCTCCGTCATCTAACCACCCCTCTGCCAGTGGCCTTCCCTGAAAAACGCCGTGAATACCTCCCTGTAGGCTTGACTGCGGCATCCCTGCCGCAGACATTTTCAGGGAAGGCCACTGGCGCGGTTTTCAATGACTTGAGTGGTTGGATGACGTGGTCCTGGGCGCGATAGCTCGTTGTTCGACGCGGAGTCCCGCGGGGGCCGGGCCTGAGGCCGCTTCCGGGCGCCATGGCCGCGAGCTGGCGACACGGCGTGCGGGTGCTAGCATTCGGGGTCCCATTGCCTACGAGGTGTCATCACCCAAGGAGTCCGCCCCATGGCCAAGATCCTGTCCTTCCTCGCCCTCGCCTGCCTCGCCCTGACGGTCCGGGCGGCGGGGCCTTTCGCCGTGCGTTCCACCGACGCGGCCTTCGACGACGTGCTCTCGGCCCTGCGCCTGGCCATCGAGAACCGCGGCATGACCCTGACCCACGAGCTGCACCTCGGCGAGATGTGGGCGCGCACCGGGCCGGCGGTGGGGGCGGCGGGGCCCCTGTTCCTGAAGGCGCGGTCGGTGCAGTTCTGCTCCGCCCCTCTGTCGCGGCGCATGATCGCCGAGGATCCGCGCCGGATCGTCAACTGCCCCTTCACCCTGTCCGTCTATGTGCTCCCGGACGAGCCCGGCCGGACCTATATCGTCCATCGCCGGGTGGTGGCCGACCCGGGCGCGGACACCCCCGCCATGCGGGCGGTGGAGGCCATGTTGGAGGCGGTGGCGGCGGAGGCGGCGGAGGGCTTCTGAGCGCCGCTCAGGCGAAGAGGCCGATGAGGTCGTTCAGATAGCGCCATCCCCGGGGGCTGGGGCGCAGGCGCCGGTGGGTGGCCTCCAGGAGCCCTTGCCGGACTGCCTCTCGGATCCCCGGGGCCAGGTCGGCCAACGGCCGGCCGGTGTGGCGCGTATAGAGCCCCGCCGGGAATCCTTCCCGCAGACGCAGGACGTTGAGCATGAACTCCAGGCGCAGGTCGTCCGCGTCCAGGACCCTCCGGCTGGAGACGAAGCCTTCCCCGGCCTCCAGGTAGGCCCGCGGGTGCCGCCGCTTGGCCAGGCGCAGGATGCGTCCGTCCGCCAGGCTGAGCTTGGCGTGGGCCCCCGGACCGATCCCCAGGTAGTCGCCGAACCGCCAGTAATTGAGGTTGTGGCGGGCGCGTTCTCCCGGCCGGGCGAAGGCCGAGACCTCATACTGGCGGTAGCCGCACTGCGCCAACAGGGCGAGGCCCTGGTCCTGGATCGCCGCCAGGGTGTCTTCGTCCGGCAGGGCCGGGGGGTGGGCATGGAAGCGGGTGTTGGGCTCCAGGGTGAGCTGATACCAGGAGAGATGCCCCGGCCCCAGGGCGCAGGCGGTCTCCAGATCGGAGAGGGCGGCCGCGGGGGTCTGCCCGGGGAGGCCGTGCATGAGATCCAGGTTGATGCGCCGGAACCCGGCCGCCTGCGCCTGTTCCACGGCCCGCCGCGCCTGGGCGCCGTCGTGGATGCGTCCCAGCGCCCGCAAGGCCCGGTCGTCGAAGCTCTGCACCCCGATGGACAGGCGGTTCACCCCGGCCTCGCGGTAGCCCCGGAAACGCCCGGCCTCGGCGGTGCCGGGATTGGCCTCCAGGGTGATCTCGCAGTCCGGGGAGAGGGGCAGGTGGCGGGCGACGGCCTCCAGCAGCCGGCCCACGGCCCTCGCCGAGAGCAGGCTCGGGGTGCCGCCGCCGATGAACACGGAGGCCAGGGGGCGTCCGGCCACGCGCCCCGTGTCGGTCGTCAGATCCCGCTCCAGGGCCTCCAGGAAGGCGGCCTCCGGCAGGGCGCCGGGGGCCTCATGGGAGTTGAAGTCGCAGTACGGGCACTTGCGCACGCACCAGGGGACATGCACATAGAGCCCCAGGGGCGGCCTCAACCCTCCCGGCCGGCGTCCCCGGTCCGCTGCGCCCGGTGGCCGTCACGGGCCTTGAGATAGGCGAATTCGGAGATATCGGTCCAGGTCCGCGCCTGCTCGAGGAACTTCTGATAGGAGGCGTAGGTCTTGCCGGAGAAGTCGTCCTTGCGAGCGATCTCGGCCACCACCTCGGCGGAGAGCTGGCGCAGGCGCGCGAGCACGTCGTCGGGGTAGCGGCGCATGTCCACCTTGTGTTTGCGGAGCAGGGTCTGGAGGGCGCCGGGATTGCGGGCGTTGTATTCGGCCAGCATGTCCTGGTTGACCACCTGGCAGGCGGCGCTGACGATGGCCCGGAGGTCCTTGGGCAGGGCCTCGAAGGCCTGCCTGTTGACGATGGCCTCCATGGTGGTGCCGGGCTCGTGGAAACCGGGGTAGTAGTAGAACTTGGCCGCCTTGTACAGGCCGAAGGCCAGGTCGTTGTACGGGCCGACCCATTCGGTGGCGTCGATGGCCCCAGATTCCAGGGCGGTGAAGAGTTCGCCTCCGGGCAGGTTCACCGGTGTGCCGCCGGCCCGGCGCAGGACCTCGCCGCCGAGGCCGGGGATGCGCATCTTGAGGCCGTTCAGGTCCTCCACGCTGTTGATCTCCTTGTTGAACCAGCCGCCCATCTGCACGCCGCTGTTGCCCGCGGGAAAGGGGATCAGGCCGAAGTGGGCGTAGAGTTCGCGCCAGAGTTCCAGCCCGCCGCCGTAGTAGAGCCAGGCGTTCATCTCCTGGGCGGTCATGCCGAAGGGCACGGTGGAGAAGAACTGGGCGGCCTCGCTCTTGCCTTTCCAGTAGTAGGCGGAGCCATGGCCCATCTCGGCGGTACCGCGGGAGACGGCGTCGAACACCTCGAAGGCGGGCACGATCTCCTTGGCCCCGTAGACCTTCACCCTGAGGCGGCCGCCGCTCATCTCGGTGATGAGCCGGGCCAGGTGGTTGGCCCCGGTGCCCAGGCCGGGGAAATTCTTCGGCCAGGTGGTGACCATCTTCCAGCGGATGTGGGAGCGGGCGTGGACCGCGGGGGCGGCAGCGGCGCCCCCCAGGGCGAGGGCGCCGGCCTTCTTGATGAAATCTCGGCGATACATGGGGTCTTCCTTCTGAGACGGGGCGGAAGCCTCTATGGTAGCGCCGCGGCGGGGCGAGGACAGTTAGGGGATTCCCGGAAACGGCGAACCTGCGCCGTCCCTTTCTCCATGGCCATCAAATGAACTTGAACAACGACAGATCCTGAATCTTGGCGAAGGACTGCTGCGAGGCCTGAAGGGCCGTGAGCTGTTGCTGAAAGCGGCTCACCGCCTCGGCGTAGTCCAGGTCGCGCACTTCGGAGCGGGTGGTCTTCATGGTCACCAGGAAGTCCTCGTTGGCCTTCTTCTGGGTGTCGCTGGCGTTGATCCGAGCGCCCACCTGGGCGCGGATGTCGAGGATCCGCCCCAGGCCGGCGTCGAGGTCGGACAAATAGGCCTGGATGGGTTGGCTGGAGGGCGGCGCGGGGGTGCCGGCGTCGAGGTCCTCGGCCAGGTCGTCCAGCATCTTGATGAGGTTGCGGGTGCCGCCGGCGGGATCGCTGAAGCCGCCGAACACGGCCTGGCCGTTGTCGCTGTCGGCGAGGGTGCGTTCGTGAGAGATGCGCAGTCGCCGTTGCCCGCTGTCCCCGGCATAGGTGTAGGGGCTGGGGGCGGTGAAGGGGCGGCTGTCGCCCTTGTAGCCGGAGAACAGGAACTCGCCGTTGGCGTCACGGGTGTTGGCCAGGCCCAGGACCTCGTCGCGCAATTGGCGTATCTCGTGGGCGATGGCGGTGCGGTCCTCCGGGGCCAGGGTGTCGGAGGCGGCCTGGACGGTGAGTTCACGCGCCCGCTGGAGGAGATTGCCCACCTCGCGCAGGCTGGTGTCCTCCAGGTCCAGGCGCTCGCGGGCGCGGTCGATGTTGCGTTGATGTTGTTCCACGGTGGCGATGCGGCGGTCCAGGTCGAGACCGCGGGCGGTGGCGGTGGGGTCGTCCTCGGGGGTGACCACCCGCCGGCCGGTGGCCAGTTGCAGCTCGCTGTGGGACAGCTCGCGCTGCCGGGTCTGCATGGCGCTGACCCCACGCTGGAAGATCATGGCGGTGGCGATGCGCATGGCTACCTCCCGACCGCGTTGATGAGCGAGTCGAATACGGTGTTGCCGGTCCGGACCACCTGGGCGGCGGCCTGATAGGCCTGTTGGAAGCGCACCAGGTCGGCGGCCTCCTCGTCGAGATTCACCCCGGAGACTTCCTGTTGGGCGTTCTGATTGACCTCCAACAGGCCCTGTTGGGCCTTGAGGTCCACCTGCGCCTGACGGGTGCGGGAGCCGGTGGCGGCCACATAGTCGCCGAAGGCATCCTGGAGGCTGGCGGTGGGGCTGCCGGCGGCATCGCCGAAGAGGGTCTTCGCCCCTTGCAGGGCGGCCAGGGCGAGGGCGTTGCGGTTGTCCGAGATACCCGTGGGCGGGGTGTTGCCGGCGGCGGCGATCTTGCGGGTGTCGGCGATCACCCGGTCGATCGCTCCCGCCCTATCGGCGGTGGGACGGATGAGGTAGCTGTCCCCGGCCGCGGGGGTGCCGGCGAGGGGATCGAGCTGAAAGCCGTCATAGGTGGTGCCGGCCGGGAAGGCCGCGCCCTGATAGAGCAGGCTGTGGTCGCTCAGGCGCTCCAGGCGGTAGTCGGTGCCGTCGTAACTGAGGCGGTAATCGGCCGCGCGCAGCCCGGCGATGTCGGTGATGCGCGTGCTGACCACCCCGGTGCCGCTGTTGTCGCGACGAGGCAGGGCGTTCACCGGCCCCGTCATGTCGGTGAAGAACAGGCCTCCGGGATTGCCGTCCAGGTCGAGACCCTGGGCGTGTTGGGCGTTCACCGTGACGGCCAGGCCGGCCGCCACCAGGCCCACCTGCTGGCGGCCCCGGTCGTAGACCTCCCGCCGCACCTTGAGCAGCCCGCCCAGCTCGCCGCCGCCGATCCGGTCGCTGAGGGTGACTGCGGCGCCGTCCTGGATGAAGGCGATCTCCTTGCGCTCGGGATATTCCTTGGAGTCCACCGCAGCGAGTTTCCCGGCGCGGTCGCCCAGGACCAGGGCCTGACCCTGAGCGAAATAGACGTTCAAGGTGCCGTCCGGCTGGGATGCCCGGGTCACCGAAAGGTATTTGGAGAGTTCGTCGATGAGGTGGTCGCGCTGATCGAGCAGGTCGTTGGGCAGTTTCCCCTGGGCGCGGCCGGGGGCCTTGGCGATCTGGTCGTTGAGGCGGGCGATGCCTTCGGTCAGATGGTTCACGTCGCCGGCGATCCGGCCCAGGTCCTGATCGATGCGCCGCAACCCCTCGCTGAACTGGCGGTCGAGGGCATTGAAGCGGCTGGCGAGGGCGCCGGCCTCGGACAGCAGGAGACTGCGCGAGGGGATGTCGGACGGGTCGTTGGAGAGGCCCTGCATGGCGTCGAAGAATCGCTGCAAGGCGGGGTCCAGCCCGGTATCCTCGTTGGCCAGGGCGCCGTCGATCTGGGCCGCGTACTTGTGATAGGCCTCCAGGTCCGAGACCGCGCTCTGTCCGGCGCGGACCTGGCCCGCGAGGAATTGGTCGTACTGACGGCGCACGTTCTCCGCCTTGACGCCGGCGCCGATATAGCCGGAGCCCACATATTGGGGCGTCTGGGTGCCCAACTCCACCCGCTGGCGGCTGTAGCCCGGGGTGCCGGCGTTGGCCACGTTGTTGCCGGTGGTGGCCAGGGCCTGCTGGTAGCTCTTGAGGGCCGAGATGCCGATATTGAGTATGCCTGCCATGATGTGTCTCCTCAGGCGGCCTTGGCCGGGGCCGCCTCAGCGACCCGGGTGGGCGGCGGCAGGCGCCGATAGACGTCCATCACCTTGTCGGCGTAGGCCGGGTCGGTGGCGTAGCCTGCCCGTTGCAGGGCCTCGAACCAGGCGCGGGGCTCCTTCTGCTGCAGGGCCTCGCGGTAGCGGGGATTGGCCTTGAGGAAGGCCACGTAGTCGCTGAACGACTCGGCATAGGAGGCGTAGGCGCGGAAGGGCTCACTGCGCCGCACCGCCACCCCGTCCTCGTACTCCAGGGTCTCCCGGCGCACCCGCGCGCCCTGCCATCCGGGGCCGGCCTTGATCCCGAACAGGTTGTGGCTCGGGCGCCCGCCCACCTCGGGCTGATGGGCGCCCCAACCGGTCTCCAGGGCGGCCTGGGCGAGCAACGCCTGTCCGGGGATGCCCAATTCGCGGGCGGCGGCCTCGGCATGGGGGGCGAGGCGCCGGACGAAGTCCTCGGGCCCAGCGAAGGGCGGCTCGTCCACCGGGGGGGCGCTGGCTGCACCGGCCGCCGGGTGGGCGCGGGGGACTGGTGTCCGGGTGGGATGGGCCCGGTAGTCGTTCAGACCCCGCCCGGGCCCCGCGTCCACCTTCGGGGCGCCGGGAAGATGGGCGGCGATAAAGCGTTCCAGGCCGAGACCGTGACCGGCCAGTTGGCTGGCCAGTTGCTGATCGTAGAGGTCGCGGTAGAGCCGGCCCTGCGGATTGTCCAGCAGGCTCGGGCCGAGACCGGTGTGGCGCATGTCCTTGAGCAGGGTCTGCATGAGCAGGGCCTCGAACTGACGCGCCACCTCCTTGGCGGCACCCGCCTGGTCGCTGCGGGCGCGGGCCTTTAGCCGCTCCAGGGCGGCCAGGTCGGTGACGATGCGGGCGCTGGCGGTGTCCATCTCAGATCACGATCAGCTCGGCGCGCAGGGCGCCGGCCTCCTTGAGGGCCTCGAGGATGGCCACCAGGTCGCTGGGGGCGGCGCCCACCTCGTTCACCGCCCGCACCACTTCGTCCAGGGTGGGTCCGGGGGCGAACTTGAACATGGGCTTCTTTTCCTCCGCCACGTCCACGTTGCTGCGCGGGGTGACCGCGGTCTGGCCGCCCGAGAGGGGAGCGGGCTGGGAGACCTGCACGTCCTCGGTGATGGTGACGGTGAGGCTGCCGTGGGTGATGGCCGCCGGGGCGACCCGCACCTCCTGGTTGATGACCACGGTACCGGTGCGCGAGTTGACGATCACCCGCGCCACCGGGCGCCCGGCCTCCAGGGTGAGTTCCTCCAGAAAGGCCACGAAGCCCACCCGCTGGCCGGCCGCCTTGGGTGCCCGGACCCGCACCGAGGCGGCGTCGATGGGCACCGCGGTGCCCTCACCGAGGGCCTTGTCGATGGCATCGGCGATGTGTTTGGCGGTGGTGAAATCGGCGCGCTTGAGATTCAGCACCAGATGATCGCCGTGGGCGAAGGGGGTGGCCAAGGCGCGTTCCACGGTGGCCCCGTTGGGGATGCGGCCGACGTTGGGCACGTTCACCGTCACCTTGGAGCCGTCCGCCCCCGAGGCCGACAGGCCGCTCACCAGGAGGTTGCCCTGGGCCACCGCGTAGACCTTGCCATCGGCGCCCTTGAGGGGGCTCATTAGGAGGGTGCCGCCGCGCAGGCTCTTGGCGTTGCCCAGGGAGGAGACGGTCACGTCGATGTGCTGGCCCACCTTGGCGAAGGGCGGCAGTTCGGCCGAGATCATCACCGCGGCGGCGTTCTTGGGCTTGATCTTGACCCCGGGAGGGACGCGCACGCCCAGGCGGGTGAGCATGGCGCGCAGGCTCTGGAGGGTGTAGGGGGAGTCGGTGTCCTTGTCGCCGGTGCCGTTCAGACCCACCACCAGGCCATAGCCCAGGAGGGCGTTGGCACGCACCCCGGCCACGTCGGCCAGGTCCTTGATGCGCTCGGCGGCGCCGGCGCTGGCGCCGGCCAGGGAGAGGAGCAGGGACAGTAACAGGATGAGTGGTCGCATGGCGGTCCTCCTCAGAAGGGCATGAGGGCGCTGATGAAGAAGCGCGCCAGCCAGCCCATGGCATTGGCGTCGGCCACCGCGCCGTCACCCACGTAGGTGATGGTGGGGTCGGCGATCTTGGTGGACTCCACGCTGTTGTCGGCGCTCACGTCCCAGGGGCGCACGATCCCCGACAGGCGGATGTATTCGTTGCCCTGATTGATGCCCAGGCGTTTCTCGCCGCGCACCATGAGATTGCCGTTGCCCAGGACCTGGACCACGGTCACGGTGATGTCACCGTTCAGGGTGTTGCTCTGGGAGCTGGCCGACTCGCCCTTGAAGTCGTGTTCGCTCTTGGTGGCGAAGCTCAGGTCGCCGGCGCCCAACCCCTGCGGGCCGGTGAACTTGGGTTTCATGCCCAGCAGGGTGGGGTTGTCGATGTTCTGTACCGTAGACTTCTTGGCCGAGGTCTTGGCCGCCTTGTCGGCCTGGGTGCGCTCCACCAGGCGTACCGTGAGGAGGTCGCCCACCCGGTGGGCGCGCAGATCCTCGAACCAGCTCAGGGCGTAGCCGTCGTGATAGAGGCTGCCGTCGCCGGTGGGCTCGGGCGGCGGCGCCACGGGGCGCGCGGGGGCATAGGCCGGGTCGCGCACCGGCGCGCTGTTGCAGCCGCCCAGGACCAGGGCGGAGAGCAGGATCGGGGCGAGGGCGAAAAGGCCCCGGCTGGTGTCCGTGTGGTTCATGCGCGGGCCACCCCTCATAGGTTGTTGGTGACGAAGCCGAGCATCTTGTCGGCGGTGGAGATGGACTTGGAGTTCATCTCGTAGGCGCGCTGGGTCTGGATCATGTTCACCAGCTCTTCCACCACGTTCACGTTGGAACTCTCCAGGTGTCCCTGGAGCACCGTACCCAGGCTGTCGTTGCCGGGCAGGCCGGTCAGGGGCGCCCCGGAGGCCACGCTCTCCCGAAACAGGTTGTCGCCCTGGGGCTCCAGCCCCTGGGGATTGGCGAAGTTGGCCAGCTCGATCTGGCCGATCTGGGTGGGGCTGGTGGCCCCCGCCAGGAGGGCCGAGACCACCCCGTCGGAGCCGACGGTGACGCTCACTGCGTTGCTGGGGACATTGATGGCCGGCTCCAGGGCGTAACCGCTGGCGGTGACCACCTGGCCGTCCTGATTGAGGCTGAACTGGCCGTCGCGGGTATAGACGATGCTGCCGTCCGGGTGCAGCACCTGGAAGTAGCCCTTGCCCTCGATCGCCAGATCGAAGTTGTTGTTGGTGGTGACCAGGTTGCCCTGTGCGTGTTCCTTCTGGGTGGCCACGGTGCGCACCCCCGTGCCGATCATCAGGCCCGAGGGCAACTCGGTGTTCTGCGTGGAATTGGCCCCCACCTGGCGCACGTTCTGGTACATCAGGTCCTCGAACACCGCCCGATCGCGCTTGAATCCGGTCGTGTTGACGTTGGCCAGATTATTGGAGATGACCGACATATTGGTCTGCTGGGCATCCAGGCCGGTCTTCGCAATCCATAGAGATGGGAACATGGCAGCGTCCTCTTTCCGACGTTTCGTGCTGGGTAACAGGGTATAAGCAAAGATCTTGCCAAGGCGGCGGAGGAGGGGGCGGACCCGCAGCCCGGAAAGGTCATGGGGAAGGCAAGGGGACGGTGGCGGCAAGCGCTTGCCGGGGCGGGCGGAGAGGGAGCGCATGTCCGCCGGTCGGTGTTTGTCGGGGAAATAGATTGGAGGCGGGCGGGAGATCTTGGCGTCTGGCGCGAGGGCTTGGCCGGCGCGCATCAGGGGTTCATGCGCATCCGCCGCTTCGGTCTCCTGGCGAACCGCGGCGGCAGGCAACCCGCCGGAGCGATTGCATCCTCGGCGCCGCTATCGCCGCCCTGTCGAGTGGAGGTGACAGATCACCGGGAGTGCGGGGGGGCACGGCAGCGATGGCCAAAGGCCATGGATCCGGGCGCATGCGGGCTATGGGAGGGGGCGAAAAGAACGGCGCTTGCGAAAAAAGGCCCGCAGTATCTCGCCACACTCGACCTCAGACACGCCGCCCAGGCATTCCACGCGGTGATTGAAGGGAAATCCCGATGGCAATAACTGGAAGGCCCCACCGCAAGCGCCACCCTTGGGGTCGTGAGCGCCGTACACCACCATTGCCACCCGGGCATGGACCAGGGCACCGGCACACATCACGCAGGGTTCCAGGGTGGAATAGAGGATCGTCCCCGGCAACCGGTAGTTACCCAGTCGCCGGCCGGCGTTACGCAGCGCCAGGATCTCCGCGTGGGCGCTGGGATCGGCCAGGCCGATGGGACGGTTCCGGCCCTCGCCGACGATTTCGCCATCCTGGACCAAGACCGCGCCCACCGGCACTTCCCCCTCCGCCGCGGCGTGGACGGCCTGGGCCAGGGCGCGGGACATGAAGGTCTCGTGATTGGCGGCCATGCTCATTCCATTTTTGAATAAGCCATCAGTGGTATCGATCTTCAAAAGGTTAGTTTATCTGTTATGAACGACGATATCATGTAGATTCGCTGTGGGGAGATCCTTGCTATGTGATATCTGTCAGGTCTGGCCCACCTTTTCCAGTGACATGGACGCCGCCCGGCGGGCCCGCGCGCAGTGCCACGTTGACAGGATGGGAGGCCTCACCGGCGGCCTCATGCACAGCGGCGCCAGCCTGATGACACCCAGGCCGCAGGTATTTGTTGTCGCGGGTCGCGGACCGCCGTTCTCGAAATGCCGGCGCCACGTTGTAACGCCTTGGACTTGAATCGCACTCGCTAACCATGGAGGACAAAAATATGAACAATACCAGAACCATCGACAGACCCGTCATCATCACCGGCTGTTCCAGCGGCATCGGTTATCATTGCGCCAGCATGCTGAGCAAGCGGCCCGGGTACCGCGTCTTCGCCACGGCACGCAAGGCGGAAGACGTGGCACGGCTGAAAGGCCAGGGACTGGAGTCGGTGCAGCTTGATCTGGCCGAAGAACAATCGGTGGACGAGGCCTTCGCGGAAATCATGCAACGCACTGGCAACCAACTCTACGCCCTGTTCAACAACGGTGCCTACGGCCAGCCCGGAGCAGTGGAAGACCTGAGCCGTGCGGTCCTGCGCGAACAGTTCGAGACCAACCTGTTCGGCACGCACCAGCTTACCCGGTTAGCGATCCGTGTCATGCGTGCGCAAGGCGGGCATGGGCGCATCGTCCAGGACAGCTCGGTGCTGGGATTCGTGTCGCTGGCCATGCGCGGCGCCTACAGCGCCAGTAAATACGCGCTGGAAGGCCTGTCCGATACCCTGCGGCTGGAACTGGCCGATACCGACATCCACGTCTCGTTGATCGAACCCGGCCCGATAGAAAGCAAGTTCCGCCACAACGCCTTCCTCATGTATAGGAAAAACATAAACCCCGATGCCAGCGTCCACCACGACAAGTACCTGGCCGCCGAAGCGCGGCTGACCAAAGAAGGCCCCGCCGTCCCTTTTACCCTGCCACCCGACGCCGTATACAAGAAACTGCTGCAGGCACTTGAACACCCCTGTCCAAGACCGCGTTATTACGTGACATTTCCGACTTATCTGCTCGGTTTTCTAAAAAGGGTACTTTCGACGCGGGGGTTGGATAGCGTGTTGAGGAAGATCGGATAGTAGATACCCATCGTCGCCCAAGAGCGGGTGCCGGCCTTGCTGGACAGTCTGGATCGGGCCACGATGGTCGTCGTGACCGTGTAATCGCTGCCAAGTGTTTCGAAAGCCGGTTCAAGACAGTTCGAGGTATTCCTGCTCATCATGGATTCCATTACCACCAGGATGGGGATGGTCATTGCCCATGGGCGGGCGGTATTGTTCAATCCATATTTGTCCCCTGCTGATTCAAGCCCTGAGTACCGCGCCCGCTGTCCTCGTCGAGCGGCATAGACTCCATACATCGCGCAACGCGCGTATCGCGGCCATCTCCGGACCTCAATCGCGCGTGCCACCATTCATCCCGATATACGGCATTTCGTCGCATGATGCAGCGGCGCGCAATCACCGCGGATATGCTGTGTACATAGGTTTGGTCCATCCATTCTGCAGCCACCGGCGAGGACATTCGGTATGAAAACGAAGAATCACCCATTTCGGCATCTGTGCCTGAGCCTGATGGTCGTTCTGACCCCTCTGGGCACAAGCGCCGAAACGGCAAACTTTGCATCCATTCAGGCGGTTTTTGAACAAGGTCTGCGCGGTGACGCCGAGGCCGCGGAAACAGCCTATCCCGGCCTGCAGAAACTGGTGAAGGATCATCCGGACAACCCCTTGTTCCTGGCGTATCTCGGCGCTGACGAAACCCTGTTCGCGCGCGACGGTTGGGTTCCGTGGACGCGCATCAAGTTTCTCGACAGCGGGTTGGACAAGGTGGACAAGGCATTGGCTATGCTTGGCCCGGAGCACGACGAGCAGTACGAGCGCGGATCCGTTATCAGCATCGAAACACGGCTGGTGGCGCTGACGACGTTTCTGAACGTGCCGCCTTTTTCCAACCGTCTGCAAGACGCCAAGGATCTGTTTGCGGAAACCCTGGAGCAGCCGGCGTTCCACAACGCCGCCCCAGAGGTGCGCCAACGCATCTATCTGCAAGGTGCAGAAATCGCGAAGCGCGATGACGATGAGGCGCTGGAGAAAAAATACCTCAAGCTGGCGCTGGACGCCCGTCCCGGGCAGAGCCACTACGCCAACATCGTCCGCGCACGTCTGGCGGTGATTGGGGACATGAGTCAATGAAACCCGGGGTGACGCATCGCAATCATGGGGGGCCGCCGGTGTTGAAGATGGAAAACATCCGCAAGACATACGATATGGGCGATACACAGGTCATCGCCCTGAAACAGGCGTATCTATGCCTGGAAGCCGGCGATTTCGCGGCGCTGAAAGGCCCCTCGGGCAGCGGCAAGAGCACCTTGCTGAATATCTGCGGGCTGCTCGATTCCGCCAACGATGGGGAACTGGAATTCCTGGGCCAGCCGGTGGCGGGCCTGAACAATCGACAACTCACCCTGTTGCGCCGCGAAAACATGGGCTTTGTGTTTCAGAGCTATCATCTGCTGCCGGTTTTGTCGGCGAGCGAGAATATCGAGTACCCGTTACTGCTCAAGGGCGAGGACGTGAAGACGCGCCAAAACCGGGTGGCGGAACTCATCGAGCAAGTGGGCCTCAGCCGCTTCGCCCATCACCGCCCGGATCATCTTTCCGGCGGCCAACGCCAGCGTGTCGCCATCGCCCGCGCGCTGGTGAACCAGCCGAGACTGGTGATCGCCGACGAACCCACCGCCAACCTCGATACCGAAACCGCCACGCAAATGATTGAACTCATGCACGCCCTGGGCAAGGCCCAGGGGACGACTTTTCTCATCGCCACCCATGACGAACGCATGGCGGCGCGCTGCGACCGCGTACTGAACATGCGCGATGGCGAAATCCACGAAACCACGGAGATCGCAGTCCATGAAATGGCTTAGATTCGCAATACGCAATGTCTGGCGCAACAAGCGTCGGGCCGCGGTGACGGTGATTATCACCGCAGTTGGCGTCGCGGGCATTCTGGTGGCGGGCGGGTTCGCCTTTTACACCTACGACTCGCTGAAAGAAATGGCGGCGCGTGACAACGGACATATCGTGCTCGCGCACCACGATTATTTCGACAAGCAGGAAGAAAAACCGCTGGAGTTCGGCTTGCAGGATTATGCGCGCTACCGCAAGGCGTTGTTGCGCAACGACAAGGTGCGGGCGGTTTTGCCCAAACTGGAATTCAGCGGGCTCATCAGCAACGGCGACAAATCCACTGTCTTTGTTGGCAAGGGCGTCGCGCAGGGCGAGTTCCGGGTCAAGGGGCCGTTTCTGAAGATACGGCAAGGCCACGCACTCAGCTCGCGCCATGAAGAGGGCGCGGACCCGCAGATCATGATTGGCGAAGGTCTGGCGAAAGCGCTGAACGCCAGGCCCGGCGACTCGCTGACCCTGTTGTCCAATACGGTGGAAGGTTCACTAAACGCCGTCGATGTCGTGGTGCAGGGCGTATTCAATTCCGGCGTGCCGGAAATCGACAAGCGCCTGATGCTGATGAATATCCAACAGGCGCAGGCGCTGTTGCAAACCGATAAGGCCAGCAGTCTGTCCGTCTATTTGTACGACACCGCCGACACGGAAGAAATGGCCGCCCGAGTGCGCCAGCAATTTCCGGCGCTGGCGCTGCAGACCTGGCGCGATTCGGCTTTCTATTATGAAGCCGTGCGCGGTTTGTATAACCGGATATTCGGCTTGCTGGGCGTGGTGATTCTGCTCATGGTGTTGTTCGCCGTCACCAATACTCTGTCCATGACCGTGGTGGAACGCACGCGCGAAATCGGCGCGCTGCGCGCCATGGGCACGCAACCGCCGGAGATCGTGCGCAATTTCGTGCTGGAGGCGCTGGTCATGGGCATCGCCGGCATCATCATTGGCATGGCCATCGCCGCCAGCGTATCGCTGTTTTTCTACATGACAGATTTTCAGATGCCGCCACCGCCCGCGCGTTCACAGGGCTATCCGCTAGTGGTGTACGTCCATCCGCCGCTCTATCTGCTCACCGCGTTCAGCGTGCTGGCGATGTCTCTCGCCGCCGCCTGGTTCGTGGCGCGCAAATCCGCCCGTAAACCCATTGTTGAGGCGCTGGCCCATGTTTAAGAAACTGATGATGCTGTTCGTCCTTTGCGCAAACCTGTCACCCGCTTTCGCGGCGGATACGCAGACCATTCTGAAAGCCGCCGACCGCTTCCGCCTGAACGCCGACGCGGTGCAGATCAACACGCGCATTCTATTGTACAAAAACGACAAGCTGGACAAGGAGCGTGAATACACCGTGTTTCTGAAGCCGGGACGGCGGTCGCTGGTATTGTTTCGCCACGCCAGCGAGCGCGGCCAGAAAATGCTCATGCTCGATGACAAATTCTGGATCGTCATGCCCAAAAGCCGCCGTCCCATTCGCGTGACGGCGATGCAGAAACTGCTGGGCGAGGCCTCCGCTGGCGATATCGCCACGATGACCTGGGCCGAAGACTACGACGCCCGGCTGGTCAGGGAGACCACAGTGGATAACGCGCCCGCGCTGATACTGGCGCTGTCGGCAACGCGCAAGGACGTCACCTACAAACGCATTGAGCTGACTGTGGCGAAACAGGATTCGCGCCCGCTCAAGGCCGATCTCTATGTCAGTTCCGGCAAACTGGCCAAACGGGCGACTTTCACGACCGCCCCGCGCAACGGACATGACCAGGTCATTTCCACCACGCTGATCGACGCCATCCGGAAAAACCGGAAAACCGTGATCGAATATCAGGGCGTCACGCCGCGCGACATCGAGGACAAATACTTCAACCCGATGTTCCTGGTGCGCAATTCGCTGGATGATTTACAGCCGTGAGCGCCACGCGGCAAATGGCGATACTCGGCATAGCAGCCTGGATTCTGGGCGCAAGCGGCGCGCAGGCTGGCGATGCGGGAGCAGCGCTGCGGCTGACCGTGGACGACGGCCAGAGCAGCGACGGCGGTTTGTATGGCGTTCCTGAAGCGGTGTTGCCCGCACTGCAAACGAGCAGCCAGCAGAATCTGGAAATCAACTGGCGAAACCACGGCCTCAACAGCACTTTTACCCTGCGCAACCGCGCCGCAAAGGGGCTGCAACCTCAACAGGACGCGTTCTTCAACGAACTGTATTTCGATACCAGTGCGGGCAAACTGGACCTCAGCATCGGGCGTAAAATCACCAGCTGGGGCGTGGGCTTCGGTTTCCGCCCACTGGACGTGATTCAGCAGGAAGACCGCCGCGCCTTGTACACCAATACGCTCAGGGGCGTCGATCAGGCGGCCATGGAATGGTTTGGCGCAAGCGCCGCCGTGAGCATGGTCTGGAGCAATCCTGGCAGGGGCACAGAAAATACCCCGAAGCGCGACCAATCCATCGCGCTGAAATTTTACCACAGCGGCGAAAGCGGCGACCTGCACGCGCTGGCGCGCTATAGCGACAGAACAGAAACACAGCTTGGCGTGGGCGTCAGTCAGGTGTCTGGCGACGCGCTGGAATGGCACGCATCGGCCCTGTGGCAACAAACAGCCAGCAAGCCCATCAACCGCCTGACCCTGCCCGATTCCACATCTTTGCTCGGCGCAGCGAACCCGTTCTTCGATCAGGCGACGCACGGCGCAATCAAGGCGCTGGCGGGTGCGAGCTGGACCCACAGCAGCGGCTGGGGCGTACTGGGTGAAATCTGGTATGACGAAACAGCCTATTCCGACGCGCAATGGCAAGCGCTGAACCTGCTCACCGCGCAGCAGCGCGATCTGCTGGCGCATGGGCGAGCCCCCGCCAGCGCCGTGCTGGGCAATATCGCCTATAATCGGCAGGCTTTTCTTGCCGACAATCTGCGTCAATGGAACGCGCTGATACGCGTCTCCCGCCAGAACGGCTCTTTCGAACCCGCGCTGGAATTGCTCTATACTCCCGAGGATCAAGGCTGGGTCGCCACCGCGAGCGGCGTTTACAAACTGAACCGGCAACAGCTTGAAATCGGCTTGCGCCATTTCGGCGGCGACAGCGATTCAAGCTGGTCTTTGCTGCCAATCCAGTGGCAGGCGTTCGTCAGTTGGCAGGGAAATTTCTGAGCATGAAAAATACCGACCGTTCACCATCATGTGCCAGAAGGCTGGCAGACTTGTGAAAATCTACTCGGCAATTGCTCCATGCATTGCTCTACCTCCTGCATCCATGCAGTCGTACGAAAAAGCCAGATTTGGCCAGCTTTCCCGCTCTTTTTCGTCAAATAGCCTGCTCCACCCTTCGCCTAACGGCTCTTCCCGCTCAAAATATCGGAAAACCCTGGCGTTTATGCCCTTTGGGTGCAAACTGGACTTTCCCTCGTGACGATTCCACAAGTCCGACAGCCTCCTTGGCGAGATCTGTCCCTGCTGCTACTTTTCTGTCTCGTCATCGCCGTTTTTTTACAGCTGATTCGCGGCAATGGTCTGATCCACAATCTGGTGTTTTCCGAATCCATCGGCATCAGCATCTATTCTTCCATCAAGGCCCTGATCCGGCTGCGCCATTCGTCCAAAGACGATTTCGTCAGTTGTCTTGTGGGCATTCCGCTGGGCGGCTTTGCTGGCGTGGTCATCGGCGCGGTGCTGACAGGCGCCAATCCACTGCTGTTGTTCAGCACGAAATTCGACAAACAGCAAAAGGAGCTGCTGATCCCGGCGCTGGCGGCCATCGTCTTCGGCGTGGCCATCGCCTGGTTTTTCCATTCGCGCGAAAAAATGGCGCGGCAAAAACTCCAGTTGCAACAGGAGGCCAGCCGCCGCAGCGAAAAAGAAAAAAATCTGGTGGAAACGCAACTACGCCTGCTGCAAGCGCAAATCGAACCGCATTTTCTGTTCAACTCGCTGGCGAATGTGGTCAGCCTTATCGACCACGAACCCGAAAACGCGAAGCGCGTGCTGGAAAACCTCAGCGACTTTCTGCGCACCAGCCTGCTTAGAACCCGCCAGGAGGCCACCACCGTGCGCGATGAGATCAACCTATTGACCGCCTATCTCTATATCCAGCGAGCGCGGATGGGCCAACGCCTGCAATATCACATCGAATGCCCGGAGGCGCTGATGGCGTTGCCGCTGCCGCCGTTGCTGGTGCAACCTTTGGTGGAAAATGCGCTGAAACACGGATTGGAAAACGAAGTCGGGGGCGGCTGCATCCACATCTCGCTGGCGCAAAAAGACCAAGCGCTGATTATTCAGGTATCGGATACTGGCCGGGGCTTCCAGAATGATGGGGAAGCAGGCATAGGTCTGGCCAATGTGCGCCATCGTCTGCGCGGCCTCTATGACAACGCCGGCTTGAGCCTGTACGAAAACGAGACTGGCGGTGTCATGGCGCAATTGGCCCTGCCCCTGACGATAGAGCAAATCCCGGAGAACACGTCATGACTTCCCCTACCGCGCTGATCGTGGACGATGAAGATAACTTGCGCGCCTATCTGCGCACGCAATTGGCCCGTCGTTGGCCCGAACTGGTCGTGGTTGCCGAAGCCGCCAATGGTGAGAGCGCGCTGGCCGCGTGGCGCGAACTCCAGCCAGATTTCGTCTTTCTCGATGTACAAATGCCCGGCATCAGCGGCATGGAAGTCGCGGAACGGATAGCCGGCAGCGTCCATATCGTTTTCGTGACTGCGTATGACCAATACGCCATTGAAGCCTTTGATCAGGCGGCGGTGGACTACCTGCTCAAGCCGGTGTCTGATGAACGGTTGATGAAAACCATCGCCCGTCTGAAAGACAAGAAGAAAGGCGACGCCAGGACCGCTGCAAGCGCCGATCTTAAACAACTACTCAACGCCTTGCGCCATCCGGGCGAGTCCAATACCTATCTGCATTGGATCAAGGCGAGCCGGCAAGGCCAGATAAATCTCATCGCAATAGACGACATCGACTACTTCAAATCGGCTGATAAATACACCACCGTGGTGACTCGTCAGGGTGAGTGGCTGATTCGCACGTCACTCAAAAAATTGGAAACGGAACTCGATCCGGACAAATTCTGGCGCATTCACCGTGGAACCATCGTCCGCGTCGAGGCGATTGAGGCATTCAAACGAGGCTTCTCCGGAAAAGCCATGGTCAAGCTGTATAACCACGAGCAGCCATTACCCGTGAGCCGCGCCCACGAGGCTGTATTCAGAGCGGACTGATCTATTGGCGTTGCCGACACCCGCGACTTGGGGCTGGCCCCTGACATCGGCGCCGACAGTTCCGCTCCGCAAGGGTGGGTGATGCTGTCGCGGATCGGCGAGTTGTGTCGTTCTCAAGCGGTGGAAAAGGCCTTTCCACAGGTGTTTCAACCGCGATGGCATCCAGGGGGCGTGGTTGTATCTGCCGCTGCTTCCCGGTTCGTCGATGCGGTTTAGCCTTCCTGGCAGGCGTCCCCGCCCGTGGAGGTATCGGCCGCTGGTCGTCGGGAGGTAAACCGGCTCACTGTTATTAGAAGAATGCCCAGACCGAGTAGCCCTGCCGGAGGTGGAGCGGAGACTCTGGCGGCCTCGGTCGTGAATGCCGTGCCATAGGCCCGTCCGAGTCCGCTTGCGCCATAGTCTAGAAGCACGCTGCCGCTACCTGTCGAAGGGTCGATGGCCAGAACCCGGGTGTCGGCGACGCCGAACAGGTTGTGGTGGTTGTTTGATGCCAGCCCGAGCACATCCACGGTGCCGATGCTGCCGATCCGTGTTCCCCGCCCGTCCAGAGTGTCGAGGCGGTAGAGGTCGTCCGAGGCGTTCCCCTTGGCGCTGAGGTACAGTGTCCCGTCTACGAAAGCGAGATCGCCGGAAGAGTCATAGCTGGTGCCGGCATTACCAATCGAGGTCGCCAGTCCGGTGGTGAGGTCGATGGTATAGAGTCGGTCGCTGGCAGCGTATAGAACCCCGCTGGCATCGAACACCAGTGAATTGACGAAGGTGGTGAGATTGCCAATTACCGAGGTGGATGCGGTAGCGGGATCGATGGAGTACAAGGTGCCATTGCCGACGCCGTACAGGAAGCCATTGGGATCGAAGGCGATATCGTCCATAGGGGTGCTCATTCGACCGATGATATCGACATTGCCTGTCTGTATATCGACACGCCCGAGCTGCGCGAAATTGTCGGCGATCCACAGCTCTGGAACCGCCCTGGCCGGAAGACTGATCAGCAGCAACAAGGTGAGAACGCAAACGCGAGAGGCTTGCGCGGCGAGTTTATCGGTCATGATTTACTCTCCAAATCCGTTCTCCAAGTGGAAATATCCGACCGGTTCGCGGATCGTTTGACACGCTGTCGGGATCACCATGACAGATCATGGTTGGCGATCTGCCTGCACCATTCCAACCCCATGTGCTGCCCCGGTCACGATCGTCGTTTTGAGTGTAGCGTAGTTGTCACTCCCAAGTCTATTATCTGTCAAAAGCCGCGAGATTATATACGCGCTTTTTTGAAGAGATCCCGGCGCCGGGCCTGCCATTGCTTGAGCGCCAGGATGGATGGCACGTGGCCGAGGGCCTTCTGTGGGATCTGTTGATTATAGATTGCGTCCCCCGTCCCTGGGGTCCGCCCCGGACGGGGCCAACCTACGGTTGTCCAAATTCGCTCCCGGCGAATTTGTCTTTGCCGTTGTCGGTCAGGACCTTGGCGATCTTGAAGGGGGCCTTGTGGATCAGCCGTTCGAGAAGGCCGGCCGCGGTGGCCGCCTCCTTGTTC